>CAZFXO010000051.1:0-25547 GCA_964523045.1 uncultured Dechloromonas sp. | reverse complement strand
TGTCTTCCGAGGTGCAGGCGAAGTGGATGAATTCGCTGACCTTGACCACTTCGGCGTTACCCTTGGTGTTGCCCTTGATCCAGTATTCGAGCGCCTTGACGTCGTGGTTGGTAGTCGCTTCGATGGCCTTGACCTCAGCCGCCTGGGCCGGGCCGAAGCCGGCGACCAGGGCATCGAGTTCGGCGATGGTGGCCGGCGAGAAGGCGGCAATTTCAGCGAAATGCGGCTCGGCGGCGAGGGCCTTCAGCCATTCGATTTCGACCTTGAGGCGGGCCCGGATCAGGCCGAATTCGGAGAAGTGTTCGCGCAGCGCATCGACCTTGCCGGCATAGCGGCCATCAAGCGGGGAAAGCGCGGTCAGGGGGTTGAATTCCATGGAAGCATCCTTATCGTTAAGGGCAGGATTTTACCCGCCCGACCGCACCCTGCGCCATACGCTATAATTGCGCACCCCAATCCCAGAGCCTGTAATGAAGCTGATCGGTTCTCACACCAGCCCCTACACCCGGAAGGTACGGGTCGTCCTGGCGGAAAAGAAGAAAGAATACGAGTTCATCGTCGACCATCCGCGGAGCCCGGACAGCACGGTGCCCGACCTCAATCCACTGGGGCGCATCCCGACCCTGCTGCTTGACGACGAGACGGCGCTCTTCGATTCCCGCGTGATCGTTGAGCACATCGACAACATCACGCCGAACAACAAGCTGCTGCCGGCACCCAACCGCGAACGTACCGAGGTCAAGCGCTGGGAAGCGCTGGCCGACGGACTGTGCGACGCCGCCGTCAGCGCCGTGATGGAAGGCCTGCGCCCGACCAACGAACAGAGCCCGGACTGGATCGCCCGCCAGCGCGACGCGATCGCCCGCACCCTGCGCTTCATGGAAACCCACCTCGGCGACAAGAGCTACTGCATGGGCACCCATTTCTCGCTCGCCGACATCGCCGTCGGCGTCGCCCTCGGCTACCTCTGCCTGCGCTTCCCCGACCTCGACTGGGCGACCGACCACCCGAACCTGGCACGCCTCTACGAGAAGCTGATGCAGCGCCAGTCGTTCATCGACACCATTCCTGTGGTCTGAAGCGCGTCGCCACCATGTTGCGGAAAAGACACCTGACGTTCCTGCTCTCTTTCGCCCTGTGCGCAACCCAAGCAGCCCTTGCCGGAACGCAGGTCGCGTGTCCGACAATAAACCACGACGAGGTTTACCTGGTTTCGATCTACGACGGCAAACCCAGCGAAGAAATCAATCTGGCTTCAGACGACGAGGAACGCACACCGGATCTCTACACGCTCGGTCACATTTACGATGCCGGCAGAAGCGTGACGATTCGTTGCACGTACAAAAGCGGCGCGGTACACGATATCGAATTGAAGCAAAAGGTGAACGCGTGTCGGGCTTCCCGGGGCAAAACAGGAATACCCCGCTTCAATTGCCAATAGCTGGCATAGCTGCGCCCGCAACAAGCCGCTAGCGGCGCCCGCAGCACGCGCCTGGCCCTGGCTGCATCGCCCGTCCTGCAGCGGCAGCTTTCCCGCCAGCCGAGCCACGGCGCAATGCAGCGCCGGCCAACGCTGTTTTTTTCGAACTCGCGCCCGGCGCCGAGGTCAACCTGGCATTCAGGAAACCGACAAGCCCATGAACCGCAAACTGAACTCCCTGTGCATCGCCCTCGCCGAGCGCGATCCGGAGACCCGCAGCCACTCCGACCGGGTCGCCGGTCTGGCGCTTGAGCTTGGCCGCCATATCGCGCTGCGCGACGACGAGCTTGACCTGCTGGCGCTCGGCGCCTGCCTGCACGATATCGGCAAGATCGGTATTCCTGACCGCGTCCTGCTCAAGCCGGGACGCTTCGAGCCGGCAGAAAGGGAGACCATGCGCCAGCACACACTGATCGGCGAGCGCATCGTTCGCGCCGTCGATGACGAGCGGGCGTCGGAACTGGCGGCGCTGGTCCGCCACCATCATGAGAATTTCGACGGCTCGGGCTATCCGGATGGCCTGCACGGCACCGGCATTCCCCTGCCGGCGCGCGTGCTGGCGCTAGCCGACAACTACGACGCGCTGGCAACCAGCCGCCCCTATCACCCGGGGCGGCCGCATCGCGAAATCATCGACATCCTGGCCGGCCCGGACGCCGAGAAGTTCGACCCCGACCTGCTGCACGCCTTCCAGCATGTCATCGAACGCTCGGCATTGCGCGCCGGCTAGCACCTCTCAAAGAATCACACCGCCGCCCAGGCAGACCCGACTTTCGTAAAGCACCACCGACTGCCCCGGGGTGAGCGCCCACTGCGGCTCGGCAAAGCGGATTTCGCAGGATACGCCGTCGACGCGCTCGATTTCACAGGGTTGATCGGCCGTCCGGTAGCGCGGTTTGGCGGTGTACACCCAGTGCGGGTGCGGTGCCCGGCCGGCGATCCAGCTCAGTTGCTCGGCGACCAGGTCGTCGCGCAGCAGCGCCGGGTGATCGTGGCCCTGGACGACGTAGAGCACGTTCTTTTCCATGTCCTTGCCGGCGACGAACCAGGCGTCGTGGTCACCGCCGCCGGGCTGGCCCTTCTCCTTCAGGCCGCCGATGTGCAGCCCCTTGCGTTGGCCGATGGTGTGGTACATCAGGCCGTCGTGACTGCCCAGCACCTTGCCGTCGTCGAGCCGGCGGATTTCGCCCTGCTTGGGCGGCAGGTAGCGGCTGAGAAATTCCTTGAACGGTCGCTCGCCGATGAAGCAGATGCCGGTCGAATCCTTCTTGGTGGCAACGTGCAGGCCCTCGGCCTCGGCGATCTTGCGCACTTCGCGCTTGTAGATGTCGGCGAGCGGGAACAGGGTCTTGGAAAGCTGCGCCTGGTTCAGGCGATAGAGGAAGTAGCTCTGGTCCTTGGTGCCGTCCTCGGCCTTCAGCAACTGGTACTCGCCATTGAACTCGCGCACGCCGGCGTAGTGGCCGGTGGCGATCTTCTCGGCGCCGAGCTGCATGGCGTGGTCGAGAAAAGCCTTGAACTTGATTTCCGAGTTGCACAGGATGTCCGGGTTCGGCGTCCGCCCGGCCTGGTACTCGCGCAGGAACTCGGCGAACACGCGCTCGCGGTATTCGGCGGCGAAGTTGACCACCTCGACGTCGATGCCGATGACGTCGGCGACGCTCATCACGTCGACCAGGTCCTGGCGCGACGAGCAGTATTCTTCGTCATCGTCGTCTTCCCAGTTCTTCATGAACAGGCCGATCACCTTCCAGCCCTGGCGCTTCAACAACAGCGCTGCGACCGAGGAATCGACCCCGCCGGACAAGCCGACCACTACCGTACCTTTAGACATCGGGCCCAGCCCCTTTCTTCCATTCTTCCAGCGGCATGATCACCGCCGGTTCTCCGTTGTTCACAAACCAGCTATCGACGACGTAGCGGCCGCCGCCCTTTTCCTCGATCACTGCCGACCAGTGGTTGGCGATGATGCCCAGCAGGTAACGCGGCTCCGGCGCCAGCACCCGATGCCAGCGCAGGTAGCCGAGGTGTTGCAGCATCTCGAGCAGGCGCGTCGTCGACGTCGAATGGTCGATGCAATCCATCTTCCCGGGCGCGTCGCCATCGGCATAGTTGCCGCCACGATCGTCATGCACCGGCGACTGTTCGCCGGCCCAGCGATAGAGCCGACCGACGACCTTGCCGAGGATGATGCGCTCGCTGGCCGGATCGCCGGCATACGCCAGCAGGCGCCGGATTTCTCCCTGTTGCCCGGTGGAATAGCGGATTTCGGCCTGCGCGTTGCAGCCGTAACCGTAACAGACCGCCACCGTCTCGTCCGCCAGCGCCGCCCCCGAGAGCAGGAAAAAGACCGCAGCGAGAACAGCTTGCCGCATCAACCGTAATGCACCAGCAGGTCGAGCGGGTAACGCCGCCCGGCCAGATAATCCTCGCAACAGCGCAGGATCAGCGGACTGCGATGGCGATCCTGCGTTGCCCGGACTTCGTCGAGCGTCAGCCAGCGGGCGCCGACGATGCCGTCGTCGAGCTTACGCCCGGAATCGTGACCGCGCAGTTCGCCGGCGAAGGCAAAGCGCAGATAGGTCAAGTCCTTGGTCGGATGCGGCCAGTTGTAGACGCCGACCAGGTGCGTCGGCTTGAAATCGTAGGCAGTTTCCTCGCGCGCCTCGCGCACCACGGCATCAATCAATGCCTCGCCCTGCTCGAGATGCCCGGCCGGTTGATTGAAGGCGAGTCCGGTCTCGGTTTCTTCCTCGACCAGCAAAAACCTGCCGTCACGATAGACGACGGCGGCAACGGTCACGTTCGGCTTCCAGATCATGCAAGGCTTCCTGCGTCAAAAGCATTATTTTAGCCGCTGATTTCGGCTAAAATTTCACGCTTTCAAGAGTGCATCACGGAGAATTCCACCATGTCCATGTCGGATCGCGACGGTTTCATTTGGCAGGATGGCAAGCTCGTGCCCTGGCGCGAAGCGACCACCCACGTCCTCACCCATTCCCTGCACTACGGCATGGGTGTCTTCGAAGGCGTGCGCGCCTACAAGACTGAATCCGGCACCGCGATCTTCCGGCTCAAGGAACACACCGAGCGCCTGTTCCGTTCGGCGCACATCTTCCAGATGCAGATGCCCTACTCGCAGGAAGAACTGAACGAGGCGCAGAAGGAAGTCATCCGCGCCAACAAGCTCGAGTCCGGCTATCTCCGCCCGCTCGCCTTCTTCGGCTCGGAAAAGATGGGCGTCTCGCCCAAGGGCGCCAAGGTCCATGTGATCATCGCCGCCTGGCCGTGGGGCGCCTACCTCGGCGAGGAAGGCATGCAGCGCGGCATCCGCATCAAGACTTCGTCCTACACCCGTCACCACGTGAACATCACGATGGTGCGTGCCAAGGCCTCCGGCAACTACATGAACTCGATCCTCGCCAACAACGAGGCCACCGGCGACGGCTACGACGAAGCTTTGCTGCTCGACCCGGAAGGCTACGCCTGCGAAGGCGCCGGCGAGAACATCTTCATCGTCAGGAACGGCAAGCTGTACACGCCGGACCTGACCGCCTGCCTGGAAGGCATCACGCGCGCCACGGTCATGCAACTGGCCGGCGAACTGGGCATCGAAGTGATCGAGAAGCGCATCACCCGCGACGAAGTCTATTGCGCCGACGAAGCCTTCTTCACCGGCACCGCTGCCGAAGTGACGCCGATCCGCGAACTCGACAACCGGCAGATCGGCCCCGGCCATCGCGGCCCGATCACCAAGGCGCTGCAGGAAAAGTATTTCGACGTGGTTTATGGCCGTTCGGCGGCGCACGCCGACTGGCTGGCCCACGTCTGATCCAAGCTCAGGGAGAAAACGATGTCCGACAACAAGACCGTCGAAGTCAGCGCCGCCGAACTGCCGCTGCATTGCCCGCAGCCCGGTTCCGCGCTGTGGAGCCAGCACCCGCGCGTCTTCCTCGATGTACTGAAGACCGGCGAAGCGGTCTGTCCCTACTGCGGCACCCGTTACACCTTCGCGGGCGAAGCGCCCAAGGGCCATCACTGAGCCAGAGGCGGCGGGTGTAAAACCCGCCGTTTTTCCATGAACAAGGCCCTGATCGTCGCCCCTTCCTGGATCGGCGACACCATCATGGCGCAGCCGCTGTTCGCGCGCCTGCGCGAACGCCATCCCGGCCTGCGCCTCGACGCCCTGGCCCCGCGCTGGGTGGCGCCGGTGCTGCGGCGCATGACGGAGATCGACGACATCGTCGACAACCCCTTCGCCCACGGCGAACTCTCGCTCAAGGCGCGCTGGCGCCTCGGCCGCGAACTCGCCGGGCGCGGCTACGACGCTGCCTGGGTCCTGCCCAACTCGCTGAAATCGGCGCTGCTGCCGTTTTTCGCCGGCGTTCCGCAGCGTGTCGGTTTTACCGGCGAAGCGCGCTACGGCCTGATCAACGTCCGCCACCACCTCGATGAGGCAGCATTGCCGCTGATGGTCGAGCGCTTCGCGCAACTCGCCGCAGCGCCGGGCACCGCCCTGCCCCGCCCGATCCCCCATCCGCGCCTGCGCTCGACCGACGACGACCTGCAGCGGACGCTCTCCGAACTCGCCATCAGCCGTCCCGACAAGCTGGTCGCCTTCTGTCCGGGCGCCGAATACGGCCCGGCCAAGCGCTGGCCGGCGGCGCACTTCGCCTCCTTGGCGCGCATGCTGGCCGACGCCGGCTACGTCGTCTGGCTGTTCGGCTCGCCGAAGGACCATGCAGTTGCCGAGGAAATTGCCACCCTCGCCCCCGGCTGCTGCCGGAACCTGTGCGGCAGCACCCGCCTCGACCAGGCAGTGGACCTGCTGGCGCTGGCCGATTTCGTCGTCTGCAACGATTCCGGGCTGATGCACGTCGCTGCCGCTGTCGACCGGCCGATCGTCGCCCTCTACGGCTCGTCGTCGCCCGGTTTCACGCCGCCGCTCTCGGATCGCGCCACCATCCTCAGCCTGCAACTCGATTGCAGCCCGTGCTTCAAGCGCGACTGCCCGCTCGGCCACCTCGACTGCCTGAACCGGCTGCTACCGGCGCAGGTTTTCGCTGCCTGTCAGAAATGGATGCAAGCATGAGCCAGCCCTCCCCGCCTTCCACCACCCTGGCCTCGCCGGACGACGTCGAGCACGCCTTCTACGAGGCGCTGGCCAGCGGCGACGCCGATCTGCTGATGCATTGCTGGAGTGAAGAAGATGAAAGCGTCTGCGTCCATCCGACCGGCGCCCGGCTGACCGGCGTGCCGCTGATCCGCGAAAGCTGGCGGGCGATCTTCTCGAGCACCCGGCTGCGCATCCACTGCGAGACGGTCGCCCGCTGGCAAGGCTCGGTGATGGCGGTACACCACCTGAGCGAAACCCTGTTCGTCGGCGACGATCCGGCGCCGCACGGGCCACTGCACGTCACCCACGTCTATGTCCGCGGCGCGCACGGCTGGCGGCTCGCCTGCCGCCACGCGTCGGCCGCCGACGATGGCCACCAGGCAATGGCCGACGCCATTCCGCACACCCTGCATTGAATCCGCAACAGCTACCTCCCTACCACGCCCCGACCTGGCTCCCAGGCGGCCACGCCCAGACGCTGTGGCCGCTGCTGCGCAAGCCGCGGCCGCTGCCATTGCGCCGCGAACGCTGGGAGACGCCGGACGACGACTTCATCGACGTCGACTTCGTCGATGCCCCGGGCGACGCGCGGACGCTGGTCCTGTTCCATGGTCTGGAAGGCAGTTCGCGCAGCCATTACGCGATTTCCACCGCGCTCGCCTGCCACGCTGTCGGCTGGCGCTGCTTGTTGCCGCATTTCCGCGGCTGCTCGGGCGAACTCAACCGCCAGCCGCGCGCCTACCATTCCGGCGACTCCGCCGAGATCGACTGGATCCTGCGCCGCGTCCAAGGGCAATACGGCGGCCAGGTGCACGCCGCCGGCGTCTCGCTGGGCGGCAACGCACTCCTCAAATGGGCCGGCGAACAAGGCTCAGCGGCCGCCGATGTAGTCAGCGGCGTCGTCGCCTTCTGCCCGCCGCTCGACCTTGCCGCCTGCGGCCATCACCTGGCGCAAGGCTTCAACCGCATTTACACCGCGCATTTCCTGGCCACCCTGAAACGAGTTTCGGCCGAACGCCTGCGCCGTTTTCCCGGTCTGTTCGACGAAGCCAGGATGCGCCGAGCACGCACGTTGTGGGAATTCGACGACGCGGTGACCGGCCCGATTCACGGCTTTGCCGGCGCCGACGACTATTGGCGACGCAGTTCGGCCAAGGCCTACCTGAAATCGATCGCGGTTCCGGCGCTGGTCGTCAATCCGCGCAACGACCCTTTCCTGCCCGCACCCTACCTGCCGAGCTGCGCCGAAGTCGCCCCTGGCGTTCGCCTTGAACAACCGGCCGGCGGCGGCCACGTCGGCTTCGTCGGCGGCAATTTTCCCGGGCGTCTGGACTGGCTGGCGCAAAGACTTCTACACTTCTTCCTTTTCGAAACGTCATAAGCAGAGACCATGACCCAGACACTTCCCGCAGAAATCTTCAAGGCCTACGACATCCGGGGCATCGTCAACAAGTCGCTGACCGCTGAGGTCGTCCGGAAGATCGGCCAGGCACTCGGGTCGCTGGCGCTGGAACAGGGCCAGACGGCGATCGCCGTCGGCCGCGACGGCCGCTTGTCCGGCCCGGAACTGGCGGGCGCGCTGATGGACGGCATCGTCTCCACCGGCTGCGACGCGATCGACGTCGGCTGCGTGCCGACCCCGGTCACCTACTTCGCCGCCTACGAACTCGGCTGCCACTCCTGCGTCTCGGTCACCGGCAGCCACAACCCGCCGGACTACAACGGCCTGAAGATGGTGATCGGCGGCACGACGCTGGCGCTCGACGCGATTCAGGATCTGAAGCAGCGCATCGAAGCCGGCAAGCTGAAAACCGGCAGCGGCCAGAAGCGCAGTGCCGACGTGCTCGGCGCCTATGTCGAAAAGATCGTCGGCGACGTCAAGCTGGCCCGCCCGCTGAAAATCGTCATGGACTGCGGCAACGGCGTCGCCGGCGCGATCGCCCCGGAACTCTTCAAGCGCCTCGGTTGCGAGATCATGCCGCTGTATTGCGAAGTCGACGGCAACTTCCCGAACCACCACCCGGACCCGTCGAAGCCGGAAAATCTGAAAGATGTCATCCAGGCACTCAAGGATACCGATGCCGAAATCGGCATTGCCTTCGATGGTGACGGCGACCGTTTGGGCGTCGTCACCAAGGACGGCGAGATCATCTACCCGGACCGCCAGTTGATGCTCTTCGCCGCCGACGTACTGTCGCGCGTACCGGGCGGCACGGTGATCTACGACGTCAAATGCACCCGCCTGCTCGCCCCGTGGATCCGCCAGCACGGCGGCGTGCCGCTGATGTGGAACACCGGCCACGCGCTGGTCAAGGCCAAACTGAAGGAAACCGGCGCCCCGCTGGCCGGCGAGATGTCCGGCCACACCTTCTTCAAGGAACGCTGGTACGGCTTCGACGACGGCCTGTACACCGGCGCCCGCCTGCTCGAAATCTTGAGCCGCGCGGCCGACGTCAACGCGCCGCTGAAAGCCCTACCCAATTCGCCGTCGACCCCGGAACTGAACATCAAGATGGCCGAAGGCGAACCCTTCGCGCTGCTCGACAAACTGAAGGCTTCGGGCAAGTTCGAAGGCGCCAGCGAGGTCATCACCATCGACGGCGTGCGCGTCGAATACCCGGACGGTTTCGGCCTGGCCCGCCCGTCGAACACGACGCCGGTCGTCGTACTGCGTTTCGAGGCCGACAACGACGCCGCACTGGCCCGCATCCAGGCCGCCTTCCGCCAGGCGCTGAGCGCCGCCTGGCCGGGTATCGTCCTGCCCTTCTGAAGCCTCTCGCCAGCGTGGACGCCGAACAACTGTTTCTCGGGCGACAGCCCATCCTCGACCGCGAACAGCGGCTCTACGCTTACGAACTGCTCTTTCGCAGCGGCAGCCAGGACAACACGGCCACCGTCACCGACGGCGTCGCCGCCACGGCGACGGTGATCGCCAACGCCTTCGCCGAACTCGGGGTCGAAGCCGCGCTCGGCAACTGCCGCGGCTTCATCAATGTCGACCAGGAATTCCTGTTCAGCGACATGCTCGAACTGCTGCCCCGGCATTCGGTGGTGCTGGAAATCCTCGAAACGGTGAAGCCCACCCCGGCTGTCATCGATCGTTGCCGCGCGCTGAAAGCCGGCGGCTTCACGCTGGCGCTCGACGACGTCGTCGAATTCACCACGGAATACGACGAACTGCTGACCCTGGTCGACATCATCAAGATCGACATCCAGGCGCTCAACCGCGTGCAACTGATCCAGCTGACCTTGCAACTCCGCCCCAAGGGCAAGACCCTGCTCGCCGAGAAGGTAGACTCCCGGGAACAGATGGAACACTGCCTGAGCCTGGGATTTTCCTTGTTCCAGGGTTATTTCTTTGCCCGACCGACGATCATCGCCGGCCGTCGCCTCGATCACTCGCAGCTATCGCTGATGAAGCTGATGGGGCTGCTGCTCGCCGATGCCGATACCGGCAAGATCGAGGCGGCGCTCAAATCGGAACCCGGCCTCACCGTCAACCTGCTACGCATGAGCAACTCGGTCGCCAGCGGCATGACGGGACGCATCAGCTCGCTCAACCAGGCGATCACCCTGCTCGGCCGCCGCCAGTTGCAACGCTGGCTGCAACTCCTGCTGTTCGCCTCAGGCAAACCCAATACCGACAACAATGCCCTGCTGCTGATGGCGGCAACCCGCGGCCGCCTGATGGAATTACTGGCCGAGGAACTCCGGCCGGGCGACGGCGGTTTTGCCGATCAGGCCTTCATGGTCGGCATCATGTCGTTGATGCCTGCCCTGGTCGGCCTGCCGATCCGCGACATCGTCACCCCGCTACCGATTGCCGACAGCGTCAAAGCGGCGCTCTGCGATGGCCAGGGCATCCTGTCCACACTCCTGGGCATCACCGAATGCAGTGAAAACGGCGATCTTTCGGGATTGGCCGAACGACTCGCGCAACACCCCGAACTCGCCGCCAATGCCCTGAATCGCGCCCAGACTGCGGCGCTGGCATGGGCCGGTACGTTGGCGTCGGAAAAATGAAAAAGGGGGCCGCAGCCCCCTATGCCAAATAGCTGCTGGTGCTCAGAAGCGGTAGCCGACGCCGATACCGGCGGTGATCGGGTTGAGATCGAGATTGCCGAGCTTGGTGCTGCCAACCTTGACGTCGGTATCCATCTGGATGTACTTGACGTCCATGTTCAGCGACCAGTTCTTGTCCAGCGTGTAATCGAAGCCGACCTGCGCCGCCAGACCAAGGCTGGAACGGTCGACACTCGCTCCCGGAATGACGAAATTGCCGCGGTCGTAGAACACCGTGTAGTTCACGCCGAGACCGACATAGGGCTTGAACGCGCCAAGGTTGGTGAAGTGGTATTGCAGCATCAGGGAAGGCGGCAGGGCCTTGATCGTGCCGATCTTGGTCGAACCGGCGTCAACCTTGACCTTCTGCGGGTAGGTCAGGACCAGTTCGGCAGCGATATTCGGCGTGAAGAAGTAACTCAGGTCGATTTCCGGAATCCAGCGATTCTGCGCTGCGATGTCCAGCGTCTTGACCGCGTTGCTCTGGTCATTTTCGAAGTTGATATGAACCGCGCGGGCCCGCACCATGAAGCTCCCCTGATCGGCTGCCTGAACCGGCAACGAAGCCGCCAGTGCGGCGGCAAGCAGGGCGGACGAAAGAACTGGCTTGAACATGAACACTCCCTTTGTCGTTGTAGAAAACGACGATGCTAGACCTCTGGGCGTCCCGGATATTGACCCAAATCAAAATGAAATAAACAATTTATGTGGTTTTTTCTGATAAACCAAACATTTAAGTTTTCTTATATTCCATATTCATGCGACGCGTTGTTACAAAATGGTGCGCTCGAAGCACAACGCAGCCAGCCACTTGGGGGACAATAGACCCCTCCAAACGAAGCCGCCCCTGACCAATGCCGAGAGCAACAAACCCCTTTTCATCTGACATCCGGTTTGCGCGTGCCCCGCAAGGCATCGCTGGCAAACTGCTGACCGCGCTGTTTAGCGTTGGCCTGCTGGTACTGGGCGTGATGTTTTCGCTGGTGGCACTGGCCGTGGCGGCGGTGATCGGCCTGCTCTTCGCCGGCTGGTTCTGGTGGAAGACGCGCGCCCTGCGCAAGGCGATGCGCGAAGCAGCACCGGCGGCAACGACCGCGAGCCGCGCCGCCGACGGCGACATCATCGACGGCGAATGCGTCCGCGAAACCCCGTCCCGCGAACTGCTGCGCTGAGCGCTCAGCGCAGCTTCGGATTCAACGAGCCGCGGTTGTAATCCTTGTCGCCCGGCATCACGTAGCGGCCGATACCGCCGAACACGATGCCTTGCGATTCGACCGGACGGGTCTTGTTTTCCGGGTATTCGGCGGCAACTTTCTGCGCCGCCGCGGCCTTCGCCTGATCCACGTACTCCCAGCGACCGTTCGGAAACAGCCGGACCGGCTGGCCGTCGGCGGTCACCGCCTCGATCGGCGTCCGCTCGAGCGCATCGGCCAGCGCCGACCCGCAGGCCAGCGCGGCGATCAGCAACAGCGCCCGCTTCACAGCTTGCCCTCGACCCAGGAGCGGACCGAGGCCAGCGCCGCCGGCAGGTTCTCCGGCTGGGTGCCGCCAGCCTGCGCCATATCCGGACGACCGCCGCCCTTGCCGCCGACCTGCTGGGCGACCAGGTTGACCAGTTCGCCGGCCTTGAGCTTGCCGGTCAGGTCGGCGGTGACGCCGGCGATCAGCGTCACCTTGCCGTCCGCCACCGACGCCAGCACGATGGCCGCCGACTTCAGCTTGTCCTTCAGCTTGTCCATCGTCTCGCGCAGCGTCGCGACGTCGGCGCCGTCAAGTGTGGTGGCCAGCAACTTGGCGCCCTTGACCTCGACCGCCTGCGCCAGCAGGTCGTCGCCCTGCGACGCGGCCAGCTTGGATTTCAGACGGGCGACTTCCTTTTCCAGCGAACGGACATGGTCGAGGATGCCGGCGACGCGCTCGCCGATGTCGTCCGGTTGCGTCTTCAACAGTGCCGAGATACCGGCGACGCGGCTTTCCTGGGTCTGCACGTAGGCCAGCGCGTTGGCGCCGGTGATCGCTTCGACGCGACGCACGCCGGCGGCAACGCCGGCTTCCGAGACGATCTTGAACAGGCCGATGTCGCCGCTGCGGGCAACGTGGGTACCGCCGCACAGTTCCTTGGAGGAGCCGATGGCGACGACACGCACTTCATCGCCGTACTTCTCGCCGAAGAGCATCATCGCGCCCGACTTCTGGGCGTCGTCGATGCCCATCACGCGGCTGTCGGTGGCGGCGTTGGCGAGGATCTCGGCATTGACGATTTCCTCGACCTCGCGGATTTCCTCGGCCGTCATCGGCGAATTGTGCGCGAAGTCGAAACGGGTCTTGTCGGGATCGACCTGCGACCCCTTCTGCTGGACATGGGCGCCGAGCACTTCGCGCAGCGCCTTGTGCATCAGGTGGGTGACCGAGTGGTTGCGGGCGGTGGCGGCGCGGGCGACGGCATCGACCTTGGCGCCGACTTCCTGACCGACGACCAGCTTGCCAGTCTTCAGGATGCCGTGGTGGCCGAACACGGCGGCCTGGATCTTCAGCGTGTCCTCGACCGCGAAGATGCCGCCGACGCCCTTCAGTTCGCCGCGGTCGCCGCACTGGCCGCCGGATTCGGCGTAGAACGGGGTGTGGTCGAGAACGACGACGCCGAGGTCGCCTTCGTGCAGTTCAGCGACTGCCGCGCCGTCCTTGTACAGCGCCAGCACCTTGCCCTTGGCTTCGAGCGACTCGTAACCGTGGAAGGTGGTTTCGGCGCCGGCGTATTCCAGGTTGACCGCCATCTTGAACTTGCCGGCGGCACGCGCCTGTTCCTTCTGGCGGGCCATGGCGGCGTCGAAAGCGGCGCCGTCGACGGTGACGTTGCGCTCGCGGCAGATATCGGCGGTCAGGTCGAGCGGGAAGCCGTAGGTGTCGTGCAGCTTGAAGGCGGTTTCGCCGTTGAAGACCGTAACGCCCTTGGCGGCCATCGCGGCGAGTTCGCCTTCGAGGATTTCCATGCCGTTCTCGATCGTCGCGAAGAAGCGGTCTTCTTCCTGCTTCAGCGTGGCGACGACCTTGGCCTGGTTTTCCTTGAGTTCCGGATAGGCCTCGCCCATCTCGCCGACCAGATCAGGAACGATGCGGTGGAAGAAGGCGGCGCGGGCGCCGAGCTTGTAGCCGTGACGGATGGCGCGGCGGATGATGCGGCGCAGGACGTAGCCGCGGCCTTCGTTACCGGGGATGACGCCGTCGGCAATCAGGAAGGAGCAGGCGCGGATGTGGTCGGCGAGCACCTTGAGCGACGGCGAGTTCATGTCGGCGTCGCTGGTTTCGCGGGCGGCGGCGGCGATCAGCGCCTGGAACAGGTCGATCTCGTAGTTGGCATGCACGCCTTGCAGCACGGCGGAGATGCGCTCCAGCCCCATGCCGGTGTCCACCGACGGCTTGGGCAGCGGGTGCATCACGCCGGCTTCGTCGCGGTTGAACTGCATGAAGACGTTGTTCCAGATTTCGATGAAACGGTCGCCGTCTTCTTCCGGCGATCCCGGGGGGCCGCCCCAGTGCTTTTCGCCGTGGTCGTAGAAGATTTCCGTGCACGGCCCGCAGGGACCGGTATCGCCCATCATCCAGAAGTTGTCGGAAGCGTAGCGGGCGCCCTTGTTGTCGCCGATACGCACGATCTTCTCGGCCGGCACGCCGACTTCCTTGTGCCAGATGTCGTAGGCCTCGTCGTCCTCGGCGTAGACCGTGACCATCAGCTTGTCTTTCGGCAGGCCATAGACCTCGGTGAGCAGTTCCCAGGCGTACTTGATCGCGTCGCGCTTGAAATAGTCGCCGAAGCTGAAGTTGCCGAGCATTTCGAAGAAGGTGTGGTGGCGCGCGGTGTAGCCGACGTTTTCGAGGTCGTTGTGCTTGCCGCCGGCGCGCACGCATTTCTGCGAGGTGGTCGCGCGCGTGTAGGGCCGCTTGTCGAAGCCGAGGAAAACGTCCTTGAACTGGTTCATGCCGGCGTTGGTGAACAGCAGCGTCGGGTCGTCGTGCGGGACGAGCGACGAGGAGGCGACGATCTGGTGCCCCTTGGCGGCGAAGAAGTCTAGGAATTTCTGGCGGATTTCGGCGCTTTTCATGAAGGTTCTGCCCGGCGGGCTCGCTAAATACGGAATCCGTGATTTTAAAAGAAAAACCCGCCGGACGGCGGGTTTGTCCGCCCAATACGGCGGGCGACACCGGCAGATGCGCATTACATGCCGTAGCGGGCGTAACGCTCATGCTGCCAGCGCTTGTCCTGCCAGCGGGCATGCTGGCGATCATGCTTCTGGCGCTGGATGCGCGCACTTTCCCGCGCCTGCGCCTGATGTAGCATTGCCCGCTCGTGCCGGGTGACGACGCCGTCGGCCTTGGCCCGCGCTTCCATACGGGCGACCCGGTGCTGCCCACGCTGCAATTGCAGCGTCTCGTGCCGGGTCAGGCTGCCCCGGGCAACGCCCTGTTCGATGCGTTGCTGCTGCCGGAACTGCTCGTGATCGACACGTGGCGTACCTTGACCAGCCAGGGCAAGACCGCTGACGGCCAGGGACAGGGTGACGACGAGAAGGGAACGGATGGCTTTCATGATGATTCTCCTTGCTGGGGTTTCGACGCTTCCCATTGAAGCGCCGGACGGGCAGGAAATCACGCCGGCAATGCAAGGCTTTGTAAGTAAAGTTAGCTGACGGCCGGCGGCGAAACAGCTTGTTGCAAACCCCGGCGCCTTAGCCGATGGATGAGCGATCGGCCAGCGCGCGATGCAGGAAGCGGTCGAGTGGATCGACGAACACTCCGGCGACGCCGATCCCGAACAGGTAATCGGCCAGCGCCGGTGTCTGCAGCGTGTAGGCGCGCACCGCCAGGCCGAGCCCGGCGCATTCGCGGACCAGCCCCGGCGTCACCAGCGCCAGGTCGAGATGCAGCGCGACGACGCCCAAGCGCCGCGCTTCCGCCCGCCAGTCGTCGGGCAGCGCGGCAAGCAACCAAGCGCGCGGCAGATCGGGAAGTTCCGCTTGCAGCACCTGCAGCGCAGTGCGGGAAAACGAGGAAAACAATAGCGGCGTAGCCAGCCAGTCTGCCCTGACCTCGGCCGCTACGCGCTGCGCGGTCTGGCGCTCGAATCCGCTTGCCGGTTTGACCTCGACGTTGGCGAGCAGACCGAGTTCGCCGCACAGGCGGACAGCCTGGGCAAAACGGGGCGGCGGTTCGCCACCGGCGTCGAGGGCGAACAGCGCCGCGTCGTCGGTCGTCGCGACGGCGCCGCTACCGTTGGTGGTGCGCTCCAGCGTCTCGTCGTGGATCAGCACGGGCGTACCGGACCCCGAGAGCATGACGTCGAACTCGACCGCCCGGTAGCCGAGTCGCGCCGCCAGCCGGATGCCGGCCAGGGTATTCTCGGGGGCCAGGTTGCCGCCGCCGCGATGCGCGAAGTATCGCGGCGGTGCCAGCATCAGAAGGGCTGCAGCTTCTTCAGCGCGGAATGCGCCTTGAGCAAGGAATTGCCGCGCGTCACCGCGGTATCGAGCGCGGCCTTGGCCGGCTTGCGGTCGGCCCAGACGGCGGCGAGTTCCTCATCGGTGATCAGTCGGGTGTCGTCGACGCGGCTGACCTGCGCCACCGGCCCGCCCCCCGGGCCGCGCAACGAAGCGTAGGCGGCTTCCAGCGCCTGCCGGCCATCCTGCAGCAGGCGGCTGAGCGATGCCAGACGGGCGGCTTCGGTGAGCGGCAGACCGCCATGATTGCGCACCAGTTCAACCTGGATTTCCGGCGACAGCAGGTAATTGACGAATTTCGCCGCCTGCTTGTACTCGGCCGCCGACTTGCCGGCACCGACCCACAGCGACGAACCGCCGACCAGCGTCGGCCGACGGCCGCCATAGACGTCGTCGTGGTAAGGCATCGGCGCAACCCCCAGCTCGACGCCGCGAGCGTCCTGGAAGTCGGCGTATTCCCGGGAATCGGTGGTGATGATCGCGCACTCGCCTTCCTTGAAGCGCGCACTCGCCTCGTCGGCATTGCCGAACTGGCGGAAATAGTGCGCCTTGCTCCAGGTGGCCATCATCGCCACGTGCTTGACCTGCGGCAGGCCATTGAATTTCAGGCCGGTCTTGGCGTCGATCGCCGGCACGCCGGAGACCGCGCTGACGTTGTCGATGTGCACCCAGGTCGGCCAGGACGAAGCATAAGGACAGTCGTAACCGGCCGACTGCAGCTTGTCGAGATAGCCCTGCATTTCGAACCAGGTCTTCGGCGGCTGCTCGGGGTCGAGCCCGGCCTTGCGGAACGCCAGCTTGTTGTAGAACATCACCGGCGTCGAATAAAGCACCGGCAACGCGACCAGGCGCCCCTTGCCGTCGGTGACGCTCGGCTTGAGGACTTCCGACAACTGCACCGACAAGGCCACGCCCGCCTTGCTCATCATCGAGTAAAGCGGGACAAAGGCTTTCGGCTGACTGAAGACATCTTCCGTCTGGTAGCGACCGAGCAGGTTCAGGGTTGCCGGCTTGTCGCCCTTGTGCAGGCGGACCAGCTTGATCTCGCCGCCGGTTTCCTTGTGGAAACGCTCGATCACGGCAGCCAGCTTGGCCTCGTTGGCAGCATCCAGATTGTGTGCCAGGGTTGGCACGGCAGCCGGCGCTGGCGCCGGCTTGGCGGCAGCGACCGAAAAGGGAAGCACCGCACTAGCGGCGACCAGCAATACACGAAAAACTTGCGACATCTGACCCACCCAGCAAATAGAACGAAGCGAATTATAGCCCCCGGAAGGGCCGCCGATTTTTCACAGTTCGTGACAGTTGTGCGAGAATCCGGCGCATGAATCTGCGCACCTTGTTCCTCGCCCTCTCCGTCATCGCGCTGCCCGGCTGCGACCAGGTCGCCAGCAAGCTCGGTCTCGAGGATCCGGCCGCCAAGACGGCCAAGAACGAGGCGGAAGGCAAGGCGGTGGGCAGCGCCTGCCGCCAATCCGGAAGAGCCATCGAGGACTGCTACTCGATCTATAGCTGGTTGCCGAAAGCCAGCATTTACGAGGGCTGGCGCGAGATGGACGAATACATGCGGGAAAACAAGCTGGAGACCATCACCCCGCAATTGCCGCCGCCGGAACCGCCGGGCAGCAAGAAGAAACGCGTCGCTCCCGCCGAAGCGGAAGCCGCGCCGGCCAAGGAAGGCGATGCTGCCGCGCCGGCCAGCACCGGGGACAACAAGGAAACGACCGCCGAACACGGCAAATCGTGATCGGCCGCAACCCGCCGGAGGAGGAAGGATGCGATGAATCGCCAGCCAAAATTCCTGCGCGGCATCCGCGGCAAGCTAATCACGATCTTCGTCCTGATCAAGGTCATCCCCTTGCTGCTCCTCGCCTGGTTCGCCTGGCACACGGCGCGCCAGCTCGGCAGCGAGGTTTCGGTCAAGGCGGCTGGCATGGCCGACACTTCGCTGCAAACCATCCAGGAAATCGGCAAGACCGTCACCGAGGATTCGATCCGCGCCCTCGACGAACGCTCGCGCGAAGCGATCGAGACGCTGACCACCGACGCCGCCCGCAATATCGCCCGCTTCCTCTACGCCCGCGATAACGACATCCTGCAGGCGGCCGACAGCGAACTGTCGGAGGCCGCCTTCCGCCGTTTCCTCGCCCAGCACCGCCGCACCTTGTACCGCCATGGTCCGTGGCGACTGGCCCCCGACGGCAAATCCTGGGAGCCGGTCGAGGCAGTGACACGCGAGGCCAAGGTGACGCGCCTGGTATTGCCCGACAACGCCCGCGACTTCCACGCCCGGGCGCCGGAATACCTGGGCGAGCCCGAGCAGCGCCCACTGTTCGTCGAAATGAGCTTCGTCGATCTCGCCGGCAACGAGAAGATCAAGGCCACCGTCGGCGACCTCACCGAGCGCGCGCTGAAGAACGTCGCCGACCGGCGCAATACCTTCGTCCACGCGGAAACCTACTTCCCCGAACTGCAGAAGCTCAAACCCGGTGAAATCTACGTTTCCGAAGTCATCGGTGCCTATGTCCGTACCGACCTGATCGGCCCCTACCTGCCGGAACGGCTGGAGAAGATCGGCACCCCGTTCGCCCCCGAGAAGGCCGCCTACGCCGGCACCGAGAACCCGGTCGGCCAGCCTTTCCGCGGCATCGTCCGCTGGGCGACGCCGGTCGTCCGCAACGGCCGCATCATCGGTTACGTGACGCTGGCGCTCGACCACGACCACATCCGCCAGTTCACCGACCGGCTGATGCCGACCGCCGAACGCTACACGCCGATCATCGACGCGATCAAGGGTAACTACGCCTTCATCTGGGACCACAAGAGCCGCGCCATCTCGCACCCGCGCGACTACATGATCGCCGGCTACGATCCGCAGACCGGCGACCCCGTCCCACCCTGGCTGGACAGCGAGCTGTACGGCCAGTGGCAGGCCAGCGGCAAGCCGGCGCACGAGTTCCTGGCCGGCATCGAACCCTTCCACGACCAGAGCCTGAAGCGCAAGCCGGCGAAGGAACAGATCAAGGCCGGACAACTCGGGCTCGATTGCCGCTACCTCAACTTCTCGCCGCAATGCGACGGCTGGAACGCGCTCACCGAACACGGCGGTTCCGGTTCCTTCGTGATCTTTTTCTCCGACCTCTGGAAACTCACCACCGCCGCCGCCATCCCCTACTACACCGGCCAGTACGGCAAGACGCCGCAGGGTTTCGGTTTCGTGACGATCGGCGCCAACGTCGATGACTTCCACGCCGCGGCGACCGAGACCGCCGCCAAGATCAACACCCTGGTCGCCGAGAAGGACCGCCAGTTCAAGGCGCAGCGCAGCGACCTGCTCGATGGCATCGCCGACAGCCTGCGCACGACGGCAATCGGGCTCTGGGGATCGACGCTGGCGATGGTCGTCGTCGTCATCTTCATCGCCATCTGGATCGCCAACCTGCTCACCGGCCGCATCACCTCGATGATCGCCGGCATCCGCGCCTTCCGCGACGGCGACCTCGGTCGCCGCCTGGACGACCGCGCCACCGACGAAATGGGCGAGATGGCGCGCTCATTCAACGCGATGGCCGATTCCGTCGAGGAATCCTTCCGCCGCCTCGACGAAGCCCGCCAGAAGGCCGAGGAGGCCAGCCAGGCGAAAACCGCCTTCCTCGCCACCGTCTCGCACGAACTGCGCACTCCGCTCAACGGCATCCTCGGCTTTGCCGACCTGCTGCGCGGCGAGCTGGCCGACACCGACCAGGCCGAATACGCCAACATCATTCACCAGAGTGGCCAGCATCTGCTGGTGCTGGTCAGTGAAATCCTCGACCTGGCCAAGATCGAAGCCGGCGAAATGCAGTTCCAGTACAGCGAACTGCCGCTGCACGGCTTCCTCGAAGCCGTCATCGTGCTGCACCGGGCCAACGCCGAAGCCAAGGGACTGAGCCTGTCGCTGGATCTGGCCGACGATTTGCCGAATTTCCTGCGCGCCGACCCCAACCGGTTGCGCCAGATCCTCAACAACTTGCTCGGCAACGCGGTGAAATTCACCGAAACCGGCAGCGTGACGCTGGCCGCACGACGCGCCCAGGGCATGGTGGCGATTTCGGTCAGCGACACCGGCCCGGGCATCGCCCCCGAGTACCAGGCCGTGGTGTTCGAGAAATTCAAGCAACTGGAAAACTTCCTCACCCGCGAACACGGCGGCACCGGCCTCGGGCTGGCGCTGGTCAAGCAACTGACGGAACATATGGGCGGCCGGGTCGAACTGGTATCGCAACCTGGCGCCGGTTCCACTTTCACCATCTACCTGCCGGACAAGGACAGCAATGCCTGAGCGCCACGCCCTGATCGTCGACGATCACCCGACCAACCGCATCATCGCCAGCGCGTTGCTGCGCAAACTGGGCTGGCAAACGCAGGAGGCCGAAACCGGAGCCGCTGCGCTCGAACTCGCCGCTCAGCGTGATTTTCAGCTGGTCCTGCTCGACATCAGCATGCCCGGACTGAGCGGCGAGGAAACCTGCCAGGCCTTGCGCCAGCGCTACGGCACACGGCCGATCCGCATCGTCGCCTACACCGCCCACGCCTTTCCGGAGGAGCGCGAAGCCTTCCTGGCCGCCGGTTTCGACGAAATCCTGGTGAAGCCGATCAGCCGCGACCGCCTCGAAGCGCTGGTCAGCGACCTCTGACCCGGCCGCCACCGATTACAGCGCAATCGCATCGGCACGCGCCTTCGCGCGTATAATGCCGCCCCATGTCAGAAATCAATCCCCCGGCCGATCCCGCATCCGCCCAAGCCACCGCAGAGCCCGCTGCCGATATCACCTTTGCCGACCTCGGCCTGGCGCCAGAACTGCTGCGCGCCGTCACCGACATGGGCTACAGCAAGCCGACGCCGATCCAGGCCCAGGCCATCCCGCTGGTCATCAGCGGCAAGGACATCATGGGCGGCGCCCAGACCGGCACCGGCAAGACGGCAGCCTTCACCCTGCCGATCCTGCAGCGCATCCTGCCCTTCGCCAGCAGCAGCCCGTCGCCGGCCAAGCACCCGGTCCGCGCGCTGATCCTGGCGCCGACGCGCGAACTGGCGATGCAGGTGTTCGAGTCGGTCAAGGATTACAGCAAGCACACGCCGATCCGCGCCTTGTGCGCCTTCGGCGGCGTCGATATCAAGCCGCAGATCGCCGAACTGAAGAAGGGCGTCGAAATCCTCGTCGCCACGCCGGGGCGCCTGCTCGACCACGTCGAATCGAAGAGCGTCAGCTTCAACTCGGTGCAGGCGCTGGTGCTCGACGAAGCCGACCGCATGCTCGACATGGGCTTCATCCCCGACGTCACGCGCATCCTCAACATGCTGCCGCAGCAACGGCAGAGCCTGCTCTTTTCGGCCACCTTCTCGGAAGAGATCAAGAAGCTGGCCGACACCATGCTCAAGGCGCCGGTCCTGGTCGAAGTCGCCCGCCGCAATCAGGTGTCCGAAACCATCACCCACCGCGTCCACCCGGTTTCCGAATGGGGCAAACGCGGCCTGCTGACCAAGCTGCTGAAGTCCGGCGAAATCCGCCAGTGCATCGTCTTCATGCGCACCAAGCAGGGCTGCTCGCGGCTGACCCGCGAACTGCAGCGCGCCGGCATCCAGGCCGACGCCATCCACGGCGACAAGAGCCAGCTCGACCGGATCAAGGCGCTCGAAGCCTTCAAGGCCGGCCAGACGCATGCGCTCATCGCCACCGACGTCGCCGCCCGCGGTCTCGATGTCGACGACCTGCCCTACGTGATCAACTACGAACTGCCGCATACGCCGGAAGACTACGTGCACCGCATCGGCCGCACCGGCCGCGCCGGCAAGATGGGCAATGCCATCTCGCTGGTCAGCGCGCACGAAGTCGGCTACCTGGTCGATATCGAGAAACTGATCAAGCGGCCGATCGAACAGGTCGAGGTCGCCGGTTTCGAACCCGAACCGGAATACGAATACCCGCCGGGCAACAAGAAGAAGCGCAGCGCGCCGCCGCGAGCACCAATCGCCAGCCGCCCCGAGCGCAGCGAACGCCCGGAACGCCAGCAACGCCCCCGGCGCAACCCGATGATCGCCGCCGACGGTTTCGACTTCAGCAAGCCTTACGAATCAAGCAAGCCGCAGGGAGAAATTCCGGATTCGCCGCAAGCGCCACCGAAGACCGACCCGCACAAGCCGAAGCGGGTAGTTGCCGCGCTGCTCGGCGGCCTCGGCCGCAAGTCCTGAGTCGTCGTCTCAGCGAGCCGGCGCTGCCGGCTTGAGCAGGCGTATCACCGCCAGCGACAGGTTGTCGCCACCGCCCGCCGCCCGCCGCCGCGCCTGTTCGATGATCGTCTCGCAAGCCCCGCGCGCCGTATTGTCGGCCAGCGCGACACCCAGTTCGGCCTCGTCGAAATAGCCCCAGACCCCGTCCGAGCACAGCATGAAGCTGTCGCCGGGCTGCAGGTCGGTAGTTTCGCCGAAAGTGAACAGCGGTTCGTCCTGGCCGCCGAGCGAGGTCACCAGGATGTTGCGATTGGGATGGGTCAGCGCCTGCGCCGCAGTGATCTTGCCCTGCGCCACCAGATGTTCGACGTAGGAATGATCAACCGTGCGCGTCAGCAACTGGCGACCGCGGTAGGCGTAGAAGCGGCTGTCGCCGCAATAGCCCCAGCTCAGCTTGCCCGGCTGCAGCAGCAGCATCACCGCCGTGCTGTGCGGGTCCTTCTCGTTCATGAAGCGCGACGCCTTGATCATCGTATGCGCCTCGCGCATGCTGTTTTCCAGCAGCCAGCGGGCGCTTTCCTCGCTCGGCGCGAAATTTTCGAGGTTGTTGCGCGCGGTGTGGATCACCTGCTCGGCGGCCAGCGCGCCACCGGTGTGACCGCCCATGCCGTCGGCGACGACGGCCAGCGCCACGCCCCGGCTGCGCGGATGCGGCAGGATCGCCACCCGATCCTGTTGTTCGCGCCGGTCGCCCTGATGTTGTGCCGCGCAGGCGTCAATGGCTATCGCCATCATTCCTCCCTTTTTCCGGGCAGATTAGCACGAAACACGGCGCCCGGAATCAAACCTGGGCGGCGTGGTTGAAGCGCTCGAGCACGACATCGATGAACTCCGGCAAGGATTCTTCGTCGAGTCCGAGTTCCGGCAGCAGTACGCTGCGCACCTCCTCCCACTCGGGATTGGGGATGCGCTGGTCGCGGGCGTGGATGTCGATGGCCAAGGCGAGGATCGCCACCATGCTGCGCGCTTCGTGATCGCCCAGGTCAGCCAGCGAATGCTGGTAGCGGATGGCGTCGCAGATGAACCCCGGCAGGCACCAGTGACGGGCGACCAGGTAGCCGACGACGGCGTGGTCGGTATTGAACTTGCGGTCCTCTTCCCGCCAATCCACCCAATGCCCCGGCGTCGCCAGACGCAGCTCCATGCCGTAGGAGGGAAAACGCTGCAGCAACAAAGGCACGCCGCAGGCGTGGAAGATGCCGGCCAGGTAGGCCTGGTCGGCGAAGATGTTGCAGACGGCGACGCGCTCCTCGGCAACCAGCATCGCCAGTTGGCCGACCGCCTGCGAACGCGACCAGAAGGCCTCGTAGATGCGCTTGTCGGCAGCCGGCGTACCGGCGTCGATCAGCGCGATCGCCTGCACCAGGTTGAAGGTCTGCTTGAGGCCGACCGCGTGCAGGATCTGCTCAATGGTCTCGAACGGCTGGTGCTGGCGATACGCCGCGTTGCCGACCACCTTGAACAGCATCGCGCTCAGCCCCGGGTCCTGCTGGATGGTCCTGGCCAGGCGGCGGACATCGTATTCCTGGCGGTTCATCATCCGCCGCATCTCGTCAAGCACGCGCGGCTGGGGCGGAATCTTGATGCCGCCCTCGAGGACGCGTCGCACCCGGGCGGCGTCTTCCGCCCCCAGCGAACGCGTGATTTCCGGCACCGAATTCCCCTTGCTGCTCATTCCAAAGCCTCGTCAATCAATTCTATCCAGTGGCGGACCGGCGTCGTCGCGCCGGCCTGCAGGTGTGTCAGGCAACCGATGTTGGCGGTGGCGATCAGCGCCGCGCCGCCGGCGGTCAGCGCTGCCAGCTTGTTGGCGCGCAATCGTTGCGACAGCTCTGGCTGCAGCACCGAATACGTTCCCGCCGAACCGCAGCACAGGTGGCCATCGGCCACCGGCGTCAACACATACCCGGCCGCGGCCAGCAGGTTTTCCACAACACCGCGAATCTTCAATCCGTGTTGCAGCGTACAGGGCGACTGAAAGGCGAGCTTGCCACGTTCGGCCGGTGCCAGCAAGGCGCGCAAACGGCCGCCCTCGCCCGCCACCACTTCCGAGGGGTCGCGGCACAGCGCGCCGATGCGCGCCGCCTTTTCCGCGTAGTCCGGATCGTCGGCCAGCAGGTGGCCGTAGTCGCGGACCTGGACGCCGCAACCGGAAGCGGTGACGACGATGGCCTCGACCCCGGCCTCGACATGCGGCCACCAGGCGTCGATGTTGCGCCGGACATCGGCCCGGGCCGCCGCCTGATCGTTGAGGTGATGGCGCACGGCGCCACAGCAACCGGCCTTCTTCTCTTCGCACAGTTCGATGCCGAGGCGATCGAGCACGCGCGCCGTCGCCGCGTTGATGTTCGGCGCCAATGAAGGCTGGACGCAGCCGGCGAGCGCCAGCATGCGCCGGGAATGTCTGCCTTTCTCCGGCCACGGCCGGGCGTCGGCCGCTGCCGGCGGCAGCTTGTCGGCGAGCACCGACGGCAGCAGCGGCTTGAGCGCACGACCGAGCGCCACCGCCGGCCCGAACAGCGCCGGCTCGGGCAACACGGTTTTCAGCAGCGCGCGCGGCAGCGCCTCGTTCAACGGGCGCTTCAGCTTGTCCTCGACGAGCTGGCGGCCGATGTCGAGCAGATGGCCGTATTCGACACCGGACGGGCAGGTCGATTCGCAGGAACGGCAGGTCAGGCAGCGGTCGAGGTGAAGCCGGGTCTTGTCGGTCACCGGCTGACCTTCGAGCACCTGCTTGATCAGGTAGATGCGCCCGCGCGGCCCGTCGAGTTCGTCGCCGAGCAACTGGTAGGTCGGGCAGCTGGCGGTGCAGAAACCGCAGTGCACGCACTTGCGCAGGATTTCGCCAGCCACCTGGCCGGCGTGCGTGTCGCGGTATTCGTCGGCGATCCGGCAGTCCATCAGAACTCCGCGTAAAGACGACCGGGGTTGAGGATGCCGGCCGGGTCGAAGACCTTCTTCAGCCGCCGGTGCAGCGCGAGCAGCGCCGGAGCCAGCGGCGTGAACGGATCGACGCGGCAGCGCAGCGATTCCGGCGCCCGGTACAGCGTCGCGTGGCCACCGGCTGTACCGGCGGCGGCGCGGATCGTTGCCGCGTCAATCTCACCTGCGTACCAACGCAAGGCGCCG
>CAZFXO010000050.1:0-25726 GCA_964523045.1 uncultured Dechloromonas sp. | reverse complement strand
GCAGGTATTCGTAGCGGGTCAGCGCCAGCCAGTGGCCGTGGTAGGCGATGCGCAGACCGTCACGGTCGATGGCGAATTTTTCGGCTTTTTCGGGCAGGGGCCGCGCTTCGCCGTTTTGACGCGTTTCCGGATGCAGACGGCGGAGGATGGCACGTACCCGCGAAGCCACTTCGCGCGGGCTGAACGGCTTGGTCACGTAATCGTCGCCACCCAGTTCGAGGCCGACGATGCGGTCGACCTCGTCGGAACGGGCGGTCAGGAACAGCACCGGCAGGTCGGATTCGCGGCGCAGCGCGCGGCAGACGTCAAAGCCGGTGATGTCGGGCAGGCCGACGTCGAGCACGACGAAGTCGATGCCGCCCTGTTGCAGCCGCGCCAGCGCCTCGCCGCCCAGCGTGCAGCATTCGGTGGCAAAGCCCTCGGCGCGCAGCGCGTAGCTGAGCGTGTCGGCAATGGCCGGTTCGTCGTCGACGATCAGGATTTTCATGATGGCGGCAATGATAAGACATCGCGTGCGCCGTCACCTCGCCGTCTTGCCGATTTCCGCGCGCGGCGCCGGGCTTGTGCGCAGGATGAAGCTATCGGCATGATCGGCGAATCCTTTGCCGCCCCCATTTTGCCGCGTCGGGCAAGCACCCAGCATCGGCCGGACTAGGCAGAAGCGGATGGCAGGGGGATAATTGGCCATTCGGTATGGGGGTGATATGGCAGTTGAATTGTTTAATGACGGCAAGCACATCGTCCACGCGTTCTACGATCTGGTAGACGATTCGCCGGGCGGCGCTGTTCAGTGCAACCAGTTCCTGATCGTGGATAACGGTCACGGCGCGCTGATCGATCCCGGCGGCAACATGACCTACTCCGGGCTCCTGATGGACATGCAGAAGTACTTCTCGTCCAAGGATCTGGATTACATCCTGGCTTCCCACCCGGACCCGGACATCATCGCTTCGGTCAACAAGTGGTTCGTCGCCTCGCACTGCAAGGTGATGATTTCCTCGTTGTGGACGCGTTTCGTACCGCATTTCACGACCGGCAAGGACGTTTCCCACCGCATCGTCGGCATTCCCGACCAGGGCTCGGTGATCCGCCTCGGTCAGTGCAACGTTCTGGCCCTGCCGGCGCACTTCATGCACGCCGAGGGTAATTTCCAGTTCTACGATCCGGTAGCCAAGATCCTGTTCACCGGCGACCTCGGTGCCTCGCTGGTGCCGCAGGAATTGGCGGCCAGCGCGGTGACCGATTTCCATGGCCACGTCGGCTACATGGAAGGCTTCCACAAGCGCTACATCGTTTCGCGCAAGGTCTGCCGTTTCTGGGCCAACATGGTCCGCCAACTCGAGATCGAGCAGATCGTTCCGCAGCACGGCTCGCGTTTCGTCGGCCGGCGGGCGGTCGAGGATTTCATTAGCTGGGTCGAAAGCCTGGAATGCGGTGTTGACCTGATGACTCAGGGCAACTACCAGATTCCCCGCTGATTCCTTCTCAGCGTCCGGCGCGCAGCCGGATGGCCTCGATGTAGGCCTGCGCGTCCATCGCCGTTCCTTGGCGCTGGGCGCGCCAGATGGTTTCTCCCAGACATTCGAGCAACACGTGTTCGGCCTCGTGCGCGTCCATCCGCGCGCGCAGGCTGTCGAATGCCGCCCTGATCCCCGGCGGCTGGTCGATGCTCAACTGCTCGTGGATCGCCAGGTGCAGCGAGAGGTGGAGGAAGGGGTTCATTTGCCCGCCGTCCGGCGTCCAGTCCTGGTTGAGCGCAGTTTCGGGGCTGGCGAGGAGAGCGTGGTACTCGGGATGTCGGGCGGCGATTTCGGCGGCGGCGATTTCGGCGCCGACCACCGGCAGGCGTTCTAGGTGTTTCTTCCAGGCGGCGCAGAAAAACTGGCGCACCTGGTCACGGCTGGGATTGAACATCGGTTTTCTCGTAAAGCAGGGTCAGGACGGCATTGCTGAACAGACGGTTGCCGTCGGCCAGCGGGAAGATTTGCCCGGTACCGTAGGCACCGAGCAGCGGAACGTCGGGAAAGTTCCCGGTAAAGGCCAGGCGGTCGAGGTCGTCGTTGCCATAGAACAAGGGGCCGCGACCAAGGCAGGAAAACATCAGCGCGAATGCCGGCTGCTTGCCGGCGGCGCGCGCTGCGCCTAGCTGCCCCTGGATTTCCCGGCTGGCGGCTGGCGCTTGGCGCATCGCCCAGCGCACCGTTTCACCGACGGCGAACGGCGCGGCCATGGTCAGCGAGCCGTCCGCGTTGAGCGCCAGGATGCCGGTGGCCGGCGCAGCGTCGGCAGCAAGCAGATACAGGCGATGGAGCAGGGCTTGGTCGCGCCAGCCTTCGGGGAAGGCCTGGCGCAAGCTGTCGATCGCCGCTCGCCCGTCCAGTTCACGCAATTCATGGCCGTCGGCGGCGGTGACGGTCATCGTTTCGCCAAGCGGTTGCAACCCTGGGGAGAGCAGCGCCGTGGCGGACAGTTCGGGCAGGGCCACGGTACAGCGGGCGTCGGCGCAGGGACGGGCATTGATCCAGACCTCGCCCTGGCTGTCGATGATGCCGGCTCGCTGTTCGCCATGCTGCCAGTCGAGCGCCAGACGTCCTTGATTGCTCAGCGAGAGCAGGGGAGAGCTGGCCTTGCCCGGCGGCTTCGGCAAACCGGAAAAAACCAGTGCCGCCGCGCCCGGTTGGTCGATTTGCCAACCCTCTTCGGTGAGCAGGCCGCTTGCCGTACAACCGCTGATCTGCAGGCAGGCCGCGGCACCGGCGGCGCAGCGCAGGGTTTCTGGCAAGAGGCGGGTGAAATCGCGCGTCAGCAGCAGCAAGACGAATTCGGCGCGGCGCAGGCCTGCCCGCTCGAGGGCGCGCGCGATCGCCTCGCCGGCCAACTCGGGCGTTGCGGCAAACCCTTTCGCCTGGCCGCTGGCGACGATCACGCGGTCTTGTCCCTGAATTCGCAGAGATCGTAGACGCAGCATGCGGCGCAGGCCGGTTGGCGTGCCTTGCAGACGTAGCGGCCGTGCAGGATCAGCCAGTGATGCGCATCCTTGAGAAATTCGCGCGGGGTGACGCGGAGCAGCTTGTTTTCCACATCGACGACGGTCTTGCCGGGGGCCAGGCCGGTGCGGTTGCCGAGGCGGAAGATGTGCGTGTCCACGGCGATCGTCGGTTGACCGAAAGCCGTGTTGAGGACGACGTTGGCGGTTTTGCGGCCGACACCGGGCAGCGCCTCGAGCGCGGCGCGGTCGGCGGGAACCTCGCCGGCGTGTCGTTCGAGCAGGATGCGGCAGGTGGCAATGACGTTTTTCGCCTTGGTCCGGTAGAGGCCGATCGTCTTGATGTAATCGCGCAGGCCCTCTTCGCCGAGGGCGAGCATCGAGGCGGCGTCGGGGGCGACCGGGAAGAGGCGGGCGGTCGCCTTGTTGACGCCGACGTCGGTCGCCTGGGCGGAGAGGATGACGGCGATCAGGAGCTGGAAGGGGGTCGCGTAAGCCAACTCGGTGGTCGGTGCCGGATTGTTTTCGCGCAGGCGCTGATAAAACTGTTCGACGACGGATTTTTTCACGGTCAGGCAGGGGCGGGGATTGTCAGTCGGTGGGGAATGCGCGATATTGGCGGCCGATGCATTTTAACTGATGAAGAATAGAGCAAACGACGCAGATGCGCTTACGGTCGAGGACGAGGCAGGCATCGGGAGATTCCGCTGCCGCCATGCCGGATGATTTTCGCGAGGCGTTGCGGGTGGCCGATGTGCGGGCGGTGGGTGTGAACGGGGAAGCCCATCGTCTCGCGAGGCGGGCATGAAGAAACTGCTGGCTTCCCTGCTACTGTTGGTCGTGGTGGTCGGTGCGGCCTGGTACTCGATGACCGGGCGCGACGATGACAACCTGCTGGACGAGGATTTCACGCTGCCCAACGATGGCGCGACGCAGGCCCTGCGTCCTCTGCCCTTGCCCAAACAGCAGCCGCCGCTGCGCGTTTCGCTCGGTGAACGCCTGTTCTTCGATACCCGCCTCTCGGCCGACAAGACGATAGCCTGCGCCTCCTGCCACCGCTTCGATCTCGGGGGCGCCGATGGCCAGCAGGTGTCGATCGGTATCGGCGGCGCCCGTGGTTCGATCAATGCACCTAGCGTCTTCAACAGCGCCTATGCCTTCGCCCAGTTCTGGGACGGGCGGGCGGCCACGCTTGAAGACCAGGCGGCCGGGCCGGTGCACAATCCTCTGGAAATGGGATCGTCGTGGTCGCTCGTTCTCGAACGCCTGAATGCCGATCCAGCGATCCGGCGGGATTTTTCGCTGGCCTACACGGACGGTCTGACGGCGGCCAACGTTGCCAATGCGATCGCCACCTTCGAACGCACCCTGATCACCCCCGACGCGCCCTTCGATCGTTATCTGGCGGGGGATCGCCAGGCCATCGGCACGCTCGCCATCAATGGCTATCACCGTTTCCGCGACTATGGCTGCATCAGTTGCCACCAGGGGGTGCTGCTGGGTGGCAACATGTATCAGAAATTCGGCGTTCTCGGCGACTACTTCGCCGATCGCCAACTGACCACGGCCGATCTCGGGCGCTACAACGTCACCGGCCGCGAGGAAGACCGGCATGTCTTCAAGGTGCCGAGTCTGCGCAACGTCGCCCTGACCGCGCCCTATTTCCATGACGGCTCGACGCATTCCCTGGCCACTGCGGTCGCCATCATGGGGCGCTATCAGTTGGGGCGCGAGCTGTCGCATGACGACGTGGAGGCGATCGTCGCCTTTCTCGAAAGCCTGACTGGCAAGCAGCCCGTCCAGGGGCTGACGCAATGAGCCTGACCCTGGCCGAACTGCGCGCGCACCGGGTATGGAAGGTGATGCTGGTCGGCATCCTGACCACCTTGCTGACCTGGCTGTTTTTCAAGGCCGACGAAGTCTCGTCGCAGGCGCACGACAACTACACGCGCATGCTGCGCCAGTTTCAGCGCTACGACGAACAATTGGCCTCCAAGGTCGTCGCCAGCCATGCCGGTCTGGTCCAGAACTACGACGGGATGGCTTTCTATCTGGCGCGCCTGCGCGAAACCGGCCAGTCGTTGCGATCGTTTCCCGCCTGGTTGAATGGGGCGCAAAGCGAATCGATCGCGCGGACCTTGCAGGACCTGATCGCCGCCGAAGAGGCCAGGGCGCTCGATATCGACCGCTTTCAACGGGCCAACGCCGTTTTGCGCAATTCCAAGCTGTATTTGCCGCAGGCGGCGAATGCCCTGCTTGTCAGCGAATCGTGGCCGGGCGCAGGTGCTTTCGGCGATTTCGTCCGCCACCTGGTCGGCATCAGCATGACGCGCAACCCGGATGGCAACGAATTGCAGCAGTTGCGCCGGGAGCTGCAGGCGCTACGCAATGCCGGGGGGCCGCCGGCGCTGGCCGGGATTCTCGTGCATGCCGATGTTATGCTCGAACAAAGTCCGATCGTGGCCACCCTGGTCGACCGGATCACCCGGGCGCCGACCGCCGAACTCCACGACAAGCTGCTGCGCGGCTACCTGGAGGCCTACCAGACGGCAGTCGCTTCCGCCTCCTATCACCGCACCCTCCTTTACGCGATCGCCATGATGCTGCTTGGCTATGCGCTGTACGCGGTGTTCCGCATCGAGCGCGACCGGCGGGCCTTGCGCCTTGCCCACGCCGACCTGGCGACGCGCTACGAGGCGCAGCGGCGGGCCGAGGGCGAGTTGCGGCTGTATGGCACGGTGTTTACCCACGCCACGGAAGGCATGGTGATCACCGACGCCAATTCGAGCATCGTCGCCGTCAACCCGGCATTCTGCGCGATCACCGGTTACTCGCCCGAGGACGTCATCGGCAAGACCCCGGCCTTGCTCAATTCCGGGCGTCAGGGCGAGGACTTCTACCGCAACATGTGGCAATCGCTGATCCAGATTGGCCAATGGCAGGGCGAAATCTGGAACCGGCGCAAGGACGGCGGGATTTACCCGGAGTGGCTGTCGATCGCGGCGGTGCCCGACGAGCCCGGCGAATCCGGGCATTTCATCGGCGTCTTCACCGATATTTCGGAACGCAAGCAGAGCGAGGCGCGCATCCATCACCTGGCGCACCACGACGCGCTCACCGGCTTGCCCAACCGCTTGCTGCTGGAGGACCGGATCGAACAGGGGATGCTCAAGTCGAAGCGCATGCACCGGCAGATGGGGATCATCTTCATCGACCTCGACCGCTTCAAGAACATCAACGACACGCTCGGTCACGCGGTTGGCGACGAACTGCTGATCCAGGCGGCGCAGCGCGGGCTGAACGCATTGCGCGAGACCGATACGCTGTGCCGACAGGGCGGCGACGAATTCGTCGTCGTCCTGCCCGAACTGGAAAGCGGCCAGGATGCGGCGCACATCTGCAGCAAGCTGCTCAGCGCCTTCTGTCAGCCCTACCTGCTGGCCGGGCACGAACTGACGGTGAGCGGCAGCGCCGGCATTGCCCTCTATCCCGAGGACGGCGAAACCGCGTCCGAACTGTTGCGCAAGGCCGACGCGGCGATGTACCGGGCCAAGGAGGAAGGGCGCAATACCTTCTGCTTCTTCTCGGCGGAAATCAGTACCGCGACGCTCGGCGACCTGCTGCTGGAAAACGACCTGTTCGGTGCCCTCGACCGCCAGGAGCTGCTGATGTACTACCAGCCCAAGGTCGATGCCGGCAGCGGCGAGATCGTCGGCGCCGAAGCCCTGATCCGCTGGCAGCACCACGAGCGCGGCCTGGTTTCGCCGGAGCAGTTCATCCGCCTGGCCGAGGAAAACGGCCTGATCAACGCGATCGGCGAATGGGCGATCCGCAACGTCTGCGCCCAGCAGCGCGCCTGGCTCGACGCCGGCCTGCTGGTGGTGCCGGTGGCGGTCAATATTTCCGCCTTGCAGTTCGCGCAGCAGGACCTGCCCAACATGCTGGCGCACGTTCTCGCCGACTATGGCCTGCCACCGCAACTGATCGAGCTGGAACTGACCGAATCCCTGCTCATGCGCAATTCGGCGCGTGCCGCGCTGGTCCTCGATCGCTTGCGCAAGATGCACGTGCAGGTGGCGCTCGACGATTTCGGCACCGGCTATTCCTCGCTCAGCTATCTGCGGCAATTCCCGCTGCATGCGCTGAAGATCGACCGCAGCTTCGTCAGTCAGATCGGCGAGGATGGCGAGCCGGTCCGCCTTGCCTCAGCGATCATCGCCATGGCGCACGAACTGGACCTGGTGGTGATCGCCGAAGGCGTCGAGAACGAGGTGCAGGCGAATTACCTGGCGGCGCACGGCTGCGACCACTTCCAGGGCTATTTCTACGGCCGTCCGCAGGCCGTCGAGGATTTCGGCGAGCTACTGGCCAGCCGCCGGCTCGGCAGCGTCGACTGAGCCGGCGCGGCGTCTGATCGCCAGCGAGCCGTCGAGCTGGCGGGCGCGCAGTTGGCCGCAACCGCCATCGACTTCCTGGCCGGCCGACTGGCGGACCGTGGTGCGGATGCCGCGGGCGTGCAGGTAATGCGCCAGTTCGGTGATGCGCTCGGTCGACGGGCGCTGGAAATCGAGGGCGGCCGTCGTGTTGTACGGGATCAGGTTGATCAGCGCGTATTTGCCGCGCAGCAGGCGGACGACGCCGTCCATTTCGGCGAGGCTGTCGTTGATTCCGGCGAGCAGCGTCCATTGGTACTGGATCGGGTAGCCGGTCAGGCGGGCGTAGTCCTCGGCCAGCGTCACCAGTTGCTCCGGCGCCATCTGCGGCGCGCGCGGCAGCAGGCGGGCGCGTAGCGCGGCGTCGGTGCTGTGCAGCGACAGCGCCAGCGCCGGGCGCACCTTCTGTTGCGGCAGGCGCTCGAAGACGCGCGGATCGCCGACCGTCGAAAAGACCAGGTTCTTGTGTCCGAAGCCGCCGGCGGTGCCGAGCAGGTCGATGGTTTCGAGCACGTTGTCGAGGTTGTGCGCCGGCTCGCCCATGCCCATGAAAACGACGCGGCGCAAGCTCTGGCGACGGCGGGCAAGGACCACCTGGGCCAGCATCTCGGCGCTGCTCACCTGGCGCAGCAGGCCGCTGCGACCGGTCATGCAGAAAGTGCAGCCGACGGCGCAGCCGATCTGCGTCGAGATGCAGACGCCGTCGCGCGGCAGCAACACGCTCTCGACGCTCTGGCCGTCGGCCAGCTCGACCAGCAGTCGGCTACCGTCGCTGGCTGGATGTTCGGAGACGACGCGGGCGAGCCCGGCGAGTTCTTCCTCAAGCTCGGGCAGCGCCTGGCGCAGCGCCAGCGGCAAGTAATTTTCCGCCGCCTGGCGGCGGCTGCCGGCGTCCAGGGACGAGCCCTGCAGCCAGGCGCGCAGCAGGCGTGCCTCGTGGGCCGGTTTGGCGCCAAGGGCGCGCAGCCGGGCGCGGAAATCGTCCAGGTGCACTGCGCTGGCTGTCAGGCGCCGGCTTCGGCGGTCGCTTCGCCGGCGACCGGCGGCTTGCGCCGGGCGCGCTCGGCGGCGCGGGCATCCATCCAGTTCTTCCAGGCGATCAGGCAGCCGAGCAGGATGAAGGCGCCCGGCGGCAGCAGGGCGAGCAGGAAGCCGGGATAGCTTTCGGGCAGGATGCGGATCGGGCTCAGCGCCGGGATGACCATATCGATGCCGCCGAACAGCATGCCGTTGCCGAGCAGTTCGCGCAGGCCGCCGAGCAGGGCGAGCACCCAGAGCAGGCCAAAACCCATGAAAATGCCGTCGATCGTCGAGTCGAGCGGCGGGTTCTTGGCAGCGAAGGCCTCGACCCGGGCGAGCACGATGCAGTTGGTGACGATCAACGGAATGAAGATGCCGAGCACCACGTAGAGTTCGTGCAACTGGGCGTTGAACAGCAGGTCGACGACGGTGACCAGGGCGGCGACGATGAGGATGAAGACCGGGATGCGGATTTCATGCGGAATCAGGTTGCGCAGCGCGGCGATCGCCAGGTTCGACATGGCCATCACCAGGATCGTCGCCAGCGCCAGCATCACGCCGTTCACGATGTTGGTGCTGACTGCCAGCAAGGGGCAGAGGCCGAGCAACTGGGCGAGCGCGGTGTTCTGTTTCCACAGGCCGTTGTAGGCGATTTTTGAGAACTGGTCGCGGGTCATTGCTGATTCCCTTCCGAAAACAGGCGCTCGCGCTCGCCGTCCACCCAGCGCACGGCGCGCTGCACCGCCTTGGCGACGGCGCGCGGGCTGACCGTGGCGCCGGCGTGGTAGTCGAGGCGACCGCCATCCTTGCGCACGCGCCAGATCTTGTCGCCGCCGTTGGCGAGCGAAAGACCGACGAACTGGTTGATCCAGGGCGCTGCCTTGTTCTTGTCCTTGCGCGGATCGATGTAATCGCCCAGGCCCGGCGTTTCCTTGTGCTGGGTGACGCGCACCCCGGCCACCCGGCCGTCGGCGCGAACCGCGATCAGCAGGCGGATGCGGCCGCCGTAGCCGTCGGGCGCCGCGGCTTCGAAGATCAGCGCGGCGGGCTGGCCGGCCTTGCGCGCCCGGTACAGCGTGCTGGCTTCCTTCAGCCCGAGTTCCGGGGTCGGCGGCAGCGACAGGCTGTCCTCGACCAGCTTGTTGTCGTAATCGGCGGCCGGCAGTACCTCGTTGAGCAGCTTCATCTTCTCGGCCAGCGCCGAGGCTTCGATCGACGGCTTGGTCCACTGGTAGGCGGCGGAGAGCAGACCGGTGAACACGATGACGAACAGGAAGAGGATGGCGGCGGTGCGCAGCGCCATGCCGGAGGCGGTGAATTCGCGCGGCGTGCTGGTCATGGCCGTTCCCCCTTCATGCCGAAGATGCGCGGCTGGGTCAGGCGGTCGATCAGCGGCGCCGAGAGGTTCATCAGCAGCACCGCGAAGGCGACGCCGTCGGGGTAGCCGCCGAAGACGCGGACGGTGTAGGCGAGCAGGCCGGCGCCGAAACCGAAGATCAGCTTGCCGCGCACCGTCGTGCAACCCGACACCGGGTCGGTGACGATGAAGAAGGCGCCGAGCATGGCGCCACCGGACAGCAGGTGGAAGAGCGGGCTGGCGAAACTGTCCGGCCGGTACAGCCAGAGGCCGCCCGAGATCAGGGCCATGGCGGCGAGGAAGGCGAGCGGCGCGTGCCAGGTGATGACCTTGCGCTGCCACAGCCAGAGGCCGCCGAGCAGGTAGGCGCCGGTCACCCATTCCCAGCCGCGGCCGGCGAAGTTGCCGTAGATGTCCTGGTTTTCCAGCAGGTGGGCGACGTTGACCTGGCCTTCGCCCAGCTTCAGCGCCGTCTTCATGGTATCGAGCGGGGTCGCGCCGGACAGTGCGTCGACGCGCGGTGCGAAGCCGAAGATGATGTTGAGCTGGTCGAGCAGCGGCAGCTTGAGGCCGATGCTCGGCCACTGCGACATCAGCGCCGGAAAGGCCACGATGCAGACGGCGAAGGCGACCATCGCCGGGTTGAACGGGTTCTGCCCGAGGCCGCCGTAGAGATGCTTGGCGACGACGATGGCGAACAGGGTGCCGGTGGCGACCAGCCACCAGGGGGCGAGCGGCGGGAAGGTGAGGGCGATCAGCCAGGCGGTGACGACCGCCGATCCGTCGGACAAGAAGAGCGCCAGCGGTTTGCCGCGCAGTTTGAGGATGGCGGCCTCGGCGAGCAAGGCGGTGAGCGAGGCGACGGCGATCTGGATCAGGATCGCCGGGCCGACCAGCCAGAAGTAGACGGCGATGCCGGGGACCAGGGCAAGGCAGACCTGGGTCATCACCTGGCTGACGCTGGCGTCCTTGAGCAGGAAGGGGGCGGGGGCGAACATCATTCGGTCCTGGTATCGGTGCTGGCGGCAGGCGCTTCGGCGACGCCGGCGGCGGCGCGGCGGGCTTCGATGGCGGCCATTTCCGCTGCCTGTTGCGGGGTCAGTTCGTCGGTATTCTTCGCCTGTACGGCTTCCCGCTGCGCCTTGGCGCGCGCCATCGCGGCGGCGATCGCGGCCTTCTTGGCGACGGCGGCCGGGTCGTCGCTTACCACTGGCGCCGCTTCCTCGGTAGTTGCGCCACCCGCCGCCGCGGCAGCGGCTTCCGCCGCCTTCTTGGCGGCCTGGGCAGCGGCGGCCTTGGCCAGCTTCTCCGCCTTGTCGGCCTTTTCGCGTTCTTCGCGGAACTGCTTGAATTCGAAGCGTTGCTTGGCTTCCTCGGCCGCCTTCTTTTCCCGTTCGCGGGCCCAGATTTCGCTCTTCGCGAAGCGGAAATACTGGACCAGCGGAATGCGCGACGGACAGACGAAGGAACAGCAGCCGCATTCGATGCAGTCGAAGATGTGGTACTGCTGGGTCTTGCCGAAATCCTTGGCGCGCGAGTGCCAGTACAGCTCGAACGGCTGCAGTTCGTGCGGGCAGGCGCGGGCGCAGGCGCCGCAGCGGATGCACGGCATTTCCGGCGCCTTGGGTGGGAACAGGCGCGCCGAATGGGCGATCAGGCAGTTGCTGGTCTTGACGATCGGCGCCGTTTCGTCGGGCACCAGGAAGCCCATCATCGGGCCGCCCATGATGATGCCGTCGGTGTCCGGGTTGGGGCCGGCGAGGGCGAGCAACTCGTTCATCGGCGTGCCGATCAGGGCTTCGACGTTGTGCGCCGCGCGGACGTTGCCGGTCAGGGTGACGATGCGCGAGATCAGCGGTTCGCCGTGGCCGATGGCGCGCCAGGCGGCGTAGGCGGTACCGACGTTGAAAACCTGGACGCCCATGTCGGCGGTCGAGCGCATGGCGCCGGGGACTTCCTTGCCGGTCAGGACGCGGATCAACTGCTTGGCGCCACCGGCCGGATAGAGCGCCGGCACCGGAACGACCGCGAAAGGTTCGGCGAGCGCCGTCACCGCCGCGCGCAGGGCGGCGATCGCTTCCGGCTTGTTGTCCTCGACGCCGATGATCACCTGTTGCGGTTGCAGCATGTCGCGGAAGATGGCGGTGCCGCGGACGATTTCCTCGGCGCGCTCGCGCATCAGGCGGTCGTCGCAGGTGATGTAGGGCTCGCATTCGGCGGCGTTGATGATCAGCTCCGCCATCGGCACCTGCGGGTTGGCGGTCAGCTTGCCGTGGGTCGGGAAGCCGGCGCCGCCGAGGCCGACGATGCCGTAACGCTGCAGGTAGCTGCAGATGTCGGCCGGCCTCATCGTCGCGTAGTCGGCCGGGCCGTGCGCGATCCATTCGTCGCGCCCGTCCGGCTTGATGACCACGCACAGCGAGCCCAGCCCGGAGGGATGAGGACGGGTGTGCATGGCGATCTCGACGACCGTTCCCGAGGTCGGGGCATGGATGGCGGCCGACAGCCAACCGTCGGCCTCGCCGATCAACTGGCCCTTGAGCACGCTATCGCCGACCGCGACCACCGGCCGCGGCGTGCCGCCGATGCTCTGATGCAGCGGCACGATCAGCCGCGACGGCAACGGTGCGGCGACGATCGGCGGCTGGTTGGAGAGGTCCTTGTTACTGGCCGGCTTGACGCCGCCATGGAATCGGAACAGCTTGCTCAGCATCAGGCAGCCTCCTCGACGGTTGTGGCTGCCTGGGGCGCGGGACGGATGGCGACCACCGGGTATTTCCATTTCCAGTTATCCAGCGTTTCCGGCACCACTTCCATGTGGATGCATTCGACCGGGCAGGGCGGTAGGCAGAGTTCGCAGCCGGTGCATTGCTGGGTGAGGATGGTGTGCAGTTGCTTGGCGGCACCGACGATGGCATCGACCGGGCAGGCCTGGATGCACAGCGTGCAGCCGATGCAGGTGTTCTCGTCGATGCGGGCGATCTGCTTCGGCTTTTCCTCGGCTTCCAGCGCCTTGACTTCGCGGCCGAGCAGGTCGGCCAGGCGCTGCACGCCTTCCATGCCGCCCGGCGGGCACAGGTTGATGTCGGCCTCGCCCTTGGCGATCGCTTCGGCGTAGGGCTTGCAGCCGGGAAAGCCGCACTGGCCGCACTGCGTCTGCGGCAGGATGGCGTCGATCTTTTCGACCAGCGGGTCGCCGTCGACCTTGAACTTGATCGATGAGAAACCGAGCGCGGCGCCGAGCACGAGCGCGCCCAGAGCCATGATCGCAATGGCGAGCAGGATGTCCATTATTGATACTTGTCCAGACCGGCGAAGCCCATGAAGGCCAGCGCCATCAGGCCGGCGGTGACGAGAGCGATGGCGGTGCCGCGGAAGTGGGTCGGCACGTCGGCGCCTTCGATGCGTTCGCGGATGCCGGCGAAGAGGATCAGGACGCCGGAAAAGCCGACCGCGCTACCGGCGCCGTAGAGCAGGGATTCGACGAAATCATGGCCGTTGGCGACGTTGAGCAGCGGCACGCCGAGCACCGCGCAATTGGTCGTGATCAGCGGCAGGTAGATGCCCAGCGTCTGCTGCAGCGTCGGCGAGGTCTTGGCGATGACCATCTCGGTGAGCTGGACGATGGCGGCGATGGTGACGATGAAGGACAGCGTGCGCAGGTATTCCAGCCCGAAAGGCATGAGCAGGAAGTGGTCGATGATGTAGCTCGAACCGGTCGCCAGGGTCAGCACGAAGGTGGTCGCGGCGCCCATGCCGTAGGCCGTCTCCAGCTTCTTGGAAACGCCCATGAAGGGGCACAGGCCAAGGATCTTGACGAGCACGACGTTGTTGACCAGCACCGCGCCGACGAGAAGGAAAATATAGTGGCTCATGAAAGGGGGAAGGAGCGAAGGCGGCTATTATCGGAGTTTGCCGCAGCGCGAACAACCGCGCGCCGGGCAGGGAAATTTATGCGGTGATGGGTTTTTTCTCGGCCAGTGCGCGGGCGACGGCTTGGCCCATTTCGGCCACCAGTTCCGGTCCACGATAGATGAAGCCGCTGTACACCTGGACCAGGCTCGCTCCGGCGCGGATTTTCGCGGCGGCATCCTCCCCCTTGAGAATGCCACCGACGCCGATGATCGGAACTTCGCCGGCCAGCGCCGTCGCGAGCTTGTGTTGTACGTCGGTCGATTTGCGGAATACCGGCGCCCCGGACAGGCCGCCGCCTTCGTTGCCGTTCGGCAGATGATCGACGCCCTCGCGGGAAAGCGTGGTGTTGGTCGCGATGACGCCGTCGAAACGGTGCCGGCGCAGCGCGTCGGCGATCGTCGCGATCTGCGCGTCGTCGAGATCGGGCGCGATCTTCAGCGCCATCGGCACATAGCGGCCGTGCTGCTCGGCGAGCGCCTGCTGGCGCGCCTTCAACTGCGACAGGAGGTCGTCGAGTGCTTCGTCCTTCTGCAGTTCGCGCAGATTGCGGGTGTTCGGCGAAGAGATGTTGACGGCAACATAGCTGGCGTCGCCATAAACCTTGTCGAGGCAGATCAGGTAATCGTCGGCCGCCTTCTCGATCGGCGTCGTCGCGTTCTTGCCGATGTTGATGCCGAGGATGCCGCCGTTCTTCGGGAAGCGGGCGGCCCGCACGTTGGCGAGCAGCGCATCGACGCCGGCATTGTTGAAACCCATCCGGTTGACGATGGCCTGCGCCTGCGGAATGCGGAACAGGCGCGGCTTCGGGTTGCCATCCTGGGGGCGCGGGGTGATCGTGCCGATCTCGATGAAGCCGAAGCCGAGCCCGGCCAGTGCGTCGATATGGGCGCCGTTCTTGTCCAGTCCGGCGGCGAGGCCGATCGGATTCGGGAAGCGCAGGCCCATCACCTCGACCGGGCAGGCAGGCGCCGGCTTCGCCAGCAGGCCGAGCAGGCCGGCGGACTCCAGGAAGGACATGCCGGTGAGGCCGATGCCGTGCGCCGTTTCGGCGTCGAGCGCGAAAAAGAACTTGCGGATGAGCGGATAGAGCATGGTGGCCGGCATTTTAACGCATCTGGCGTAAATCGCAGCCGTTCGCCTCTATCTTTCGTGATATGCCTCAGCCGCTCCAGGCGCGCAGTGCGTGCAGTACCGCCATGCCGACGATGAAGGGCAACCAGGGGTTGCGCCAGCGCAGCGCGCTTGCTGTCGCAGCGAGGCCGGCGGCGAGCTTGGCGTTGAGCGGTGCGAGCTGGCCGCCGACGACCAGCAGGTCGGGGGCGACGATCGCCGCCAGCGCCGCCGCCGGCGCGTAGCGCAGGGCGCGCTGGACGGTGCCGGGCAGGCTGACGCGGTTGCCGAGGACGATGAAGCTTGCCCGCGGCAAGGTCGTCGCCAGGCCGATGACGATGAAGATCAGCCACAGGTCGGCATCGTTCATCGGCGCTGGCTCCGGTGTTCGAGGTTTTCCGCCAGGAAACCGGCGGCGATGCCGAGGACGATGGCGACGACGGCGCCCAGCTTCAGCGGCATGCCGCGCAAGAGCGTCGCCGCGCCGCCGCCGACGAGTGCCGCGACCAGCATCGGCCGGACGCGCGACATCGGCACCAGCAGCACGATCAGGGCGATCGTCGCCATGAACTCCAGCGACCAGCTCTTCGGCACCACCGCTGCGGCATGGACGCCGAGCAGCGTGAATGCCTGCCACAGCAGCCACGACCACAGCGACGGCGCCAGGTAGTAGCCAAGCCGCCAGCGCGCGTTGTCGGCTTTCTGCAGGCCGTCGGCGCAGGCGGCGAAGACGCCGTCGGTGAGCAGGTGGCCGGACAGCCAGCGGGCGCCCGGGCCGATGCCGCGAAAGGCCGGGGCGAGGGCGGCGCTGAAAATGAGGAAACGCAGGTTGAGGGCCAGCGCGGTGAAGAAGATCAGCCAGAGCGGCGCGCCGGCGACGATCAGCGGCAGCGTGCCGAGCTGGGCGGTGCCGGCGAAGACGATCAGGTTCATGCCCATCGCCTCGCTCGGCGAGAAGCCGGCGCTGCGCATCGCCATGCCCATGACCAGCGCCCACGGCACCAGACCCACCGAGAACGGCAGGAAAACGGCGAAACCGGCGCGGGCGCCGGCGAGGAAGGGAGAAGTCGCGGTTGCGGACATGCGAGCGAAGATACAACAGCCGGCAAACAATTTGTAACAGCGGGGCTTCGGCCGCCCCGGCTAAACTGTGGGCCATGTCTCCCTTGACCCGAATTTTCCCGGTTTTACTCGTTTTCACCGCCAGCCTTGCGGCGGCGGCCGACCTGAGCGATCCGCTGGCCACCGAGGCGCTGCTGCCCCTGCGCCAGGCGTCGGCGCTGGCCGCCCGCGTCGGCGCCGTGCCCTGCGCCGACAGCTTGCCGGAGGCGCCGCTGACAGCGCAGGCCGCCGTCGATCTCGCGCTCTGCCGCCATCCGCAGACCCGCGAACTGTGGGCCAACGCGCGGGCGCAGGCGGCGCAGCTCGGGGTTGCCCGGGCGGCCTGGCTGCCGACGCTCGACGCCCGCGCTTCGACCGCGCGCAACTTCAACGAAGACAGCCGCTTCACGTCGAGCAGCGCGGCGCTCGATTTCTCCTGGCTGCTGTTCGATGCCGGTCGGCGCAGCGCCGCCGAGGAAAACGCCAGTCAATTGCTGGAAGTCGCGCTGGCGACCCGCGACGCCAGCGTGCAGGCGCTCTTCCTCGCCGCCCTGCAAGGCTATTACGGTGCCCAGGCGGCGCAGGCGGCGGTGCAGGCGACGCTGGACAGCGAAACCGCCGCCCGTGCCAGCCTGGAGGCCGCCGAACTGCGCTACAAGGTCGGCGTTGCCACGCCGGCCGATCGCCTGCAGGCGCAGACCGCGCTGTCGCAGGCGCGGCTGGCCCGGCAGCGGGCGGCCGGCGAAGCACGCAAGGCGCTGGGCGGGTTGGCCAATGCGCTGGGCTTCCCGGCGCAGACGCCGCTGCAACTGGCGCCGCCGGCCGAGATCGGCGAGACCGCCGCCTTCCGTGACGAGGTCGAAGCGCTGATCGGCCGCGCCGTCGAGCGTCGCCCCGACCTCAAGGCGGCCGAGGCGCAGGTGCGCGCCGCCGCCGCCGCGGTCGATGCCGCCCGCGCCCAGGGGCGGCCGACGCTCGGCCTGTCGGCCGGGCCGGACTGGCAGCGCCTGGCGGGGACGACGACGCACGGCGGCAGCATCGGCCTGACCCTGAACCTGCCGCTGTTTTCCGGTTTCGACACCACCTACCGCGTGCGCGCCGCCGAGGCGCAGCAGGAAGCGCGCGCCGCCCAGCGCGACCGCCTGCGCAACCAGGTCTCGCTCGACGTCTGGCAGGCCTACCAGAACCTGGCGACGGCGACCGAGACGCTGCAGACGACGCGCGACCTGCTGGCCAGCGCCGAGCAGGCCGACCGCGTCGCGCGCGGCCGCTACCGCGCCGGCGTCGGCAACCTGCTCGACCTGCTCAACGCGCAGAGCGCGCTGGCCGACGCCCGGGTTCAGCGCATCCGTGCCGAACTCGACTGGAACATTTACCGCGCCACCCTGGCCCAGGCCATGGGGGCGCTCGATGAAACGCTGCTGCGGGCGGCGGAGGAAAAACGATGAACAGGAAGACAGGCCGGCTGCTGTTCGGCGCGCTGCTGATCGCCGCGCTCGGCGGCGGTGCTTACTGGTATTTCGCCGGCGGCGCCGGCCAGACGCCGGAGCAGCGTTACCGGACGGCGGAGATCGCGCGCGGCGACGTCGTCCAGACGGTGTCGGCCAACGGCACGCTGAACCCGGTGGTGCTGATCAGCGTCGGTACCCAGGTTTCGGGAACGGTGAAGAAGCTCTACGTCGATTTCAACGACAAGGTCACCGCCGGCCAGCCGCTGCTCGAACTCGACGACGCGCTGGTCTCGGCGAGCGAGCGGCAGAGCGCGGCCAGCGTCAGCAGCGCGCAGGCGACATTGGAACTGGCGACGGCCAACGAGGCGCGGATGAAGGCGCTGCTCGCCGAGGAGTACGTCTCGAAGCAGGAATACGACCAGGCGGCGCAGGCGCTCAAGGCGGCGCGCGCGCAACTGGCGCTGAGCCAGGCGCAGAACGCGCGCGACCGGGCCAACCTGGGGTTCACGACGATCCGCTCACCGGTCGACGGTGTCGTCATCGACCGCGTCGTCGACCTCGGCCAGACGGTGGCGGCCAGCTTCCAGACGCCGACGCTGATCAAGATCGCCAAGGACCTGTCGGAGATGCGCATCGATACCAGCTTCGCCGAAGCCGACATCGGCGCCATCCGCGAGGGGCAGAAGGCGCGCTTCACGGTCGATGCTTTCCCCGACCGCAAGTTCGAGGGCGTCGTCCAGCAGATCCGCCTCAACCCGACGACGCAGCAGAACGTCGTCACCTACAACGTGCGCATTTCGGTCGCCAACCCCGACCAGATCCTGCTGCCGGGGATGACCGCCTACGTGACGATCGGCGTCCAGCAGCGCAAGGATGCCCTGCTGGTGCCCAACGCCGCACTGCGCTTCAAGCCGGCGGAGGCCGCTCCCGCCAAGGCGCAAGGCGGCCGGCCACCGGCCGGCATGGCGCCGGGCATGGGCGCCGGGGCCGACGGCGGCGGTGCCAAGTCCGGCAACGCCAAGGGCCGCAAGCGCGACGGTCAGCAGGCCACCGTCTACGTGCTGGCCGACGGCAAGCTGCAGCCGGTGGCGCTGCAGCTCGGCATCACCGACAGCCGCAACACCGAGGTGCTCGGTGGCGAACTGGCCGCCGGCGCGCGGGTCGTCGTCGGCGAGAACGGGGGCGGCGGCAAGTCGCCGTCGTCGGTCGGCATGCGGATGTTCTGATGACCGGCGACGTCATCCGGGTGGTCGGCCTGGGCAAGTCCTACCCGACCGCCGCCGGCGAGTTTCCGGCGTTGCGCGGCGTCGACCTGGCGATTACGGCGGGCGAGTACATTGCGATCATGGGCCCGTCCGGTTCCGGCAAATCGACCTTCATGAACCTGCTCGGCTGCCTCGACACGCCGAGCGTCGGCGAGTATTTCCTGGCCGGCGAGAATGTCGCGACGCTGGACAAGGACGCGCTCGCCGTCCTGCGTAACCGGACGCTCGGTTTCGTCTTCCAGGGCTTCAACCTGCTGCCGCGCATGAGCCTGCAGGACAACGTCGCGCTGCCGCTGGTCTATGCCGGCGTCGACAAGGCGACCCGGCGGGCGCGGGCGCGTACCCTGCTCGAACGGGTCGGCCTCGGCAAGTACGCCGAGTCGCTGCCCAACCGGATTTCCGGCGGTCAGCAGCAGCGTGTGGCGATCGCCCGGGCGCTGGTCAACGCGCCGCGTCTGATCCTCGCCGACGAGCCGACCGGCAACCTCGACAGCCATACCAGCGAGGAAATCATGCGCCTGTTCGGCGAACTCAACGGCGACGGCATCACCATCGTCCTGGTCACCCACGAACCCGACATTGCGGCGCACGCCAAACGCCAGGTGCGTTTCCTCGACGGCCGCATCGTCAGCGACCACCTCACCGGAGCCGCCGCATGATTCATCCGATGCTCGGCGAAGCCTGGCTGGCAATGGGCGCCAACCGCCTGCGCACGGCGCTGACCATGCTCGGCATGGTGATCGGCGTCGGCGCCGTGGTGATCATGCTGGCCATCGGTCAGGGCGCGCAGTACGCGGTGCAGCAGACGATCAGCACGATGGGCGCCAACCTGTTCATCGTCCTTTCCGGTTCCTTCACCGCCTCCGGCGTGCGCAGCGGCAGCGGCGGCGGGCCGACGCTGACCGTCGCCGACGCCGAGGCGATCGCCGAACTCGACGGCGTCGTCAACGTCGCGCCGACCCACCAGGGAACGCGGCAACTGGTTTATGGCGCGCAGAACTGGAGCAGCCAGGTGATCGGCACGACGCCCGCCTACCTCGACGCGCGCGCCTGGAGCATCGTCAATGGCGGCGCCTTCGGCGATTCCGACGTGCGTTCGGCGACGCGGGTGGCGGTGATCGGCAGGACCGTCGCCGAAAGCCTGTTCGGCGACGAGGACCCGGTCGGCAAGACGCTGCGCATCCAGCAGAGCCCCTTCGTCGTCGTCGGCGTGCTCGGCGCCAAGGGCCAGAACCTCGACGGCCGCGACCAGGACGACAGCGTGATCATTCCGCTCAGCACCGCCCAGCGCAAGGTCTTCGGCACGCCCTTCCTGGGTTCGGTGCGGATGATCATGGTGCAGGCCGATTCGGCCGACAACATGGAACGGGTGATGGACGCGACGACCGCGCTGCTGCGCCAGCGTCACCGTCTGCGCGAGGAGATGCCCGACGACTTCTACATGCGCAACCTGTCGGCGGCCGCCGAATCGGAAGCGGCGACGACGCGGACGATGTCGGTCCTGCTCGGCGCGATCGCCTCGATTTCGCTGCTCGTCGGCGGCATCGGCATCATGAACATCATGCTCGTCTCGGTCACCGAGCGGACGCGCGAGATCGGCATCCGGATGGCGATCGGCGCCCGGCGCAAGGACATCCTCAGCCAGTTCCTGCTCGAATCGGTGATGATTTCCTTCGCCGGCTGCCTGCTCGGCCTGCTGCTCGGCATCGGCATCGCGCTGGCGATCAACGCCTTCACCGGCATGGTCGTCGTCATTTCCGGCAGCGCCGCCCTACTCGCCTTCGCGGTGGCGGCCGGGGTCGGCATCTTCTTCGGCTGGTACCCGGCACGGAAGGCGGCCCGGCTCGACCCGATCGAAGCCTTGCGCTACCAGTGACCCTTGAAGCTTCAGTTGACCGCTTACCTCTCCTTGTACAGCCGCATTAATGCTGACCCCGGCACCTACGATTCGACTCACCCGTTAGGTGACGGCGCTACGCGGCCGTTGGCACGTCCGGACGGGCGCCCGGCTTTGTCGCTCCTCCTTGCAGGCATGAGCCTGCCGCGTCGTCGCTTCGCGCCGGCCATCCCGTCCAAACGCGCCAGCGGCCGCGTTCAACTGAGGTTTCAAGGGTGACTCAACGCACGCGCGGCCGGTTGGCGAGTTCGTCCGGGTTGTCGTCGCCGGCCGGAAAGTGCTGCGCGAGCAGCGCCGTCGCCCGGTCGACGGCGAGGTGCAGCCCGTTGGCGTAGCGGCCGGCGGCGAACTCGGTTGCCACGGCGCGGCAGATGGCATCCCATTCGGCCTGCCCGACGCAGGCGGCGATGCCGCGGTCGGCGAGGATTTCCAGTTGGCGGTCGAGCAATTGCACGTAGATCAGGATGCCGGTCGCCTCGCGCGTCTGATCGACGCCGTATTGCCGGAACAGTTCTGCGGCGCGCTGCCGGCTGTCGAGGTCCTGACGTAGCGCCGACCAGGGGAGGGTGCTGTCGATGGCGACGCAGATCTCGCCGCGGTGCTGCCGTTCGGAAGCGGCGATGCTCGCCGTCAAGGCGTCGAGTTCGTCCGGGCCGAGGGCGCGGCGCAGTAGCCAGGAGGGTGCGCTCAGATGACGCAGGGCATGCCAGAGTCGCATTTCACCACCTCCCCGAGGCGCCGCCGCCACCGAAGCTGCCGCCGCCACCCGAGAATCCGCCACCGCCGGAAAAACCGCCACCGCCGCCACGCCAGTTGCCGCCGCGCCCGACGCGCAGGAAAGAGGCAAGGAAGGTGATGACGATGGCGATCAGGCCGGCGCCGAGCGAACCGAAGCTCAGCCAGGCCAGCCAGCCGGCGAGCAGCGAGACCGCCAGCGAGCCGAGCAGACCGAAGATGGCGCGGGCGATGCTGGCCACGAAGATGGCGACGAAGAGCAGGGTGTTGTGGTCGAAAGCACTGCCCTGCTTGCCAGGTTTGGCGGCCGGCGGCGGCAGGGCTTCACCACCGATCAGGCGACCCAGCGCGTCGATCGCGGCGTTGAGGCCGCCGGCGAAATCGCCCTGGCGGAAACGCGGCACCATCTGTTCGTCGATGATGCGGCGGGCGATGGCGTCGGAAATCGCGCCCTCCAGCCCGTAGCCGACCTCGATGCGCATCGCCCGGTCGTCACGGGCGACGATGACGATGGCCCCGTCGTTGACGCCACGGCGGCCGATCTTCCAGGCTTCGGCGAGGCGGATGCCGTATTGCTCGATGCTTTCCGGCTGCGTCGTCGGCACGATCAGGACGACGACTTGAGCGCCCTTGTTGTTTTCCAGTTGGGCCAGGCGTTCGTTCAGCGCGCTGCGCTCGACGGAGCTCAGCGTTGCCGTCGTGTCGACGACGCGCCCGCTCAGCGCCGGTAGCCCAAGCGGACTGGTGCTCCAGCCGGCAAGCGGCAGCAGCGCGCATAGACAGGCGAGGAGCCAGCGGCGCAGGGACAATTTACTTGCTGTCGAACTTGACGGCCGGCGCGTCGGCAATCGCCTTCTCGTTGTCGACGCTGAAGCTGGCCTTCGGCTTCCAGCCCATGGCCATCGCCGTCAGGTTGTTCGGGAAGGTGCGCACCGAGATGTTGTAGACGCGCACCGCGTCGATGTAGCGGTTGCGGGCTACGGTGACGCGGTTCTCGGTGCCTTCGAGTTGCGCCTGCAGGTCGCGGAAGCCGGCATCGGCCTTGAGTTGCGGATAGTTTTCGGCGACCACCAGCAGGCGCGCCAGGGCGCTGCTCATCTCGGACTGGACCTGCTGGAACTTGGCGAAGGCGGCTTCGTCGTTGATCAGTTCCGGCGTCGCCTTGATCCCGCCGACCGCGGCGCGGGCTTCGGTGACCCGGGTCAGCACTTCCTTCTCGTGGGCGGCGTAGCCCTGGACGGTGGCGACCAGGTTGGGCACCAGGTCGGCGCGCCGCTTGTACTGGTTGAGGACTTCCGACCAGGCGGCATTGACGCCTTCGTCGTTGATCTGGATCTGGTTGTAGCCGCAGCCGGAGAGCAGGGCGGTGATGAGGGCGAGCAGGGCAAGGATGCGCAGGCGCATGGTGGGGACTCCCGGGGATTCAGTGGAGGGTTGGGGCGGCGTTCATGCGTCGCCGACCTGGGCGGTGGCCCAGCTCAGTGCCTCGCGGTAGCAGGCGACCAGCCGGGCCGGCCTGATCTGCAGGGCGCCGGCGAGGATCACCGCCTGGTCAAGCTGGCAGCGTTCGAGCATGATCGCCAGTTGCAGCGGCGGCGCGTGCGGTCCTTCGTTGCGCAGCAGCGCGGCGGCGACCGCTTCCGGCAACTGGATGCGGGCGAGGATTTCGCTCAGCGGCCGTTCGAGCAGGCAGTCGATCAGCGACAGCAGGCCGACCAGGAAGGCTTCGTCGGCGGCCTGGCCGCTGTCGCGGGCGAGGCCGGCAAGCAGCGCGGCGCGGCCCATGGCCAGCATGAGCAGGGTGCCGTCGCGGCCGTTGTCGCCGTCCATCCGGAACATTGCCAGCGACAGCCAGCGGTACAGCGCGTCGCGGCCGAGCAGGGTGATTGCTTCCTCGATCCCGGCCACCTTGCGCGGCAGGCCGTAGAGCGGCGAGTTGGCCATTTCCAGCAGCTTGACGACCACCGCCGGGTCGCGCATGGCGGTGGCGGCGATCGCCTTCAGCGGCGCGTCGGCGCGGATCTGGTTGAGCATGTCGATGACCACCAGGCGGCTTTCGCTGATCCGGTCGGCGCTCGCTGCCTGATCCCGGCTGGCGGCGAAACCGCCGCTGCAGTAGGTGATGCCGAGGCGCTGGCAGAGCCGGAATTCGTCCCAGGATTCGATGCCGTCGGCGAGCAGCCTGACGCCGGGGCGGCGCCGGGCGAGCGCCTGCAGCCGCTGTTCGAGGGCGGCCAGCGGCACTTCGCGGAATTCGAGCAGAAACAGGTCGACCGGCAGTTCGGCCTGGGCGTCTACCTGCCAGGGCAGGTAGGCGGCAACCCGGCCGCCGACGACGTGGATGGCATCGATCAGGGCGCGCGGGTCGGCGCAGGTGGCAAGGTCGGTGATCAGCAGGTGGCTGTGCGCGGCGAGCAGCGGCGTGAAGTCGGCGTCGGCCCACTGGGCGGCGGTCAGCGGGATCAGCAGCGGGCGTTGTTCGGCGATCGGGTGGACGCTTTCATGCTCCAGTCCGGCGCGCAACTGGGCGCCGCTGATCGCCGTTGCGCCGTCGAGGGCGCGCGGCAGTAGCCGGTAGCCGGCGATCCGCCGGTCGGCGCCGATCATCTCTCGCCAGGCGAAGAGCAAACGCGGTGCAGGCGTTGCCGTGGGTGTGGCTTCGGCTTGGCGAGCGGCGGTTTTTGCGGCTGACGTGCCGCTCAGACGGGAGAAAAGTTTCTTGAACAAGGGCTGGGCGTGGCAGGTTGATCTGCCGGGCATGATAGGCCAGCGCGCGGGTTTCGGGAATGCCGGCCGGCGTTATTCGGGCAGGGGGGCCCAGTTGCCGTCGCGGTAGCCTTCGATTGGCCGGAAGCGCGTCTTGTAGGCCATCTTGCGACTTTCCGCGATCCAGTAGCCGAGATACAGGTAGGGCAGGCCGAGCGCCTGGGTCTGCCGGGCCTGCCAGAGGATGTTGAAGGTGCCGTAGCTGGCGCCGGGGACGTCGGGGTCGAAGAAGGTGTAAACCGACGACAGGCCGTCGTCGAGGATGTCGATGACGCTGACCATGCAGACGCTTCCATTGTCCGAGAATTCGATCAGGCGGCTATCGACGTGGCTTTGCAGCAGGAACTGGGCGTACTGTTCGCGGCTGTCCTCGTCCATGCCGCCGCCGGGGTGACGGCTGTTCTGGTAGCGGCAATACAGGTCGAAATGCTCGGGTACGAAGCGCAGCGGCAGTTCGCGCACCTGCAGTCCGGCATGCTGCTTCCAGGCGCGGCGCTGGCTGCGCGTCGGGCGCAGTTCGGCGACCGGCAGGCGGACCGGCACGCAGGATCGGCAGCCATCGCAGTGCGGCCGGTAGGTGAACAGGCCGCTGCGCCGGAAACCGCTGCGGATCAGCACGGCGTAGATCTGGCTATCGATCAGGTGGGCGGGCGTCGCCACCTGCGAGCGCGCCTCGCGGTCCGGCAGATAGCTGCAGGGATAGCGCGAGGTGGCGTAGAACTGGAGCAGCGAGAAGGGCAGGTCGGCGTCGTCGGGCTGGGACATGGCGGTCATCCAACGTTCGCCAGGTTGGCCGTCGTCCAGCGGCTGCCGGCCTCTCCGCTCACCAGGTCGGCGAGACGGCACAGGAAGTCGGCGCGGGGGATTTCGCGGGCGCCCAGCGAGGCGAGATGGGGCGTGTACATCTGGCAGTCGATCATACCGAAGTCATGGGCGCGGAGGTGGCGGATCAGGTGGGCAAAGGCAAATTTGGAGGCGTTGTCGCGGCGCGAGAACATCGATTCGCCGTAGAACATGCGGCCGATGGCCAGGCCGTAGAGTCCGCCGACCAGCTTGCCGTCTTCCCAGGTTTCGACCGAATGCGCCCAGCCGAGTTCATGCAGCCGGATGTAGGCGGCCATCATCTCGGCGCTGATCCAGGTGCCGTCCTGGCCGGGGCGCGGAGTGGCGGCGCAGCCAGCGATGACGCCGCGGAAATCGCTGTCGAAGGCGATGCGCAGCGGCCCGCTGCGCAGCAGCCGGCGTAGCGAGCGCGACAGGCGGAATTCCTCGGGGAACATGACCATGCGCGGGTCGGGGCTGTACCACAGCGGGTGGCCCTCGACCGTGCCCCAGGGAAAGATGCCGCGCCGGTAGGCGTCGAGCAGCCGGGGTGCCGAGAGTCCGCCGCCGACGGCGAGCAGTCCGCCCTCCTCGGCACTGGCCGTGGCGACCGGCGGAAAAGGCGTTTGCGGGCCGAGGTAGGGGATCATCCGGGTCAGGCCGGCAAAGTGGCCGCCTGTTGTTCGAGGCGGCGTTCGCAGGCGGGGTCGTCGCCGCAGGCCTCGTGTTTCTTGAAGGCGATGACGTGGTCGGCGTCGAGGCGGATGCCGATCCGTTCGCCGAGCGCGTGATTGTGGTGCGAGGGAACCAGCGACAGTACTTCGCTGCCGCTGGCGAGGCGCAGGGTGTACAGGATTTCGGCGCCGCG
>CAZFXO010000049.1:0-26726 GCA_964523045.1 uncultured Dechloromonas sp. | reverse complement strand
TGGCGCCGATGACGGCGCCGGCGGCTTCGCTCAGCGGCAGGACGCCGGCTTCGGCTAAAGTCAGGACGATGGCCAGGGTGGCGGCCGAGGCCTGCATCATCGCCGTCAGCACGGCGCCGGCGAGGACGAAGGCGAGGATCGACCAGAGACCGTGACCGGACAACTGGCTGAGATCGATGGCGTTGCCGCCGCTAGCGAAAGCCTGCTGCAGGAAGCCGATACCGAGGAAGAGGACGCCGAAGCCGGCGAGCGCGTTGCCGATCGCGCCGCGCCGCGTCTCCTGGCCGGACAGGCGGAGCAGGACGCCGATGCCGATCAACGGCAGCGCCGCCGCCTCCAGCTTGAGCTTGAAGCCGATCACGGCGACCAGCCAGCCGGTGAAGGTGGTCCCCACGTTGGCGCCGAAGAAGACCCACAGCGACTGGCCGAGCGGCAGCAGGCCGGCATTGACGAAGCCGATGGCGGCAACCGTGATGGCGCTCGACGACTGCACCAGCGCCGTCGCCACGATGCCGAACAGCAGGCCGCGCAGGCGGGTCGCCGTCCACCGGTGGAGCAGGCCGGAGAGCGAGGGGCCGACCGCCAGCTTGAGGCCGTCGGTCATCATCGTCATGCCGAGCAGGAAAAGGCCGACGCCGCCAAGCATCGCCGCCAGATTGATTCCTTCCATAACTGCCCCTACGGTTTCCTGGCAGCCAGATTGCGGTCTTCGACCGCCTTCGTCAAGCGCCGGTCAGCGCTCGAGCATGGCCAGCGCCAGCGCTTCCGCCACCTTGATCCCATCCACGCCAGCCGACAGGATGCCGCCGGCGTAACCGGCGCCTTCGCCGGCCGGGTAGAGGCCGCGCGTGTTGATGCTCTGGTAGTCGTCGCCGCGCTTGATGCGGATCGGCGACGAGGTGCGCGTCTCGACCCCGGTGAGCAGCGCATCGGCCATCGCGAAGCCCTTGATCTGCCGGTCGAAGGCGGGGATTGCCTCGCGCAGCGCGTCGATCACGAAAGCCGGCGCGCATTGCGCCAGATCGGTCAGGTGCACGCCCGGCTGGTACGACGGTTCGACGCTGCCCAGTGCAGTCGACGGGCGGCCGGCGAGGAAATCACCGACTCGCTGCGCCGGCGCGTCGTAGCTGCTGCCGCCGGCGATGAAGGCCTGGCTTTCCCAGTGGCGCTGGAAGTCGATGCCGGCCAGCGGGTTCTGCCGGTAATCGCCGGGGAAATCCTCGGGCTCGACATTGACCACCAGCGCCGAATTGGCGTTGCGTTCGGCGCGCGAATACTGGCTCATGCCGTTGGTGACGACGCGCCCCGGTTCCGATGTCGCGGCGACTACCTGGCCGCCCGGGCACATGCAGAAGCTGTAGGCGGCGCGACCGTTGGCGCAGTGATGCACCAGCTTGTAGTCGGCGGCGCCGAGCAGTTCGTTGCCGGCGTTGGGGCCGAAACGGGCGCGGTCGATCAGCGTCTGCGGATGCTCGATACGGAAACCGATGGCGAAGGGCTTGGCTTCGACATAGACCCCCTCGGCGTGCAGCATCTCGAAGGTGTCGCGGGCGCTGTGGCCGATCGCCAGCACGACGTGGCGGCTGGCGATGCGTTCGCCGCCGGCCAGTTCGACGCCGGTGACCTGGCGGTTCTCGGTCAGCAGGCGTTCGACGCGGGCGCCGAAGCGGATTTCGCCGCCCAGCTCGCGGATCGTCGCACGCATGTTCTCGACCATCTTGACCAGGCGGAAGGTGCCGATGTGCGGCTTGCTCAGGTAGAGGATCTCTTCCGGCGCGCCGGCCTTGACGAACTCGGTCATCACCTTGCGGCCGAGGAAGCGCGGATCCTTGATCTGGCTGTACAGTTTGCCGTCGGAGAAGGTGCCGGCGCCGCCCTCGCCGAACTGGACGTTGGATTCCGGGTCGAGCTGGTGCTTGCGCCACAGGCCCCAGGTGTCCTTGGTGCGCTCGCGCACCGCCTTGCCGCGTTCGAGGACGATCGGCCGGAAGCCCATCTGCGCCAGCACCAGCCCGGCCATCAGGCCGCAGGGGCCCATGCCGATGATCACCGGACGTTCGTTCAGTCCCTCCGGCGCGCGGGCGACGAAGTGGTAATCCATGTCCGGCGCCGGCACGACGTGGCGGTCGTCAGCCAGACGGGCGGCGACGGCGGCCTCGTCGCGCAGTTCGACATCGATCTGGTAGATGAGGACGATCGCCGACTTCTTGCGCGCGTCGTGGCTGCGCTTGACGATGCGGAAATCGACCAGCTCGCCGTCGCTGATTCCCAGGCGGGCGCACAGCGCCGGGCGCAGCGCTGCCGGCGGATGGTCGAGCGGCAGCTTGAGTTCGGTCAGGCGGAGCATGGTCTCAGCGCGTCTTGAACGGCTTGTGGCAATCCTGGCAACTGGCGTGCACCGCGTCGTAGGCGGCCTGGATGCGCGCCTGGTCCTTGCTTTGCGCGGCGGCCAGCAGTTCGTCGGTGGCTTTCAGGAAGCCGTCGCGTTGGCGCGCGAAGCGCTCCGGCTCCTGCCAGACCAGCGGCGTCGCCTTGGTCGGCGGGTAATTGGTGTCGGGGCCGAAATGCGCCCACGGGCCATCGCGCTTTTCGTGCAAGGCGGTAGCCAGGCGCAGGAACTTTTCTTCCTCGTAGTGCTTTCCGCGCAGCATCACGCCCATCGGTTCGAAGACCTTGATGATCTCCTTGAATGCGTCCTGCCGGGTTTTTACCGGCTGACCGGGGCGGGTGTCCTCGGCTTCGCCGCAGGCGGCGAGAAGAAGGGCGGAAAGCAGGGCGGCGGAAAGGGTCCGGGAGAGACGCATGGCGGTACGGGGGTTGGCTTCGACGAAGGCCGGATTATACCCGCCGCCGGGCGCGGCGCCGGCCTACCAGGCGCGGGCGCCCTGCAGGTAGTTGCGTAGGGGCGCCGTCTGTCGGGGCGCCGCTTCGGCCGCTTCGATCGCCGCCGGCGCGGCGGCGACCGGCAGCAGCAGGTCGCGCAACTGCAGGAGCTGGACCAGGAGTTCCTCGTCCTCGGCCGCTTCCTCGATTTCGGCCAGCCGCTGCCGGGCATAGCCGGCGTCGCGGGTCAGGCGTTCGAGGTCGACGGTCTGGCCCAGCGTGCGTTTGACCTGCAGCTTGAAGCGGGCGAGTCGCTGCGCGGTTTCCATCGTCTTGTCCATGCGCTGTTCTCCTGTTCTGGTCTGGCTGTCCCGTTGGGGTCGGGGTAACTGGAGATTAGCGAGAATCGTGCCGGTTGTGGCGCTGCAGCAAGGGGCCTGAAAAATCAGCGGTTTGCCGTCAAAACCATTGTCCGACAATGGTTTTGACGAATCACGATGGTGCGATGGAGGGTAGGCGTTGGCCGTTTTTGGTGCGCTGCAGAAGAGGGCTCAGAGCATGCCTCGTTCGCGGATGAAAGCGATGATCGTATCCAGCCCTTCCCCGGTTTTCAGGTTGCTGAAAACGAAGGGGCGCTCGCCGCGTTGCGCCTTCGCGTCCTGTGCCATGACTTCGAGCGAGGCGCCGACCAGCGGCGCGAGGTCGATCTTGTTGATCACCAGCAGGTCGGACTTGGTGATGCCGGGGCCGCCCTTGCGTGGAATCTTCTCGCCGGCGGCGACGTCGATGACGTAGATGGTGAGGTCGGAGAGTTCCGGCGAGAAGGTGGCGGCCAGGTTGTCGCCGCCCGATTCGACGAGGATCAGCTCGACGCCGGGAAAGGCGCGCTGCAGGCGGTCGACGGCTTCGAGGTTGATCGAGGCGTCCTCGCGGATGGCGGTGTGCGGGCAGCCGCCGGTTTCGACGCCGATGATGCGTTCCGGCGCCAGCGCCGAGTGATTGACCAGGAACTTGGCGTCCTCGGCGGTGTAGATGTCGTTGGTGACGACGGCCATGTCTATCTGCTCGCGCAGGGCCTGGCACAGCGCCAGGGTCAGGGCGGTCTTGCCGGAACCGACGGGGCCGCCGATGCCGACTCTGAGGGCTTGTTTGCTCATGTTTTTCCTAGGATCTGAAGAGACGGGAATACTGGGTTTCGTGACGCGCGCAGGCGATCGCGAAGGCCGGCGTGAAGTTCGACCAGGCGGTTTCGGGCAGCGTCAGCGCGCTTTCCGCGATCGCCGGCAGGCGGCGGCCGAGATCGGCGAGCAGGCGCTGGCCGGCGGCCTGGCCGAGCGGTACGGCTTTCAGCGCGGCCATCACCTGGTTTTCCGCCCAGGCCCACAGGTAAGCGGTGAGTGCCGCTGCCGGGTCCAGCTTCCAGGCGGCGGCGATGCCGGCCCAGACGGTGGGGAAAGCGACTTCGGGCTGCGCTTCGACGACGCTGCCGACACCGGCCAGCGACTCGTCGCGCAGGTCGTGCAGCAGGCGGCGCAGCGAAAAGCCCATCTGCGCCGTTTCGGCGCGCAGCTCGGCGGTTTCGCGGCTGGCCAGGAAGTCGCCGTCGAGGCGCCGCACTTCCGCCGTGTCGCCGGCGTCCCAGGCGGCAATCAGCGCCGCCACCAAGGGCGCTTCGTAGCGGCCGATGCCGTACGCGAGCAGGTCGGAAATCCAGGCGCCGGCGCTGGCCTCATCGCTGACGACGCCGGATTCGACCGCCCATTCGAGCCCTTGCGAATAGGTGTAGGCGCCGACCGGCAGGGCCGGGCTGGCGAGTTGCAATAGGCGGGCGAGTTGCTGCGAGGGTGGGGCGGACATCATCCCGGCATTGTCTCCCGGCGGCGTTCGTCGGCCAATACGCAGTTGTGCGCAGAGGGGCTGACTTTCCGCGCGGCGCAGGCAGACAGTGGCCGGCTTGCGAAGGGGACGGTCGGTTTTTTCCGGCCCGGAAAAAATGAGCCGAAGATTCTAAGCCATTGTTTGTTTGGGTTTATGCGGCAAATTGTCGCATCTCGTGGTGCGACAATTTGTCACTTCTCCTGCCCGGAACCTTTCTCCAGAATCCGCGTCGCGCCGTTTTCGGCGCAGTTCGCAATCATCGTTCGACTGGCGTGAAAAAGGCATGGCGGACGAGGGCGCATAGAGGGGGTTGCCGATGTCTTTGTTTTTCCCGCAGGGCCGGGGGGCGCCGGGCGGGATGCGGTCCGCGGGTGGCGTGGGCTCCGCCATCCTGGTGCACGGAATCCTGTTTGCCTTGATTGCCTTGGGTGCGACGCAGGGCGAGCGCATCGTCGAAGCGGCGAAGCCGATCGCCGTGCGCCTGCTCAACGAGGCGGCGCCGACGCCGCCGCAACCGCTGCCGCCGGCACCGCCCAAGGTGACGCGGCGTACCGTCAAGCCAGTAGCACAACCGGTGCTCGCCGCCGCGCCGGCGCCCGCTGCGACCAGCACTTTCGTCGTCGCCGAACAGCCGGTCGCCACGCCGGCGCCGGTCCAGGCGCCGCCGGCACCGGCCGCCCCGGCCCTGGTCGAGGCCCGTTTCGACGCCGACTACCTGTCCAATCCGAAGCCGCCTTACCCGGCCGCGTCGCGCCGTCTGGGCGAGACCGGCACCGTGCATCTGCGCGTCCATGTCAGCGCCAGCGGCGAGGCGATCAAGGTCCAGCTCAAGAAGAGCAGCGGCTTCGAGCGCCTCGACAACTCGGCGCTGGAAACCGTCGCCCGCTGGCGCTTCGTTCCCGCCCGCCGGGGCGACGAGGCGGTCGCTGCCTGGGTCGTCGTGCCAATCGTATTTGAGCTTTCTTAAAAAAGGAGTCCTCGATGGGGATCATGCATTTCTGGAATCAGGGCGACTGGGTGACCCACGGCATCGCCATCCTGCTGGCGATATTGTCGGTCCTCAGCTGGATGATCATCGGTAGCCGTTTCTTTGCCCAGTTGCGCGTCAACCGCGGCATCGAGCGCGCCTTCGACGCCTTCTGGGACGCGCCCAACCTGGCCAGCGGCGTCGCCGCCATCGGCGAACAGGACAAGAGCGGCATCTTCGCCGGCATGGCACAGACCGCGGCGCAGGTGATGGAAGCGCACGAGCGGCGCCAGGGGCAGAGCATCGGCAGCGGCGTCTCGCACAGCGAAACGCTGACCCGGGCGCTGCGCAACTACATGGTGCATGCCCAGGCGCGCAACGAATCGGGGCTGACCCTGCTCGCCTCGGTTGGCTCCACCGCCCCCTTCATCGGCCTGTTCGGCACCGTCTGGGGCATCTACCACGCGCTGGTCGGCCTCTCCGGCGCCACCCAGGTGGTGCTCGACAAGGTCGCCGGCCCGGTCGGCGAGGCCCTGATCATGACCGCCGCCGGCCTCTTCGTGGCGATCCCGGCGGTGCTCGCCTACAACGCGCTGAGCCGCGCCAACCGGCTGGTCACCGCCTACCTCGACGGCTTCGCCCACGACCTGCACGCCTATCTGACCACCGGCACCCGCATCACGCTGGCGCGGGCGGCCTGAGGAGCGCGCGATGTCCTTCGGTTCCTTCAACGAGGGCGGCAACGCCCCGATGGCCGACATCAACACCACCCCGCTGGTCGACGTCATGCTCGTCCTGCTGGTCATCTTCATCATCACCGCGCCGCTCTTCCACCAGGCGATCCCGATCGACCTGCCGCGCGTCAGCTCGACCAAACTCGACGACAAACCCGAGGTCATCCAGTTGGCGATCAACGCCGACGGCATCGCCTACTGGAACGGCGAGGCGGTGCACCGCGACACGCTCGACGCCCGCTTCGCCGAAGCCAGCGTCCGCCAGCCCGAACTGCACCTGCGCGCCGACCGCGAAGCGCGCTACGAAGCCGTCGCCGACGTGATGGCGGCGGCGCAGCGCAGCGGCATCGTCAAGATCGCCTTCGTCACGCAGCCGAAGGGCGAGGCGAAGTGAATCGGCCATTTATTCCATAAGAAAACACCAGGGGGTAGTTCATGAAATCCAGGCCCAGCCTGATTGCCGTCGCCGCGGCGGCCGCATTCGTTCAACCATCGTTCGGCGCCGATGACAGCGACAAGGTCCTGTCGCCGGTCAAGGCCGAGGCGGCGCGCGAGGTCGAAGTCCAGTCGCGCACCGAACTCGGTCGCCTGACTGAATACACGCCGCTCGCCGGCAGCGTCGTCGAGCGCGAGGAGCTGGAGACGGTACGTTACGTCGACTCCTTCCACGAACTGCTGCCGCGCGTGCCCGGGGTCAGCATGAGCCGCAACATGCGCTTCACCGACGGCGGCAAGAACTACACCGAAAACCGCATCGACGGCATGCGCGCCCGCAACACCGGTACCTACGGCTTCGTGGACCAGGTGAACTCGGGGGACATCGAGCGCATCGAGTTCATCCGCGGGCCCGGTTCGGTACTGAGCGGCAGCAACGCGATTGGCGGCACGATCAACGTGATTACCCGCGATCCCCCGGCCAAGCGCGAATTCCAGGTCAGCGGCGAAGCCTTCGAGGACGGCGGCTACCGCACCGGCGTCAGCGGCGGCGACCGGCTCAGCGACAGCCTCGGCTATTTCTTCAACATCAACCAGTTGGACAAGGACGGCTGGCGCGACCACACCGACCAGAAGAAAACCTCGCTCAGCACCAAGTGGGTGTGGCGGCCGGACAGCAGCTCCAAACTGGCGCTGCGCTACGAATACATCGACGACGACTACCAGAGCGCCGGTTCGCTCGACGAAGCGCAGTTCCACGACAACTGGCGGCAGGCCGAGCCGGGCAGCTACCTGCGCACCGCGGTCAAGTATTCGACGCCGTCGCTGCACTACCGCAAGATGTTCGGCGACTTCGGCGAGTTGAACCTGTACGGCCAGCAGCGCCACACCGAGCAGACGGCACGCTCGTCGGGGTTCACCGGTGGCGGGTCGACGCTGGGCGATACGGACTCCGACGAGACCAACTTCCAGTTGATGTACAAGCACAACTTCAGCCTGGCCAAGACCTCGATCACCGGCGGTTTCGATTACCTGGACACGACCAGTGAGAGCAAGAAATTCGACGATCTCAGTCCGAACAGTTTTCATTTTTCGCGCGGGGCATTGACCGGCTATTCCAAGTCCTACGAAAAAAACAAGTCGCCCTTCCTGCAGGTCGAGTTCTCGCCGCTCGATCCGCTGCGCCTGACGCTGGGGGTGCGGCGCGACGACATCAGTTACCGCGTCGACGACAAGTTCAACGACAACAAGGACGGCAGTACCAGCTACAGCAAGACAGTGCGCAAGTTCGGCGCGGTTTACGAAATCTCGCCGCAGGCCCTGGTCTGGGCGAACGTCGCCGAGGGCTTCATGGGACCCGGCGTCAGCACCCTGCTCGGCAGCGGCACGCCGACCCCGGCGACGCCGGCGGCGGCCTGGGCCTCCCGCTACGTGCCGACCAACATGGATCTCAAACCGGAAGAGTCGCTGACCCATGAGATCGGTGTGCGCGGCAGCTTCGATTTCGGTCTCAAGTACGACACCGGCTATTACGAAACCGATTTCAAGAACCTGATCGTTTCCCAGGCCTGCATCCAGAACGTCGATTACTGCCGCACGCGCAACGTCAACGCCGCCAAGGCCAGCGCCCACGGCTTCGAGACGGCGCTTTCCTACGACATCAACAAGTATCTGGAAATCGGCCTCTCGCACACCTACGCCCGTTACCGCTATGGCGACTACAAGACGGCGAGCGCCGACTACACCGGCACCCAGCGCTACTACACGCCGCGCAACCACTACAACCTGCGCGTCGTGGTCAAGCCGGCCGCCGGCTGGCGGGTCGAAGTGGAAGGCGACCACATCGACAGCTACTACACCAACCAGGCCACCACCGACCGCTACAGCCGTCCCGACGTCTACAACCTGCGCGCCAGCTACAGCGCCAAGTCCTGGAGCGCCTGGCTGCACGTCCTCAACCTGATGGACACCAAGTACGCGGAACGGGTCGGCTCCACCGACGCCGGCGTGCGCAATTCCTATACCGAAGGCTACACGCCGCGCCTGGTCCGGGTCGGTGTTTCCTACCAGTTCTGATGCAGAACTGCATTTCTCAAGGTGAATTCATGTCGGAAAAGCTAGTTCAGGGGGGCGCGGCGAATGTGCCGCGCGTGATCGCCGTCGCTGTATTCGGGCTGTCTTGCCAATGGGCACTGGCGCAGGGCGAAGAACGCGTCCTGGCGCCGGTCAGGACCACTGCCGATGCCGATCTGAGCGTTCAGGAAAAATCGGCGATCGAGACTTTCAGCCCGTATTCGCCGATGTCCGGGACGACGATCTCGCCCGAGGTCCTGGACACGGTGAAGTTCGTCGATCCCCGGCGCGAACTGCTCTGGCGCGTTCCCGGGATGACCCTGATCCGCAACATCCGCATTCCCGACGGCAGCAAAAGCTACACCGACAAGCGGGTCGACGGCATGCGGGTGAATACCTACAGCACCGGCAACTTCAACGCGCTCGACGAGAGCAGCCCGTCGGACATCGAGCGCGTCGAAGTGATCACCGGCCCGGGCTCCGTGCTGAGCAGCAGCAACGCCTTCGGCGGAACGATCAACGTCATCACACGCGATCCGCCGCGCGAACTGGAGCGCCGGATCTCGCAGGAGATCGGCGCCTTCGACCTCTACCGGACCGACTATGCCCAGGGCGGTTCGCTGAACGCCGATCTCGGCTATTTCTTCAACCTGAACTACATGGACAACAAGGGCTGGCGGGCGAACGACAGCGCTGCGCAGAAGAAGGGCGCGGCGAGCGGAAAACTGGTCTATCGTCCCGACGCGTTTTCGAAACTGACCGCCCGTCTCGAATACCTGAACGATATCTCGCGCGAGCCGGGGTCGATTTCTGAGGCGCAGTTTCACGACGACTGGCGCGAGGGCCTGGCGACCCAGTACAAGAAGACCGACACCACCTACGTCACGCCGTCGTTCCAGTACAAGCGGCGGATCGGCGACAACGGCGAGCTGAATGTTTCGGCGCTGAACCGCGTGACGACCTCGAAAAGCCTCAGTGCCACCTCGGCCGCCGCGATGAGCGTCGGCGAGGGCGATACGACGGAGAACAGCATCCAGGCGATGTATCGCCATGACTTTTCGTTCGTCATGTCCACGCTTTACCTCGGTGTGGATGCGACCTGGATGGACGCCAAATCGAAGAGCTTCAAGAACGCGACTTCCTACGCCAGTGCGCTCGACGGCGACTTCGCCAAGGGGACGCTGAACACCTCTACCGTGGGCACGGAAAAGCACACCTCGCCCTTCCTGCATTACGAGTTCTCGCCGCTCGATTCGCTCCGCCTGTCGATGGGCGTCCGCAAGGACGACTTCGATCTCGAGACGGACAACAAGCTGGGCGACAAGGGCGATGGCCGCAAGAGCTTTTCCAAGCTGGTCCGCAAGCTCGGTGCCACCTACGAATTCGCCGGCGGTTATCTGCTCTGGGCGCGTGCCGCCGAAGGCTTTCTGGCGCCGAGCGTGAGCGACATGCTGGGCAGCGGCGGAACCCCGAATCAAACCACCTATGTGCCGATGAACATGAGCCTCAAGCCGATCGAGTCGATGACCTACGAGCTGGGCTTGCGCGGTCAGTTGCTGGCGAAGCGCCTGCGCTTCGATACGGCGTATTTCGATACCGACATCAAGAACATGATCGTCCGCGAAGACTGCGCGCCGACCGAGCCGTGCTACCAAAGGAACGTCAATGCCGGCAAGGCCCGCCTGCACGGCCTGGAAACCTCCGTCTCATTCGACGTCACGCGCTGGCTGGACGCTGGCCTGGGCCATACCTGGAGCATCGTTGAATACAAGGATTACAAGACGCCGACCTACGATTACTCCGGGAATACCTGGAAAGGCGCGCCCGAGCACCACTTGAACTTGCGCGTCGGGGTCAAGCCCGTCGAAGGTTTGCGCGCGGAGCTGGAGTACGACCATATCGCCTCCTACTACCGCAACAACGAGAACGTCGGTGGCACCTACAAGCGACCGGACCTGTTCCACCTGCGCATCGCCTACAAAACCAAGACCTGGAGCACCTGGCTGCACGTCCTCAACCTGTTCGACAAGAAATACGCCGAACGGGCCTGGATGACCGCCGCCGGCAAGGCGACTTACGACGAAGGCTACAAACCGCTGACCCTGCGCGCCGGCGTCAGCTACAACTTCTGACGGGAGCGGATCGTGCGCATGATGAAAGAACTGGTTCTGTTGTCGATGCTGTTCTGCGCGGCACAAGTGCCGGCCCAGGACGCCGGCGAGCGGCGCGGGCCGCCGCCCGGCGTCAGTCGCGGCGATTACGCCGGGCCACGGCCGCCGGCCGATGCGTCCGACGAAGAAAAACGGGCCTTCTGGCGGGCGCGGGCGGCCGAGCGTCGCCAGGCCGAGGCGGCGGCGCCGGTGGCTGCGGAAGCCGCCGTGCCAGCGGCCGAAAAGGTGCCGCCGGTGGCAGCCGCTCGCCCGGGCAAGCCGGCCGCCGGCGAAGCGCCGGCTGCTCGCGCTCAGGCGGTCGATCTGCATGCCGGGCACATGATGGCGATGGCTGCACCGCCGGCACCGTCGAGCCCGCCGGCCGCCGCCGCAGCGGGGCGACCGCGCATGATGCGTGGTGGCGGCGACGGCGTGCTCTGGTTGAGCGACCAGGCGCCGCGCCGCGACGGCGGCGGACGACCGGGTGGCGCCCGCGGCGGGATGGCCGGCATGGGCGGGATGGAGGGCATGGAGGAAATGGGCATGGGCGGCGCGCCCGGCCGCATCCCGAACAAGCGCCTGTGGCTGCGCAGCGGCAGCAACCCGCAGACGGCGGGCAGCGTGCCGGCGAGCGAGCCGGTGTTGCTGCTCGATGTGCAGCAGCAGGCATCGGCGATCGATGTGGAGCCGCACGGCGGCCCTTACAACGTGACTTTCCCGATGCCCGAACCAGGCGTCTACAACGCCTACTTCGTGCGCCGCGCGGTTGACCGCGAAACGCTTGCAGTGACCGTCGCCAAGGCCGAGGTGATGCGTTCGGCCGGGCATGCGACGGTCGACGGCGAAGATCAACTGATGGTGCCGCGCACCGATGCCCGGGTACCGGTCGAGATCGTTCGCCTGCGCAAGGACAAGGAAGGGCTGTTTACCCGCATCAACTACGGCGACGTGCTCGCCTTCCAGGTGCTGCGCGACGGCAAGCCGGTGCAGAACGCCCGCGTCACCTTCACCAGCGGCCAGGGCTGGAGCAACAGCGTGCAGTCCGACGAGGACGGCCGCGCCAGCTTCGTCGTCATCCGCGACTATTTCCCCGAATGGCGCGAGTTCGACCGCCGTCACCGCGAAACCTTCGTGGTCAGCGCCAGCTTCCCGCTCGATCAGGCCGGCGAATGGCAGGGCACGCCCTACCGCGACGTGCGCTACACGACGACGCTGGCCGGCGCCTACTATCCGGCGATCGAGGATTACGAGTCCTACGCCTGGGGACTGGGCATCGCCGTCGTCGCGCTGCTCTTCTCGGGTACGGCGATCTACCTCTACCGCCGGCGCCGCGTGCGGCCCTACCGCGAGGTGAGCTTCGATGAGTAAGTTGCGCGACGCGGTCAACAACGTTGATCTGAAGCGTTTCCGTTTCTGGTTCCAGCTCGCCGCCTTCGTTCTCTTCGTCTATGGCGGCTATCTGGCGATCAACCTCGGCAACAACCTGCCGATGTTCGGCTGCGGCTACGTCCGCGAGGGGCGGGCCGGCGTCTGCTACCTGCTGCCGTTGCAGCACCAGTTGGCGCGGCCCTGGCCGCAGTTGTTCGGTTACGCGGGGATCGGCGTGCTCACCGGTTTCGCCATCTTTGCGCTGTGGTTCATCGTCCTCAACAAGGGCTGGTGCGGTTTCGTCTGCCCGCTCGGCACGCTGCAGGACTGGCTGACCAGCCTGCGCCAGAAGCTGGGCATCCGCCAGTCGGGCTACACGCACGAACAGTTCCGCCAGCTGACCTGGATCAAGTACGTGCTGCTCGCCTTGCTGCTGCTGATTCCGCTTGGCATTGGCGGCGGCCTGTGGTCGCACGAGGTCGGCGCGCCGTTCTGCCAGATCTGCCCCGGACGCATGATCCTGCCGCTGTTCAACGGCGACGTCTCGCAATGGACGATCGACTTCTCGACGCCGGGCAAGATCGTCCTCACCGCGCTGGGCATGGGCATCACCGGCCTGTTCATCGTCGGTTCCTTCGTCAAGAAGCGTTTTTTCTGCTTCTTCTGCCCGATGAGCGCGCTGCATTACCTGCTCTCCAGGCCGGCGCTGCTGCGTCTGCGCAAGGACGGCAGCAAATGCACCCGTTGCGGCGACTGCTACACCGCCTGCGACATGGAAATCCGCGAGATCGCCGACGACGTCGAACGCAAGGAAATCATGACCGACGACTGCACGCTATGCCTCAAATGCGTCGCCGCCTGCCCGGAAAAGGGCGCGCTGAAGGTCGATTTCGCCAACATCACCTTCTTCGAATCGACCGAGGAAGGTTTCATCAAGCGCATGAACAAGGGAATCCGCAAGTGAGTGAAATCCGCGAAGTGCCGCTCAAGCCGGCGTTCAACCAGAGCCGCCAGGCGCGCGAAGCCGAGGTCATGCTCAACCACATCGTCGACGATTTCATCGACAACCCGGCGGCGATGACCTATTTCTACGACCTCTTCCGCCATTCCTTCATCGAAGGCGCGCCGCTCGACCGCGACGGGCCGGGCATCGGCACCACCTGCATCCAGGTGCCGGAAGAGCTGATCTACGCCGTCGGCGCGACGCCGGTCCGCCTGTGCAACGGCGCCTACCATTACGACCAGGTCGGCGCCGACTTCATGCCGGCCAAGTCCTGCTCGCTGGTCAAGGCCACGCTCGGCCGCCTGCATTCGGAAAAGGCCGTGCCCGACGTCGGCAAGCTGGAGCTGATCGTCAATCCGACGACCTGCGACCAGAAGAAGAAAGCCGCCCAGATGATGGAAGGCATGGGCTACGAGGTCTACGACATGGACCTGCCGAGCGCCAAGGACAACGAAGCAGCGCGCGAATACTGGCGGCGCACGGTCCGGCTGATGGCGGCCCGCCTGCAGAAGGTGACCGGCAAGCGCCTGACCCGCCAGCGCCTGCGCGAGGCGATGGCCAAGACCTCGCGCGCCCAGGCCGCCTTCCGCACCCTGCACAATTTCCGCCGCAAGGCGCCGTCGCTGATCCTCGGCAAGGACGTCTTCCTCGTCACCAACGCCTATTTCTTTGACGACATTGAGCGCTGGAGCGCCGCCGTCGAAGCGCTCAACGCCGAACTGGCGCAGCGCGAGGCAGCGCAGTTCAGCGCCGCGCAGAAGAAGGCGCCGCGCATCGTGTTTACCGGCTCGCCGCCGATCTTCCCCAACGTCAAGCTGCCGCTGCTGATCGAGGAGGCGGGCGGCGTCGTCGTCGCCGACGAGACCTGCTCGGCCAACCGCATGCTCTACGACATGACGGCGGTCGACGAATGGCTGGTCAGCCACATGATCGAGAGCATCGCCGACAAGTACCTGAAGCCCTGCACCTGTCCGATCTTCACCCGCAACGACGACCGCATCCGGCGCCTGCTCGACCTCGTCTCCACCTTCAACGCCGACGGCGTCGTCTACCAGTCCTTCGCTGGTTGCCAGGTGTACGAGATGGAGCAGAAGAGCGTCGCCGACGCGCTCAACCAGGCCGGCATCCCGATGCTCTACGTCGAGACCGACTACAGCCCGGACGACATGGGGCAGCTGTCGACCCGTGTCGAAGCCTTCCTCGAATCCATCAAGACCAGAAAAAGAAAAGCACGCGCATGAATTATTTCGCAGGTATCGACATCGGCTCCACCGCCATCAAGACCGCGCTGATCAACGAAGCTGGCGAGATCGTCGGCATCCACGTCACCGACTCCGGCAGCCTCTTCCACAAGAACGCCAAGGAGGCGCTGCGCGTTTTATTGGAAAAATCGGGGGTCGACCGTGAGCGTCTGAAATACCTGATCGCCACCGGCTACGGCCGCAAGCTGTTCAAGGAAGCCGACGATTCGATCTCCGAGATCACCGCCAACGCCATCGGCGCCCACGAAGCCGGCAAGGCTTTCGGCGGCGTGCGCACGATCATCAACATCGGCGGCCAGGATTCGAAGGCGATCCAGATCGACGACAGCGGCAACGTCACCAACTTCGTGATGAACGACAAATGCGCCGCCGGCACCGGCCGCTTCCTCGACGTCGCCGCGCGCAACCTCGACCTCGATCTGGAAGACCTGGGCGACATCCACTTCACCGGCAGCGGCGCGCCGCTGTCGATCAACAGCACCTGCACCGTCTTCGCCGAATCCGAGATCATCGGCCTGCTCGCCAACGGCCACGGCAAGGCCGAGATCGTCGCCGGCATCCACTACTCGATCGCCAAGCGCACGGTGCGTCTGGCCAAGCGGGTCGGCATCGAGGACCGCGTGTACATGGACGGCGGTCCGGCGCTCAACAAGGGGCTGGTGGCGGCGATTCAGGACGAACTGCAACGCGAGCTGGTGGTGCCGGAATATCCGCAGACGACCACCGCCTACGGCGCTGCCGTGCTGGCGCGCAGCGAGTTCCTCGCCGAACAGCAGGAAGATCACTGAACATGCCGGTCGAAGCGGTAGCCATCGGCCTGCCGATGGCGCTCGGGCTGGGGCTGGTCTATGGGCTCGGCCCTTGTCTGGTCAGTTGCCTGCCCTATCTCGGGCCGCTCTTCGTCAACGCCGACCAGGGCATCGCCCGCTCGTGGCGCATCCTGCTGCCCGTTTCGCTCGGCCGGCTCACCGTCTATGGCGGCTTCGGCGCGGTCAGCGGCTGGTGGGGCGGGCGCTACGTCGGCGGCGTGAACGGCTGGGTCGTCCATCTGACGGTCGGCATCGCCCTGGTGCTGGTTGGCGTCGCGCTGCTCGGCCGGCGCCGTCCGGCTTGCGGCAGTTGTGCGCCAAAAGACGAACAGAAAATCAGTTGGCGACCGCGTCAGGCGGCGGCCCAGGCGATGCCATCCGGGCTTTACCTGATGGGCGTCGGCATGGCGCTGACGCCCTGCGCGCCGCAGGGCGCGGTGCTGGTCGCGGCGGCGGCCAGCGGCACGGCGTGGAGCGGCGCCGCGCTCGGCCTGAGCTTTGGCCTCGGCGCCATCGCCGCGCCCTGGCTGGTGTATGGCACCGTCGTCGCCTACGTCGGCCAGCAACTGCGCGAACAACTGGGGCGCTGGCAACCGCGCATCGAAGCATTGAGCGCGTTCCTGCTGTTGGGAACGGGTATCGTCCAGCTCTGGCAAGGGGCCAGCGCCGGCGGCATGGTCTGAAACGGGAGAAGAGAAAAACATGAACAAGGCTTGGATGGCCGGCCTGCTGGCCGTGCTGGCAGGGCAGGGCTGGGCGGAAGAACAGGTGTTGTCGACGGTCACCGTGACCGCCGACGCCGACGCGCTGGAAGAAAGACGTCAGGCAGTGACGCAGAAGGTGATCCTCAATCAGGCGGAAATCGCCAACCTCGGCGCGACGACGGTCAGCGAGGTGATCAGCAAACTGCCCGGGATCGACGCCGGCAGCCAGGACGCGCACGGCGGCCAGTCGATGCGGGCGCGAGGCATGGTGCGCGATTCGGTGCAACTGCTGATCGACGGCGAACGGGTCGGCGGCAATTCGCGGATGGCGGCCGCTTCGGTCGGCCGCCTGCCGTCCGGCGAGCTGGAGCGGGTCGAGATCCTGCGCGGTTCGTCGGCCGAGTTCGGCGGCGGCGCCTCGGTCACGGTGAACCTGGTGATGAAGAAGACCGCCAAGAAGTCCGACACGACGGTCAAGCTCGCCACCGGCTCGCGCGACGGCCGGGTCTTCGGCCAAAGCACGGTGACCCGACGCGGCAATGCCGGCGAGTTTTCCTGGGTGCTGCCGCTGACCATCAACCACCACGTCATGGTCTCCGGCAGCGACAGCGACCGCCAGGCCTTCACCGGCGGTGCCCGCAATGCCTGGAGCCAGGACGAGAACAGCGGCCGCTTCACGATGAACGAAGTGGTCTTCAGCCCGCGCCTCAACTGGCGGCGCGGCGGCGACAGCTTCTCGATCTGGCCGACGCTGTTTCGCGGCGACACCCGGCGCTGGGGCGAAATGGAGCGCTACAGCTACGCCGACCCGCTGGCTGGCACCGGCCTCGCCACCGACGGCAGCCGCTCCGACCGGGAAAGCGGCAAGACCCGCCTCTACCGCCTGCGTCTCGAAGGCGAGCGCAAGCTCGAAGCTGGCAAGCTGAGTTCGCGCCTGGCCTGGATGAAAGGGCAGCGCGACACCGACACCCGGCGCGACTATCTGAGTGCCGGCGGTGTCCTTACCCAGACCCGCGAAAACCTGGCACGCGACGAAGACGAACTGAACGGCATGATTCGTCTGGACCATGCCCTGGGCAGCCACGTCGTTTCCCTGGCGCTGGAAGGTGCCCGCCTGGAACGCGACGACCGGCAGACCCTGTCGGGCACGCGGACCCTGTACCAGACCGGCGAGCGGCAGACGATTGCCTGGGTGCAGGACGAATTCGCCCTCGATCCGCGCACCACGCTGACCCTCGGCCTGCGCGGCGAGCAATTCCGCCTCGACGTCGAGGGCGACAGCCGCCGCCACGGCATCGTCGCCCCGTCGCTGGCGCTGCGCTGGGAGCCGGCCGAGCGCTGGGTGTTCAGGAGTTCCATCGGCCGCGGCCTGAAGCTGCCGCGCCTCGACGAACTGAGCAACCGGCCGGTCCTCAGCCTGAGCGCCAACACGCCGCTCGAAGCCGACCAGCGCGGCAACCCCAACCTGCAGCCGGAGCGCAGCACCAACTTCGAAGCCGTGCTCGAACACTATTTGCCGGCCGACGCCGGCGTCGTCGGCTTCAACCTCTACGCCCGGCAGACCAGCGATTTCGTCGAACGCCGGGTGATGCTCGAAGGCGCCCGCTGGGTGGACCGGCCGTACAACGAAGGCGACGCCGAGCACTGGGGCGCCGAACTCGACGCCAAGCTCAACCTCGGCAAGATGGGTGTCGCGCCCGGCACCCTCAAGGGCCACCTGACCGTGCCGCGCAGCCGGGTGCACGACGAGCGCCTCGACCTGGTCCGCGAGGCGCGCGAATCGCCGCGCTACCAGTTGAGCCTCGGCTACGAGCGGCCCATCGGCCAGCGCGTCACGGCCGGCGTCGATGTCCAGCATTTCGCCGAGGTGAAGACCAGCATCCCGGGCGAACGCCACGAGCGCACCGAAGACCGCACCGTCCTCGACCTGTTCGCCGTCTATCGCCTGCAGCCCGGACTCAATCTGCGCTTCAACGCCAAGAACCTGCTGCGCGCCGATACCTGCAAGCTGGCCCGCGCCAGCGCGGCGGCCGATGCCTGGCGCCTGGAAAGCTGCGACGGCAGCGTTGCCACCTACATGCTGACGCTGGAAGGGAGCTGGTAGGCGAGGGCGCGGCGAAGCGTTCGCCAGCCGGACAGCGTTTGCCGAAGCGGCAGCGCTGCCCGGTGTTCAGCCTGTATTCATCGTTGCGGCGGCAAGCTGTGCGGCTTCGACCATCGGGTGCTGCATCTTGAACATCATCGGCTTTCTCGGGCGCCATTTCTCCGCTGACGGACTGGTGCGCACGCACGTTCGCGGCCCGTTTTCCCCGTTCTGTTCGACGAAGTCATGACCTCCCTGTCCCTGACGCTGTGGATCGTCCTCGGCATTGCCCTGCAATTGTTGCTCTGGCTGGGGCTCGCGTTGCGCCGCCACTGGCGCGATTATCATGCGCTGGGCGTGGCCGACGCGCCGGCCGCCGCGTTCGCGGCGGTGCCGGACGAACAGCCGGCCAGCGCCGGCTGGTCCGGTTGGCGGGATTTCCGGGTGGTGGAGAAAACCCTCGAGGATGCGGCGCAGTCGGTCTGCTCCTTCCATCTGCAACCGGTTGACGGCCTGGCCCTGCCCGAATTCCTGCCCGGTCAGTTCCTGACTTTCAAGCTCATCTTGGCATCGGGCGAAGAGATCGTCCGTTGCTATTCGCTGTCGGATGCGCCGCGCCGCGATCGCTACCGGGTTTCGATCAAGCGGGTCACGGGCGGGCGCGCATCGAACCATTTCCACGATTATGTGCAGCCCGGCACGCTGTTGCAGGTCCGTGCGCCGGCCGGCCACTTTCATCTCGACCGGAGCATGGAACCGGTGGTGCTGGTCGCCGGCGGCATCGGCATCACGCCGCTGCTGTCGATGCTCGCCTGGAGCCTGGCCGCCCAGCCCGGTCGCGAGGTCTGGCTGTTCCTGGGCGTGCGCAACGCGCGCGAGCTGGTCGAGCCGGCCCGCTTGGCGGCGCTGGCCGCCGCGCAGCCGAATTTCCGTCTCCATTACTGTTTCAGCGATCCGCTGCCGGAAGAGCGCGAGGGCGTCGATTACCAGCACCGCGGGCGCTTGTCGGTGGCGCTGATGCGCCAGTTGCTGCCGCTCAAGGCGTGGCAGTTCTACATCTGCGGCCCGTTACCGATGATGGAGAGCGTGGTCGGCGATCTTGCCGCCTGGGGCGTGCCGGAATCGTCCATCCACTATGAGGCCTTCGGTCCGGCTTCGCTGGCGCGGCCGGCGGCAGTGCCAGCGGCCAGCGCGCCGGCCGGGCAAGAGATCGTCGTCAACTTCGCCCGCTCGGGCCGGCAGGCGGTGTGGCAGGCGAGCTTCGGCAGCCTGCTGGAGCTGGCCGAAGCGAACGGCGTGGCGGTCGATTCCGGCTGTCGCGCCGGCGCCTGCGGCAGTTGTCAGACGCGGGTCAGCGCTGGCGAGGTGAGTTACCGCCATCCGCCGGATTTCGATCTGCCGCCCGGGTATTGCCTGTTGTGCTCCGCGCTGCCGAAAACCAGCCTGACCCTGGAGGCCTGAATGACCGCGACGCTCACCACCAGTTCGCTCTGGCGCCGGCACATCCTGCCTTTTTCCCTGTTGCTCGGCCTGCTGGGCGCGGCCACGCTGGCCGGCGATTACCTGCTGCACCGTTTCAACCTGGTCTGGGTCGGCCGTTATCTCGGCATTCCCGGCACCCTGCTGATCATCGGTTCGCTGGTCTATTCGCTGCGCAAGCGCAAGTACATCCTTTCCGGCAACCCCCGGACCCTGCTCAACCTGCACGAAATCACCGCCTGGCTGGGCTCGCTGATGGTGCTGCTGCACGCCGGCATCCACTTTAGCGCCATCCTGCCCTGGCTGGCGACGGTGGCGATGGGCGTCAACGTGATCAGCGGCATGGTCGGCAAGCTGCTGCTGGGCCGGGCGCGCGAGCACCTGGTCAGCCAGCGCGAGCAGCATGAACAGAGCGGCCTGGCGAAGGATGAAGTGGAGCGCGCCGTGTTCTGGGACGCCGTGACGCTCGATGCGATGAGCCGCTGGCGCAAGGTGCACATTCCGATCTTCATCGTCTTCGCCGTGCTGGCGCTGGGCCATATCTTCAGCATCTTCCTGTTCTGGGGCTGGAAATGAAGCGCATCGTCAAGATCATCCTGGCCCTCAACCTGCTGGTCGCGACCGTGCTGGTTTTCGTCTATCCGCACCTGATGCTGGCGCCGGGCAAGCTGATTCCCGGCCACGCCAAGCTGGAAACCGACTGTTTCGCCTGTCACGCGCCGTTTTTCGGCAGCGCCTCGGAGCGCTGCGCGAGCTGCCACAAGCCGGAAGAGATCGGTCGCCTGACGACGACCGGCCAGCCGCTCGCCAAGCCGCTGACCAAGACAGCCTTCCACCAGAAACTGGCAAGCAGCGATTGCGTTGCCTGCCACAGCGACCATGCCGGCGTGAAGCGCTTCCGCAGCAGCGGCCGTTTCGACCACAATCTGCTCGACCGGGCGACGCGCGGCGCATGCCGCAGTTGTCACGAGGCGCCGCGCGACAAGCTGCACCGGCAGATCAGCGGCGAATGCAGCAGTTGCCACGGTCAGCAGAAATGGCGGCCGGCAACTTTCGATCACCGCGAGTACTTCGTGCTCGACCGCAAGCACAACGTCGAGTGCGCCACCTGTCACCTGGGCAGCGATTACCGACGTTACACTTGCTACGGTTGCCATGAACATACGCAGGAAAACATCCGCCGCGAACATATCGAGGAAGGCATCCGCGACTACAGCAATTGCACCGAATGCCATCGCAGCGCCAACGAACACGACATCCGCGGTCGGGGCGAACACGGGGAATCGGGCCGCGAAGGGCGGCACGGAGATGACGATGATGATTGAAGGAAACCATGACTGAACGAAACACCAACGCGCCGGCCTCGCTGCAACGCTACGCCTGGCTGTCCATCGCCGCCGCCATTGCCACTATCCTGCTCAAGGGCTGGGCCTGGCAGATGACCGGCTCGGTCGGTCTGCTCTCCGACGCCATCGAATCCTTCGTCAACCTGGCCGGCGCGCTGATGGCCTTGTGGATGCTGGCGCTGGCCGAAGCGCCGGCCGACGACAAGCATCCGCACGGGCACGGCAAGGCCGAGTATTTCTCCAGCGCCTTCGAGGGCTTCCTGATCCTGGTCGCCGCGCTCAGCATCGCCTACACCGCGCTCAACCGTCTGTTCGACCCACAGCCGCTGGAATCGGTCAGCGTCGGTCTGCTGATCTCCTTGTCAGCGTCGCTGATCAACCTCGTGGTGGCGCGTGTGCTGATGGCGGTGGGACGGCAGCACAACTCGATTACGCTGGAGGCCGATGCCCATCACCTGATGACCGACGTGTGGACTTCGGTCGGCGTCATCCTCGGCGTCGGCCTGGTCTGGCTCACCGGCTGGCTGTGGCTCGACCCGGTACTGGCGCTGGCGGTGGCGATCAACATCCTGTGGACCGGTTACCAACTGGTGCGCCGTTCGGCCGACGGTCTGCTCGACGCGGCGCTGCCGGCGGAGCAGGTGACGGCGATCGAAACCCTGCTCGCCGGCTACCGGGAACGCGGGCTCGCCTTCCACGCGCTGCGTACCCGGCAGTCCGGCGCGCGTGCCTTCATCACCCTGCACGTCCTGGTGCCCGGGCAATGGACGGTGCAGCGCGGGCACGACCTGGTCGAGGAAATCGAGGCCGGCATCCGTGCCGCCGTGCCGCGCGCCAACGTACTGACCCACCTCGAACCGATCGAGGACGCCGGCTCGCTGGCCGATCTCGAACTCGACCGCCCCTAGCAGCCTGCCGCCGGGCGGTGCCGCCGGCTAACTGCTGACGCGGGACGGAAGTTGGTCGGCGGGATTGGCGCCGGGAGAATTTGCAATTTGCCACCGCGCCACGGACAATTCTGCCCGGGGATGTCGCATTCGGCTGTCAGTCAGCTAATGGGGAAGCGGCTGATTCGAAATTCATTTTCTGGTGGTTTGGCCGATGCGTATCCGGATGCTTGTTGTTTTTCTCGTGGCAGCCTTGCTGTCTCCATTTGCCGGAGCCAGCAGCGGCCACGGCGGGGGCGGCGGTGCGTCGCCGATGGTGTTCACGGTCAATCTCGGCACTTCCCATTACCTGCGCATTGAACTCGTGCTTGAGCCGGCGGCGCCGGAAGTCACGCACGAACTCGACATTTTCCGGCCGCGAATCCAGCATGCGCTCATCCTGCTGCTGTCGGAACGCAGCGAGGACAAGATGCGAACGCTGGCCGGCAAGAAGGAACTGATGGAAGACATCCTCGACGCGGTCAATCACGTGATCCACAGCGACCAGAAGAGCGGTATCAAGGAGGTCTTTTTCACCTCCTTCATCATTCAGTAGGCCCGCCCGCCGCGTTCAGCGCGGCTTGAACTCGTGAATCTTCGGCACCGAACGGTGCGGACCGTGGCCGGGGTCGTGGAGGTCCGCGTGCTCGGGTTCGTCGCCGTGGTGATGATGACCGCCGCCATAGGCCCCGGATTCCGGTTGGAAGGGCGCTTCCGTTTCGCTGATCGCGCAGCCCAGGCCGCGCGCCATGTCGGCCAGTACGTGGTCGGTCTGGAAACGTAGCCGGCCGCCATTCTCGGTCGGCAGGATCTGCACCGGCACGTGCCGGTTGCCCAGGTGGTAGGCGGCGCGGGCGAAGAGTAGCGGGCTGTCGGCGACCGCCTCGATCAGCCTTTCCGGCGCGGCGAGGATTTCGACGACGGCGCTGCCGTCTTCCGCCGCCAGCTTGTCGCCGCCGTGCAGGTGGTCGCCGCGTTCGAGGAAGATGCCGGCTTCCCGGCCGGAGGCCAGCGTCACTTTGAGCCGGCTGCGTTTGCGTTCGTCGTAGGCCAGCGCCACCGAGTCGGTGGCGGGGGTCGTGGTGCGTTGGTTCAGGATCAGCATGGTCAGAAGAGGAAGTAACGTTGCGCCAGCGGCAGTTCGGTCGCCGGTTCGCAGACCAGATGCACGCCGTCGGCCTTGACCACGTAGGTTTCCGGATCGACGGTGATTTCCGGCGTGGCGCCGTTGTGCACCATGTCCGATTTCTGCAGCGTGCGCGTGCCGGAGACGGCGACCAGCGGCTTCTCCAGCTTCAGCGCAGCGACCGCCGGGTTGTTCAGCGCCGCCTGCGAAACGAAGGTGACCGAGGTTTTCAGCGCCTTGCCGAAGCTGCCGAACATCGGCCGGTAATGCACCGGTTGCGGCGTCGGGATCGAGGCGTTGGGGTCGCCCATCGCGGCGGCGGCGATCATGCCGCCCTTCAGGATCAGGCTCGGCTTGACGCCGAAGAAGGCGGGTTTCCACAGCACCAGATCGGCCAGCTTGCCGACTTCGATCGAGCCGACGGTGTGCGCGATGCCGTGCGTCAGCGCCGGATTGATCGTGTATTTGGCGATGTAGCGCTTGACGCGGAAGTTGTCGTGGCGGGCAGTGTCTTCGGGCAAGGTGCCGCGCTGGACCTTCATCTTGTGCGCCGCCTGCCAGGTGCGGATGATGACTTCGCCGACCCGGCCCATGGCCTGCGAGTCGGACGACATCATCGAGAAGACGCCCATGTCGTGCAGGATGTCTTCGGCCGCAATCGTCTCGCGGCGAATGCGCGATTCGGCAAAGGCGACGTCCTCGGCGATGCTCGAATCGAGGTGGTGGCAAACCATCAGCATGTCGAGGTGCTCGTCGATGGTGTTCACCGTGTACGGCATCGTCGGGTTGGTCGAGCTGGGCAGCACGTTGGCCAGGCTGGTGGCCTTGATGATGTCCGGCGCGTGGCCGCCGCCGGCGCCTTCGGTGTGGAAGGTGTGGATGGTGCGGCCCTTGAAGGCATCAATCGTTGCTTCGACGAAACCGGATTCGTTGAGTGTGTCGGTGTGGATGGCGACTTGCACGTCCATCTCGTCGGCGACCGACAGGCAGCAGTCGATGGCGGCCGGGGTCGTGCCCCAGTCCTCGTGCAGCTTCAGGCCGATGACGCCGGCCTCGACCTGCTCGCGCAGGGCTTCCGGCAGGCTGGCGTTGCCCTTGCCGAGGAAGCCGAGGTTCATCGGGAAGGCGTCGGCGGCTTCGAGCATGCGGTGGATGTGCCACGGGCCGGGTGTGCAGGTGGTGGCAAAGGTGCCGGTGGCCGGGCCGGTGCCGCCGCCGATCATCGTGGTGACGCCGGACATCAGCGCTTCGTCGATCTGCTGCGGGCAGATGAAGTGGATGTGGCTGTCGATGCCGCCCGCCGTAACGATCATGCCTTCGCCGGCAATCACCTCGGTGCCGGGGCCAACGACGATCTCGACGCCGGGCTGGATGTCCGGGTTGCCGGCCTTGCCGATGGCAGCGATGCGGCCGTCCTTCAAGCCGATGTCGGCCTTGACGATGCCGGTGACCGCGTCGACGATCAGCGCGTTGGTGATCACGGTATCGACCGTTTCAGCCGAAACGCGCTGGCTCTGGCCCATGCCGTCGCGGATCACCTTGCCGCCGCCGAATTTCACTTCCTCGCCGTAGATCGTGTAGTCCTTCTCGACCTCGATGATCAACTCGGTATCGGCCAGGCGCAGGCGGTCGCCGGTCGTCGGGCCGAACATTTCGGCATAAGCCTGACGGGTGATTTTTGTACTCATCACAGGGCTCCCTGAATCAGGCCACGGAATCCGTAAACCTTGCGCTCGCCGGCCAGCGCGACCAGTTGCACGGTGCGCGTCTGGCCCGGCTCGAAGCGCACGGCGGTGCCGGCGGCGATGTCGAGGCGGTAGCCGCGCGCGGCTTCACGGTCGAAGCTCAGGCCGGCGTTGGTCTCAAAGAAGTGGTAGTGCGAGCCGACCTGGATCGGGCGGTCGCCGGTATTGGCGACGACCAGCGTAATCGTCGGGCGGCCGGCGTTGAGTTCGAGTTCGCCGGGTTCGGCGAGGAGTTCTCCGGGGATCATCGTGTTCTCCTCAAACAATCGGGTTATGGACCGTGACCAGCTTGGTGCCGTCCGGGAAGGTGGCCTCGACCTGGATTTCCGGGATCAGCTCGGCGATGCCGTCCATCACGTCGGCGCGGGTCAGCACCTGCGTACCGGCGTGCATCAGTTCGGCGACGGTTTTGCCTTCGCGGGCGCCTTCCATGATCGCGCAGGTGATCAGCGCGACGGCTTCCGGGTAGTTCAGCTTCAGGCCCTTGGCCAGCCGCCGCTCGGCGAGCAGGCCGGCGGTGAAGATCAGCAGCTTGTCTTTCTCACGCGGTGTCAGTTCCATACGGACTCCTTCAGGTATTCCAGATTCGGGGCAGCACGGCCGGTCGGCCGCAGCAGGCCGGACGCAGGATTTTCCACAGGTCGGCAAACCACAGCCGGGCGGCTTCGCTGTTGTCGCCGAGGTAACGGGCGATCAGCAAACCGGGCGGCGCGGTGACGCCATGTTGCGCGCCATCGACGGGCGTCAATGCGCGCAGCGCTTCGAGCAGGGCGGCGGCCTGTTGCGGCAGTTCCGGGAAGCTGCACAGCAGCGTGCCGCAGACCGTCGCGCCGGCCCAGCCGGCCGGGCTGGCGAACATCGCATCATTGCCGGCAAAGCCGCCGCGTTCGACCCACAGCGGCCGGCCGTCGCGCTCGATGCGGCAGGACAGGTCGAAACGGCCGTGCGTGAAGCGCTCGCCAGCCGCGGCGCGACCCAGGCAGAGGATGTCCCAGCCGAGATAGCGGCTGTCGGCGGCGAGCGAAACGCGGGTATCCATGCGGGCAATCGCGCCGTCGAAGACGATGCTTTCCTGCGGCAGCCATTCCAGCGTCGCGCCGGCAGCGACGTTCAGCGTCACCGTCTGCGACGCCGCCGCGCCGCCCGAGCGATACCACTTGCCGGCGCCCGGCGTGGTGATCTGGGCGTGGCTGTTGGCGTCGACGGCAATGTCGATCGCCAGATGATCGCCGCCGGCGATGCCCGAGGGCGGATGCAGCAGCAGCGCCTGGCAGACCGCGTCGCCTTCAGGGTAAAGCGCCTTCTGCACGCGCAGCGGACCGCGATGGCGGTTTTCGCGCAGCACCGTGCGGCCGGCGCGGGCGGCGAAGGCCAGGTGCAACTCGGCATGCCAGGCGGCGGTATTGTCCGCCTGGAAAACGGGGAGGCGCGAAGTCATGGGCGGATTATCCGGGAAGGGCCGGCGGCGGGGAATACGCAGGAGTACGCATAATCCGTATCAGTCGATCGTGCGGTGGCCGGGCCTAAGCGGTACATCTATCGGCTCCGGCTGCGAGTCGAGTTCCGAGTGGGGGCCGTTTTCAGCAGAGGTTTTCCATGCTCCCCATCCACGAAACCCAATCCCGCCCGCTCGACGGGCGCGCAAACCGCTGCCGAGGTCGCGCCAGCGTTGAGAAGAGCGAAGCGCCAATGACACCAGCGGTCGACCGGGGCAAAGGCATGAAAATGAAAAATGGCGCTGCGAAAGCCGGCGCCATTTTTTAAGGAGACGCTGATTTATTCCGATTTCCGGAACGACGATAGCGTTGGGATGAG
>CAZFXO010000048.1:0-26772 GCA_964523045.1 uncultured Dechloromonas sp. | reverse complement strand
CCAAGCTCGGCCTGCGCCCCGAACCCTTCGCCGCCGCCGCCTACCAGTTCTGGCTGGGCGGGGACTTCATCAAGAACGACGAACCGCAGGGCAACCAGGTCTTCGCGCCGATGAAGAAGGTCATGCCCCTGGTGTACGACGCGATGAAGCGGGCGATGGACGAAACCGGCGAGGCCAAGATCTTCTCCGCCAACATCACCGCCGACTACCACGGCGAAATGATCGCGCGCGGCGAGTACATCCTCGAAACCTTCGGCCCGGACGCCGACAAGGTCGCCTTCCTGGTCGACGGTTACGTCGGCGGCCCGGGCATGGTCACCACCGCCCGGCGCTATTTCCCGGGCCAGTACCTGCACTACCACCGCGCCGGCCACGGCGCCGTCACCAGCCCGCAGAGCAAGCGCGGCTACACCGCCTACGTGCTGGCCAAGATGAGCCGGCTGCAGGGCGCTTCCGGCATCCACGTCGGCACCATGGGCTACGGCAAGATGGAAGGCGACAAGGACGACCGCGCCATCGCCTACATCATCGAGCGCGACAGCTACAGCGGCCCGGCCTACCACCAGGAGTGGTACGGCATGAAGCCGACGACGCCGATCATCTCCGGCGGCATGAACGCCCTGCGCCTGCCCGGCTTCTTCGAGAACCTCGGCCACGGCAACGTGATCAACACGGCGGGCGGCGGTTCCTACGGCCACATCGACAGCCCGGCCGCCGGCGCCAAGTCGCTGCGCCAGGCCTACGAATGCTGGAAGGCCAAGGCCGACCCGATCGAATGGGCGAAGGAACATCCGGAATTCGCCCGCGCCTTCGTCTCCTTCCCGAACGATGCCGACAAGATCTATCCCGGCTGGCGGGAAAAGCTCGGCGTCCATAAGTAAGCATTCACCAACCCCGCTTTGGCGGGGTTTTTTCACCCCAGCCGCAAAGGAAGCCCGCCATGCCCACCGCCGACGACTTCCGGGTTCGCCAGGAACCCTTCTACCAGCCGCAAGACAAGGAAATCGAACTGTACGAAGCGGCCTACGCCGCCCGCCTGCCGGTCATGCTGAAGGGGCCGACCGGCTGCGGCAAGTCGCGCTTCGTCGAACACATGGCCTGGAAGCTGGGCAAGCCGTTGATCACGGTGGCCTGCAACGAGGACATGACGGCCGCCGACCTGGTCGGCCGCTTCCTGCTCGACGCCGGCGGCACCCGCTGGCAGGACGGCCCGCTGACGCTGGCGGCGCGCCTCGGCGGCATCTGCTACCTCGACGAGATCGTCGAGGCGCGTCAGGACACGCTGGTCGTCATCCACCCGCTGACCGATCACCGGCGCACGCTGCCGCTCGACAAGAAGGGCGAGCTGGTGGCGGCACACCCCGACTTCCAGCTGGTGATTTCCTACAACCCGGGCTACCAGAGCCTGATGAAGGACCTCAAGCAATCGACCAAGCAGCGCTTTGCCGCCTTCCAGTTCGATTACCCGGACAGCACGCTGGAAACCGCCATCGTCTGCAGCGAGACCGGCATTGCCGCCGACCTCGCCGGCCGTCTCGTCGAACTCGCCCAGGCCGGCCGGCGGCTGAAGGGACACGGCCTCGACGAAGGCATCTCGACCCGCCTGATCGTCTATGCGGCCAGGCTGATCGGCCAGGGCACCGCACCGGCCGAAGCCTGCCGGATGGCGATGGTGCGCCCGATCACCGACGACCCGGACATCATCGACAGTCTCGACCACGCCATCGGCGCGATTTTCGGTTGAGCGCCATGGCCGTCCCCGGCATCCGCCAAGTGGCCGACGCCCGCCAGCGGCTGATGGCCAACCCCGAAGCGCAGGCGGCCTGGGCCACGCTCGACTGCGGTTTTGCCAGCGTCGCCGACGTTTTCGACGACTGTTACGCGGCGGCGGAGCAAGCGCTCACCGACGACGAACTCCCCGCCTTTCTTGAAACCGCCCGCCGGCTCGGCAAGCTGGGCCGGGGCGCCGAACCGCCGCTGGCCTTTCTCGAAGGCTGGCCGCGCGTGGTGGCGACGATACCCCAGGACGAGGCTTTGCCGCTGCTCCTCGAGACCATCGGCGAGTTGCAGAAATCGCCCAACGGCCCGGCCCTGACGCCGCTGCTGCAAACCTTGGGCGGCGTCGCCGAACGCCTGCGCAGCGCACTCGCCCTCGAACATTACCTGCGCCTGGCGCGCGATCTGGCGGCACGCACCTCGGGCTCGATCCACGGCCGCCAGGTCACCCAGGCGAGCCCGGCACTGCCCGAATTCCTGCGCGTCGCACCGCAGCTCCTCGCCCTGGTCCCGCTGGCCGGCGTCCGGCGCTGGCTGGAAGACGGCATCCGCCTGAGCGGCGATCACCCGGAGCGCCTGCGCGAGTATTTCGCGCTGCGCTCGCCGGAAAGCCGCGCCCTCCTCCAGCAGCAGCGTGCCGGCACCCTGTTCGCCGACGTCGAGCGCCGCCTCGCCCTCAGCCAGCAGAGCCTGTGGCAGGACGACAGCCGGCTCGTTCCGTACTCGACCGCCTTCGTTGACCAAGTCCAGCAGCCCTACCTGGCCGCCGACGGCATGCGCCTGCCGGACGTCCTCGAAAAGCGCGCCGGGGTTTCCGGCAGCGACCGCTACCGGGCGATGCTCGCCCACCTGAGCGGCCACCGCCGCTGGAGCACGCCGCTCGTCGCCGACAACTGGAGCCCGCTGCAGCGCCTGAGCGTCGAGGCCTTCGAGGATGCCCGCATCGACGCGTTGATCCTTCGCCGCTATCCCGGCCTGCGCCGGATTCTGCTGGCGCTCCATCCGATACCGGCCGCCAACGCCTGCGACCCGGCCCGCGAGAATACTTTGCGCCACCGCCTGACCCGGCTGTCGCGCGCCTGCATCGACCGCGATTACGCCGATCCCGACCCGCTGATCGACGAGTTCGCCGGCCGTTTCGCCACCCTACTGGCGGCCGGCGCCGCCTCGACCCGGGCGATGGCCGAACTGGCGCTCGCCTATGCCAGCCGCAGCCGGCTGCCCAGCGACCAGTTCGCCCAGGTACATTTCGCCGACACCGAGGTCGATTACCGCGACGACAACCGCCATCTGTGGACCTTCATCGAGGCCGGCGACGAGGAGGAATCCTTCACCCCGCCGCCGCGCGCCGCCGACCCCGAAGCGAGCGGCCTGCCGCCGCGTCACTACCCTGAATGGGATGCCGCCAGCCAGAGCTACCGGCCGGACTGGGCAGCGGTCTACGAAGCCCTGCACCCGGCCGGGCGCGCCGCCGACATCGACGCGCTGCTGGCCCGCCACGCCGTACTCGCCCGCCGCCTCAAGCGTCTGCTCGATCTGGTCAAGCGGCAGGCCAGGGTGCGCGAGCGCTACCGCGAAAACGGCAGCGAACTCGACCTCGACGTCGCCATCGACGCCCTCGTCGACTGGCAGAGCGGCCGTCTGCCCGAAGCGCGCATCGAAATCAGCCAGCGCACCGCCGGCCGCGACATCAGCGTCTTGCTGCTGCTCGACCTCTCGCAATCGCTCAACGCCAGCCTGCCCGGCAGCGGGCAGCGCGTGCTCGACACCGCGCGCGAGGCGGTCGCCCTGCTCGCCTGGGCCATCGACCAGCTTGGCGACGCCTGCGCCATCGCCGGTTTCCACTCGAATACCCGGCACGAGGTCCGCTACCACCACCTCAAGGGCTTCTCGGAGACCTGGGACGACACGGTCAAAGCGCGGCTGGCCGCCGTCGAGGCCGGCTGGTCGACGCGCATGGGCGCCGCCCTGCGCCACGGCGGCCGCCTGCTCGCCGCCCGGCGCAGCGAGAAACGTCTGCTGCTCGTGCTGACCGACGGCGAACCGGCCGACATAGACGTCAGCGACCCCGACTACCTGCTCGCCGACAGCCGCCAGGCGGTCTCCGAACTGGCGGCGAGCGGCATCGACTGCTTCTGCCTCAGCCTCGACCCCAAGGCCGACGCCTACGTCGGGAAAATCTTCGGCCAGCGCTGGCGGGTGCTCGACCGGATCGAGCAGTTGCCCGAGCAATTGCCGCTGATCTACCTCAACCTGACCCGTTGACGCTGGCCGATGCGACGCCTAGAGTTAAGCGATTCCAAATTTTTCACCGCCCCAGTTCAGAAAAACATGAACTTCGTTCGCAACCTGACCCTGCGCCAACTGCAGATCTTCGTCGTCGCCGCCCGCCACCTGAGCTACGCCCGCGCCGCCGAGGAACTGCACCTGACGCCGCCGGCCGTGTCGATGCAACTCAAGCAGCTCGAGGACAACGTCGGCCTGCCGCTGTTCGAGCGCATGGGGCGCGGCGTCGCGCTGACCGGGGCGGGCGAACTGCTGGTCCATCACGCGCTGCGCATCCTCGGCGAGATCAAGGACGCCGAGGCCAGTCTGCAGGCGTTGAACGGCGCCGAAAGCGGGCAGATTTCGGTCGGTCTGGTCAGCACGGCCAAGTATTTCATGCCGCGCCTGCTCGCCAAGTTCGCCCAGCAGCACCCCGGGGTCGACGTGCAGTTCAGCGTCGGTAACCGGCAGGCGCTCTTGCAGAAGCTGCAGGACAACGCCCTCGACCTGGCGATCATGGGCCGCATTCCGCAGGAGATCGACGCCCATGGCGAGCCGATGGCCTGTCACCCTTACGTCCTGATCGCGCCGGCCGATCATCCGCTGCGCGATGCCCGGCGTTTCGAACTGCACGAACTCCGACAGGAAACCTTCCTGCTGCGCGAAGAGGGATCGGGCTCGCGGCGCGTCGCCGAGGAAATGTTCAAGAACCACCTGTTCACCCCGGCCCGGACGATCAGCATGGGCAGCAACGAAACCATCAAGCAAGCCGTGATGGCCGGCATGGGCATCAGCCTGCTCTCGCTGCACACCCTGCCGCTCGAACTCAAGACCGGCGCGCTGTGCCTGCTCGACGTCATCGGCACACCGATCGAACGCACCTGGTACGTGGTCAACATGAGCGCCAAACGCCTGATGCCGGCCGCCGCCAAATTCCGCGCCTTCTTGCTCGAAGAGACCGCGCCGGCGCTCGACCAGGAATTCGACCGCCACCTGCTGCATCCTGCGCCGCCAAATTAGTTTTCGCCGCCCCGTTCTCCGCCTGCCGACGGCCCCTGATCGAGCCCGTTCCTTTCACATCCCAGCCAAGTCCGCATGACATCCCGCCACTGGTCCTTTCCCTTTGCCGCCGGCCCCGGCCACGCCGCCGTTCGGCCCGGTCTTGCCGCCTCGCTGAATCACTGGCTGCGCCGCTTGATTTTCCCGCTTTGCCTGTTTGCACAATGCGCACTGGTCGCCGCCGCGACTCCCGGCGAAGTGGCGATTGGCAAGCCGCTGCGCGACCTCGAGATGCGCGGTCTGTCGGGCGCCAGTGCGCGACTCGCAGCGTTCCGCGGCAAGCCCTTGTTGATCAACGTCTGGGCCAGCTGGTGCGGCCCCTGCCGCCAGGAGATGGCCTCCCTCGACCGCTTGGCGCAACGTTACGACGGCAAGGCGTTCAACCTGATCGGCATTTCCACGGACGACGAGCGGGACGCCGCCGCCGACTTCCTGCGCCGTTCCGGCAGCCGTTTCCGGCACTACATCGACAGCGGCCTGCAACTGGAAAACATGCTCGGCGCCGATCGCCTGCCGATGACCCTGCTGGTGTCGGCGGATGGTCGGCTCATCAAGCGGATTGTCGGCGCCCGCGAATGGGACAGCCCGGAGTCGATCAACCTGATCGTGCACGCCTTCCGGCTGGCGCGCTAAGGCGACGCGCCTACTCGCCGTAGTGCGTGTTGACCTGGATGCCGAGCTTGCGCAGCATGGCGCCGGGCAGTTCGCCGCCGGCGCAGACGATGACCGCATCGTTGGGCAATTCGAGCTGGCGTTCCTGCTGCTGCAAGGTCACGCTGTGACGCTCGATGCGCAGCGTCTGGCTGGCCAGTAGCTGATTGATCCGGCGCTTGGCGACGGCCTCGGCCAGGCGCTCGCGGTTCTTCGGCTTGACCCGGTCGAAAGCCTGGCCGCGATAACTCAGCGTGACCTCGGTTCCCGGCTCGGCGGCCAGGTCGAGCGCGGCCTCCAGTGCGCTGTCGCCACCGCCGACGACGAGCACCCGCTGGCCGCGGTACTGCGAGGCATCGATCAGGCGATAGACGACTTTCGCCTGCTCCTCGCCCGGCACGCCGAGCTTGCGCGGCGTGCCGCGGCGGCCGATGGCGAGCAGGATGTTGGCCGTCCGATAACTGCCGCGCGCCGAGCGCAGCTCGAAGGCCTCGCCGGCGCGAGTGATTTCCTCCATCCGCTCGCTGAAACGAATGTTCGGCCTGGCCTTGTCGAGCACGCCCTGCCAGATCGTCATCAACTCTTCCTTGGTGATTTCGCGGACCTTGATTTCGCCGATCAGCGGCAGATTCATCGGTACCGTCATCACCAACTTGTTGCGCGGATAGTGGTAAGTCGTGCCGCCCAGCGAGTCCTCCTGCTCGATCGTCACATAACGCAGGCCGGCCTGCTCGGCGGCAAGCGAGGCCGCAATGCCGGCCGGCCCGGCGCCGACGATGACGAGGTCGAATTCGGCAGCGCCGCGCGGGCGCCGGGCGATGCTGTCGACCGCCTGTATCCCCTGGCGGGTGGCATTGCGGATCAGCCCCATGCCGCCCAGTTCGCCGGCAATGAAGATCCCGGGAATATTGGTCGCGAAATCCGGCCCGACTTCCGGGATATCGACACCACGCTTGGCGGTGCCGAACACCAGCCGGATCGCACCGACCGGGCAGGCGGTGGCACAGGCGCCGTGGCCGATGCAGTGAGTTGGATTGATCAACACCCCCTTGCCATCGATGACCCCCAGCGCCCGTTCCGGACAGGCGGTGGCACAGGCGCCTGAGCCCATGCAGACCGACAGGTCGAGCACCGGGTGCAACGACGGGGGCTCGGTCAAGCCCGCCGCCGCCGCATCCTGCAACACCGCCTGATGGCACGCCGAGCGGCGCGTCTGTCGGCGCACGTGCCAGAACAGCGGAAGCAGAACGAGGAGTGCGGGCGGCAGGTAGTAATAGATATTTGACATAAATGCAGACGTTCTGGAACGAAAGGTGTTCGCGCCGGGGAATTTTGTTATTGTATACGCGTGTGAAATTTTACCGCGCAAATTCGACCATGGCGACTCGGCCAGGCGAACAGGGGCAGGGAATCGAGTGAAGCGAGAGGATCAAGTCATTAACCGCATGCTGCAGGAAGTACCGCCCGACACGGGGCAGCGCCGGCTGCTGCTCGGTTTGTGGTTTGCGCTGGGCTTTGCGCTGGGCGCGCTCGGCAAATGGGTGCATGACAAACAAATTTATGCGGCAGGTTCGGATTTCGGCTATTACCTGGGCCTGGTCGGCGGTCTGCTGATGCTGTCCCTGCTGCTCTACCCCTTGCGCAAGCGCCAGGTGCTGTTCGGCGAGCGTTGCGGCCGGATGCAGCACTGGTTCCGCTTCCATGTCTGCGCCGGCATCTGCGGGCCGCTGCTGGTGCTTTTCCATTCAACCTTCCGCACCGGCTCATTGAATGCCGCTGCCGCTCTTTACGCGATGCTGCTGGTCGTCGTGAGCGGCATCATCGGCCGTTTCATTTATCGCCATGTCAGCGCCGGCCTGCATGGCAGGCGCCTGCAACTCTCCGAGCTGACGCAGGAGCTGGATGCCACCGACCAGGAAATGGGGGCGGTTTATCTCCAGTGCCCGGCCTGCGAACAGCAGTTGGAAGACTTTCGTGCCCATGCGCTGACCTGCGAGACATCGTTGGCGGCCCGCGCCTGGAAATTCGCCACCCTGCGACTTCAGGGCAAGCGCTTAGCCCGGCGCTTATCCGCCGAGACCCGACAAACATTACAGAAACAGCAGACCGACACCGGAATTACGCCCTCGGTAGCATTACTCAGCCGGCAAATGACGCAATTCAGGATCGAGCGCCATATCCGTCTGGTAATCGCCGTAAGCCAACTGGCCCGTTGGGAACGCCTGTTTTCGCTCTGGCATGTCGTGCATGTGCCTTTCCTCTACCTGCTGGCGTTCAGCGGAATCGTCCATGTCATCGCTGTACACATGTATTAGGCAACTCAGGCGCAGGCTTTTTCTCGCGGGCGGTTTGTTGCTAGCGCTCGGCGCATACGGGCAGGCGATCGAAAAGGCCTTGATGCCGGGCGAGGTGATCCAGGGGCACGCCAAGTACGAGCAGCAGTGCGAGCAGTGCCACCGCCGCTTCGACAAGAAGGCGCAGGACCGCCTTTGTCTCGACTGCCACAAGGAAGTCGCCGGCGACATCAAGAACCGGCGGCGACTGCACGGCAAATTGAACGAAACGACCTGCCACGACTGCCATACGGATCATAAGGGACGAGGCGCCAACATCGCCGTCGTCGACAAGAAGAAATTCGACCATGGGCAAACCGACTTCGACCTGCGCGGCGCCCACCGCGAGGCGCGCTGCGACAGTTGCCACCGGGCCGGTACCCGCTATCGCGAAACCCCGCATGCCTGCGTCGATTGCCACAAGAAAGACGACCAGAAAAAAGGCCACCAGGGACATCTCGGCAACAAGTGCGAGTCCTGTCACGGCGAGAAGAACTGGACGGAAACCCGCTTCGACCACGAAAAAACCAAGTTCCCGCTGCGCGGCGGCAAGCATCAGGAGGTCAAGTGCAAGTCCTGCCACGAAGACAAGACCTACCGCAACACGCCGCTGACCTGTAACGGCTGTCACGAGAAAGTCGATCAGGAAAAGGGACACCGCGGACGCTACGGCACCAAGTGCGAGTCCTGCCATGACGACCGGAGCTGGAAGGAAAGCATTTTCGAGCACGATCAGGATACCGATTACCCGCTGCGCGGCAAGCATCGGCAAGCCAAGTGCAATACCTGCCACCTGCCCGAGAAAGGCGCCATCTATAAAGTCAAGCTGCCGACCCGCTGTTATTCCTGCCACAAGGCCGACGATCAGCAGAAAGGGCACCGCGGCGAACTGGGTGAAAAATGCGAGAACTGCCACAGCGAACGCGGCTGGAAAACCACCGCCTTCGATCACGAGACCAGCAAGTTTCCGCTGCGCGACAAACACAAGGATGCCAAGTGCGAGTCCTGTCACAAGCTCAGCGCCGGCACCAGGCCGCGCCAGTACAAGGTGGACACGGCCTGCATCAGTTGCCACCGCAAGAATGACGAGGGAAAGGGGCACCGCGGGCGCTACGGCGAAAAATGCGGGAGCTGCCATTCGGCGCGCGACTGGAAAAGCAGTCGCTACGACCATGATCGGGAGACGCGCTATCCGCTGAAAGGCAAGCACCGCGAAACCCGTTGCGACAACTGCCATTTGCCCGAGAAGGGCAATATCTTCAGCAGCAAGCTGGAGAGCCAGTGCATTGCCTGCCACCGCAAGGACGACAAGCACAAGGGGCAGCTCGGCAGCAAATGCGAGTCCTGCCACGATGAAAAGAAATGGAAGGACGCCCCCTTCGATCACCGCTTGTCGCGTTTTCCGCTAACCGGCAGTCACGTCCGCGTCGAATGCCGGAAATGCCATGAGACGCCAGCCTTCAAGGATGCGCCGACAGCCTGCAGCGCCTGCCACGACAAGGACGACAAGCACAAGGGCGGCTTTGGCAGGAAATGCGAGACCTGTCACTACACGGGAACCTGGAAGAGCTGGGATTTCGATCACGGCACGACGCGCTTTCCACTGACCGGCGGTCACCGCCGCATCGACTGCCGCGACTGCCACAAAGGAGGCGGCGGGCGGCCGGAAAAACCGGCCCGCGCCTGCGTCGCCTGCCACGTCGCCGACGACGTCCATCACGGTGGATTCGGCGCCCAGTGCGAACACTGCCATGTCGATAGCAACTGGCGACGGGTAAAACACTAGCCCCCACAAACCGTGTGTGATAAATTCCCACAAAATCGGCGCTCAGTTCAAGGCGCTGCGCCTTCTGATTGTGGACACGCCTGACTGAATCAACGGTTTAACACCTTGCGACGCTTCCTGCGCCAAACCCTCTTCCTTCTCGCCGTTGCCTGGAGCTTGCTCGGGCAGCAGACGAGCGTGCTCGGCCAGGAAGGGCGCGCATTGCGCTTCGACCATACCACCACCGGTTTTCTGCTCGACAGCACCCACCGGGGCGTCGCCTGCGAGTCCTGCCACACCAACGGCATCCTGCGCGGCACACCACGCGCCTGCGCCAGTTGCCATGCCGGGCCGGGTGCGCGGGCGCCAGGCAAGCCGGCCAGCCATATTCCGACGACCGCGGCCTGTGATAGCTGCCACCGCTCAGGTGCGCCATCCTGGGCCGACAAACCGAGTGGTTTCGTCCAAGCGGGCGGCGGGCATGGCATCCGGCCGGAAGTCGGCGTCACTGCCGGCAACTGCCAGAGCTGCCACAGCGGCGGGTATCTTGGTTCCAATGCACAGGCCAAACCGGCAACCCACATCCAGACGACGGCGACCTGCAGCAACTGCCACAGCACCGCCGCCTGGTTGCCGGCGACCAATCCGCACGCCGGCGTCCAGCCAGGAACCTGTGCCGGCTGTCACAACGGCAGCAAGGCCACCGGCAAAAAGGTCGACCACGTGCCGACGACGGCAGCCTGCGACACCTGCCACCAGGGATTTATCGCCTTTTCCCCGGCCCGGATGAATCACGCTGGCTTGAACGGGCAATGTGCATCCTGTCACAGCGGCCGCTACACCACGCAAGGTGCACAAAGCAAACCGGTGACGCACATCCCAACGTCGGCAGGGGCTCAATGCGATAGCTGCCACCATTCGACAACGTCTTGGGCAACGGTCAGCTTTGACCATGCCAACCCGGCCTTGCGCCCCCCCGGCAAACCCTGCGCGGACTGCCACAACGGCACGACCAGCGGGCTCGGCAAGCCACCGTCGCATGTCCCGACGAGCGCCGCCTGCGATTCCTGCCACAGCAACTTCACCAGCTTCCGGCCGGCCCGGATGAACCACGCCGGGACCCAGGGGCAATGCCTGTCCTGCCACAACGGCGCCTTCCAGTCGGTGAATGCCCAAGGGCGCTCGGGACGGCATATTCCCACCAATCTCCAGTGCGACGCCTGCCACACCGGCGGCTTCCTCTCCTGGAGCCCCGCCCGGATGAACCATGTCGGACTCGATCAACAATGTTCGAGCTGCCACAGCGGCGGTTACCTGGCCCAAAATGCCCAGGTCAAGCCGGCGACGCACATCGCCACCTCGGCCCAGTGCGATACCTGCCACACCTCGACCAGCACCTGGGCGACTACCGCCTTCAATCATGCCGCAGCGAGCACGCCGGTCAGCGGACGTTGTGCGACCTGCCACAACGGCAGCCAGGCACTCGGTAAACCGACCAACCATATCCCAACCAGCGCGCAATGCGATAGCTGCCACAAGACCTTTGCCAGCTTCGCCAGCGCCACGATGAACCATGCCGGCAGTACCGGCAATTGCGCTAGCTGCCACAACGGCAATTTCGCTTTCGCCAATGCCCAGGCAAAGCCGGCGACACACATCCCGACCACCCGCCAGTGCGATAGCTGCCACACCGGCGGCTACACCACCTGGTCGCCAGCCGTGATGAACCACGATGGCTTGGCCGGACAATGCGCAAGCTGCCATGACGGCGCCTATGTCTCCCAGAACGCACAGCAGAAACCGCCCAACCACGTGAATACAACGCGGCAATGCGATAGCTGCCATCAGTCGACGAAATCCTGGGCGATCGTCAATTTCGCTCACGACAGCAGCGCCGCCGGTCGCTGCGACAGTTGTCACGGCAACCGAGCCCTGGGCAAGCCGACCAATCACATCCCGACGACAGCGCAATGCGACAGTTGCCACAATAATTTCTCGTCCTTCCAACCGGCCGCGATGAATCACGCGGCAACAGCGAACCTTGCCTGTGCCACCTGCCACAGCGGTGCCTATGTCGCGCAGAACGCATTGGCCAAGCCGGCGACCCACATCCAGACCAGCCAGTCCTGCGAGACCTGTCACGGCAACGGCTACCAAAGCTGGGCCACGGTCAGTTTCGCGCATACCCCGCAGATCCTGCAGGGCAAAACCTGCGCCGACTGCCACAACGGTGTCAGCGCCCTCGGCAAGCCCGCCGCCCACATTCCGACCGCCGCCAGTTGCGATAGCTGTCACGGCACCAGCTTCACCGCCTTCAAGCCGGCCCGGATGAATCATGCGGCGAACGCCGGTATCGCCTGCGCCACCTGCCACAGTGGCGCCTATGCCAGTCAGGGCGCGCAAGCCAAGTCGGCAACGCACATCCCCACCAGCGCAGCCTGCGACAGTTGCCACAAGAACTACGTCACCTTCGCTCCAGCCCAGATGAACCATGCTGGTCTCACCGGGCGCTGCACGACCTGCCACTCCGGCAGCTACCTCGCGGTAAACGCCCAGGCCAAGCCAGCAAGTCACGTTGCGACCACGGCGCAGTGCGATACCTGCCACGCTTCGACGACAAGCTGGGCGACGGTCAGCTATGCGCACCCGGCAAACGCAGCAGGAAGTTGCAACAGTTGCCACGGCAAGAATGCCCTCGGCAAACCGACCAACCATATTCCGACCAGCGCGCAGTGCGACAGTTGCCACAGCAATTTCACCGCCTTCGCGCCAGCCCAGATGAATCACGCCGGGACGGCTGGCAACTGTTCGTCGTGTCACAGCGGCAGCTACACCTTTGCTAATGCCCAAGCCAAACCGGCGACACATATTCCGGTCAGCGAGCAGTGCGACAGCTGCCACCGCAACGGCTTCGCTGCTTGGTCGCCATCGCAGATGGATCACAGCTTGGCCAGCGTCAAGACCCAGGGCTGCTCGAGCTGTCATAGCGGGGCCTATCTCGCGCAAAACGCGCAGAGCAAGCCGGCGACCCATGTCGCGACCAGTGATCAGTGCTCGACCTGCCATCAATCGACGGCCTCCTGGTCAACCAACGTCAGTTACCGCCACGCGACCAACATCACCATCGGCGGGGGCGGCTGCGCCACCTGCCACAACGGGACGACGGCGCTCGGCAAATCGACCAGCCACTTGCCGACCAGCGCCCAATGCGACAGTTGCCACCGGAATTCCACCGCCTTCGCGCCAGCGCAGATGAATCACGCCGGGACGGCCAACAATTGCACGAGTTGCCATAGCGGCGCTTACAGCACGCAGGGCGCGCGCACCAAACCGGCAACCCACATTCCAAGCGCCCAGTCCTGCGACAGTTGCCACTCCACCGTAGCCTGGAAGCCAACCAGTTTCACCCACAGCAGCGTCACCACTGGCAGTTGCGCCACCTGCCACAACGGTAGCAACGCAACAGGCAAGAACACCACACACATTCCCACCTCGGCAGCTTGCGATAACTGTCACAAAAACTACGTCGCCTTCGCACCGGCCCAGATGAACCATACTGGCCTCGCCGGCCAATGCACCACTTGTCACAGCGGTGCCTATGTCGCAGTCAACGCACAAGGCAAGCCAGCCAACCACGTCAGCACGAGCGCGCAGTGCGATACCTGCCATAGTTCGACGACGACTTGGGCAACTGCCAGCTTCGCCCACGCCAATCCGCCAGGAGTCTGTTCTAGCTGCCACAATGGCACGACGGCACAGGGCAAGCCGACCACGCATATTCCGACCAGCGCCGCCTGCGACAGCTGTCACAAGAACTTCGCCGCCTTCGCGCCGGCCGCGATGAACCATGCCGGGACAAGCGGCACCTGCACCACCTGCCACAACGGTAGCTACACTGCGCTGAACGCCCAAGCCAAGCCGGCCAGCCATCTGCCAACCAGCCAGTCTTGCGACGCCTGCCATGGCACGACCGCCTGGAAGCCGGCAACTTTCTCGCACACCGGCGTCGCCCCCGCTAGCTGCGCCGGCTGTCACAACGGCAGTACAGCCCTCGGCAAGCCGGCCAGCCACATTCCGACCAGCGCCGCCTGTGACAGTTGCCACAAGAACTACGTCGCCTTCGCTCCGGCCCAAATGAACCACGCGGGCAGCGCCGGCAAGTGCAGCACTTGCCACAGCGGCGCATACGTCGCGGTCAATGCCCAAGCCAAACCGGCCAGCCACGTCGCAGCCAGCGCGCAATGCGACACCTGCCATGCTTCGACCACCAATTGGAGCAACCCCAACTTCGTGCATCCGGCAAGCGCGGCCGGCACCTGCTCCAACTGCCACAATGGCGCGGTCAGCGGCGCAACGTCCAAGCCGGCGACACATATTCCGACGACCGCGCAATGCGACACCTGCCACCAGAACTACAGCGCCTTCGCGCCGGCCCGGATGAACCACACCGGCAGCGCTGGTAACTGCACGAGTTGCCATAACGGCAGCTACATCGCTCAGCATGCGCTGGCCAAACCAGCAACACATGTTCCGACGACCGCACAATGCGACACCTGCCACAAGAACTTCACGGCTTTCGCACCGGCCAGCATGAACCACGCGGGAAGCAGCGGCCAATGCAGCAACTGCCACAATGGCGCCTACACCGCACAAAACGCCCTGGCCAAACCGGCAACCCATATCCAGACAACGCAGTCCTGCGACAGTTGTCACTCGACAACAGCTTGGTCGCCGACCAGCTTTACGCACACGGCAGCCCAACTCGCCGGAAAGACCTGCAGCAATTGCCATAACGGGACGACAGCCAGCGGCAAGCCCGCCCTCCATATCCCGACCACCCAGTCCTGCGAAGCCTGCCACCGCACGGGTGGCGCCTGGTCACCCATCATCACGCCTTACGCGCACACCGGGGTTGCCGCGGGTAGCTGCGCGACCTGCCATGCAGCCAGTTATCCTGGAATGGATTTCAAACCGGCTTCGCATCTGCCGACCTCCGCCGCCTGCGACGCCTGCCACAACCGCAACGCGTGGACGCCAGTAGCCAGCTTCACCCACGCCGGGGTGGCGCCCGGAACCTGCGCGACCTGCCACGACGCACGCTTTGTCGGCGTCGTCGCCAAGCCGAGCAACCATATTCCGACGACGCTGAGCGGCCTGCCCGGCAACGAATGCTCGAATTGCCACAGCAGCACCGCATCGTTTGCCACGGTCCGCATGAATCACGGGGCAGCGGCGCCGACCGGACTGATTTGCAAGACCTGCCACCTGAGCGGCACCAGCTTCCTCGGCGGCATGGAAAAGAAATCGCTGACCCACGATAGCCGGACGACCAAGGCGACCGACTGCTCGGCCGCCGGCTGCCACAAGCCGCTGGGTTCCAAAGGCAAGCTCTTTACGGCATGGGATTAGGCGTGAGTGAAGGAACGATCTGGGGAGAGCTTCTCCGAGTTGCGCTGCAGCGGTGCCGGAACGGCGTGATCCTGCTCTGGGCTGTGTGCGCCCCGGCCAACGCCAGCGTGATTGACGGGATCGAAGTCGCCCCGCTCGGCAGCCAGACGCAAATCACCATCCGCTTTGCGACCGAAATCCAGTACCTGCGCCATGCGCCCGACCGCGAGGGCCGGCAGTTGCGCATATTTTTCCGTCTCACAAAACCGGGCTTCGCCGAGAACGAGCTGATGCAAGAGGTCCGCAGCTCGCCCAAAAACAAGCTCGCTCCGCCGTTTACACTGATCTACCCGGAACTGGTCAATGCCATGCTGGTTTCCTTTGCCCGATCGACCAGCTTCACGGTACGCCCCGGCAACGACAGCCGCAGCATCGTGATTCTGCTACCGCAGCCGGCAGACAGCCAGGCAGCAACAGCCGTGCCGGCAACGGTGCAGGTGGCAACGGCAGCCCCACCGGAACCTGCTACCGGCGAAGTGGCGTCCTCTCCGGCACCGGCAACGGAGGGAGCTGCTGCGCTATTGCTGCGAAACAGCGCAGCGCTACACAGTGCGGCTCCCGCTGAAAAAGAAGCCGGCATGCTCGCGGCCCCCCCCGGCACCGGCAAAGGAAGGAACTGCTGCGCTATTGCTGCAAAACAGCGCCGCGCTACACAGCGCAGCCCCGGCTGAAAAAGAAGGTACTGCGGTGCCGCTCCCGGCGGCGCAAGTCGAGGAGCGCGCCGCCAATTTCCTGCGCGACGCCCGGGAAGCGCTTGCCCAGAGCGATTACCCGCGGGCGGTCAACCGCCTGAACCGGGTGCTCGGCCTGCCGGCCAATGCCCAGACCATCGCAGCGCAAGCCCTGCTGGGCGAAGCCCGGGAGAAGAACGGCGAAATTCTCAAGGCGAAGGCAGAGTACGAGCTTTTCCTGAAGCTCTATCCAGAAGCTGCCGAAGCCCCCGCCATCCGGACCCGGCTTGCCGCACTGCCGGCCGAAGACGTCAACCGCCGGGCAACTGTTCGGGCGCCGGTGCGCGATGATCGTCCTGCCGAATGGACGGTCAACAGCAGCGTCTCTTCCTATCTGTTCACCGGCCGTTCGGCCTTCGATGGCGGGCGCATGCAGCGCGACCAGGAGTCCGCCATCTCGTCGGTCGGAATCAACGCCCGCCTGCGCGACGGCGCCAGCGACACGAGGATCGTCTTCCGCGACACCGATAGCCGGAACTTCCTGCAACCGTCGCGCAACTACAACCGCATCTACACTGCCTACGCCGAACGTTCCGACCGTGACATCGGCTATTCGCTCCGCCTTGGTCGCCAGAATCCGAACGGCGCCGGCGTCCTCGAACGCTTCGACGGCATCAGCGGCAGCTTCACCATGAACGGGACCTGGAAGCTGGGCGGGGTCCTCGGCTCGGCGGTCGAGTTCGGTTCGCCTTTCCGGAAAACGTTCTACGGAGCAAGCGTCGAATTGCTACCGCAACTGGCGCGTCCGGGCGTCAGTCTCTACGCCATCGAGCAAAATCTCGACGGCCACCTCAACCGACGCGCGCTGGGCTCCGAAGTACGCTATTTCGATGGTCAGCTGACCGGCTACGGCATGCTCGATTACGATCTGCTCTATCAGGGCATCAACATCGGCATGATGCAGGCCAACTACCTCGACAACGCCGGCAACAACTACTTCCTTTCTTACGATTACCGCCAGACGCCTTCCTACAGCCTGACCAACGCCCTGGCCACGGCGGGCTATACGACGGTCGACGAAATGATCGGCAACCTCGGCGCCAGGCGTAGCCGACAACTGGCGAAGGAGACGACCGCCTTGTCCGAAATGTTCGCTGCCGGCATGACAATACCGGTCGGCGAGCGCTGGCAGCTCGGTCTCGATTACCGGAGAGCGGAAACATCCGGGACCAATGCGCAGATCCCGCTGTCCCAGATGTGCAAGGAATTGCAGGATGACGCCAACCCGAGCGATCCGCTCTGCGTCGATGGGCCGCGCGGCACCCTGCGCATTTCGGAGATGGGACTCTGCGTCGCCGATTCCTACGACATGATCACGAAAACCTGCCTGGCCAGTTCCGCCGCATCGGGCAGAACGCACATGGTCTCGGCCCAGGCCGTCGGCACCAACCTTCTCGTCGCCAACGGCGTCGGCGTCATTTACCTCGGCTATGTGACGGGGGAAACATATCGCGGACGAAATCTCGGGATCAGCTACGTCCTGCCGATCGGCGACAACTGGCGCCTGGAAGGCAACGCCCGCTATTACGGACAATCCGGCGACGACGGCAGCCGCCAGCGACAGTATTCCCCAAGCCTCAAGCTGACCCGTCAACTCGGCGACTTCTCGATCGAAAGCGAACTCGGCTACAGCGATTCGCGTACGACCGGCCCGGCACCCGGCAAGTATCGCCGCCAATATCTATATCTCGGAATGCGTTGGGATCTTCGCTGATTCCCGCTGACAGGTGAAAAACAATGTCACAGGCCTACTATTTCATTCCTGCTGCAATACTGCTCGCCCTGCTGCTTTGGGGGGGAAGGAAATATCTGTCGCGGCAGAAACTGCTGGCCGAGTTAAGCGCCTTACTGGAAGCCAAGGCCGCCGGAACGATTGATGCCGAGGAGTACGCCCGACGCCAGGAAGCTTTGCATGCGGCGCTGCTGGCGCGCCCCACCCCGGCCTCGAAAAACCGGCTGACATGGGGGCTGCTGGCAGGTGCTAGCCTCATTCTCGCCGTTACGTTCGGCGTGCAGAAACTGGGCGACAAACCCAACAGCGAGATCAAGGCGGCCCCCGAGTGGTGGGCTGATGTTGCTGCCAAGGTGGGAGAAACGCCAGTGAAGGCTGGCGCGATGCCCGCCATGGGACAAGCCAACTCGGGAGGCGACCTGGAGACGATGGCCAAGCGACTGGCCGACAAGTTGGCCGCCGACCCGAACAACGGAGAAGGCTGGGCACTGCTCGGCAAGACCTACAGCGAGCTGCGGCAATACCCGGAGGCGGCTGCCGCCTATGCGAAAGCCGACCGGCTGATTGCATCGGATGCTCAGATGCTCGCCGATTGGGCCGATGCCCAAGTGATGGCCAAGGCAGGCAAATGGGATGAAGAAGCACGTAATCTGGTAAAGCGTGCCGTCGCCAAAGATGCGAAACATCTCAAGGCACTGGCTTTATCGGGAAGCGAGGCTTTCGATCGCAAGGATTACGGCGCCGCGATCGACTTCTGGAAGCGTCTCCTGGCGGTCGCCGAGGTCGACTCGATGGATGCCCGGCTTGCGGAAGCGAATATCGCTGAAGCAGAAGCCCTTCGCTCCGGCAAGCGCCCGGCGCCAAGCACCTCGGCCGCACCAAGCGCTCAGATTGCCGGCGTCGTCGCCCTGGCACAAAAGTTCACCGGTCGCGCCGCGCCGGGAGATACCGTCTTCGTGGTTGCCAAGGCACCGGAAGGTGGTGCCCCACTGGCAGTCTGGCGTTACCAGGGGAACGATTTCCCGATCGAATTTCGCCTCGACGACTCAAACGCCGTAGTCCCCGGCAGAAGCCTCTCCCAATACAGCGAACTCACGGTCAGTGCGCGAATCTCGCGCAGCGGCAACGCCGACCCGGCCAAGGGCGACCTGTTGTCGCCACCGGTCAAAGCGGCTTTGGGAACCAAGACAGTCGCCCTGAACATCGATTCCGAGCGCTAAGCAACCCGCCTCGCCAAAGCGGACCGGTCCTTGCGCCGCTTCGATCGCAGATCGTCGCGCGCATTACGATCAGAGTGCCCAGAAGCACGATATCGCCGCAAAAACAGACCCCGCGTCAAGGACGGACGCTAATCGCTGGATAGCGGCGAACGGGATTCACTAAAGCAGGATTGGTGCGCGAACAGCTCGTTCATGCTCAAGCGCAATGGCGAAAACGAAAAAGCCCTGAAAATCAGGGCTTTTCGTGAATTCTTTGGTCGGAGTGACATGATTCGAACATGCGACCCCTGCGTCCCGAACCCGATTGACCACCTTGGCGCCAAACAGCAACAAACAAAAAAACAAACGGTAACAACGACTTATTCTGCAACAAGACGCAAGAGGACGCAAGAAAAAGCACCAATCCGGAGCTCGATTGGAGCAGGATTGGAGCACGAATCCGGCCTGTTTTTTTCCATTGCCATAATGATGTTGGCAACTCTCGGCATATTCTGGGCAGATCGCCTTATACTGCATTTTGGCCCATCGACCTAGCCGTGAACACCCCATACAAACCAATCACCAAGGAAGTCGCAGCGACGCTTCTCAGCGTTTCCAAGCGAACCATCGACAACTGGATTGCCAATGGCACGCTCCCCATGCCGACAAGCATCGGCCGCCGCGTTTATTGGCACCCGGATGCTTTCCGAAAGTGGCAAGACAGCATACTGGGCTCTCAAGCTCTCGTTAGCAGCCCGATGCATTCGCTGTCACGGCGCGGACGCCCCCGCAACGTCCTGTCGTCATCGCACTAAAAATGGCCCTCGTAGCCGAATTCACTACGAAGCCGTTCGCTCCGTTAATTTTGCGGGGCGGCAGAGAGCTATTGGGTAGCAGTTCGTTCAATCCCAGTAGACAACACACGTAACAAGGTCAATTCCCCAAGGGAAACACCCGTTTTCTACGGTTCACAGCTAAAGACTAGCTATTACTCCCTTTGACAGATACGAAAAACCAAAGGACCTGTCCCAGCACAAAGCAGGCGGATCATTAGAACAACGTACCTGTAACTCCAATCCTGCTTCAGGAACAATTTCCATCCCAACACAGATGGAGGACAGTTCATCCAGCTCCCAGGCTAGCCAGTCGTTAACTAGGCGATGCACTTCCCCTGCCAAAGCACGGGTCAACCAGGGTTCAGTCTCGCCAGCTCGTGCTTGGCGCCGGAAGACCCAGGCTCCATCCACGTTCTCGGCCCGCCAAGCTTCCAGGGGTACGCCATCGCGCAAGGCGTAGCGGCTGTAGAAGGACTGAGTCATCCATTGGGAGCGGGCGTCCTCTTTTGCTTCGAGGATGCTCAAGGGCTCCTTGAGGCGGGCCCGGACGATACGATCTTCATCCTTCGCCATCCTACCCTGGCCCAGACGCAGACGTGCATCCAAGGCGTTCAGGTCGGCGTCGGCCAGCAGGGAGAACAAATCGTGGCTGGAATAGCGGTGGGCCATAGACCTGGACTCCAGACCTGGCCAGACAAAGCAAGGCTCGCCAGTACGTCCCTCCAGCCAGCGCCGGTTGTACTGCAGGATCGCCACGTTGGGCTCGCTCACCGAGCGCTGGCGGTGTCGGTTGATGCGACCGGCGGTCTGAACAATGGAATGAGCGCTGGAAGGCTCGATCACCCCCCAGTCGAAATCATGGTCGCGGCCGATTTCCTCCACCGGGGTCGCCACGACGATGAAGGGCACGTCGGGCGCGGCACTGGCCGCCAGCAGCCCAGTGATTTCCGCGTCCTGCACGATGTGCCCGTCGCCCCGTTTGCGGTTCAAGAGGAAATCCAGTCGCCTTTCCTTCAGATAACGCTGGATGCGGAACTCCTGGGCGTGGTAGCACGCGACCCGGGCCTGGGGGAAGGCCAGGGCCAGGGCCCGCGCCGTGGAGATGGCGGTACTGATGTTGGCTACCCGCACCAGACCGAAGGACAGGCGCTTGCCCCCCGGCCCGTTCCAGGCATGGGCCTCGTGCAAGCGCGCCACTGCAGTGGCGATAGCTTCGTGGAAGGCCGCACCGCTGCGAGTGCAGACCGGCTGCACCCAGGCCCGCCGCACCGCCGGGCGCGGCACGGCCAGCAGGCGCTGGACATGCTCGGCAAATTGCCCGGCCAGATCCGCGTCGCTGGTGCAGGTGGTGGGCGCCGTCCGGTCATCCACGATGGCGATGCCGAAACAGGCCTGCCGGTCCTCCAGGGCGCAACGCATGTCCACACCGCTGCGAAAAGCCCGGCACACGGCCTCGGCCACCGGCTGCGGCAAGGTTGCCGAGGAGCAGATGACGCTGCGCCCCATCAACCCCGCCACCTGCACCAGGCGCAACACGGCCACCAGGGCGCCGGGCTCGTAGGAATCCACCTCGTCCAGCACCAGGTCGCTGTCGGCCATGCGCAGCAGAGCCGAAACATGGTGGCCCTGTCGTCCCGGTTCACCGGCATTGATCAGGTAGTCGATGGTAGACACCAGCACCGGGGCGCCGATCACGCTGCGCAGCAGCGGCCGCCGCTCGGTCAGCACCCGCATCCATTCCGGCAATTCCACCTCGCCGCCCCGGGCGTCGTATTCGGTCGCCGGTCCTTCGCTCTCGAAAGTGCCCGCATGGGCGGCATCGTCGCCCTTGCCCGCCGCGTGCAGCCGGCTGGCGGTACGGTCGCCGATCACCGTCGCCAGTTCGTCCTCCCCTAGGCCCAGATCATCGGCCAGGGCATCGCCGGTCTGCAGGGTCAGGCTGCGCAGGTTGAGGGCAATGGCGAAGCGGGGCCGGGGTGACAGCGCGCAGGCCAGCTTGGCGTTGGCGATGGTCTTGCCGGCGCCGGTGGCCGCCATGTTGAAGATCAGCAGCCCGCCTTGCGAACGCTCCCGCAGGGCGCTGACCGCCGCCACCGCCCGGTTCTGCCAGGCGAAGCGCCCCCCTTCGTCAGCGGGCGACAGAATGTGCTCGACGCTCTCCGTCGCCAACCCGGGCAGGCGCAGGCTGGCCAGATGCCAGGCGAAGTCGGCGGCGCGAGCGCCCACGGTTCGCAGGTGCCAGTCCAGGGGCTGATCGTAGGCGCCCTCCTTGGTGTTGGCGTATAGATCACAGCCCTGTACGCCTCCCGGCCAGGAACGGGCGGAAACCCCATGGTCGGCGAGGATCAGCGCCGCCCGGGCGAGGATTGCCGCCCCTCGCCAGAAGGCCGGGCTGCGCTCCCCGGCCTTGCGGACCAGACGGGCCTGGAGCCGCTCCAGCCTTTCGAGCAGTTCGTCGGGTAATGCCCCGGCAGGTTTCAGTTCCCGGGCCCGGCAGTCTTCCAGCACATGGTTGTCGCTGGTGGGAGTCGAATTACCCTTCACCGGGCCGAACAGGCGGTGATGGGTAGCGATCAGGTAATCCAGGGCGTGCTGGGGGCTGTCGATGCCCGTATCTTCCACTCCTCCCGGTTCGCACAGAGGCAGCTTGTTCGCCAAAGCCGACCAGGCCTGGCCCCAATCGCGCCCCCGGCGCCGTTCCTGCAGCAGGCGCATGGATATCCACTCGTGCCGGACCGGATCGGCCTCGGGAGGCCCGCCCGCCACCGCCCGCGCCAGCTTGTCGGCAAAGAAATTGCCGGACTTGCCCAGGTCGTGCCCCAGCCCCGCCGTATGGGCCAGCAGGCCGACGATGCTGAGCCAGAAGGGCGGTGGCGCCCGGCGCCGGGTATAACCGGCGGGGAAATGCCCTTCCGGCCCAAAGCAATCCCGGGCGCCTACCACCCACAACAACCGCATCCGCTCCCGCCCCTCGTTGCGGTAACAGGCCACCGCCGTCTGCCGGGTGGCCGAGGCCTTGAGCAGGCCGCGCAACTCCCGCAGCCCTTCGAGGGTGATCGGCGTCGCCCAGGAACGGACTCCGGTGCGGATCGCGTAACTGTCCAGAATCGCCCGGCTCCGCTTCACCGCCCGCCGCTCGCAGGCTGAAATCAGGGTGATGTGCATGGTGTTTGTTCAGGTCCGTGGTAGGCTTGCGGCCGCCACCGGAAAGGTGGTTGAGAAGTAGTTTTTAGGTGAAATACCAACAGTGTGCCGCCGTGCAGGCGGTTGACGAAATTGGCAAAGGCCGAAAATTTAAACCTAGTTATTATAGAGAAATCGCGACACAGTTGACTCCGCAAAAAAAGCAGCGTAGCGTGCCAACATCATAGCCATCCTAATCGAGGAGCATGACATGGCACGTTCCAAGAAGCCCGCCGCCCCCGAACCCCCAGCGTGGGTCAGCCTGCCCCACGAGCTCTACGCGGCCACCTGCGCCGAACTCGTCACCTTTTCCCACAAGACCGTCAATTCCAACGCCCCGGCCGGCGGCATCCGCCTGGAACCGGAGCAGGGGCTGAAGCTGCCCTATCTCTCCGCCCGCACCCTGCTTGGGGCAGGGGAGGCGCTAGCCCTGGATTACCCAGCCAATGCCGGCAAGACGGCCACTGCGGTCAAGCAGTTGAACCAGCTCAGGGAGGGTAGCGCCACGGCTCCGGCCGACGAGGCCGAACGCATCCTGGCAACCCTGGCGGAAGCCACCGCCCAGGGCACCCAGATCGGCACAGACAAGGTTTCCCTGCGCGCCCGGCAGTTGTTGCTGCCGAAAGAAGGCGGTTACGTGGCGGTCACGCCGCTCACCGCCGGCGGGTTGAACCGCAAACTCCGGGCCCGGGTACGCCAGCACAACGACCATTTGAAGGAAACGCCGGACGACGGCCGGCGGCGGATTCCCTTCGCAGTGTTCGGCCTGGGGGGCTCCAACCCCCAGAACGTGGGGTCCCTGGTACGCGACATGCAGCGCCCTCTGTTCTTCTTCGCTCCCCCGGAAAACCGCCAGGTGAAGGCCATCCTCGCCCTGCATTTCCAGGGGGTGCGCATCCGCCTGCCTCTCCCCCTGCTGCGCGCTTTTCGGGACTGGTGTGCTGACTGTCGGCGGCGTCATGGAGGCATGATCCCCACCAACATGGCTACCCGGGACGAGGAAATCGTCCACATCCGCCGCATCGCCCGGATCGTCCTGGCCCAGGGCGAAGCCGCCCGGCAGCGCCTGCTGGCGCACTTAGATGTGCTGCCGGCGGGCGGCTCGCCCCTGGTTGCCGCCGAGGCCACCCCTCTGAACCGGGGGCTGGTGGACCCCGAGCTGCGCGACAAGGACTGGCCCCGGACCTTTGCCCTGCACCTGGCCGGGCTAATCGCCGACCACCGTTTCGGCGACGGCCAGGAGGAATTCCAGTTCGAACAGGCCGATATCCACGAACTGCAGGCCATGATCGAGGAGGTGGCGCGATGAGTTACCTGCTCCTGCCCCGCCTGCGCATTCGCGCCGCCAACGCCCTGGCCGGCAATCTGGCGATCAGCCCGGCTCAGGTCCTGGCCTGCGTGCTGTTCGGCCATAACCTGGGCCTCAAAACCCGCTGCAAGCCTTTGCGCGTCGCCATCCTGCACCACGACGCCCAACTGCTGGGCGAGTACGGCAACGATGGCTTCTACGACTTCCATCCCCAGCAGCGGCGGGGTGCCAGCTTTATCGACGGGGTGGACTACTCCTCCAAGAACCCCCACGCCCTGTCGCTACAGCCCACCGCCAGCTGCCACCTGACCCTGTCGCTGCTGATCCAGGTGCAAGGCAGCGTCAACGAGCAGCGGGTTGAACGCTTCCTGCGCAGCGCCCGCATCGCGGGCGGCAACATCGATGGTCACGGGAAAATCGCAGCCGAAAACGAACTGGACGACCTGCATCTGCCCAAGGGCTTCTGGCTGATCGAACGCAGCGACCTGCTCCAGGGTGAAGGCTCCCCAGTGGATGCCCTGGTGGCCGCCATCGGCCGCAAGCCAGCCAGGGACACACCGCCCCCGGCCGACGGCACGCCGCCGCCCCTGCCCGAATCCTGGCTCGCTGCCAGCGTGCTCGGCTATGCCATGACCACCCCTTTCGAAACCCGGGCCGGCGTGCGCCAGACCGACGCGGGCGACACCCCGCCCCATGCCTTCTGCGAACCCCTGCTCGGCCTGGTCCAGTACGTCTCCACCCGGGACTACGGCCAGCGCCCGATTCCCTGGTGGGAACACGGCTGGCTCCAGGACGACGTGTTCGTGGTCCGCCAGCAGCAGGCCCCCAGTAATTCATCCGCCCCATTTCTTCCCTGCAAAGGAGCTTTCCCATGAATGCACCCGAATTCAAGAAACTGCCCGGCGTCCTCGCCTTCCAGCGTGGCCTAGTGATCACCGATGCCCTGTTTTTCAACGTGCTGCCCGAGGGCCAGAGCCCGGTCATGGTGGTGCGCCACGGCATCCGCGGCACCCAGAATGTGAACAAGGACGGGGACGCGGAGAAGAGCACGGCCGCCAACGCCAAGCGCCAGGAGGTCTCCAACATCCAGACCACCGACACCGCCAAGCTGGATGAAGAAGCCCAGGCCTTGGCCGTGCGCTTCAGCCTGCGCTTTCTCGATCTGAAGGACGTGCTATTCGCCTGCGCCCCCGCCAGCACCGACGCCGACGACCTGGTACGCAACTACCGGGACAGCGTCACCGGCTTCATCGAACGGGCCAAGACCTCCGGCGGCCTGGACGAAGTCGCCCAGCGCTTTGCCCGCAACATCGCCAACGGCCGCTGGCTGTGGCGCAACCGCACCATCGCCCGCAAGATCGAAATCAGCGTCAAGGTCGCCGGCAAATCCGTCGCCAGCTTCGACGCCCTGGCCACCCCGCTGAACCATTTCGAGCAGATCAGCGACGCCGAGCGCCAGGTGGCCACCTACATTGCCGATGGACTGCGCGGCAGTGACGATAGCGGTCTAGACATCGAGGCGCGGCTGGATTTCGGCGTACGCGGCGCCCTGGAAGTCTTCCCCTCCCAGAACTACGTGGAAGACAAGCCCCGCGGCTTCGCCCGTCCTCTCTACTGCCTGGGCACGCCGGAACGGGCCAGCAGCCGCAGCGGCATGGAGTTCGAAAGCACCCGCACCATGGGCCACGCAGCCCTGCGCGACCAGAAGATCGGCAACGCCCTGCGCACCATCGACACTTGGTACCCGAAATACGCCGACCATGGCCGGCCGCTGCCGGTGGAGCCCAACGGCGCCAGCCTGGAAGCCCAGGAATTCTTCCGCGACCGCAAAACCTCCGCCTTCGAGTTCGCCCGCCGCCTCAACACCCTGGACCCGGCCAGCCCCGAAGGCATGTTCATGATCGCCAGCCTGATCCGGGGCGGGGTCTTCTCCGGGGGCAAGGAGTGATGGAAGCGCGCCATTACGTGGACTTCCAGCTTGGGCCGCGTCCCTCGCCGATAGGGGCGGCCCTGGCCCTGCGGGTGCTGCATGGGGTGTTCGCGCTTTACCCGGGGCAGTACGCCCTGGCGCTGCCCGACTACCCGCGCAGCTTTCCCCGCCTGCGGGTGTTCGCCGCCAGTCGGGAAAACCTGGACCGACTGGTGGCGGCTGGCGAAGCCGCACTCCAGGAGATCGGCCGCTTCGCCTATCCCAAGGCCGTCCCCGAGGACTTCGCCGGCCCCTGGATCAGCTATCGCCGCTACCGCATCCCCAGCCGCAAGGCGGAACGCAAGCCCGACGGCAACCTGCGCCTGCGCCGCATCCAGGCCGCCGACACCGCCGAGCTGCCTTACTTCGCCCTGCGCAGCCAGAGCAACGGCCAGGCCTGGCGTCTCTACGTGGAAGCCCAGCCCGGCTCGACGTCCGGGCCGGCGGAACCAGACGCCTACGGGCTGGCCACCGCCTCCCGCCCCTTCGCCCTGCCCCGGCTGCCATGACCAAGGC
>CAZFXO010000047.1:0-27095 GCA_964523045.1 uncultured Dechloromonas sp. | reverse complement strand
GCCGGCCGGCGTCGGCACGATCATCGCCATGTCGCGCGCGGCCACCGCCATGATCTCGACGCCGCCCGGCACCCCACGATTGGACAGGATGATGGCGTCGTTGCCGAGGGTCTCCTTGACTTTTCTCAAGGCGTCCCGCGCATTGGCGGCAATGAATTTTCTGACGTTCATGTTCTACCTCCGATGATCGAGGTCACCTTGATGATTCGATTCTCAGGAACTTCGTTGTGCGACAACACCTTCAATTGCGGTACGGTGCGGCGCAGGAATCTGGACAAGAGCAGACGCAGGCTAGACGGCACCAGGAGGACGGCCGGCAGGCCGAGTCCTTCCTGGCGTCCGGCGGCGGCGGCGGTTTCGCGGACCAGGGTGTCGGCGAGGCCGGGCTCGAAGCTGGTGTTTTCCGAGCCGCCGGCAACCGCCTGCGCCAGCAGGCGCTCGAGTGTCGGATCGAGCGACATGACCTGCATCTCGCCGTTGCCCGGGAACAACTGCTGGACGATGGCGCGGCCGAGGGCGATACGGACCTGGACGATGAGGTCGTCGGCGCTCTGCGTGCGCAGCGCGTGATCGGCGACGGTCTCGATGATGGTGCGCATGTCGCGGATATGGACGCCTTCGTCGAGCAGACCCTGGAGGATTTTCTGCAGGCTGCCGAGCGGCAGGACCTTGGGCACCAGATCCTCGACCAGCTTCGGCATTTCCTTGGCCAGATGGTCGAGCAGTTGCTGCACTTCCTGGCGTCCGAGCAATTCGGCGGCGTGCGTCAGGATCAGGTGGTTGAGGTGGGTGGCGACGACGGTCGAAGCATCGACCACGGTATAGCCGTAGGCCTGTGCCTGGTCGCGCTGCATGATGTCGATCCACACCGCCGGCAGGCCGAAGGCCGGATCCTTGGTCGGCGTGCCGCTCAGGGTACCGGCGACACGACCCGGGTTGATCGCCAGGAACTGGCCGGCATAAGCTTCGGCGGCACCGACCTCGACCCCCTTGAGCAGGATGCGATAGGCGTTCGGCTTCAGTTCCAGGTTGTCGCGGATATGCACCGGCGAAACGAGGAAGCCGACTTCCTGGGCGAATTTCTTGCGGATACCGCGGATGCGGCGCAGCAGCTCGCCATCCTGGGTCTTGTCCACCAGCGGAATCAGGCGATAGCCAACCTCGAGACCGAGCACGTCGAGCGGTGCGACATCGCTCCAACTGGCTTCGACGGCTTCCGGAATCGGCGGCGGCGCCACCTTGACCGGCGTACTGACGGTCTGTTGCTGCTTGTTGGCGAGCCGCCAGGTAAACCAGGCAAGACCGCCGGCGATGAGCAGGAAAACCAGGTTGGGCATGCCCGGGATCATGCCGAGCAGGGCGATGATGCCGGCGGTGATGCCGAGCACCTTGGGATTGCTGAAAATCTGGATGACGAACTGCTGACCCATGTCGCGATCGTCGGAAACCCGGGTCACCACCAGACCGGCGGCGATCGAGATGATCAGCCCCGGGATCTGGGCGACCAGGCCATCGCCGATCGCCAGCAGGGTATAGACCCGACTCGCTTCGCCGATCGCCATGTCGTGCTGCGCCATGCCGACGATCAGGCCGCCGATGATGTTGAGCAGCATGATGACGATGCCGGCGATCGCGTCGCCACGGACGAATTTCGACGCACCGTCCATCGAACCGTAGAACTCGGACTCGCGGGAAATGTCGCTGCGTCGCCGGCGTGCTTCTTCTTCGCCGATCAGACCGGCGTTGAGGTCGGCGTCGATCGCCATCTGCTTGCCCGGCATCGCATCGAGGGTGAAGCGCGCGGAAACTTCCGCGACGCGCCCGGCACCCTTGGTGATGACGATGAAGTTGATCACCACCAGGATCATGAAAACGATGATGCCGACCGCGAAGTTGCCGCCGACCAAAAAATGACCGAAGGCCTCGATCACCTTGCCGGCCGCGTCCGGACCGTTATGCCCTTCGAGCAGCACGACGCGGGTGGAGGCGACGTTGAGCGACAGGCGCATCAACGTCGTCACCAGCAGGACGGTCGGGAAAACCGAGAAATCCAGCGTCTTCTGGGTATTCACCGCGACCATCAGAACGAGGACGGCGATCGCGATGTTGAAGGTGAAGAAGAGGTCGAGGATGAACGGCGGCAACGGCAGGACCATCATGGACAGGACCATGAGGATCAGGATCGGCGCCGCCATCTGGACGACGTTCAGCCGTCCGAGCAGGTTTTGCAGACGCATCGAACCGGCCGCCATTTACGCAGCCTCCGGCACGAGTTCGGGCGGCACCGGCAACTGCTTGGGCGGCACCGGATAGGCACCACCGGTTTCGCGCCAGCGGGCCAGTTGGTAGATGTAGGCCAGAACTTCGGCGACCGCGGCGTAAAGCCCGCCCGGAATCTCCTTGTCGAGATCGCCGTGCTTGTACAGGGCACGCGCCAGCGGCGGCGCTTCCAGCGTCGGCACCGCATGCTCGGCGGCCAGTTCGCGGATCTTCTGGGCGATCACGCCGGTACCCTTGGCCACCACTTTCGGTGCCGCCATGCCGGCCTTGTAGGCAAGGGCGACGGCGTAGTGCGTCGGGTTGGTGACGATCACGTCGGCCTGCGGCACCGCCTGCATCATCCGACGCCGCGCAGCCTGCATCTGCAGGCTGCGAATCCGCCCCTTGACCATCGGATCGCCCATCATTTCCTTCATTTCCTGCTTGACCTCGTCCTTGGTCATCTTCAGCTTGTGGTAGTACTGCCAGAGCTGGAAGGGAACATCCGCCGCGACTACGATCAACAGCGTCAGGACGAGCATCAGGAAGGAAAACATCAGCATGTCGCCGGCGTGCGCCAGGCCGGTTTCCAGCGGCTCGGCGAGCAAACCGAAGATCGCGTCACGCTGCCGGGAAATCAGCAGGACCGCCACGCCACCGACCAGCGTCGCCTTGAGCACGGCCTTGCCGAGTTCCATCAGGCTGTTCCAGGAAAACATCCGACCCAGCCCGCTCAGCGGATTCATGCGCTGCAGATCGGGAACCAGGGCCTTCGGCGCGAACACCCAGGCGTTGAGGAAGAACGGCGGCAGGATCGCCGCCACCAGCAGCAGGCCGAAAAGCGGCGAGAAGATAAAGAAGGTGTCGGCAAACAACTCGACCATCCGCGGGACGATCATCGTCGGCTCGAGAAGGTGGTGAATTTCCGGGGTAAAGGCCTTGCGCCCCAACGCCAGGCTGCGGTCGAGAAACCAGCCGCCCATCATCCAGAGCGTCATGGCGGCGACGATGAGCACGGTGAAGGTACCGAGCTCGCGCGAATGGGGAATCTGCCCTTTTTCGCGCGCCTGCTCGATACGCCTACCGGTTGGCTCTTCAGTTTTCTCGAGATCGCTGTCTTCAGCCATGACCATTATCTGTACAGGGTATGGCTATTATAGAAAAAAACCAAAGAAATTAAATAGGTAGCGCGTCTTTTTTAATCAGTTTCGAGGTAAACGGCGCAAGCCGATGACAAATAGCAAAACCCAAAAAAAGGGAGGAGGCCTCAGCCTCCTCCCTAACTCGTTGACCGGGAAGGGAATCGTCTTTCAGGAGAATTCGAAATTGCGGATCGCCGTTCCCATTTCGGCGTGCTGGCCGTAATCGGCAAGCAATTCCTTCATATCAAGGATGAGCACGATCTGGCCGTTCGACAGCGTGGTCACGCCCGCCACCCCCTTCGGCCGGAAATCTTCCAGCGACTTGATGACGGCATCGTCGCGACCGGCAAAGCTGTCCACCCCGAGGATGAAGCTGCGTTCGGCGGTCTGCATGAAAACCCCGTACTCGGGCGGCCTGATGATTTCCCAACCGAGCAGCTTGGCCAGCGAAATCACCGGCAGCACTTCGCCGCGTACCACCAGCGTTTCCTTGCCGCCAACTTCCTGGATACGCTGTTGGTCGATCGGCAGGATTTCCCGGACCAGCGACAGCGGCAGGGCGAACGGCTGATCGCCGAGCAGCACCAGCAGGACCGGCAGGATGGCCAGGGTCAGCGGCAGCGAGATCAGGAAGACCGAGCCCTTGCCCGGCTCCGAGCGAATTTCCACCGAGCCGTTCAGCTTCTGGATATTGGTCTTGACCACGTCCATGCCGACGCCGCGCCCGGAGACGTCGGAAATCTGCGTCTTGGTCGAGAAGCCCGGCAGGAAGATCAGGTTCAGGCTCTGCCGCTCGTCCAGGGTGTTGGCCTCTTCTTCCGAGATCAAGCCCTTGTCCACCGCCTTGGCACGAATGCGCTCGGCGCTCATGCCACGCCCGTCGTCAGCAATGATCAGGACGATGTGATCGCCCTCCTGGCGCGCTTCCAGGCGAACCAGGCTCTTCGCCGGCTTGCCAGCGGCCGAGCGCTCTTCGGGCATTTCGACGCCGTGGTCGACTGCGTTGCGGATCAGGTGGATCAGCGGATCGGCGAGATCCTCGATCATCGTCTTGTCGACTTCGGTTTCCTCGCCGGCCAGCACCAGTTCGACATCCTTGCCGAGCTGCCGGGCCAAGTCGCGGGCAATCCGCGGATACTTCTGGAACAGCCGGCCGATCGGCTGCATCCGGGTCTTCATCACTGAATTCTGCAGATCGGAAACCAGCAGGTCGAGCTGGCTGACCGCCTGGTCGAGCGCATGCAGGGTTTCCGAATCGTTCTTGCCGGCCAGGATATCGGCGCGCAGGCTGGTCAGGCGGTTCTTGGTGAGGCCGATTTCGCCGGACAGGTTGAGCACCTGATCGAGACGCGAGGTATCGACCCGGATCGTGTTTTCCCGGCCGCGCTCTTCCGCCCGCCGCGAACTCGCGCCCGCAGCCGACGGACGATCGCTGGCCCGCCGCCCGAACGGCGACGGCGCCGCCGCCTTGGCCGATTTGGCACCAACCGGGGCCGACTCGGCACGCGTGATCAGTTCGCCTTCAGCGGCCTGCGCCACCTGGGCAGTCTCGCCGGTTACCGCCGCCTGCAACGCCGCCCAGTCGGGCTCGCCGGCTGCGGTCGGGGCTGCGGTCGCCGCGACCGACGGCTTGGCGGCCACCGGCTGGACAACCGGCTCGGCTGCCGGCATCTCGCCATTGAGCGCCCCCTGCAGGGCGGCAATCACCCGCCCGTCGGCAGGCTGCGGCTGCACCCCTTGTCCAAGTTCGCCGAACATTTCGCGCACGCCGCGCGTGGCGTCCATGATCACGTCCATCAGTTCGGCGGTCAGTTCGAGCTCGCCATTACGCAAACGGTCGAACAGATTTTCAGTGAGGTGACACAAGGTCACCAGCTCGGTTGCATTAAGGAAACCGGCACCGCCCTTGACCGTGTGGAAACCACGGAAGATATCGTTCAACAGGCCTTTGTCGTCGGGCGTCTTTTCCAGATCGACCAGCTTGTTATCGACATCGGAGAGCAGATCGTGGGCTTCCTGCAGAAAATCCTGCAGCAGATCTTCCATGCCAGAAAAGTCGCTCATCTCAGTTCCTCCTCAGAACCCTAGACTGTCGAGCAGATCGTCCACCTGCTCCTGATTGACGACGACGTCGGAGCGCCCCTCGGCATTGACCACAGGACCGTTCATCAAGCTGGTCACTTCGTCGGTCTTGCGGGCATCGGGCAAGACCTCGATAAGCAGACCCATCAGGCCGCTCTCGAGTTCCTGCGCCAAAGTGACGATCTTCTTGATCACCTGCCCGGTCAGATCCTGAAAATCCTGGGCCATCATGATTTCGGTCAACTGAGCGTGGGTCGCCCGCGCTTTTTCCGGCAATTGCTGCTTCAGGAATTCCCGGGTCTCGATCGCCAGTTGCCTGAACTCCGCCGGATTGGTCTGGTTCGCGAAAACCTTGTCCCAGGCCTGGCCGAGGCTTTGCGAGCGGTTTTCCATGTCGTCGACCAGCGGACCGGCGATATCGGTCGCGTTGAGGACGCGGCACGCCGCCTGTTCGGTCAGGTTGGCCACATAAGCCAAGCGGTCCTTGGCGTCCGGTATTGCGGCAACGGTTTTTTCCAGCAGCTTGTCGTAACCGAGTTGGCCCAGCGTGTCGTGCAAGACGCGCGCCATCTGGCCAATCCGATTGAACACGGCTTCCTGCTGCGGCCATTGCCCACCCGCCTCGTCGGCGACCTTGTCCGGCTGGCTCGCCGCACTCTGCGCGGCGACGCTGTCGAACAAAGCCTGCAGTTCGTCGTTATCGCCATCCGCGGCAAGCTTCGGCGCAGCGGGCGGCGGCACTGGCGCCGCCGGTACGGCGGCATAATCCGCGGCGATCGAATCGAACAGCGCTTCGAGGTCGGCGGAATCGTTACTGGCTGACATGCTGTTCCCCTTAACCCTGGCCGAGTTTTTCGAAAATCTTGGTCAACTTCTCGGACAGGGTGCCCGCCGTGAACGGCTTGACGATGTAGCCGCTGGCCCCCGCCTGCGCCGCCGCGATGATGTTTTCCTTCTTGGCTTCGGCGGTGATCATCAGCACCGGCAGATGTTTCAGGTGCGGCGTCGCCCGGATCGTCTGCAACAGCGTCAGGCCATCCATGTTCGGCATGTTCCAGTCGGTGACGACGAACTCGAAACCGCCCCCTTGCAGCTTCTGCAGGGCGATGGCCCCGTCCTCCGCTTCATCGACGTTGGTAAAACCCAATTCCTTCAGCAGGTTGCGAACGATGCGGCGCATGGTCGAAAAATCGTCCACCACCAGAAATCGCGTTTTGGGATCAGCAGTCATGCAAAACTCCAGTATTCATTCCGTTATCGCTCGATCAACGGGCGCAGCGTGTCTGCCAGCGCCTCTGCGTCAAACTTCGCCACATAGGCATCAACCCCGACCGCCTTGCCCATCGCCCGATTGGCCTCCGAGGACAGCGACGAGTGCATCACCACCGGCACCCCTTCGAAACGCGGATCGGCCTTGATGTTCTTGGTCAGCACGTAACCATCCATCTCCGGCATTTCGGCATCGACCAGAATGAGGCGAATCTCGTCGCGCAGGACGCTGCCGATCTGCTGCGCGTGGGCAGCGATCGCCTGCAGGCGGGTCCAGGCTTCCATGCCGTTGGTCGCGTGCTTGTGCCTGACGCCGAGCTTGTCCAGCACTTCCGAGATTTTCCGCCGGGCGACGATCGAATCGTCGACGAAAAATACGCTGGTATCCGGATCAACCTGCGCCGGCAGGATATCGACGACCAAGGCCTCGCCGAAGGCATTGGCAAGAATCTGCTCGACATCGAGGATCGACACCAGACCGCCACCTTCGAGTTCGATGACCGCGGTGATCAGGCCGTGGTTGGCACTCAACACGCTTTCCGGCGCCTTCACCCGGTCCCAGTCAACGCGAATGATGCGGTCGACTTCATGCACCAGGAAACCGAGGGTGCGCTTGGAATACTCGGCAACCATCATGGTCTTGCCCAGCCCCGGCGGGACGCCTTCCAACTGCAGGAAAGGCGCCAAAGACAGCACGGGAATGACGTTGCCACGCAGCGAGATCAGCCCTTCGACGCCACGCGGCATGTTCGGGGTCTTGGTGATGTGCGGCGTGCGCCCGACTTCCCTGACCTTGAAGACGTTGATGCCGAAGATTTCCCGGGTCCCCAGGGAAAACAGCAGGATCTCCATCTTGTTGGAGCCCGCCAGTCGCGTACGCGCGTCGACGCTATCGAGCAAATTCTTGTTTTCGACCAGATTCATTATCGTCTCCCGGCGGCTCAACGCGTGGCAAGCGCCCCGCCTTCGCCTTCGCTCTCGCCTTTCAGACGACGGGCAAGGGTTTCCGACAGGCGCTGCGGTTCGAACTTGGGCACATATTCATCGACCCCGACCGATTGGCCGAGTTTCTGATTGGACATCCCGGACAAGGAGGAATGCATGATGACCGGGATATTGGCAAATCGCGGATCGGACTTGATCTTCTTGGTCAGGATGTAGCCATCCATTTCCGGCATCTCGATGTCGGTCAGCACCAGGCTGATCAGCGACGACGCCGGCTTGCCGACCGACTTGGCGTAGCCTGCCACCTTCTCCATCTCATCCCACATCTGCCGACCATTGAGCGCCCCCAGTCCGCGCACGCCCATCGCTTCCAGGGTGCGCTCGATCTGCTTGCGGGCGACACTGGAATCGTCGCAATAGAAAACCGTCGCATCCGGACGATCGACCGGAACAACGCTGCGGAACATGATTTCGTTGTCGATGCTGGTGGTTTCCGCCAGCACCTTCTCGACATCCATCATCATCACCAGGCGGTTGTCCTCAAGTTCGGTCACTGCGGTGACCAAACCACCGGTCTGCGCCGTCAGCATTTCCGGCGGCACGCGCATCTTGCTCCAGTCGAGACGGAGGATGGTATCGACGCCCTCGACCAGAAAACCCTGCGTATGCCCGTTGTACTCGGTGACGATCATGATTTCGCGCGGCGTATCGGCGGAAATCCCGGTGTACTTGGCCAGATCGATGACCGGCACCAGCGCCCCGCGCAAGCTAACCATCCCCTCCACCGAGGGCGGCATATCCGGTGCTGCCGTGATCGCGGGTGTACGCATCACTTCACGCACCTTGAAAACGTTGATGCCGTAAGTTTCGCGACGCCCGGTCCGTTGATCCACGCCAAGGAAGAACAGCAGGATCTCAAGCTTGTTGGTTCCCGCCAGCTTGGTGCGCGCATCAATATTTTTCAGTAGTTCCGACATTCTTTTCCCCTCGCCCGGGATGGTGCCCGGGTTTCGTATCGGGCAAAACTACCATGCAACTGGCCGTTCAGCCAACCTTGACGCCCGCCGCGGCAAACCCCGCCCCGGACGGGACACATGACCGATGAATCAAACAATGCGAAACAGCTTGCTGAAGTTGGCAATTTCCAGAACCTGCCTGACGCTTCCCTGCACCCCGGACAACACGACATCCTTGCCGCAGCCGCCCATCTTGTCGCGCAGCATCAACAGCATTCCGAGAGCGGAACTGTCCAGATAATCGACACCGGCAAAGTCCACGGTCACCGCCCGTACCGCATCGTCGCTGACCAGCGGCTCATACGCGGCGCGGAAATCCCGGTGGGTGTTGAAATCAAAACGACCGGCCAGCGCAATCGTTGCCATTCCCGCATCCTGCCTGATAGTTGCCTGCATCATGATCCCTAAAAATATCAAAAACAACACAAGTTTAATACTTCCGGCGATTCTGGCAAGCCTTTTCTGGGTCTCACCGCACCGCGGCCATCACCTTGCGCGCCATCTCTTCCAGCGGCCACTGCTCTTCCACCGCACCGATCAGGAAAGCCTCCCGTGGCATGCCGTAGACGACACAACTTGCCTCGTCCTGACCGAAGGTCCTGGCCCCGGCCTGGCGCATGCGCTGCATCCCTTGGGCCCCATCCTTGCCCATGCCGGTGAGGATGACCCCCACCGCCTGCCGGCCGATCACTTCGGCAGCGGAATCGAACAGCACATCCACCGACGGGCGATGCCGGTTGACCGGCTCGGCCCCCGACAGCTCGGTCAGCAGATTGCCGCCGCTACGCCGGATACGCAGATGGGAATGCCCCGGCGCAATATACACCGTGCCCGCCTCGACCCTTTCGTTGCCTTGCGCCTCGATCACGCGCGGCGCGCAAAGACCGTCCAGACGGCGGGCAAAGGAAGTGGTGAAGGACTCCGGCATGTGTTGCACGATCAGGATCGGCGGACAATTTTCCGGAATGCCGAGGAGGAACTCCTTGATTGCTTCGGTCCCGCCCGTCGACGCACCGAGGAAGATGATCTTTCCGTTGCTGGTCGAATACGGGGACGCGACAGTCGTGCCCTTGGCCGCCGTCATCGGACGATGACTCCTGGCAATGCCGGCGCCAGCGGCGGGCGCAGGACTGCCGCGCAGACGCGCGCTTTTCGCTGTCCGGATCTTTTCTGCCAGTTCTTCCGCATAAGCCTCCATCGAATTGGGGAAGTCGGAGCGCGGCTTGCCGATGAAATCGACGGCGCCCAGTTCCAGGGCACGCAGCGTCGTTTCCGATGTCTCGCCGGTATAGGACGAAACCATCACCACCGGCATCGGCCGCAGGCGCATCAGGCGCTCGAGGAATGCCAGGCCATCCATGCCAGGCATGTGAACATCGAGGGTCAACACATCGGGAGCCAGGGTCTTGATCAACTCGCGCGCGCTCGACGCATCGGGCGCCGCACCGACCACCTCGAGATCGGCAAAGCCGTTGATCATGGTGGTCAGCAGCGAGCGCATCAACGCCGAGTCGTCCACGATCAGGACACGCGTCTTTTTCATTTGCCGCCACCATCGTACTGATCAAACATCAGATAAAAAGCTCCACATCGCCGCCCATGCTTGCGCCAGACAGTCTCTCCTTGTAATCCCGCTCACGACTGAACAGGGTTTCGTTGTGGACGCGGTGCAACTTCTTCACCAGCACGCGCCCCGTCTGTGAAAAGTAATATACCTTGCGCGGGTAGGAATCCAGCAAGTCCTTGGCGACGACGGGAATTTTTTCGGTTTTCAGGTAGTTGAGCACGAATTCCGCGTTGCGCACCCCGACATTGCTGCTCGACAGGCTCGACATCACCGCCCCTCCGCCGAAGACCTTGGCCTCCAGCCGACTCTTGCGCGCGCCCATCTTCAGCAGGTGGTTGATCAGGACTTCCATGGCATACGAGCCATAACGCGCCGAAGTACCGACCGTTTCGGAGCGCCCTCCGTCGTCCGGGAGCATGAAATGGTTCATGCCGCCAATACCGGCATCGACGTCGCGAATGCAGGCGGCCACGCAGGACCCCAGCACGGTGACGAGCAGGATTCCCTGGTCCGAGACGAAGTACTCGCCCGGCAGAATCTTGGCGGCTTCGCTGGAAAAATGCCGATCGAAATAGCGATTGGCCGCCAGATTTTCGTTATAGGCGTGATTCACGCGCGTCCTTGTCAGCGAGTCTTGGCAAGCACGTAAACCGTCTTGCCCTGCGAACGGAATATATCGGCGGCGTGCAGGAAGCTCTCGGAATGTCCGGCAAAGAGCAGGCCATCGGGTTGCATCAACGGCGCGAAACGGGAAAGGATCTGGTACTGCGTCGGTTTGTCGAAATAGATCATGACGTTGCGGCAGAACAGGATATCGAGCGGCCCCTTCACCGGATAACTGGCGTCGAGCAGGTTGATACGCCGAAACTCGATCATCCGTTTCAACTCCGGGCGCACCGCGGCAAACCCCTCCTGACCGCCGGTGCCGCGCAGGAAGAAGCGCCGCAGACGTTCAGGCGACATCTTTTCCAGCCGGTCCATCGCGTAGACGCCTTTCTGGGCCGTCGCCAGCACGTTGGTATCGAGATCGGAAGCGACGATGCTGACATGCGAAGCATCGCTGCCACAGGTTTCGGCGACCGTCATCGCGATCGAATAGGGCTCCTCGCCGGTCGACGCCGCTGAGCACCAGATCCGCACCGGTCGCCGGTTGCCGATCTGGCGCAGATGCTCGGCAAGGATGGGGAAGTGATGCGGTTCGCGGAAGAACGAGGTCAGGTTGGTGGTCAGCGAATTGACGAAACGCTCCCATTCGTCGCCGCCATGACGCTCCAGGGTGTCCAGATATTCGGTGAAGGAATGCTTGTTGAGCGCCCGCAGACGCCGGGCCAGCCGCGAATAGACCATGTCCTTCTTGACCGGCGACAGGGAAATCCCGGCATGCTGGTAGATCAGTTTGCGCACGCGCTCGAAATCGGCGTCGGCAAACTGGAATTCGCGCGCCCCGTTGTCCTTGGGCAGGACCCGGTTGAGGTCGTTACGCAGGCTGCCGAGGGACGGCAGCGGACGCTTTGGCTCTATCGTCATCTCAGAATTCTTCCCATTCGTCGTCCAGAGTGAGTGCCGGCGACGGATTTTTCGGCCGCGCCCCCGGCTTGCGTGCCGGCGAAGCCAAGGCCAAGGGCTTCGGTACCGGAACCGCGCCCTCGGCCAGCTTGAACACGGCAACCCCGCGCGCCATCGATTCCGCCTGCTCTTCCAGGCTCTCGGCGGCAGCAGCAGCCTGTTCGACGAGGGCGGCATTCTGTTGCGTCACCTCGTCCATCTGACTGATCGCCAGGCTGACCTGCTCGATCCCCGCGCTCTGCTCGCGGCTGGCTTCGGCGATGTCGGTAACGATCCGCGCCACGCGCTTGATGCTGCTCATGATCTCGGCCATCGTCGCCCCGGCCTGGTCGACCAGCTTGCTGCCCGCTTCGACCCGTTCGACCGAATCGGATATCAGCCCCTTGATTTCCTTGGCGGCGGCAGCGCTGCGTTGCGCAAGGCTGCGCACCTCGGTGGCGACGACGGCGAAACCCCGGCCCTGCTCGCCGGCACGGGCCGCTTCGACCGCCGCGTTGAGAGCCAGGATGTTGGTCTGGAAGGCGATGCCGTCGATCACACCGATGATGTCGGCGATCCGCGCGCTGGCCTGATTGATCGAGCCCATGGTCTCGACCACCTTGCCGACCACTTCGCCCCCCTGCTCGGCAATGCGCTGGGCGTTGCCGGCCAGTTCATTGGCCTGGCGGGCGTTGCTGGCGTTCTGCTTGACCGTGGCGGTCAGCTCTTCCATGCTCGACGCGGTTTCCTCGAGGCTGCTTGCCTGCTCTTCGGTCCGCACCGAAAGGTCCTGGTTGCCGGAGGCGATCTCCTTCGACGCGACATTGATCGTTTCCGCCGAATACTGAATTCCGCCAACCAGTTCGCGCAAACGCTGGACGGTCTGGTTGGCGTCGTTCTTCAGCTGGCCGAAGGTCCCCTGATAATCGGCTTCGACCGTGTGCATCAGGTCGCCGGCGGCGATCCGCGACAACAGCCCGGCGATCTCGCCGACCGCCGAACCGGTGGTTTCCAGCAGACGGTTGATGCCGCGCCCGAGTTCCCGGTAGAAACCTTCCAGCGCATCGGCATCGAGCCGGGCTTCCAGATTGCCGGCGGCGGCGTGCTCGATCAGGTCGGCGACCAGGCGCTGGGCGTTGATCTCGGCGGTGCGGTCCAGCCATTCGCCGACGGTACCCAGACGCTCGCCCCGCTCATTGACGATGGGATTGGTGACGACATTGAAGATCCGCCCGCCGATTTCCATTTCGGTATTGCGCGTGTTCTGTAGTTCCCGCAGGCCGCGCAGCGCCGCTTGTGGATCGGCATAGAAATCGCCGATGCTGCTGCCGACGAAACGATCGGCCGAGAAGTTCGGCTGCCGCTCGCGCAAAGCTGGCTCGATCCGCCGCAGGGTACGCTGCAGCCCCAAGTTGGCATAGATCACCGTGCCATCGTCGTCGGCGATACGCAGGTTGGCATTGACGCAATCGAGGGCGATGCGGATGCGCAGGTTGTCGTTCGCCAGTCGCTGCGCCTCGGCAACACTGAAGCCCTGCTGGATCTGCATCGACATCAGTCCCTGCAACACCTTGCCCATTTCGTCGTCGCGCGAAACATCGACGTTGCGGGTGTAGTTGCCATTCGCCAGTTCGCGGAAGGTGGCGATGACTTCGCCGATTGGCCGGGTGATCGAACGGGTGATCGCGACCGCGATCCACAGGCCAAGGGCGAGCGCCAGGACGGTCAGGCCAATGCTCCAGGCCAGTGTCGTCGCGTACAGCGACTGACTGTTGGCGACCAGTGCCCGGGCCCCTTCCTCGCGCGCCTGGAACAATGCATCCGCCTTGGCGGCGGCCTTGGTATAGGCCGGATTGATCTTGTTGAGCAGGATCAGGTTGGCATCGTCAAAACGCCCCTCAAGCAAGGCGGCCTTCGCCGGCAACAAACCTTCCTGCACGAAACGCTCGCTCGCCTGCTGGAACTCGGCGGCCAGCTCCTGCTGGGCGCCGGCTGCGACATGCTGCTGATAGATTTCCCACTGCCGGCTGATTTCGGTGATGTTGGCGTCGACCTGTCGGAGGTGGAACTGGATGTCGTGATCGTGCAGGCTGGCGTAGCCCCCTTCCGGGTTGTGCTGCAGGCTCAGCATGACCTGGCTGCGGTTTTCCGCCATCAGGCGTCCGATCACCGCCAGCGACTGGATCGGCAGGACGCCGTCGTCATTGATGCGCACCGCGCTGTCGTAATTGCGCCCGGCGCCCCAGGCGCCGATCCCGGCGACCAAAGCCGTCGCCAGCAGCAAGGCGGCGAAACCGGCAAACAGCTTCTGCCGCAACGACCAGCCGGCAAACCAGCCAGGACCGCCATTGACCACGACGCCATGGCGAATCTGCAAGCCGCCGGCGCGCCGTTCGCGGAACAGGCGATAGGCGCTTTCCGCCGCGTTCACCTGTTCGCGCGTCGGCAAGCGTCGCACCGACAGGTAACCGACAAGCTGATCGCTCTCCCAGAGCGGCGTGACGGTCGCCAGGACCCAATAGAAATCGCCGTTCTTGCAGCGGTTCTTGACCATCCCGGTCCACGGCCGCCCGGCCTGCAGATCACGCCAGAGATCGGCAAACGCCTCGACCGGCATGTCGGGATGGCGGACGATGTTATGCGGCTGGCCGAGCAGTTCCGACTCGACGAAGCCGCTGATATCGATGAAGGCCTTGTTGACGTAAGTAATCAGCCCCTTCTGGTCGGTCCGGGAGACGATCAGGGTATCGGCGTCCAGGAGCACCTCGTTGGCGGTGACAGGTTGGTTGTTGCGCATGAATCTGCCTTTCCTGGGGAATGATTAGAACTCGGCCCAGTCGTCTGCCTGGCCGGAGGGCACGGAGACGCTGCCGGCGAGCATTTTTTTCGAATAATCAGCGGTCAGCGCCGCCGCATGTTGTTTCTTTTCGCTCAGCAAACGCTGCCCTGACTGACGCGCAGGCGCCGTGTTTGCTGGCGCCAGTCCGAGTGCCGGAACCACTTCGGCCCCCAGATGGAAGGCTGCCACCGCCAGTGCCAGTCGCTGCGCCTGACCGCGCAGGCTTTCGGCGGCGGCGGCGGCTTCCTCGACCAATGCGGCATTCTGCTGGGTAACCTCGTCCATCTGGTTGATCGCGCGTCCCACCTGCTCGATGCCGGAACTCTGCTCGCGGCTGGCTTCGGAGATTTCCGCCATGAGCCGCGCCACACCCTGGATGCTGGAGACGATCTCGGTCATCGTTGCACCGGCCTGATCGACCAGCCGGTTGCCGGCATTGACCTTGCTGACCGAATCGGCGATCAGCGCCTTGATCTCCTTCGCCGCGGCGGCACTGCGCTGCGCCAGGCTGCGCACCTCGGTCGCCACCACCGCGAAACCCCGTCCCTGTTCGCCCGCCCGCGCCGCTTCGACCGCGGCATTGAGGGCGAGGATATTGGTCTGGAAGGCGATACCGTCGATCACCCCGATGATGTCGGCGATCCGGGCGCTCGCCTTCTGAATGGCGCTCATCGTCACCACGACCTGGCCGACGACGCTGCCCCCCTGTTCGGCGACGCGTTGCGCTTCGCCCGCCAGGTCGTTGGCACGCCGCGCATTGTCGGCATTTTGATGCACGGTACCGGTCAGCTCTTCCATGCTCGACGCCGTCTCTTCCAGACTGGACGCCTGCTGTTCGGTACGACCGGAAAGATCCTGGTTGCCCTGGGCGATCTCGCGGGCTGCGGTGTTGATCGAATCGGTGGCTTCCTTGATCGAGAGGACGATTTCGCAGAGACGATCGACCGTACTGTTGGCGTCGTCGCGCACCTTGCCGAGCAGGCCCTGGTAGGGCGTTTCGATCTTTTCGGTGAGATCCCCCTTGGCCAGGCGAGCGAGCATGCAGCCGACTTCCTCCAGCGCCTGTCCGTTGGCGTCGAGCAAGCTATTGACGCCCTCGGCCAGCTTCAGGAAGAACCCGTGCTTGTTGCTACTGGCGATACGGCGCGAGAAATCGCCGGCGGCTGCCGCATCGATGATGCCACTGACTTCCTGCTCGATGGCCACTTCCCCGGTCCGGTCCTGCCATTCGATCACCGTGCCGAGACGGGCGCCCTCGGCGCTCATCACCGGCGTCACCACCAGGGCGAAGGTCCGGTTGGCGATCCGGATCACGCTGCGCTGCGGTTCGAGCAGCGTGCTGAGTTGCTCGCCGGCAAGCGCCGGGTTCAGCGCGCGGACCGAAAAGTCCGCACTGCGGATCGCCGCCGCGCGAAACTCGGGCAACTGTTGCTGGATGTCGGCCTCCGCCTCGCGCATCATGCCGAGCAGGGCATCGTTGCCATAGATGATCCGACCGTCGGGGCCGAGCAGCATGACGCAGTTGGAACCGACATCGAGTGCCACCTTGATGCGCAGCGCTTCGGCGGCAATCCGGCGCTCGCTGGCGCTACGCTCTTTGAGGTCCGCCTGCATCCGCGCCAAGGTCCGCAACAGGTGCGCCGGTTCGTCGTCGCCGCCCGGCTCGATGCGGTTGTCGAAGTTACCGGCGGCCACCGATTCCGCCACGTCGACGGCTGCCGACAGCGGGTTGGTGATGCCTCGGGTCACCCAGATGCCCGAGGGAATCATCACCACCACCGCCAGGACGATCAAGCCGAACAGCAGGTTCTGCACCGTCGAGCGGATCGTCGCGATTTCTTCAAGCGCGCTCGTGGTTTCTGCCTTTTGCGCCAGGTTCAGCGTGTCGATCGCTTCCTGCCAGGCCCGGAGGCGCGGCCCCAGGTGATTTTCGAAATGAATTTCCAGCGCCGGCCGATTCCCCTCGGCGACCAACGCAAACAACTGCTTGAGCGAAGCCGTCGCGTCTTCCCGCAAGGCCGGCAGACGTTCCATCACGCCGCGGGCTGCCGGCGGCAGGTTGGCACCGAGTTGCTTCTCGAGCTGGAGGAGCTGGGCGAGATCGTCGGTCACGCCTTGCGACGCCTCCCGCTGGCGGGCCAACTCCTCGAACAACAGGGCGTTGCGCGCATGCAGGCCAAGGCTGTCCACATCGCGGCGCATGGCGCTGGCAAGCTCCATGCCCTGAGCATTATCGACGGCAATGGTCTGCACCTTCTCGCCTATCATCCCCAGGCTGATCAAGGCGACGACGACGAAAGCGATCATCAACGACAAGGCACCTACCGTTGTCGCGATCAAGCGGCTGCCGATCCGGAAATTGCGCATGTTCAACATAGCGTCCCCCTGCTCCCTTTATTTCGGTTCATTCCACTGCGGCTTCGACCAGTTCCATATCCGCGCTGCTCATCAGCCGCTCGATGTCGGTGACGATCAGCATCCGCTGTTCGACACTGGCCAGGCCAAGGATGTAGCGGGTATCGAACGAGCCGGAGAAATCCGGCGCCGGCCGGATCTGCGCCGACGTCAAGGACAGCACGTCAGAGACGCTGTCAACGACGACGCCGATCACCCGACGGGCGATGTTGAGGATGACAACGACGGTAAACGGGGTGTATTCGATCTTGCCAAGGTTGAACTTGATGCGCAGGTCGACGATGGGAACGATGGTCCCGCGCAGATTGACGACCCCCTTGATGAAGGGCGGCGCGTTGGCGATCAAAGTCGGCGTCTCGTAGCTGCGGATTTCCTGAACCTTCAGGATATCGATCGCGTACTCCTCGCAACCCAGGGTAAAGGTCAGGAACTCGCTGGCCACCGAGTCGTCCTCCGCCAGCGCACCTGCCTGCTGCTTGGTGATTTCCATCATTCGCTCCTCAGTGGCCCTGCTTCGGCCTTGTGCAGATGATTCCTGGCCATTGTCGCAATGGCCGAGACATCCAGGATCAATGCAACATGACCATCGCCCATGATGGTCGCGCCGGAGATGCCCGGCACTTTCCGGTAGTTCGCTTCGAGACTCTTGATCACGACCTGGTGCTGCCCGAGCAGGGCATCAACGAACAGGGCGACGCGGATTCCGTCGGCATCGAGCACCACCATGATGCCCTGGGTAAAGTCGTTCCACACCGACTGCAGCTTGAACATCTCGTGCAGGACGAGAACCGGCAGATATTCGCCGCGCACCTGCACCACCCTTGCCTGATTCGACAGGGTGCGGATTTCACCAGGCGTCGGCTGCAGCGATTCGAGCACGTAGGACAACGGCAGGATGTAGATCTGGTCGCCGACGGCGACTGACATGCCGTCGAGGATCGCCAGCGTCAACGGCAGACGCACCGTCATCCGGGTGCCGATGCCGGCCATCGAATCGATTTCGACGCGCCCGCCCATCGACTGGATGTTGCGGCGGACGACATCCATGCCAACCCCACGGCCGGAAACGTCGGTGACCTGTTCGGCGGTGGAGAAGCCCGCCTCGAAGATCAGGCTGAAGACTTCCTGGTCGCTCATCTGATCGGAAACCGGCAGGCCGCGTTCGCGTGCCTTGGCGAGAATCCTGTCGCGCGGCAGGCCGGCGCCGTCGTCGCCGACCTCGATGACGATGTTGCCGCCCTGGTGGTAGGCCTTCAGGGTAATCGTCCCGACCGGGCTCTTGCCGGCCGCGACCCGCCGCTCCGGCGACTCGATGCCGTGGTCCAGGCTGTTGCGGATGAGATGGGTCAGCGGATCGGCGATGCGCTCAATCAGCCCCTTGTCGAGTTCGGTCGTTTCACCCATCGTCTTCAATTCGACCTGCTTGCCGAGCTTCGCCGACAGGTCGCGGATCACCCGCGGGAAGCGGGAGAAAACGAAGGAGATCGGCAGCATCCGGATCGACATCACCGCTTCCTGCAGATCCCGGGTGTTGCGTTCCAGTTGAGCCAGCCCGGTCACCAAGCGCTCCGGCGCGGCATCGAGCATCTGCGACGAGGTCTGCAGCAGCATGGCCTGGGTGATCACCAGTTCGCCGACCAGATTGATCAGTTGGTCGACCTTCTCGACACTGACGCGGATCGACGTATCGTTCGCCGCGTTGGCCGGCGGTGCCTTCTGGCGAGACTCTCCGCTTGCGACCGACGGCGGGGACTTCGTCTCGACCGCCGCCTCGCTGGCGGGTATCTCGGCGACAACCGGCGGCGCGGGAAGTGGCGCGAAGAATCCGAAACCGTCGCCGCCCTCGGCGACTGGCGGTGTCTCGACGGGCGTCGGCAAGGGCTCGAAGAAACCGTAGCCGGGGTCCTCTTCCACCGGCTTCTGATCAGGCAAGGGCTCGAAGAAACCATAGGCCTCGACCGGCGGCGCACCGGGTGCATCGGCAAAGATACCGAAATCGCCGTCGTCGGCAGCTACCGGCTCGGCTTCCCCGACATAACAAGCACCGCTTTCCGCAACGAAGTCGACCTGGTCGGCAATGCTCTCCCGGGCCGCCGCCGTCGTCAGCCGCAACAGCCATTGGCCGATGCTGCCTTCCGGTAGCGGACGCTGGACTATCTCCAGTTCGCCGAGCTTGCGCAACTCGTCGAGGAGATTGCTCAGGCCAACGCCACCGACCGCCTGCGCGGTCGGCACGAAGCCGATTTCGTAACAGGTCCGGGTTGCCACGGGCGCGGCCATATCCGTCGCCACCGGCGCCGGCTCCGGTACGACGGCGACAGCAACCGGCCCCGCTTGGCTGCCATCGGAAAGCTGGCGCAAACGCTGGCATAACGCATCGACGGCGGCCTGATCGACACTGCCCCGCCCTTGATGGGCATCCAGCATGCTGTGCAATACATCACCGGCTTGCAGGCAGGCATCGACCATCTCGGGGCGCAGGGCCAGATCCCCTTTGCGGATACGATCCAGGAGGTTTTCCAGGATATGCGTGGTTTCCGCGAGGTCGGAAAAACCGAAGGTCCCGGCACTGCCCTTGATCGAATGTGCCGCCCGGAAAATCGCATTCAGTTGCTCGGCGTCCGGATGCGCAACATCCAGTGCCAGCAGCAGGGACTCCATAGCAGCCAGATGCTCTTCGGATTCTTCGAAAAACACCTGGTAAAACTGACTCATGTCGATAGACATGCTTCCTCCTCAAACGCGCGGATGGCGTCGCCGGCTGCGGCAATCGCCCCGCGCGAGAAGATTTCAGGCGGGCATGGGAGACTCAGCCGATGACTTTGCGCACGACTTCGATCAACTTCTGAGGATCGAAGGGCTTGACCAGCCAGCCGGTTGCGCCTGCGGCGCGACCTTGGGACTTCATCGTGTCGGAAGACTCGGTCGTCAGCATCAGGATTGGCGTCGTGGCATATTGCGGCATCGCCCGCAGGTTGCGGATCAGGCTCAAGCCATCCATGCGCGGCATGTTCTGATCGGTCAGCACCAGATTGATGCCGCGCGACTTGGCCTTGTCCAGACCATCCTGACCGTCCACCGCCTCGACCACCTCGTATCCCGCACTCTTCAATGTAAACGAGACCATCTGGCGGATGGATGCAGAATCATCAACTGCAAGAATGGTTTTGGCCATTTTTTCCTCTAGTTTCAATCACACATTAGCCGCCGCTGACGCCACTCCCCAAGCGTCAGCGACCAATACGCCTGTTTCCGGCAACTACTGCGCCCGGAGCTTGTCCGCCCCAGGCAACTCAAGCGCACCGGGCGAATCGCCATCAACCTCGACCTCATCGCCGGACTCTTCGTTGAGTATGGCTTTTTCGGTCTGCTGGTTGAGTACCACAATGCTGATCCGGCGGTTAACCGGATTCAGCGGGTCATTCTTGTCAAACAACAAGGTCGATCCGAGACCGACCACACGCAATACCTTATGCGCTTCCATCCCACCGGCAACCAGCTCCCGCCGCGAGGCATTGGCCCGATTCGCCGACAGTTCCCAGTTGGAAAAGCCCTGGACGCCGCCGACAAAAGGGGCGGCGTCAGTATGGCCAGCCAGGCTGATGCGATTGGAAACGCCATTGAGTGCCTGGCCAATCTGCCGCAGCAGATCGCGGGTATAGGGTTTGACCACATCGCCCCCGGAATCGAACATCGGCCGGTTTTGCTCGTCGACAATCTGGATGCGCAGCCCTTCGGAAGTGATGTCGAGCAGCAACTGTTTCTTGAACTGCGCCAATTGCGGACTCTGCTCGATCATTTTCTCGATGTCGGCCTTCAGCAACTCCAGGCGCTCGCGCTCCTTGCGCTGGAACTCAAGCTTGGCTTCCTTGGAAAAACTTGTCCGCCTGGCCTCGATGTCCCCCTTTTTCACCTGCCCTGATTGCCGGGTCAGGTCCTGGCCGCCGCCCTTGAGGATGCTGCTTGCGTCGCCGGAACCATCGCCCCCGGACATCGCAACCTTCATCGGATTCTGGAAATAATCGGCAATGCCCTGCAAGTCTCCCTTGGCCGTGGAGCCCAACAGCCACATGAGCAGGAAGAAGGCCATCATCGCGGTGACGAAGTCGGCGTAGGCGATCTTCCAGGCACCGCCATGCGCGCCGCCTGCAACAACCTTCTTGCGCTTGATGATTATCGGGCGGGTGGAGTCGTCACTCATCGTCTTCTATTCTGCAAGGCCAGGCCTTACTTGCCCTTGCGAGCCTTCAGTTCTTCCTCGAGTTCGCTGAAGCTGGGGCGATCGTGGGCGCCAAGCGTCTTGCGCCCGAATTCGATGGCGACCTGCGGCGCATAGCCCGACATGGAAGCCAGCAGAACCATCTTGATGGTCTTGAAAATCGTCCCCGACTCCTGCGCCCGCTGGTCAAGCAAACCCGCCACCGGCGCAACGAAGCCGTAGGAAACCAGAATACCGAGGAAGGTACCGACCAGCGCACCGCCGATCATCTTGCCCAGAACCGCAGGCGGCTCGCCCACCGACCCCATGACGTTCACCACCCCCATCACCGCAACGACGATACCGAAAGCCGGCGTCGCATCCGCCACCTTGGAAACCACGTGAGCCGGTTCGACCGCTTCATGGTGATGGGTTTCGAGTTCGACATCCATCAGACTTTCGATCTCGACGGTGTTCAGATTGCCGCCCACCATCATGCGCAGGTAATCGGTCATGAATTCGAGAACGTGGTGATCGGCAACGATATTCGGATACTTGCCGAAAATCGGGCTGGATTCGGGGTTTTCGACATCCCCTTCGATCGACATCAGGCCTTCCTTGCGAACTTTCGAAAGAATTTCGAAGAGCAGCGCCAACGCGTCCACATAGTAGGCCTTGTTGTAGGGTGATCCTTTCAGGACCCCGGGCACGGCGGCAACGGTCGCCTTGATCACCTTGATGTTGTTGCCGGCCACGAAACCGCCGATGGTCAAACCAATGATGGCCAGATATTCAAGGGGAACCCACAACGCCAGCAGGCTGCCGTGCACGGAATAAGTACCGAGCGAAGCAGCCAGGATGATGACATAGCCGACGATCAAAAACATGTAGAACCCCTTTTAGCGCCGCTCACGACCTTACGGCTGACCCGTTTATTGGTTGCCGCTATTGTAGCCACAGGCCTTCGCGAAGCGCAAAGGAAGTATGAGCACATCCGTGATGTACACAATGTCAGCAATTTTCACAGTGTTAGACTCGCAACATCGAGTCAGCCTTTCCACACCATGTCCTTCTGCATCGCTTGCGGCACTCAAGCCATCCGCCGGATACCCGATGGCGACAATCTTCCCCGCCTGGTCTGCCCCGCGTGTGGTCACATCCATTACGAGAATCCGCGTCTGATCGTTGGCTGCATTGCCGAATGGGAGGACCGGATCCTGCTCTGCAGACGGGCGATTGAACCGCGCCTCGGCTACTGGACGGTGCCTGCCGGCTTCATGGAAAACGGTGAAAGCACCAGCGAAGCGGCAATCCGCGAAACCTGGGAAGAAGCCGGCGCCAAAGTAACCATCGACGCTGCATTCGCGATGGTCAATATCGCCCATATCAATCAGGTTCATCTGTTCTATCGCGGCAAGATGTCCGATGCCGCATTTTCCGCCGGCGAAGAAAGCCTTGAAGTCCGGCTATTCGAAGCGTCGGAAATTCCCTGGGACGAGATTTCCTTCCGCAGCGTCCGCAGTTGCCTCGAAGCTTACCTGAGCGAACGCAATCGCGGCGGCTACGGCTTCCACGAATTCTCGCTCGTCCCCTGACTCATACAAGCAAACGCCTTGAAATGAAAAATCCCCGCGGCCGAATGGGCGACGGGGATTTTCCGGGTTGCACCGAGGCGCTTACTTGCCTTTGGCGTTCAACTCTTCGTTCATCTTGCTCGAGTAAATCTTGCCCATGTAGGCACCGATCACGACGACCCCGACGATCACAACCAGACTCATCAAGCCGATATCACTGGAAAACAACAGATTCCAAGCCATAAATCACCTCCCAATCACAAAACAATCAATCCGCCTTCGCACTCAAGCTTAGCGGCTCGTCAAGACTGGCATGCCACTCCCCGTGAAGACGCCATTGCCCCGCAGGATCTTCAAGTGTGACATACCAGCGTCCGGCCACGTCACTGGCCAGTACTCCTCCAAAGAAACCCGCCCCTTCGGATTTCATTTCGATCAGTTGATCCTTCACATTCATCGTCGGGTGCGCCAAACGCAAGGTCAAGACTTCCGGCAAAGCAATTGTTTCCCGGGTATTGACCAGCAGACGCAAGTTCTGCCCGGAGCGCATCAAATCGGCATGCAACCCGAGTTTGCCGGCCTCGTGATCACGCTGCAGTTGCTGGTTGACCGCCAGCCCCTGCTTGTAATAATCGTCGGTCACCAGACCATCGTTGCTGACCACGGCCAACCAGATGGTTGCGATCGCGCCAACGATCACCAGCCCCGGGCCGAGCATCAATAACCACGGCCAAGGCTCCTTGTACCAAGGTTTGCCATCATTTTTCAGTGTCATGCTTGCGCTCATGTCAGGGCATCAGGAAAGAGGCCTTCTCGCGCACGGCAATCTTGTCGTCGCTCTCGGCCTTGATGTTGAAAAAGATCGTGTTCGCCCCCTTCTGACCGGACTCCGGCGGGACTCGCACGACCACGGTAGACTCGTGGTTCTTGGCGCTTTCAACCTCAACCACCAACTCGTCTTCGGCAAGCTTCACGCCGGCAAGGCCATCAACCGTGACCCGATAGCGCTGCGAAGCTTCCGTGGTATTCATGAACTTCAGGTTGTAAACATTCTCGATCGAACCATCCTCCGCCTCCCGGGAGAGGACCGACCTATCGCGGATGACATCAACCATCAGAGGCACCCGGTTGGCCAGCGACCACGCGGCCGCCAGGCAGATCAGAAGCAGGATGGCAGAATAAAGCACGATGCGCGGACGCAGAATATGCGTCACTACCTCAGTGGAACCGAAATGCTTTGCCAGTGCATTTTCCGTCGTATAGCGGATCAAGCCCCGAGGCTTACCGATCTTGTCCATGACGGGGTCACAGGCATCGATACAGGCGCCGCAACCGATGCACTCGTATTGGATCCCCTTGCGGATATCGATCCCGGTCGGACAAACCACCACGCAGAGATTGCAGTCGACGCAATCGCCCAGTTTCTCGTTGTCGCCGCCTTTCTTTCTCGCACCGCGGGGTTCACCACGCTCGGGATCGTACGTGATCACCAAAGTATCAGGATCGAACATCACTCCCTGAAAACGAGCATACGGACACATGTACTTACATACCTGCTCCCGCAAGAAGCCCGCCTGCATATAGCAGAAGCCGGCATAGAAAACCGTCCAGAACAACTCCCAACCAGAGAGTCTGAAAGGCACAGCGGCCAGCAGCTCACGCATCGGAGTGAAATAGGCCACCAGCGTGAAGCCGGTCCACAGGGAAAGCAACAGCCACAACGCATGCTTCAGCGCCTTGCGCCCGAATTTCTTCGCGCTCATCGGCCCCTGATCGAGCTTCATGCGCGACGAACGGTCGCCCTCGATACGGTTCTCGATCCACATGAAGATTTCCGTGTAGACCGTCTGCGGGCATGCGTAACCGCAGAACAAACGCCCCGCAATCGCAGTGAACAGGAAGAGTGCGTAGGCAGAAACGATCAGCAGTACAGCAAGATAGAAAACATCCTGCGGCCACAGCACCAATCCAAACAGGTAGAACTTGCGCTCAACGAGATGAAACAGGATCGCCTGACGATCATTCCACATCAGCCACGGCGCACCATAGAAAAGGATCTGCGTCAGCCAGACGAAAATCCAACGCCATGTCGCCCACCATCCTTTCACTTCCCGGATATAGATTTTCCGGTGCTTTTCGTAAAAGGATGCCTTTGCCAAATTTGCCCCGCTTTCGGGCTTATTCTCTTCTTTGGAGTTCATTGAAGCCTCGTTATCAGAATGATGCTGCTCCGCACAACACCATTTTGATAAGTATGCCTTTAGCCAGACGAAAAAGGGGAGGCCATCCGGCCTCCCCCTGACTGTCGTCGATTACTTAGCGCTAAGGCTGGTCACGTAAGCAGTCAGCAGATGGACCTTGGCATCACCGAGGAAATCCTTCCAGGCCGGCATCTTGTTGGTACGGCCACCGGTAATGGTTTCGATGATGGTCGCTTCGGAAGAGCCATACAACCACACCTTGTCCGTCAGGTTCGGGGCACCCAGGGCTTGCATACCGTGAGCGTCGACACCGTGACAGCCGATACAACCCGCTTCATTGAAAGCAGTCTGCCCCTTCCCGGCGCGGACTGCATCATGCGGCAGACCGGACAGGGAACGAACGTAGTTGGCGAGGTCCTTGATGGTTTCCGCTCCGAGTTGGGCATGCGGGGGCATGACGGCCATCCGGCCAGCAGAAATGGTCTCGACAATCTGGGCTGGCTCACCACCCCATTGCCAATCGCTGTCCGTCAGGTTCGGGAAGCCCTTGGCACCGCGCGCATCGGCACCATGACACTGCATGCAATAGGTCAGGTAGAGACGCTTACCCATTTCCATGGCCTGCTTGTCACCGGCAACTGCCTTGACATCCATCGCCAGGTATTTGTCGTACAGCGGCTTGACAGCGGCGTCCATCTTGGCCACTTCAACCGAATGCTGACCAGCGGAAGTCCAGCCGAGCATGCCCTTGAAATTACCGAGACCAGGATACAGCGCCAGATAAACCAGTGCGAATACCACGGTGATGACGAAGAGCCAACTCCACCACTTCGGCATCGGGTTGTTGTACTCCTCCAGGGTTTCATCCCAGACGTGCCCGGTCGGAACGCCCGGAGTAAAGGTTGCTTTGCTTTGCAGGAGCAGGAAGACCCAGCAACCCACAACACTGACCAGTACGATCACAATGACGTACAGGTTCCAAAATTGGCTAACGAAATCGCTCATTTGCTTTCCTTTATTTCAGCGCCGGTGCGACGCGTTTTCCGCCGCACCGTCATCATCATCCTCTGCGAACGGCAGTTTGGCAGCCTCGTCGAACCCCTTGCGGCTGCTCTTTCCGTAAGCCCACCCCACGATCGCCAGAAAGCAGAGCAAACCAGCTACCGTGATGATGGAACGCAGATCGTTGATGTCCATGGCCATTACTTCATCGAGCTCAGTGCCGTACCCATACCCTGCAGGTAAGCAATCAGAACGTCCATTTCGGTCATGTCACCAATCGCGGCCTTGGCACCCTTGATATCAGCTTCGGAATAGGTCGGCAGATTACGCATGTTGGCGAACATCTGCATGACTTGCATCTTCTTCTCGATATCGGCACCAACCGTAGTCTTGGCCTTGGTATTGGCCAGGAAAGCGAAGGCTGGCATGTTGGATTCCGGCACGACGTCACGCGGATTCATCAAGTGAGCGCGTTGCCATTCATCCGAATAACGACCACCGACGCGATGCAGGTCCGGACCGGTACGCTTGGAGCCCCACTGGAACGGGTGATCATAAACATACTCACCCGCCACCGAGTAGTGACCATAGCGCTCGGTCTCAGCGCGGAAGGGACGAATCATCTGCGAATGGCAGAGATAGCAACCTTCCCGAATATAGACATCGCGACCGGCGAGACGAACGGCGTCATAAGGCTTGGTGCCTTCCACCGGTGTCGTCGTCGACTTCTGGAAGAAGAGCGGCACGATTTCCAGCAGGCCACCGACGCTGACCACCAGAAGGGTCAGAACGATCAGCAGGGCAACGCTCTTTTCAATTTGTTCGTGTTTCAACATTGTTATCTCTCCCAAATCAGGCGTGATGACCAGCCGGAGCGATCACCGGCACATCCTGAACCTTGCCACCGGCCATGGTCTTGAACATGTTGTAAGCCATGATCAGCATGCCCAACAGGAACAGAACGCCACCCAGCCAACGGATCGCCCAGAACGGGTAAGAACCCTTGACCGACTCGACGAAGCTGTAAGCCAGCGTACCGTC
>CAZFXO010000046.1:0-27295 GCA_964523045.1 uncultured Dechloromonas sp. | reverse complement strand
TACCGCGATGCCGGCGGTCAGTCCGCTGACCACCTCGACGTGATGCCCGGCGCCGCGCAGACGCAGCATTTCCTCGCCGCCGCGCCCGAACAGGAAGGGATCGCCGCCCTTGAGGCGGACCACGCAATGGCCCTGGCGGGCGTAGCGCAGCATCAGGCGCTCGATGAATTCCTGCGGCGTCGAGGCGCGGCCGCCGCGCTTGCCGACGTGCAGGATGCGCGCCTGCGGCCGGACCAGCGCCAGCACCTCGGCCGACACCAGATCGTCGGCCAGCACGACTTCGGCTTCCTGCGCCAGAATGCGCGCCGCGCGCAGCGTCAGCAAATCGGCCGCACCCGGCCCGGCACCCACGAGATAGACAGTCGCCATGGCGTTCTCCCGGAAAAATCGAAACAAAAAAAGGCGTCCATTTCCCGGCCGGATGGTCTGGCCGGGAAATGGACGCCGTTGTCCATGCCGCGCCGCAGTGCCGTCGTCGGCAAGGCGTCGCTGGTAATTCGGTGTCCGCCATCATCGGTAGCGGACGTCAGAGCATTAGCAACTCATATGCCATCGCCGGCCATGGTGCCCATCCCGGCCCGCCAGAAACGGTGGAAATCACCAGCCGGCGGGGCATGCCGGCCGTTGCGACGGGCCTTTGGCGGTCCCGCCGCCTCACCCACCCGGCGCGCCGTAACGGCACTCGGCGGGTGCAGCCAGCGCCCGAGCTTCACCGAATCGGTGCGTCGTGCTGCATCAAGTCGCCGAGTGCCAGCCGAAGGCAAGCACGATGGCGAGCAGGGCCAGCACGGCGCTGAGCAGTTTCCAGAAGCGCAGCGGATCGCGTTCGATCAGCGGCAGGCGCCGCGTGCTGAGAAATTGCGGCCCGGGTTGCTGCAAGTCGCGGACGAACTCGCTGAGCGCCTCCTGGCGGCGTCGCGGGTCGACCTGCAGCGCCTTGCCGAGCACGGCGTCGACCCAGGCCGGCAGATCGGGGCGGAAGCTGGCCAGCGGCAAGCGCCGCAGACGGCGTGCCTCGGGCGCCGTGCGGACGCGTGCCGCGGCCAGCCCGTAAGGCAGTTCGCCGCTCAGCATGCGGTAGGCGATGGCGGCCAGCGCGTAGAGGTCGGCGGCCGGGGTCGCCGGCTCGCCGGTCAGGCATTCCGGCGCCAGATACTGCACGGTGCCCGGCGGCGCTGCCTCATCGGCCTGCCCGGCTTCGGCCAGGCCGCCGACCTGGACGCTGGCCAGGTCGATCAGGCGGACCGTGCCGCTGGCGTCGATCATCACGTTTTCCGGGCGCAGGTCGCGGTGCAGCATGTCGCGCCGGTGCAGCGCCTGGATGCCCTGCGCCAGCTGGACGACGATGCCGCGCACCGCGTCTAGCGGCGGCTGCGGATGGTCGATCATCCACTGCGCCAAGGTCTGGCCGGCGATGTACTCCATTGCCACATAGAGCGACTGGCGCGGCCGCGTTCCGGGCCAGGCCTTGATCACGTGCGGGCTGTCGACGCGCCGCGCCACCCACTCTTCGAGCACGAAGCCGTCGAGATAGGCGGCGTTCTCCCGCAGATCGGTGGACGGCAGCTTGAGCACGACCGGCGTCCGGCTGGCTTCATCCTCGGCCAGATAGACATGGCTGCGCGCGCTGACCTGCAGCTCGCGGACGATGCTGAAGCCCTCGAAACGCATCCCCGGCTGCACCGGCGGCGGCAACGGCAAGGCCTGGCGCTGCGCCCGTAGCTGGTCGGCTGCGGGGGGCGGCAGGGCGTCGATGCGCAGCAGCTGGACGGTGGCGTCGTCGCGACTACCAGCGGCCCGCGCCGCTTCGACCAGGGTCGCGGCGACAGCGTCGAGCGCGTCGCCATGCTGATCCAGCGCGGCGTGCACGGCAGCGGCGTCGAGAAATTCGTGCGCCCCGTCGGTCGCCAGCAGGTAGATCTCGCCCGGCTCGGCATCCCAGCAGCGGTAGTCGATCTCGACATGGCTGCCGACGCCGAGCGCGCGCGCCAAGTAACTTTCGCCCGGCGCATGGCGGACGCGATGGTCTTCGCTCAGTTGTTCCAGTGCCTGCGCGTGCAGGCGGTAGACGCGCGCATCGCCAACGTGCAGCAGGTGCAGTTGCCGCCCTTTCAGGATCAGCGCACTGAAGGTGCAGACGTAGCCGCTATCGCGGTCGAAACGACCAGCGCCGTGCATGGTCTGGCTGTACAGCCAGGCATTGACGGCCTCGAGCACGCGTTGCGCCGAGCGACGGACGGTCCATGCTTCGGCGGTGGCGTAATAGTCGTCGAGGAAACTGCGTACCGCCGTCTGGCTGGCGATATGCCCGACCCGGCTTGAACTGATGCCGTCGGCCAGCGCAATGGCGATACCCTTGGCGGCCAGCAGATGGCCGCCGGGCAGCATCGCGCCGTGGAAATCCTGGTTGACCGGATGCTCACCGGCCAGCGAGTACTGGCCGAGCGAGACATGCGTTTCGGGATCAGGCAATGGCACGCTTCGGCGCCGTCTTGTAGTGCGTCGAGTAGAGCGTGGCGCCGACGAAGGTCAGGCCGCCGACCAGGTTGCCGAGTACGGTGGGGATTTCGTTCCAGATCAGGTAGTCCATGATCGTGAAGTTGCCACCCATCATCAGGCCGGACGGGAACAGGTACATGTTCACGATGCTGTGCTCGAAGCCCATGTAGAAGAAGACCAGGATCGGCATCCACATGGCGATTACCTTGCCCGACACCGAGGTCGACATCATCGCCGCGACGACGCCGGTCGACACCATCCAGTTGCACATCACGGCGCGCACGAACAGGGTCAGCATGCCGGCCGCGCCAAGCGCGGCGTAGCCGACGGTACGGCCTTCGCCGATATGGCCGATCTTCTGGCCGATGGCGTTGGGCGCTTCGGAGAAGCCGCTGGTGAAGATGATCGCCATGAACACGGCAACGGTCAGCGCGCCGGCGAAGTTGCCGCAGAAGACCAGCGACCAGTTGCGCATCACGCCGCCCCAGGTGGCGCCCGGCCGCTTGTCGAGCACAGCGAGCGGGGCCAGCGTGAACACGCCGGTGAGCAGGTCGAAACCGAGCAGGTAAAGCATGCAGAAACCGACCGGGAAGAGCAGGGCGCCGATCAGCGGATTGCCGGTGTTCACCGTGATCGAGATGGCGAAGGCGGCGGCCAGCGCGAGGATGGCGCCGGCCATGTAGGAACGGATCAGGGTATCGCGGGTGGACATCAGGAGTTTGGATTCGCCAGCGTCGATCATTTTCGTGACGAATTCGGCAGGAGCAAGGTAGGCCATGGTATTTACCTCTTGTGAAGGATCAGGAAAGGGAAACGGAAACGACGCCGTCGCGCACTTGCACCGGGTAGGTGCGGACTGAATGTTCCGGGGATTCCAGACATTCGCCGGTGCTCAGGTCGAAGTGGTTCTTGTAGAGCGGCGAAGCGACGACCAGGTGGTCGCCGAGATTGCCGGTCAGGCCACGCGACAGGACACTCGCCCCGGAGCGCGGGTCGACGTTGTCGAGGGCGAATAGTTGATCGTCGCCGACGCGGAAGACGGCAATGTGCTTGGCGTCGAGCAGGGCGCAGACACCGGTGCCGGGCAGGATGTCAGCGATCCCGCAGACCGGCAGCCAAAGGGGTTCGGGGGTTTTCATGGCAGAGTTCTCCGGGCAGGTTCAGGCCAGCGACACGTTGTCGCATTCGTCGGCGCGCGCCGGCCGCTTCTGGCCGCGTTCGCTGACGAAAACGATGCCGGCGTCGGCCTGTTCGTCGTTGATGAAGGTACGGAAACGCTTGCGGACGTCGGGGTCGCTGACCGCCGTCTTCCACTCGCACTGGTAGGTATCGACCACGTACTGCATCTGCCCTTCCAGTTCGTCACAGAGGCCGAGCGTGTCGTCGAGCAGCACCGACTTCAGGTAGTCGAGCCCGCCCTCCAGGCTTTCGCGCCAGGTGCTGGTGCGTTGCAGGCGGTCGGCGGTGCGCACGTAGAACATCAGGAAGCGGTCGATCAGGCGGATCAGCGTCGCCTTGTCGAGGTCGGCGGCGAGCAGTTCGGCGTGGCGCGGCTTCATGCCGCCGTTGCCGCAAACATAGAGGTTCCAGCCGCGTTCGGTGGCGATGATGCCGATATCCTTGCCCTGCGCTTCGGCGCACTCGCGGGTGCAGCCGGAGACGCCGAACTTGATCTTGTGCGGCGCGCGCAGGCCCTTGTAGCGGTGTTCCAGTTCGACGGCGAGGCCGACCGAGTCATCGACGCCGTAGCGGCACCAGGTGCTGCCGACGCAGGACTTCACGGTGCGCAGCGACTTGCCGTAGGCGTGACCGGATTCGAAACCGGCGGCGATCAGCTCTTCCCAGATCAGCGGCAACTGCTCGACGCGGGCACCGAACAGGTCGACACGCTGGCCGCCGGTGACCTTGGTGTACAGGCCGTACTTCTTGGCTACCTGGCCGACCGCGATCAGGCCGTCCGGCGTCACTTCGCCGCCCGGCATGCGCGGCACTACCGAGTACGTGCCGTTCTTCTGGATGTTGCCGAGGAAGTAGTCGTTGCTGTCCTGCAGGCTGGCCAGCTCGCCCTGCAGCACGAAGTCGTTCCAGCACGAGGCGAAGATCGACGCCGCGGTCGGCTTGCAGATGTCGCAGCCGAGACCCTGGCCGTGCTTTTCCAGCAAATCGGCGAAGCTGCGGATGTTGCCGACGCGGATCAGGTGGAACAACTCCTGGCGGGAGTAGGGGAAGTGCTCGCACAGGTGGTTGTTGACCGTCAGGCCACGGCGCGCCATTTCCGCCTTCATGATCTGCGTCACCAGCGGCACGCAACCGCCGCAGGTGGCGCCGGCCTTGGTGCAGGCCTTGATCTGGCCGATCGTCGTCGCTCCGTCGGCGACGGCGGCGGCAATCTGCCCCTTGCTGACGTTGTTGCAGGAACAGATCTGCGCGCTGTCGGGCAGGGCGTCCGGGCCGAGGCCGGGCTTGGCCTTGCCGTCGCCGGCCGGCAGGATGAGGAATTCCGGATCGGCCGGCAGGGCGATACCGTTCAGCGCCATCTGCAGCAAGGTGCCGTATTCGTCGGCGTTGCCGACCAGCACGGCGCCGAGCAGTTGCTTGCCGTCCGCGCTGACGACGATCTTCTTGTAGATCTGCTTGCATTCGTCGACATAGCGGAAGCTGCGGCAGCCGGCCGTGCGGCCGTGCGCGTCGCCGATGCTGGCGACGTCGACGCCCATCAGCTTGAGCTTGGTGCTCATGTCGGCACCGGTAAAGGCGGCGCTCGCATCGCCGGCCAGGTGGCGGGCGGCGACGCGGGCCATGTCGTAACCCGGCGCGACCAGGCCGAACAACTGATCGTGCCAGGCGGCGCATTCGCCGATCGCGTAGATGTCGTGATCACTGGTCCGGCAGTGGTCGTCGATGGCGATGCCGCCGCGTGCGCCGACCGCCAGCGCGTTATTGCGCGCCAGTTCGTCGCGCGGCCGGATGCCGGCCGAGAAGACGATCATGTCGGCTTCCAGGTGGGTGCCGTCGCTGAACACCATGCGATGGCGCGCCGTCGCGCCGTCGCGGATGTCGACCGTGTTGCGCTCGGTGTGGACCTTGACGCCGAGCGCCTCGATCTTGCCCCGGAGGACGCGTCCGCCGTCGTCGTCCACCTGCACCGCCATCAGGCGCGGGGCGTATTCGACGACATGCGTCTGCAGGCCGAGGTCGCGCAACGCCTTGGCGCATTCGAGGCCGAGCAGGCCGCCGCCGACGACGATGCCGCTGCGCGAGACGGCGCCCGAAGCACGCATCGCCTCGAGGTCGTCGAGCGTCCGGTAGACGAAGCTGTGGGGGCGGTCGTTGCCCTTGAGCAGCGGAACGAAGGGATAGGAGCCGGTGGCCAGCACCAGCTTGTCGTAGGCCAGTGTCTCGCCGTCTGCGGTGCTCACCGTGCGCGCCCGGCGGTCGATGGCGACGGCCCGGCTACCCAGTCGCAGCGTGAAACCGCTGCTCGGGAAGAAGCCGGGAGCGACCAGCGACAGGTCTTCGGCGGTCTTGCCGGCGAAGAATTCGGACAGGTGGACGCGGTCGTAGGCGGCGCGGCTTTCCTCGCCCAGCACGGTGACTTCCGCGCCGGGCAGGCCAAGCTGATGCAGTTCCTCGAGAAACTTGTGGCCAACCATGCCGTGGCCGATGACTATGATCTTCATGTCGGTATCACTCTCTCGCTTCGGCGGAGACTCCGTGATACCCGGGCGACGGCACTGAAGCCCGTCGCCTGCATGGAAGCCCCCGCGTTACGCGGTTATGTCGGTCTGAAATGACGGCAGGCGCAACAGGGGTTGCGGCTACCGGATTCCACCGTCATTGGCGGAGGCTGTTGCCCGATGCAGCATTGCACGCGGGCAGGGAGTGATTAGCAGCTTGCATGCCAGAACCGCCTCATCACGGATCGGCAAGGGTTTCCGGGTTTGGGGACGGGCGCCGCCGGGAATTTTCTGCACCAGGCCTGTGCGTCGCCCGCCAAATTGGTGCCAAAAAAAGGGCTTAATTCTCCGGCCCGGCCTCGCCGGGCAGCAGGCCGGCGACAGCGAGCAACGCTTCGGCGACGTCGGCCAGGCGGCGGTTCTGGTTCATCGCGTTCTGGCGCAGCAGGCGATAGGCCGCCGCTTCGTCGAGCCCTTGCTTGGCCATCAGGATGCCCTTGGCGCGCTCGATCAGCTTGCGCTCCTCGAGGTTGGCGCGCACCGTCGCCAGTTCGTCGGTCAGCGTCTGCAGGCGCTGCGATTGCGATTGCAGCATGTCGACCACCGCCAGGGTAAGGTGCGGACCGATGCCGCCATCGCCGGCAGTGGCGACAGGCACGCCGATGCCGGCGGCGAACGCCGCCTGCGGCGGCAGCGGGGCCGAAGCGCCAAGCAGCGCCAGCCTCTGCTGCTGGTCGGCGCTGTCGCGCTGCAACTGCTCGATGCGCTGCCGGCAGAGCCCTTGCAACAGACCCGCCAGATGGTTCTCGACCCGATGCAGTTCGTCCATCCGCGCCGAGCAGCAGGTATACCATTCGTCCGCCAGCGCGCTGTCGAGCGCCCGCCCTTGCCCGGACAGCAGCTTGCGGCGCAGCCGTTCGAGCGAGGACAACGGCAGCAGGGACTGCAGGGCGCGCCACTCGGCGCCCAGTTCGTCGCAGAAGGCGACGAAATGGCGGAAGGAATTTTCCTGCATCTCGATCAGGTACTCGATGGCCTGCACCTCGGCTTCGCCGATCCTGCCGGCGGCGAAGGCAGCGGCGCCGGTGGCGCGCTCGCGGCCAGCCGACTCCTTGCCCTGCATCAGGTGGAAGAGGGCGATCAGCAGGCGCGAGATGGCCGGATCGATGGCGACGTCGGCGGCTTCGAACACCAGGGCGAGCAGGGCGGCGACCAACTGGCTGTACTGCTCGCTCGCCTGCGCCGGCGTCAGCGTCAGCGCGGCGACGCCGCGGCGGATTTCCGGCAGGCCGGCCAGCGCCTGCAAGGCAATCGCCACCCGGGTATAGAAGCGGGCGCCGCCGCTCATGCCGTCCTGGCTTTCGCGCCTTTCCAGCCAGGCGTCGAGCAGCAGCATCGCCTGGTCGCTGGTGGCCACGCGCTGCGCCCGCAACTCGGCGAAACGGCGGCCAGCCGACGCGAGGAAGAGATTCGAACTGCCGCGCTCCTGCTGCAGGTGATGCACCAGTTCGCTCGCCGCCAGCACCAGGTCGCAGGTGCGCGCCAGATTTTCCAGTTCGCTTTCCTCGCAGCGCCGCGCGGCCGCCAGGTAACTCAGGACGCTGTTCATCGTTTTTCCCGGGTAATCGATCGCGGTAACGCCCGATCGCGCGCCGCCGCTCTGAGCAAGCAAGATGCAAACCAGTTCGGGAAACCCGGCGGCGCCCGCCTGGTCCGCCGGAAAGGCGCTCGGCGCAACAGCGAATGCTCGCTTTCCACCACGCCGGAAAGCGACATTCCAGTTCGGCCAGCCAGGGACGCTGCAATTGCTGCCGCAGACAATACGCTCAATGACTTATTGCCTGGGCACGGAACTTGTATGAAGATATTAACTTCTTTCATACACACCACCCATCATGCGCCGCACGCTCTCCCTGCTGCTCTGCCTGACATCTTCGGCCGCCTTTGCCCACGACCTGTGGTTCGCCCCCGAAGGCAACGATTACCTGCTGCTGCAGGGTCACCGCCATTCCGGCCACGCCGGCGCCGACCGCATCGACTACGATGGCCGCAAGGTGACGGGCTCGCTGTGCCTCGATGGCGCAGGCAAACCCCGCCCGGCCACGCCATCGCCCAGCGCCCCCGTGCGTTTCGCCGGTCCCTGCGCGGTGCTACAGGCGGATTACGTTTCCGGCTACTGGACCAAGACCGCCTGGGAAACGAAGAACGTCCCGAAAACCGGGATCGCCGGCGTGCTGCGCAGTTGGCATTCGGCCGAATCGGTGAAGCGCATCGGCCAGTGGATTGCCGCCGCCGGCAAGCCGCTCGGCCGCGGCCTGGAGATCACGCCGCTGCGCGATCCGCTGCCACTGCAGCCGGGCGACAAGCTCGTTGTTCTGGTCAGCGACGACGGCAAGCCAGTAGCCGGCGTGCCGGTCGCCTACGGCGACGATACCCGCGGCGTCAGCGACGGCGACGGCAAAATCGCCATCCGCCTGCGCCACGGCGGCACCCAGTTGATCACGACGACGCTGGAGACGCCGCTCACCGACGGCAAGGCCGACCGTTCGCTACGCAGCGCGACGCTGCAGTTCGAGATCGCGCCATGAGATGGCTGCCCTTACTCGCGTTATTCGCCGCAACGGCGGCAAGCGCTCACGAAATCCGGCTCGACGTTAGCGGGTCGAGCGCGACGGTGATCACCTTGCACTACGCCGACGGCCAGCCCTTCGCCTTCGAGGCCTACGAACTCTACCCGGCCGGCAGCGAGACGCCGGGCCAGGTCGGCCGCACCGACGGCCGCGGCCGCATCGCGCTGCTCGCCGACAGCGCCGGCGAGTGGCGGCTGAAGGCCTGGTCGGACGACGGCCACGGCGTCGACCGCAAGCTCACGGCACTGGCCGGCGCCCCGGCGGCAACCACGGCGCCCGTCGCCGAAACACCGCGCGCCGCGCTCTGGCTGGGCGGTCTGGGAACGATTTTCGGCCTGTTCGGCCTGGCGCAACTCTATCTGGGGAGGAAGAAACGATGAAACGATCCTGGCTTTGCGGCCTCGGCTTGCTGGCGGCAAGCGCGACGCCACCGGCGCTCGCCCACCACGGCGTCGCCGGCGTCGGCGCCGTTGGCCTGCAGGGGCCGGGGGCACCGATCGAATCGGCGGCCTCCTCACTGTTGCCGGAAGGCGGCGTGCTTGCCTACCTGAAGCTCGACCAGGCACGCTTCAAGCAATACAACTGGGCGGCGCCGAACGCCGACTACGCCCGTTTCACCATGCTCGGCCTCGGTTACGGCGTCACCCCGTGGTTCTCCGCTTACGCCTTCGTGCCGCACAACACCAAGGTCGAGGAAGCCGGCGGTCTCGATTCGCGCGGCTGGGCCGACATGTCGCTGATGGGCCAGGTCGGCTTCAAATACGACCAGGACGGCTGGCGCCTGACCCCGGCCAGCGAGAGCCTCGACGACCTCGAGGACTGGCACTTCAGCGTCTTTGCCGGCGCCACGCTGCCCACCGGCGCGCCCAACCACCGCCTGAGCGACGGTTCGATCGACCCCGGCAAATCGCTCGGTTTCGGCAAGCCGGCGTGGACGCTCGGCGTTACCGCCAGCAAGATGCTCAGCCAGACGCTGACCCTGAGTCTGGAAGCTTCGACCTTCCGCTTCCAGCCCTACACCTACGATAGCGGCGACCGCGTGCAGTTCGGCACCGAGAACCGCCTCAACGCGGCGCTCGCCTGGCGGGCGCTGACCGTGCCGGAGAAATCCTTCCGCCTCGACCCGGTGCTCGAAGTGCAATACCTGAGCATCGGTCGCGACCGTACCAACGGCGTCGGCGAACAAGGCACCGGTGGGCGCATGGTCTATCTGGTGCCTGGCGTCCGCGCCTACTGGCACAATGCCAGCTTCGCGCTCGGCATCAAGAAGCCGGTGTGGACCGACCTCAACGAATCGAGCACGCAGCAGGGCGCTGAAGGCAAGGAGAAATACCGCCTGATTTTCTCCGCTTCGCTGATGTTCTAAGGCTGATCGATGCATATTCCCGACGGATTCCTGTCGCCGCAGACCTACCTGCCGGCCTGGGGCGTGGCCACGGTGGCCTGGGCCTGGGCCGGCCGCGGCCTGGCGCAGCGGCTGGACGAAACGCTGGTGCCGCGGCTGGCGATGCTGACCGCGCTGGCCTACGCGCTGGGCCTGATCATGCTGCCGCTGCCCGGCGGAACTTCCGGGCACGCCATCGGCGTTGCCGCGCTGGCTTTGATCTTTGGCGTCCGCCTGGCTTTCCTCGCCTACAGCGGCGTCCTGCTGCTGCAGGCGCTGCTCTTCGGCGCTGGCGGCATCACCGCGCTCGGCGTCAATGCGCTGGCCCTCGGTCTGGTCGGCGCCGCCGTCGCCGTCGGCCTGCGCCGCCTGCTCGCCCGCTGCGGCGACAACGTCGCGGTGGCGCTGGCTGCCTTCGTCTCGCTGCAGGTGTCGGCGCTGCTGATCGCGCTGGTGCTCGGCGTCCAGCCGCTGATCGCCCAACGCGAGGACGGCAGCCCGCTGTTCTTCCCGCTCGGTTTCGCCGTCACCGTGCCGGCCGTGCTGCTGCCGCACCTGCTGATCGGCGTCGGCGAAGCGGCGCTGACCGTTCTCGTCTGGCGCTACGCCAAGCGCAAGGGCTGGGTCGCCGCATGAACCGGGCGCGCATCTGGCTGCTCGCCTATGTCGCCGCCGTGCTGACGATCAGCTTCATCCACCAACCGGTGGCGCTCGCCGTCGGGCTGGCCGGCGCCCTGGCCGCCGCCGGCGCCGCGCGCTGGCGGCTGCTGCAGCGGGCGGCACTGGCGCTGCTGCTGGTCAACGCCGGCGTCAGCCTGGCCTACGCCGGCCTCGCCTGGTGGCAGGGCCGGCCGCTCGGCGACGCCTTGCTGCTGATCAACCTGCGCGTGCTGCTGCTGGTCTATCTCGGTTTCTGGCTGGTCGACCGCGTGCGCCTGCTCGACGCGCTGGCCGGCTGGCCCGTGCTGTCGATGATCGCTACCCTGGCGCTCGGCCAGATCGCCGTCTATCGCCGGCTGCTCGACGACTTCCGGCTCGCCTTCCGCAGCCGCAACCCGGCGCCGCCGAGCGCCGCCGCCATGCTCCGGCACGCCGGTGCCCAAGCCGGCTGCTTGCTCGACAAATCCCTGCACGACGCCGAACAGGCGGCGCAGGCCATGCGTTCCCGGGGAGCTTTCGATGCCTGACGCGCTGCTCGAATTTTCCGGTGTCGCCTACGCCTGGCCGGATGGCCGGCCGGTTTTCGCCGACCTGAGCTTTAGCATCGCCGCCGGCGAGAAGGTGGTGTTGCTCGGCGCCAACGGCGCCGGCAAATCGACGCTGCTGCGCCTCGCCAACGGCCTGCTGCCCCCGAGCGCTGGCAGCATCGCCTGGCAGGGCCAGGTACTCAGCCCGTCGCTGCTGCGCCAGCGCGATTTCGCACGCTCCTTCCGGCAGGCCAACGTGCTGCTCTTCCAGCACCCGGAAGCGATGTTGTTCAACCCGACGGTGCGCGAGGAAATCGCCTATGGCCCGCAGCAGCTCGGCCTTGCCGACAGCACCGCCCGCGTCGAGCGCTGGGCGGCAGAACTCGGCCTGCAGACGCTGCTCGATGCGGCACCGTTCACGCTCTCCGGCGGCCAGAAACAAAAGGTCGCACTGGCCTGCCTGCTCGCCCTCGACCCTCAATTCCTCGCCCTCGACGAACCGAGCGCCTCGCTCGACCCGGCGACGGTCGGCTGGCTGATCGACACCCTGCTCGATTCCGGACGGACCCTGCTGATCAGCACGCACAACCTCGGCCTCGCCGCCGAACTCGGCGAACGCGCGCTGATTCTCGACGGCAACGGCCGCCTGCTCTACGACGGCCCGCTCGAACATGCGCTGGGCGACCTGCCGCTGCTGCAGGCAGCCGGCCTGGCGCACCGCCACCGGCATCGCCACGGCGGCGAAACGCACGCCCATCTGCACGTGCACGACTGGGAATCGTCGTGATCCGGACGCCATTTCCCCGCCGGTAGTCAAAAGCGGCCGGCTCCCCCATAATCCATAATTACACACCCTGTTGCGAAGCTTTGGAGTAACCTACAGGGTTTTCCCCAACTTGTTTGCCGAGGATTATCCGTGGAAAAGGATTTGCGCGAAGCCGCACTCGAATATCACCGCTGGCCCACCCCGGGCAAGATTTCCGTCCGTCCGACCAAGGGCCTGACCAACCAGCGCGACCTGGCGCTGGCCTACTCGCCCGGCGTTGCCGCTGCCTGTGACGCGATCGTCGAGGACGAAGCGACCGCTGCGCTCTACACCTCGCGCGCCAACCTGGTCGGCGTCGTCACCAACGGCACCGCCGTCCTCGGCCTCGGCAACATCGGGCCTCTGGCCTCGAAGCCGGTGATGGAAGGCAAGGGCTGCCTGTTCAAGAAGTTCGCCGGCATCGACGTCTTCGACATCGAACTGGCCGAGAACGACCCGGACAAGCTGATCGACATGATCGCCGCGCTCGAGCCGACGCTCGGCGGTGTGAACCTGGAAGACATCAAGGCCCCGGAATGCTTCTACATCGAGCAGAAGCTGAAGGAAAGGATGAACATTCCGGTCTTCCACGACGACCAGCACGGCACCGCGATCATCTCCGGCGCCGCCATGCTCAACGGCCTCAAGGTCGTCTGCAAGAAGATCGACGAAATCAAGGTGGTGGTGTCCGGCGCCGGCGCCGCCGCCATCTCCTGCGTGAACCTGTGGTGCGACCTCGGCGTCAAGCGCGAGAACATCACCATCTGCGACTCCAAGGGCGTCATCTACGTCGGCCGCCCCGGCGGCATGGACGAAACCAAGGCCCGCTACGCCCAGAATACCGACAAGCGCACGCTCGCCGATGCGATGGTCGGCGCCGACATTTTCCTCGGTCTGTCGGCAGCCGGCGTGGTCAACCAGGACATGGTCAAGAGCATGGCTGAAAAGCCGATGGTCTTTGCACTGGCCAACCCGACCCCGGAAATCATGCCGGAACTGGTCAAGGAAGTCCGCCCCGAGGCGATCATTGCCACCGGCCGTTCCGACTACGTAAACCAGGTCAACAACGTCCTCTGCTTCCCCTTCATCTTCCGCGGCGCGCTCGACGTCGGCGCCACCCGCATCACCGAAGAAATGAAGATGGCTTCCGTGCGCGCCATCGCCGAACTGGCCGAAGCCGAAGTCACCGACGAAGTGGCGATGGCCTACCCCGGCGCCGTGCTCTCCTTCGGCCCGGAATACCTGATCCCGAAGCCCTTCGACCCGCGTCTGATCGTCAAGATCGCCCCGGCCGTCGCCCAGGCAGCGATGGATTCCGGCGTCGCCACCCGGCCGATCACCGACTGGGCCGCTTACCGCGCCAAGCTGTCGGAATTCGTCTATCACACCGGCGTCGGCATGCGCGCCATCTTCCAGGCCGCACGGCAAGCCAAGGGCAAGCGCATCATCTTCGCGGAAGGTGAAGAAGAGCGCGTGTTGCGCGCCGTTCAGGTGGTGATCGAAGAAAAATTCGCCCGTCCGATCCTCATCGGCCGTCCCGACATCATCGAACTCCGGCTCGACAAGGCCAAGCTGCGGATCAAGCCGGGCGTCGATTTCGACATCGTCAATCCGCAGTCCGACGAACGCTATCGCGAGTGCTGGACCGCCTATCACAAGCTGATGGCCCGTCGTGGCGTAACGCCGGCGATCGCCAAGGAAGCGATGCGCCGCAAGCCGACGGTGATCGGCGCCATGCTGCTCAAGCTCGGCTACGCCGACGGCATGATCTGCGGCATGACCGGCCAGTACAGCCATCACCTTGGCGTGATCAACCAGATCATCGGCAAGCGCAGCGGCGTGAACACCCTGGCCGCGATGAACTACCTGATGCTGCCGGGCCGCTCGCTGTTCATCTGCGACACCCACGTCAACGAGAATCCGAACGCCGAAGAGATCGCCGAAATGACGCTGATGGCGGCGGAGCAGGTCAAGCGCTTCGGCAGCCAGCCGAAGGTCGCGCTGCTCTCGCATTCCAACTTCGGTTCCGGCACTTCGGAATCGGCGCGCAAGATGGGCGTCGCCGCCGGCCTGATCTCGGCGATGTCGTCCGGCGAGCTGGAAGTCGATGGCGAAATGCACGGCGACTCGGCGCTGAACGAGGAAATCCGCCGCGAAGCCAACCCGGATTCGCCGCTCAAGGGCGAAGCCAACCTGCTGGTGATGCCCAACATCGACGCCGCCAACATCTCCTACAACCTGTTGAAGATGACCGGCGGCGAAGGCGTCACCATTGGCCCCATCCTGCTCGGCGCGGCGCGTCCGGTGCACGTGCTGACTTCGACGGCAACCGTCCGCCGCCTGGTCAACATGACCGCACTGGCCGTCGTCGAATCGATGGAACGCTGACCCCGGCAGCCGCCGGATCGCCGCACAACGAGGCCCCGCCAACCGGCGGGGCCTTTTTCATGGTGTCGCCAGCAGAGTCTGCAGGTCGCCGATGATCGGCTCCAGCGGCGCCGCTTCGGCCAGCATCAGGCGCAACTGGCCGGCCGGGTCGAGCACGTAGGCGGCGGCGGTATGGTCGACGACGTAACCCATGCCGCCACCGATCTCCTTCTTGCCATAAACCACCTTGAACTGGGTGGCAACTTCGGCGATCTGCTCGGCAGTGCCGGAAAGCCCGAGGAAATCGGGATGGAACCACTTGGCGAAGGTATCGGTCCGCTCCGGCGTATCGCGCTCCGGATCGACCGAAATGAAAACGACCTGGACGCGCGCCGCGTCGCGGTCGCGCAGGGTGCGCAGCAGACTGGCGAACTTGCGCAGCGCGCCGGGGCAGATGTCCGGGCAACTGGTATAGCCGAAGAAGACGATCACCGCCTTGCCGCGAAACTCCTCGAAACCACGGGTGCGCCCCTGACCGTCGTAGAGGGCCGCCCGGGGAAACAATTGACCAGACGACAGATCGGTATTCCTGAAACCCGGTGCCTCACCGCCGCAGCCCGCCAGTACCAGGGCGCCGGCCAGGGCCATGAAGTCGCGCCGCTTCATTTGGCGAGCCCTTCCAGCAATTTCTGGTGGATGCCACCGAACCCGCCGTTGCTCATCACCAGCAGATGATCCCCTGGGCGGGCGACAGCGACGATGGCCGCGACCAGCGCCGGCAGCTCCTCGCTGACCACCGCCCGTTCGCCCATCGGCGCCAGCGCCGCCGCCGCGTCCCAACCCAGGTTGCCGGCATAGCAGAAGGCAAGGTCGGCGTCGCGCAGGCTATCCGGCAACAGCGCCTTCATCGTACCCAGCTTCATGGTGTTGGACCTGGGCTCGAAGACGGCCAGGATGCGCGCCGCGCCGACCTTCCGCCGCAGGCCGGCGAGCGTCGTCGCCAGCGCCGTCGGGTGATGCGCGAAATCGTCGTAAACGGTGACGCCATTGACCACGCCACGCACTTCCATGCGCCGCTTGACGTTGGCGAAACGCGCCAGCGCCTCCAGCCCCTTGGCGAAGGGCACACCGACGTGGCGTGCCGCCAGCAACGCGGCGCAAGCGTTGGCGCGATTGTGCTCGCCGGTCAGCTGCCACTGGCAGCGGCCGATCTCGCCGTTCGCATCGTGCAGGACCAGGCTGCCGTCGGCGTCGTCGCCGGTCGTGCGATAGCCGGCGGGCGCATTGAAACGCTCGACCGGCGTCCAGCATCCGCGTTGCAGGACACGTTCGAGGCTGGCTTCGCCGGCATTGGCGACGATCAGCCCGGATGCCGGCATGGTCCGCACCAGATGGTGGAACTGCGTTTCGATCGCCGCCAGATCAGCGAAGATGTCAGCATGATCGAATTCCAGGTTGTTGAGGATCGCCGTCCGCGGCCGGTAGTGAATGAACTTGGAACGCTTGTCGCAGAAGGCAGTGTCGTATTCGTCGGCCTCGATGACGAAGAAGGGCGTTGCGCCGAGCCGCGCCGAAACGCCGAAATCGAGCGGCACGCCGCCGATCAGGAAACCCGGCGCAAGACCCGCGTCCTCGAGAATCCAGGCCAGCATCGCGCTGGTCGTCGTTTTGCCGTGGGTACCGGCAACGCCGAGCACCCAGCGCCCCTGCAGGACGTTTTCGGCCAGCCACTGCGGCCCGGAAACATAGGGCAGGCCCCGGTCAAGGATGGCTTCGAGCAGCGGGTTACCGCGCGAAATCGCGTTGCCGACCACGAAGACATCAGGCGCCAGCGCCAATTGCTCGCTGGCAAACCCTTCGATCAGCTCAATGCCGGCCTGGCGCAGTTGATCGCTCATCGGCGGATAGACGTTGGCATCGCATCCGGTGACACGGTGCCCGGAGGCGACGGCAAGCTGGGCAATGCCGCCCATGAAGGTGCCGCAGATGCCGAGAATGTGAATGTGCATGGCGCAGACTGTGGTTAGAATGGACCCGATTCTACCCCGAGCGAGACACCATGCCCCGCCACGAAAGGCTGCGAAACGGTTCCAGCGTCCGGTCCACCATTGCCGCCGCGGCCGCCCGGCTGATGGCCGAAGACGGCATCAGCGACTACCACCATGCCAAGAAGAAGGCGGCCCGCCAGCTCGGCCTGCCGGACAATGTCGCCTTTCCCGACAACGCCGAGGTCGAGGCCGAACTGCGCGCCTACCGCGAGCTTTACCAGGGCGACATCCACCCGGAAATGCTGGCGGCGATGCGCCACTCGGCGCTCGAACTGATGGAATTGCTCGCCGCCTTCAATCCCTGGCTGACTGGCTCGGTCCTCGACGGCACGGCCGGCGAACATTCATCGATCGACATCCTGCTGTTTGCCGACAGTGCCAAGGAAGTGGAAATCTTCCTGCTCAACCGCGGCATCGACGTCAGCCACGCCCAGCCCCGCAACGACAAGGTCGAAGCCGTACTGCAGGTGGAAACCGACACCGTGGACGCCAACCTGGTCGTCCTCCCACCCCACCTTGAGCGGGTCAGCCTGAAACACCGCGACGGCCGACAGCGCGAGCGCATGCGAGCCGCCGAGCTGCACCTCCTACTTAAGGAATAGACTGGACAAGTTGCAGCGATTTGCGGCAAACTTGCCGCCATGACGAAGCGAAAAACTGCTTCCAAGCCGGCGGAAAAGGCCCGTATCCTGGTCGTTCATGGCCCGAATCTGAACCTGCTTGGGACGCGCGAACCCGAACACTACGGCCGCATGACGCTGGCCGACATCAACCTGGCGCTGGCTTGCCTGGCGGACAGTGTCGGGGTCGAACTGGAAGCTTTCCAGAGCAATCACGAAGGTGCGCTGATCGAACGCATCCACGCCGCCCGCGAACAGGGCGTGCGCGCCATCATCATCAACCCCGCCGCCTACACGCACACCAGCGTCGCCTTGCGCGACGCGCTGGCCGCCGTCGCCATTCCCTTCGTTGAAGTGCATCTCTCAAACGTGCACGCCCGGGAAAGCTTCCGGCACCATTCGTATTTCTCCGACCTGGCCATCGGCGTCATCTGCGGACTGGGTCACGAGGGCTACCGCTTCGCCCTCGAATTCCTCCTCAACAGAATCAATCTGGATCAGTAATCTAGCGACAATTGTCGTGATCATGCGCCCATCGTGCGCAAAAATTTAGGGAGTCATCATGGATCTGCGCAAGCTGAAAAAACTCATCGACCTCGTTCAGGAGTCCGGCATTTCGGAACTTGAAGTCACCGAGGGCGAAGAAAAGGTCCGCATCGCCAAGCATTTCGGCGCCGTCGCCGCCCCCGTCCAGCAATACGCCATGCCGGCCCCGATGGCCATGCCCGTGGCCGGTGCGCCGACGGCCAGCTCGGTCAATCTCGACGACGAGGACGACCTGCCGGAAGGCCACGTCATGAAGTCGCCGATGGTCGGCACCTTCTACCGTTCGCCGTCGCCCGGCGCCGCCGCTTTTGTTCAGGTCGGCAGCGTGGTCAAGAAGGGCGACACGCTGTGCATCATCGAGGCGATGAAGCTGCTCAACGAGATCGAAGCCGAGGTCGACGGCACGGTCAAGGCCATCCTGCTCGACAACGGCGAACCGGTCGAATTCGGCGAGCCCCTGTTCGTGATTGGCTGATCATGCCGATGTTCGAGAAAATCCTGATCGCTAACCGGGGCGAAATCGCCCTGCGTATCCAGCGCGCCTGTCGCGAGATGGGCATCAAGACCGTCGTCGTCCACTCGGAAGCCGACCGCGAAGCCAAGTACGTCAAGCTCGCCGACGAATCGGTCTGCATCGGTCCGGCCGCTTCGGCGCAGAGCTACCTGAACGTGCCGGCGATCATTTCCGCCGCCGAAGTCACCGACGCCCAGGCGATCCACCCCGGTTACGGCTTTCTCTCCGAGAACGCCGACTTCGCCGAGCGCGTCGAAACCTCCGGTTTCGTCTTCATCGGCCCGCGCGCCGAAACGATCCGCCTGATGGGCGACAAGGTTTCGGCCAAGGACGCGATGAAGGCGGCCGGCGTACCCTGCGTCCCCGGTTCCGAGGGCGCGCTGCCCGACGACCCCAAGGAAATCGTCCGCATCGCCCGCGCCATCGGCTACCCGGTGATCATCAAGGCAGCCGGTGGCGGCGGCGGGCGCGGCATGCGCGTCGTCCACACCGAAGCTGCGCTGGTTAACGCGGTTGGCATGACCCGCCAGGAAGCCGGCACCTTTTTCGGCAATCCTGCCGTCTACATGGAAAAGTATCTGGAAAACCCGCGTCACGTGGAAATCCAGGTCCTTGCCGACCAGTACCGCAGCGCCATCTACCTCGGCGAACGCGACTGCTCGATGCAGCGCCGCCACCAGAAGGTGATCGAGGAAGCCCCGGCGCCGCTGATTCCACCCCGCCTGATCGCCCGCATCGGCGAACGCTGTGCCGAAGCCTGCCGCAAAATCGGCTACCGCGGCGCCGGCACCTTCGAATTCCTGTTCGAGAACGGCGAGTTCTATTTCATCGAGATGAACACCCGCGTCCAGGTCGAACACCCGGTGACCGAGATGATCACCGGCATCGACATCGTCCAGGAACAGATCCGCATCGCTGCCGGCGAGAAGCTGCGCTACCGCCAGAAGGATGTCAGCTTCCGCGGTCATGCCATCGAATGCCGCATCAACGCCGAAGATCCCTTCACGTTCGTGCCATCTCCCGGCAAGATCGAGTTTTATCACCCACCCGGCGGCCCCGGCATCCGCGTCGATTCGCATATCTATCAGGGTTACCGCGTCCCCTCGCACTACGATTCGATGGTCGCCAAGGTGATTGCCTACGGCGACACCCGTGAGCAAGCGATCCGCCGCATGCGCGTCGCGCTGTCCGAGATGAGCATCCAGGGCATCAAGACCAACATCGCCCTGCACCAGGAACTGATGTACGACGCCCATTTCATCGAGGGCGGCGCCAGCATCCATTATCTGGAGCAGAAGCTGGCGGCGATGAACGAGGTCAAGCAGTAAATGGCCTGGCTGAGCATCAGTTTCCTGACCGACGCGGCCAGCGCCGAGCCCTTCTGCGACGCGCTGCTCGAAAACGGCGCGCTGTCGGCATCGATCGAAGATGCCGACGCCGGCACCGCGGACGAAAAGCCGCAGTTCGGCGAACCGGGTTCGGTGACCACACCGGGCTGGGACCGCTCGCGCATCGTCGCCCTGTTCGAGGCCGATGCGGCGGTTGACGCCATGCTCGCCGCGGCGGCCGCCGCTGCCGGCCTGAGCGCGCCAACCGAGTACACCTCGGAAACCGTCGAGGAACAGAACTGGGTGCAACTGACGCAATCGCAATTCGACCCGATCCGCGTCTCCGATCGCCTGTGGATCGTGCCGTCTTGGCACGAAACACCCGATCCGGCGGCGATCAACCTGATCCTCGACCCGGGCATGGCCTTCGGTACCGGCTCGCACCCGACGACGCGGCTCTGCCTGGAATGGCTGGAACGAACGGTTCGCCCGGGCGACAGCGTGCTCGACTACGGTTGCGGCTCGGGCATCCTCGCCATCGCCGCCGCCAAACTCGGCGCCGCCGACGTGGCCGGGGTCGACATTGACCCGCAAGCGGTCGCCGCCGCCATCGCCAACGCCGAGCGCAACGCCGTTGCCGCCCGCTTCTCCGATTCTGGACAGGCGCTCGCCGGTGAGTATGATGTCGTCGTGGCCAATATCCTGTCCAATCCGCTGCGTGTCCTCGCCCCCGCCATCTGCGCCCATGTCCGGCGCGGTGGGCGGCTCGCCCTGTCCGGCATCCTGCGCGAGCAGGCCGCCGAGATCATCGACGTATACGCCCCCTGGATTGCGCTGCAGGTCGCCGACACCCGCGAGGACTGGATATGCCTGGCCGGGGTCCGCTCCTGACCCGTACCCGCTGCCCGGAATGTGGCACGGTCTTCCGTGTCACCTCCGAGCAGTTGCGGCTGAAAGCGGGCAAAGTCCGGTGCGGCAGCTGCCATGGCATCTTCAACGCCTTCGACCAATTGTTGCCGCCTGAAACACCAAGCGTCGCAAGCCCTGTTCCCGCCGAAGAAACCAGGCAGGAACCGAGCGCTCCGGCAATACCGGAGGCAGCGCAACCGGAACCGGAAGCGCTGCCCGAAGTGTCCGCCGAGATTCCGGTTCCGCCCACCGACACCGGCCCCGACAGCGTGGCGATGCCGGTCCTCGAGGAAACGCAGGATCCACCATGGCCGGAAGCCGAGGCGCTGGAAGACGAACCTGAACCTGAACCCGCGCCACCGGAAACTCCCGAACAGACCACCCAGGCCGCCCGCGAGGCCGGTCTGGTGGCGGTTCGCGAGCTGGCCGACAGCCAGGCCTACAACCGCTGGTCAGCCGGCCCACTGGCCGACGGCGGACTCTCCAGCTTCGCCGACGATGCGCGGCCGCTATCCTGGCCGTACTGGCTGGCCGCGTTGCTGTTGATGCTGACCCTTGCCTGGCAGGCGGCCTATCACTTCCGTGCCGATCTGGTACTGCGCCAGCCCGCAACGGCAGCCGTGTTCTCGGCGCTCGGCGTGCCGGTGCCGCTACCGCGCCAGGAGCATCTGGTCGCCATCGAAACCTCGGACCTGCAATCCGACCAGGCACGCGGCCTGTTCGTCCTCAACGCGACGCTGAAGAACCGTGCCGCCTTCGCCCAGGCCTGGCCCGACCTCGAACTGACCCTGACCGATTCGGCCGATCAGGTCGTCGCCCGGCGCGTCATCGCCGCCCGCGATTTCCTGTCCGCCGGCGCCCCCCGCAACGCCTTCCCGGCCAACGGCGAAACCGCCGTCCGGCTATGGATCGACGCCAAGGGAATCGGCGCCGCCGGTTATCGCCTCTACATCTTCTATCCCTGAAAAATGACGACACTGATCTGCGGCTCGCTCGCCTTCGACAACATCATGGTCTTTCCGGACCGCTTCAAGAACCACATCCTGCCCGAGCAGATCCACATCCTGAATGTCGCTTTCCTGGTCCCCGAAATGCGCCGCGAGTTCGGCGGCTGCGCCGGCAACATCGCCTACAACCTGATGCTGCTGGGCGGCGACGCGACCATCATGGCCACCGTCGGCGACGACGCTGCCCCGTATCTGGCCCGCCTCGACACCCTCGGCCTGAGCCGCGCCCACGTCCGTTCGATTCCCGGCAGCTTCACCGCCCAGGCTTTCATCACCACCGACCTCGACGACAACCAGATCACCGCCTTCCACCCCGGCGCAATGACCTTCTCGCACCTGAACAAGGTCGAGCGGGCCGGCGCGACGCTCGGCATCGTCGCTCCCGACGGCCGTGAAGGCATGCTCCAGCACGCTCGCGACTTCGGCGCCGCCGGCGTCCCCTTCATCTTCGACCCCGGCCAGGGCCTGCCGATGTTCGACGGCGACGACCTGATGGAATTCCTGCGTCTCGCCGACTACGCCTGCTTCAACGACTACGAGGCCAAGCTCGCCTGCGACCGTACCGGCCGCAGCCTCGAACAACTGGCGAGCGAAGTGAAGGCACTGGTCGTCACGCGCGGCAGCGAAGGCTCGGAAATCCACGCCGACGGCACACGCTACGACATCCCCTGCGTCACGCCGGACGCCATCGTCGATCCGACCGGCTGTGGCGACGCCTATCGCGCCGGCCTGCTCTACGGCATCGCCAACGGCTGGGACTGGACCAGCAGCGGTCGCCTGGCTTCGGTCATGGGAGCGATCAAGATCGCCCACCGCGGCGGCCAGAACCACCAGCCGAGCCGTGCCGAAATCGCCCGCCGCTACAGCCAGGCCTTCGGCGAACAACCCTGGCAGGACTGAAACCGCGACGTCATCCGCGGGAAATCGGCGTGTAACACGCCTGTTCCATGCTGTTCTCCACTGCCTACAAGGAGAACAACATGGAAAACCTGCACCAGGCTGCGCAGCGCAGCCGTCCCGAACGCAAGCATCTGGCCGTCGGCTTTGCCCGCAGCGCCAGCGACATCCTCGACGCGCAACGTCTGCGCCACCGCGTCTTCGCCGGCGAAATGGGCGCCAACCTGCCGAGCCGCACGCCCGGCGTCGATCACGACATCTACGACCCCTACTGCGAACACCTCGTCGTGCGCGACACGCAAAGCGGCGAAATCGTCGGCACCTACCGCATCCTGCCGCCGGAAAACGCCCGCCAGGTTGGCTACTACTCGGAAAACGAATTCGACCTCACCCGCCTCCAGCACCTGCGCTCGCGCCTCGTGGAAATCGGCCGCTCCTGCGTCCATCCCGATTACCGGACCGGCGCGACGATCACCTTGCTCTGGTCGGGCCTCGCCCAGTACATGACCGAACACGGTCACGACTACCTGATCGGCTGCGCCTCTATCAGCATGGCCGACGGCGGCCATGCCGCAGCCAGCCTGTATAATCGCCTAGTCGTCGATCATCTCGGGCCGCAGGAATACCGCGTCTTTCCGCGCTGTCCGCTGCCGCTGGCAGCGCTGCAGCAGGATCGTCCGGCCGAAGTGCCGCCGCTGATCAAGGGTTACCTGCGCGCTGGCGCCTGGATTTGCGGCGAACCGGCCTGGGATCCCGATTTCAATACGGCCGACCTGCCCATCCTGATGCCGATGGCCAAGGTTTCCAACCGTTACGCCAAACACTATCTGGGACAGGCAGACTGAACGAGACCACCGCCCTTCGCCGCGCCTTCAGGCTGTTCCGGCTCTTTCTGCTGGTACTGGCCGGCGCGCTCGTTTCGCTGACCGTCTTCCGCCTCTGCGGCGACCGCCGCCGCTTGCTCCTCAAGCAAAGCTGGTCGGCGGCGCTGCTCGACGCGCTCGGCGTCGAACTGGAAGCCGACCTGACCCATCTGGCGCCCGGTGTCCTGCTGGTCGCCAACCACGTTTCCTGGATCGACATCTTCGTCATCAACGCCGCCGTGCCGGCCGCCTTCGTCTCCAAGGAAGAAGTCCGGCGCTGGCCGGTGATCGGCTGGCTGGCCTGGAAGAACGACACCGTCTTCCTGCGCCGCGGCAGCCGCGGCCACGCCCGCCTGATCAACGAAGAAATCGCCGGCATCCTGGGGCAGGGCAAGGTGGTCGCCGTCTTCCCCGAAGGCACGACGACGGACGGTCGCAGCCTGCTGCATTTCCACGCCGCGCTGCTGCAGCCGGCGCTGGCTGCCAGCCGGCCGGTGCTGCCAGCAGCGATTTCCTACTGGGAACTGAACGGCGAACGCAGCCTGGCGCCGCGCTACGACGGCGATATCTCGCTCGGCGAATGCACCACGGCCATCCTCAAGCGCCGGCGCATCATCGCCCGCCTGGTGACGACGCCGCTGCGCGGTAGTAACGGCGAGGACCGCAAGCAGGTTGCCGCCGCCGCGCGCGAGGCTATTGCTTTAGCGGCAGGGCTTCCGCTGGCGAGCAATCCACCTGAAACACCCGCCGGTCTTCCAGACGCACCGCGGTCAGATGACCGCCCCACAAGCAGCCCGAATCGAGCGCCAGCAGATTCTGCGTGATGCGCAGGCCGAGCGCCGACCAATGGCCGGTGACCAGCACGCTGTCGGCGCTCTTGCGGCCGGGCACGTCGAACCACGGCAGGTAACCGTCCGGCGCGTTGTTCAGCTTGCCCTTGACCTTGAACTCCATGACGCCTTTCTTGGTGCAGAAACGCATCCGGGTCATCGCGTTGACGATCACCCGCAGCCGCCCCCAGCCCTTCAGCTCGTCTTCCCACGCGGCCGGTTCGCTGCCCCACAGGTTGAGGATGAAGTCGCGGTAATCCTTGCCCTGCAGCCTGGCCTCGACTTCGCGCGCCAGTTCGCGGGCGCGTTTCGCGGTCCATTGCGGCAGCAGGCCGGCGTGCACCAGGCAGAAATCGCCCTCGGTATGGCAAAGCGGCTGGCGGCGCAGCCAGTCGAGCAGTTCGTCGCGGTCCGGCGCGCCGAGCACGTCGTCCAGCGTGTCGTCCTTGGCCCGATACTTGGCACCGCCCTCGGCAACCATCAACAGGTAGAGGTCGTGGTTGCCGAGCACGGTTACCGCCGAGTCGCCGAAAGACTTGATCAGGCGCAGCGTTTCCAGCGACTTCGGACCGCGATTGACCAGGTCGCCGACCAGCCACAGCCGGTCCTGCGCCGGGTCGAAAGCGCAGAGGTCGAGCAGGCGCTGCAAGGAATCGTGGCAGCCCTGGATGTCGCCGATGGCGTAGGTACTCATGGCCGCGACTCCGGCGGGCACTGGGGTAGGTCATTCATCTCTGCACTGGCCGTCTGGCGGTCCGGGTTTGTTTTATCCGAACGATAACAAATGCCGGCGGTTTTTGCTGGTCGGCGAAACGGCTACTGGACGCTGATTTCCACCCGGTCGTAACGGCCGCTGTCGTCCATCACCGTGATCGTATGCCGCCCCGGCTCGGCGAAGCGCTGCTGCAGGGCCTTGCCGGGCGCCGTGCGGCCGACCTGCCGACCATCGACCAGCCAGATCAGCGCCTGCCGGCTGCCGCGTGCTTCCAGGCGCAGCAGCGGTTCGGAGCCGCCGGCGGCGCGGCGGATCGTCTCGCCGCGGGCGATGCCGACGATCTTCAGGCCGTCGCCCGGCGCCTGCGCCTGGCCGCATTCCGCGCTCCACGGCGGGGGTAGGGCGCGACTGCGGGTCGTCGCGTCGAGCCAGGGTTCGAGCGCCGCCGGCCAGCGCGCCATGTCGACGGCGAGCATCTCGCCACTGGCGCAGGCGGCGCGCACGCGCAGGCCGCTGCTGGCATCACGGTAATCGGTGTAGCGCGCAGCACCGCTGCGCAGGCGGTCGGAGAAGGTCGGCGGCGCGGCGCCGTTGAGCAGCCAGGCGGTACGCTCCTGGTGGCAGAGTTCGGCCGGCGTGTCGGCGCTGCGCAGGCCAAGCGGCCAGCAGATGCGGGCCTGGCTGACACTGGCCGGCGGCGGCCGGTCGACGCGACCCGGCGCCTCGATCGCCGAGAAGATATCGACCAGCAGCGGCGCCGCGATGTTGGCGCCGAAGAAACCCGGGTTGGGCGTGCCGTCCGGCCGGCCGACCCAGACGCCGACCGTGTGCCGGTCGCTGACGCCGATTGCCCAGGCGTCGCGGAAACCGAAGCTGGTACCGGTCTTCCAGGCGATGCCGCGCCGTACGCCGACGCCGGCCTCGACCTGGCGGCCAACCGGGCCGCCGGCTTCGAGCAGGTCGCGGATGATGAAGGCGGCGCCTTCGCTCAACATCCGCCTTTCCTCGACCGGCGCCGTCGTTGAATAACGCGGCCGACCGGCGACGCCGCCGCGGGCGAAAGCGGTATAGGCACCAACCAGGTCTTCCAGACTGACGGCGACGCCGCCGAGGATCACCGACAGATTGGGCTGGGCGTCGCGCGGCAGGTCGAGCTTCAGCCCGCCGGCCCGCAGCAGGCCGACGAAGCGCTGCGGGCCGAGACGGTCGAGGACCTCGACCGCCGGTACGTTGAGCGAACGCTGCAAGGCTTCGGTGACGCCAACCGGCCCGGAAAAGCTCGCCTGGAAGTTGCCCGGCTGGTAGCCGCCGAAGGACTGCGGCACGTCGGAAAGCAGGGATTCGGAATGGATCAGCCCCTCGTCGAAAGCCAGCCCGTACAGAAAGGGCTTCAGCGTCGAACCCGGTGAGCGGCGGCCAAGCACCATGTCGACGTGGGCGAAACGCTGGTTGTCGGAAAAATCGGCCGAACCGGCGTAGGCGCGGACTTCCAGCGTCGCGTTGTCGACCACCAGGGCGGCCATCGAGACGCGCGGCGGCAGCACGCCGAGGCGGCTGCCGAGCAGTTGCTCGACGCTGTTCTGGGTGGCGGCGTCGAGCGTCGTCTCGATACGCCCGACGCCGGGATGCAGCTTGCGCACGCGCTCGGCGAACAGCGGCGCGAGCAGCGGCTCGCGCACCGTCTGGGCGATCACCGCTTCCTGCCGGGCGTCGGCGACGGTCGCCGCGCCCCAGCGCGAGACCAGGCGGTCGAGCACCTTGTCGCGGGCGGCGCGCGCCGCCGCCGGATAGCGATCCGGACGCAGCCGCGACGGCGCCTGCGGCAGCACCGCGAGCAAGGCGGCGTCGCCATGCGACAACGACGCCGCCGGCTTGCCCAGGTAGGCACGACTGGCCGCCTCGACGCCTTCGAGGACGCCGCCCATCGGCGCGTAGCTCAGGTAAAGCTCGAGAATCTCGCGCTTCGACAGGCGCAGTTCGAGCTGCACGGCGCGCAGCATCTGGCGCAGCTTGCCGGCCGGCGTGCGCGGCACCGGTTCGAGCAGGCGCGCCACCTGCATGGTCAGCGTCGAGCCGCCGGAAACGATGCGGCCGTGCCACAGCCACTGCCCGGCGGCGCGCAGCAGGGCCACCGGGTTGACGCCGAAGTGCCAGTAGAAGAAGCGGTCCTCGTAGGCGAGCACGGCGTCGATGTAACGCGGCGACACCTCGTCGAGGCGTAGCGGATGACGCCAGACGTGGCTGCGGTCGGGGAAGGCGCGCAGCGGCGTACCGTCGCGCGCCAGCACCACCTGGGCGCGCGCCGTGTCGCGCCCGGGCAGCGGCGGTGGCGCCAGCCGGTCGGCAATCAGCAAGGCGCCGAGCAGGGCCGCCAGCGCCCAACGCAGACCGCGCCGGGAGAGCTTCATCGCCCCCCGCCGCGACGCGCCGGCTTACTGCGCCTGGCCATCGCTGATCGTGATCGGCTCG
>CAZFXO010000045.1:0-27854 GCA_964523045.1 uncultured Dechloromonas sp. | reverse complement strand
GGGGTTGGGTGGCGCGGCGCGGTGCGAAGACCAGCCAGGCCCACAGCGCGAGCAGGCCGAGGGCGACCGGCGGCAGCGCGCGGCGCAGGTAGTCGGCGAAATGCAGTTGCAGCACCGAGCCGATCAGCATGTTCTGCGGGTTGCCGATCAGCGTCGCCGCCGAGCCGATGTTGGCGGCGCAGGCGAGACCGACCAGGAAGGGCACCGGGTCGAGGCGGCGCTCGATGCACAGGCGGGCGACCACCGGCGTCATCGCCAGGCAGACGATGTCGTTGGAGAACACCGCCGACAGCGTGCCGGCGACCAGGATCAGGGCGCCGAGCAGCCAGGGTTCGGCGAGCGGCAGCGCGGCGACGCGGCGGGTGACTTCGGTGTAGAAGCCGCCCAGCCGCATCTGCGCCGACACGACCATGAAGGCGAAGAGCAGCAGAATGGTCGGTAGATGCACGGCGCGCGCCGCCTCTTCGGTCGTCATCGCGCCGATGCCGACGACGGCGATGCCGCCGAGCAGCGCGACGCCGCTGCGGTCGAGCTTCAGCTTCGGCAGGCCGCCGAGGAACATGCCGAGGTAGACGACGGCGAAGACGGCGACGATCGTCGTCTGCAGCGGGTGCGTCTCGATGGCGATGAGCGGTGCAGCGAGTTCCGGGCTCATCGATAGAGCAGGAAAGCCTCGCGTCTGGCGATCCACAGGCTTTCGTCGGCGAGCACGACGCGTTCGAGGTCGGCCGGGGTGGCGGCCGGGTCGTCCACCCATTCGCGCAGCAACGGCGAACCGTTGATCAGGTCGATCGCCAGGCGATCGAATTCGTACTCGTAGCCGAAGTCGCGCCAGATCGGGTAATCCGGGTAAAGGCGGCGGATTGCCTTGAAGGCCAGCGCCTGCAGGCGCCAGGGCGTGAACGCGGCATGGTCGTAATAGGGGCCTTCGCTGTGTATCTGCAGCGCCTGGCAGAGCTGGCCATGGAATTTGTGGAAGGTCGGCTCGAACCAGCATTCGCGGATCTTGCAGCCGGCCAGCCAGTGCGGCGCCAGCGCCTGCATTTCCTTGTGCACCTTGGCGGCGTCGATGTCCGGCGCGCCGAACAGGAATTCCAGCGGCCGCGTCGTGCCGCGCCCTTCGCTCAAGGTCGTGCCTTCGAGCAGCACGGTGCCGGCGTAGGCGCGCGCCATCGACAGGTTGGGCGCATTCGGGCTGGGATTGATCCAGGTCCGCTCGCCCAGCGGCCAGCCGTAACCGGGCGCCGCGTGGGGCTGCCAGCCGTGCATGGTGACGACGTGGTAATCGACGTCGAGCTTCAGTTGGGCGATGAACCAGTGGCCGAGTTCGCCCATCGTCAGGCCGTGGCGCATCGGCATCGGGCCGGCGCCGACGAAGCTTTCCCAGCCCGCGCGCAGTGTGAAGCCTTCGACCGGCCGGCCGGCCGGGTTCGGGCGGTCGAGCACCCAGACGCTCTTGCCGTGCGCAGCGGCAGCTTCGAGCACGTAGCGCAGCGTGGTGATGAAGGTGTAGATGCGGCAGCCGAGGTCCTGCAGGTCGACCAGCAGGACGTCGAAAGTGTTCAGCATTGCCGCCGTCGGTCGCCGCACCTCGCCGTACAGGCTGAAGATCGGGATGCCGTGCTGCGGATCGATGAAATCCGGCGATTCGACCATGTTGTCCTGCTTGTCGCCCTTGATTCCATGCTGCGGGCCGAAGGCGGCGGTCAGTTGGAGATCGGGCAGAGCGGCGAGGGCGTCGAGGCTGTGCGTCAGGTCGGCGGTGACCGACGCCGGGTGCGCGAGCAGGGCGAGGCGGCGGCCGGCGAGCGGGCGGCGCAGCTCGGGGTCGGCGAGCAGGCGGTCGATGCCGAACAGGAGTTTTTGCGTCATGGCAGGGGCAGTGTGAAGCTGGCAGCAAGGTGGAAATCAGGCTGGGCGGCGGCGTGGACCAGCGCCCAGTAGCTCTTGTCGCCAGCCGGCGTGGCGGCGACGACGCTGAGGCCGAGGCGGGCGGCGCCGCTTGGCAGCAGCGCGGCGGGAATCGATGCCGTCAGGTGCAGCGTGTCGCCGTCGCACCGACAGGCGATGCGCGGCGCCGTTGGTGCTTGCCAGGCGTCGTTGCGTCGGCGGTAGTCGGCGAAATCGTAAACCGCCCACTGGCCGGACGGCGCGAAGTTGAACTCGCGGTAGGCCGGGCCAGCGGCCGCGGCGACGAAGGCCTCGCAGCAGGTCTGTTGCCACAGGCCGTTGGCCGCGCCGGGGGCGGCGGGCGGCGGTAGCGCGAGGGCGTCGACGCCGCGCAGCCGATAGTCGAGCAGCAGTTCGCCGGCATCGCCGCGCCGGCTGGCGACAGCGATCGACAAACCGGTCGGCGGTGTGCCGCTGGCATGACAGGACAGGGGCTGGAAGTTGATGATCGGCTCGAGCTTGCGGGTGGAAAACAGGCGCTACTTTACTCCGGATCAGTGGCCCGCGCCCTTGGTCCGGGCGGGGTTTTGGGGTAATTTACCGGCTTTGCGGCGCAGGCCGCAGGGAGAGAGAAATATATGACACCGTTGCGCATCAACCTCGAACAAGAAGAAATCCCCACTCACTGGTACAACGTCGTCGCCGACATGCCCAACCCGCCGGCGCCGCCGCTCGGGCCGGACGGCAAGCCGGTGCCGCCGGAAGCGATGGGGGCGATCTTCCCCGGCCCCATCCTCGAACAGGAAATGACTGCCGAGCGCTGGATTCCGATTCCCGAGGAAGTGCGCCAGATCTACGCGCAATGGCGCCCGGCGCCGCTCTGCCGGGCCTTGCGCCTGGAGCAGATGCTGGGCACGCCGGCAAAGATCTTCTTCAAGTACGAAGGCGTTTCGCCGGCCGGTTCGCACAAGCCGAACTCGGCCGTGCCGCAGGCCTTCTACAACAAGCTGGCCGGCACCAAGAAACTGACCACCGAGACCGGCGCCGGCCAGTGGGGCTCGTCGATCGCCTACGCCGGCCAGATGTTCGGCCTGCCGGTGCGCGTCTTCATGGTCAATGTCAGCTACCAGCAGAAACCTTTCCGCCGCTCGATGATGCAGACCTGGGGCGCCGAGGTCTTCGCCTCGCCAACCAACCTGACCAACGCCGGCCGCGCCGCGCTGGCGGCCGACCCGGAATGCCAGGGCTCGCTCGGCCTGGCGATTTCCGAAGCCGTCGAGGAAGCCGCCGCCGACCCCAATACCTGCTACACGCTCGGCTCGGTGCTCAACCACGTGCTGCTGCACCAGACGGTGATCGGCCTCGAAGCCAAGAAGCAGTTCGCCAAGATCGGCCTCTACCCGGACGTGATCTTCGGGCCTTGCGGCGGCGGTTCCAGCTTCGGCGGCATCGCCTTTCCCTTCCTGGCGGACAAGGCGGCCGGCGACCCGCGCGCGAAAAACCTGCGCTGCGTCGCGGTCGAGCCGACCTCCTGCCCGACGCTGACCAAGGGCGCCTACACCTACGACTACGGCGACGCTTCCGGTTACACGCCGATCATGAAGATGTACACGCTCGGCCACGACTTCATGCCGCCCGGCATCCACGCCGGCGGCCTGCGCTACCACGGCGCCTCGCCGCTCCTGTCTCAGCTCTTCCATGAAAAGCTGCTGGAAGCGGTGGCGGTGCCGCAGGTTGGCACCTTCGAGGCCGGCGTCCAGTTCGCCCGCGCCGAAGGCATCATCCCGGCGCCGGAATCCTGCCACGGCATCCGCGCCGCGATCGACGAAGCCCTGCGCTGCAAGGCGACCGGCGAAGCGAAGACGATCCTCTTCTGCCTGACCGGTCACGGTCATTTCGACATGGCGTCCTACGACAAGTATTTCGCCGGCAAGCTGGAAGATTACGAGTACCCGGCCGAAGCCATCGTCGAATCGCTCAAGCATCTGCCCCAGGTCGGCTGAGATCGTGAAGCTCATCGTCTTCCTGCTCGTTCTCGGCAACCTGCTGTTCTACGCCTTCAGCCAGGGCCTGATCGGTCCGGCGGAGGTTGGCGAAAGCGTACGCATCACGCAGCAGATCAAGCCGGAAAGCATCCGCATCGTTGCCCGCGGCGAAGCGCCTGCGCTGCCGCAGCCGGCTCCGGCCCCGACGCCGGAAGCCGAAACGCCGCCGCCGCTGGAAGTGCCAGCGGAAATACCGGCGCTGACGGGCAAGGAAGCCGCCAAGGCGGCCAAGGAAGCGGCTGCGAAAGAAGCCGCAGCGAAGAAGGAAGCGAAAGCCAGGGAGGCGGCAGCCAAGGAGGCAGCGGCCAAGGAGGCAGCGGCCAAGGAAGCGGCGGCCAAGGAAGCGGCCAAAGCCCAGGCGCCGACCGTCGTCTGCATGAGTTGGGAGGGCTTGAGCCAGGTCGAGGGCGACCGGGTGCGGCGCGTACTGGCCGGCGGCTTCGACGAGTTCACCTGGCGCGAGAGCAGTGTCGACAGTCGGGGCTGGTGGGTGTCGATCCCGCCGCAGGCGAACCGGGCGGCGGCCGAGAAGAAGGCTGCCGAGCTGAAGGCGATCGGTATCACTGATTACTTCATCATCCAGGAGGGCGGCCAGCGTCACGCCATCTCGCTCGGTATCTTCAGCAGCGAGAAGGGCGCCAGCGACCACCTGGCGACCCTGCAGGACAAGGGCGTCCGTTCGGCGCGGGTCAGCCAGCGGCCGGACAAGGATGGCAAGGAAAGCAAACCGCGCCTCGAAATCCGCGGCCCGGCCGCGCGTGCCGACGCGTTGCGCGCGGCGCTTGCCCAGGCATTGCCGAAGAACGCGCCGAAGCGCTGTCCGTGAGCGATTTCGTCGTCGGCCTGACGGGCGGCATCGGTAGCGGCAAGAGCACCGTCGCCGATGCCTTCGTCGAACTCGGCGCGGCGCTGGTCGATACCGATGCCATCGCCCACGAACTGACGGCGCCCGGCGGCGCTGCGATGCCGGCGCTGATCGATGCTTTCGGGCCGCAGGTCGCCGATTCGTCCGGTGCCCTCGACCGTGCCGCGATGCGCCGCCTGGTTTTCGCCGATCCCGATGCCCGGCGGCGCCTGGAAGGCATCCTTCATCCGCTCATCCGCGAACTGTCCGATGCCCGCTGCCGGGCGGCTGGCGCGCCTTACGTCATCCTCGCCGTGCCGCTGCTGGTCGAATCCGGCAGCTACCGCGAGCGTTGCCGGCGCATTCTGCTTGTCGATTGTCCGGAAAGCCTGCAGATCGCTCGCGTCATGGCGCGCAACGGTATTGGCGAAGCCGAGGTGCGCGCCATCCTCGCCGCCCAGGCCAGCCGTCAGGCACGGCTGGCGATTGCCGACGACGTCCTGGTCAATGACGGCGAGCGCACAATTCTTTACCGGTCGGTCGCGGAGCTGCATGCAAAATATCTTCGTCTTGCCTGCGCAACTTAAAGCTTGCTGTTGAGATTTGCTTGCAAATGCCTCAGAATTCAGCAAATTTTTCCGATTTCCGGAACCCGGCCGAGTGATCACCTACGAATACCCGTTCAACGAGCGCATCCGTACGCTGTTGCGTCTCGAAGATCTTTTCGAGAAGACGGCGTATTTCGCCCGGGCCGACGGTCAGCACGAGCATCACGTGGCCCTCGTCACGCTGTTTGAAATCCTCGAAGCCGCCGGTCGCGCCGACCTCAAGATGGACCTGATCCAGGAACTCGAACGGCAGCGTCAGACCCTGCTCGCTTTCCGCAACAACCCGGATATTTCCGAAGAGGCGCTGTCCGGCGCGCTCTACGAGATCGAGCAGTCGTCGGCCTCGCTGCTGGCGATGAGCGGCAAGATCGGCCAGTACCTGCGCGACAACGACTGGCTGATGAGCATCAAGAGCCGGGCGGCGATTCCCGGCGGCGTCTGCGAATTCGATCTGCCGTCCTACCACTGGTGGCTGCACCGCACGCCGGAAGCCCGGCGTAACGCGCTGGAAGCCTGGAGCAAGCCGCTGTTCGCGCTGCGCGACGCGTCGGCGATCGTTCTCCGCCTGCTGCGTTCGAGCGGCCGGCCGAAACAGCATGTTGCCAGCAACGGCCAGTTCCAGCTCAATCTCGGCGGCACCTCGGCGCAGATGGTGCGCGTCGAACTGGCGGCGGAAGAAACCGCGGTGCCCGAAGTCAGCGCCAACAAGTATTTCCTCAACATCCGTTTCACCAAGCCGCCACTCAACGAGCTGAAGGCGCGCGGCTGCGAGCGCGACGTCCAATTCGCGCTGACCTTCTGCAACCTGTGAAACCGCCCCGTCTCGTCCGCTGCCCGCAGTGCGGCAAGGAATCCCCCTGGTCGCCGGAAAACCGCTGGCGCCCCTTCTGCTCCGAACGCTGCAAGCAGATCGATCTCGGCGCCTGGGCGAGCGAGAGCTACACCATCCCCGGCGCGCCGACCGACGAGGAAACCGCGGCGCCGGGCATCGATTTCAGCAGCAAGCTCCGCTGAACGGGGCGCCCGCTTCTGCGCAGTTTCCCCGCGGTTTTCCTGCTGTTTCCCTGTTTCTACCAGCCGCGCATCAGCGCAATGCCGTGGGCGCCGTGCAGGCAGGCGCTGTCGCGCAGCGTCTCGCGCATGCCGCCCAGGGCGAACAGCGGCAGCGTGTTGCCGGCGCCGCGGCGGGCGAATTCCGGCCAGCCCAGTCCCGGGTGTTCGGGGTGCGTGGGGGTCGCCATGACCGGGCCGAGTAGCGCGTAATCGAGTGCCAGTTCGCCGGCGCGGGCGATTTCCGCCGCCGTGTGGCAAGAGGCGCCGACCCAGGCGAAATCCGGGCGCTCCTCGCAGGCGGCCAGTGCCGCCGCGGAAAGGTGCACGCCGTCGGCGCCGCAGGCGGCTGCCAGCACCGGGTCGTCGTTGATCACCACCGGCGCGCCGTAGCGGTGCGCCAGTTCGACCACGGCGTCGGCAAAGGCGGCGCGCTCGGTTGCCGGCAGCGTCTTGTCGCGCACCTGGACGAGCGGCGGCAGGACGTCGCCGGCTGCGTTCAGGCGACGTTCCAGGCGAGTCAGCCAGGCGGCAGGTGTCGTTTCGTCGAGCGACGAGATGAGCATCGTCTCCGGTAGCGCCAGGCCTTTCAGGATCGGCCCGTTGGCCGGCAGGATGGGAGCGACGCTGGCCGCCGCGCCGCGCCGTTGCCAATCCACCGCACTGTGTTCGAGCGGCGCGGTAATGCCGATTTCGCCCTGCCAGGCGGTGACTTGCCAGAAATTGAGGCGCACCGTGGCGTGCGGATAGACATGCTCGCGGGTCAGCCAGGGGTGGCAGGCGGTGACGGTGATCCCCAGCTCTTCCTGCAGTTCGCGCACCAGCGCGTCGCGCACGCTTTCGCCGGGTTCGACCTTGCCGCCGGGAAACTCCCAGTAACCGGCGTAAACCTTGCCCTCCGGGCGCTGGGCGAGCAGGAACTCGCTGCCGCAGGCGCGCAGCATCACCGCCGCGGCGACTTCAACGATGTCGCTCACGCGCCGCCCTCCGGCTGGCGGCCGGCGAGGTCGCGGGCGAACTGCCAGGCCACCCGGCCCGAGCGCGAACCGCGCGACAGCGCCCAGTTCAGCGCCTCGCGCTCGCTGTCGGCAATCACCGTCTCAGTGACGCCAAATTGCCGCGCCCAGTGCGCGAAGACCGCCAGGTAATCGTCCTGCGAGAAGGGGTAGAAGGAAATCCACAGGCCGAAGCGCTCGGACAGCGAGACCTTTTCCTCGACCGCCTCTCCGGGGTGGATTTCGTCGCCGACGCGCTGCACCTCGAGGTTTTCCGCCATGTATTCGGGCATCAGGTGGCGGCGGTTGGAGGTCGCGTAGATCAGCACGTTGGCCGGTGGCGCCGCGACCGAACCGTCGAGCACCGACTTCAGCGCCTTGTAGGCGGTTTCGCCGGCCTCGAACGAGAGGTCGTCGCAGAAGATGATGAACTTCTCGGGCCGTCCGTCGACCAGGTCGACGATGTCCGGCAGGTCGACCAGGTCGTGCTTGTCGACCTCGATCAGGCGCAGGCCGTCGGCTGAAAATTCATTGAGCACCGCCTTCACCAGCGAGGACTTGCCGCAGCCGCGGGCGCCGGTCAGCAGCACGTTGTTGGCGCCGTGGCCGGCGACGAACTGGCGGGTGTTGGCGACGATGCGCGCCTTCTGGTCGTCGACCGTCTCGATGTCGGAGAGGCGGATCGGGTGCGGGTGGGCGACGCCCTGCAGCCAGCCGCGGCCGCCGCTCTTGCGCCAGCGGAAAGCCACCGCGCCGGCCCAGTCGGGCTGTGCCGGGGGCGGCGGCAGGATGCCTTCGAGGCGGGACAGGACGTGTTCGGCGCGGTTCAGCAAACGTTCGAGTTGGGCAGGATCGATCATCGTCACAGGTATACTCGGGAAAAGTCGATCACTCTAACCAAAGCCATGTCAAAACTCCAAACCGCCATCCTCGCCGCCACCCTGGCGCTGGCCGCCTGCGCCGTGCCGCCGCGTACCGTTTCGCCGGAAGGCGCGGCCAAGGCGCCGGACTGTCCGCCCTGCGCCGAGGCCGCCGCGGAAAAGCCGGCCGCCCCGGCGTTCAGCCGGGTGTTCACGCTGGCCGCCTGGAGCGAGCTGCCGGGCTGGCAGGAGGACGACCTGAGCGCCGCCTGGCAACCCTTCCTGAAAAGTTGCCAGGCGCTGCGCAGCCGCGCCAGCGGCGCCCCCTGGCAGCAGGCCTGCGCCCACGCCGCCGAGGTCGACGCCCGGTCCGCCGAGGCGATCCGCCGCTACTTCGAGAACGTCATGCAGCCCTACACGGTATCGACCGACGACCGCAGCGCCGTCGAAGGCATGATCACCGGCTACTACGAACCGCTGCTGCAGGGCAGCCGCCAGCGCGACAAGCGCAACCTTTACCCGGTGCATGGCGTACCGGACAACCTGCTGACCGTCGAACTCGGCGACCTCTTCCCGGAACTCAAGGGCAAGCGCGTGCGCGGCCGGATCGAAGGCAACAAGGTCGTCCCCTACTGGTCGCGCGGCGAAATCGCCGCCCAGGGCAAGCGCCTGCCGGCCAGGACGCTGGCCTGGGTCGATGACGCGGTCGAACTCTTCTTCCTGCAGATCCAGGGCTCCGGGCGCATCCGCCTGCCCGACGGCAGCCTGCTGCGGGTCAATTACGCCGACCAGAACGGCCACCCCTATCGCTCGATCGGCCGCCTGCTCGTCGACCGTGGCGACCTCAAGCTGGAAGAAGCCTCGATGCAGGGCATCCAGGCCTGGGCGCGGGCCAACCCGGCGCGCCTCGACGAACTGCTCAACGCCAACCCCAGCTACGTCTTCTTCCGCGAAATGCCGGCCAGTGACGACGGCCCGCTCGGCGCACTCGGCGTGCCGCTCACCGCCGAACGCAGCATCGCTGTCGACCCGCGTTCGATCCCGCTCGGCGCGCCGGTCTTCCTCGCCACCACCCGGCCCAATTCGGCGCAGCCGCTGAACCGCCTGATGCTCGCCCAGGACACCGGCGGTGCCATCCGCGGTGCGGTGCGTGCCGACTTCTTCTGGGGCTTCGGCAAGGAAGCCGGTAACCTCGCCGGGCGCATGAAACAGCGCGGCCGCATGTGGGTGCTGCTGCCGCGCGGCTACCCGCTGGACTGAGGTAATGCACGATTGCGGGGCGCGGGTGCCCCGCGATGCACGATAGAGGTGCGCTTTTCAACTTGGTGCAAAATTCAACGCCCTGATTTGAAAAGAAAATAATGCACTGGAATGGTGCTTGCTTTCCACGCCGGATTCGTTCTGGAGGTTTTCATGGATAGCTTTCATTCCGGCAGTAATGTTCTTTTCATCCTGCTCGGCGGCATCATGGTGCTCGCCATGCACGCAGGCTTCGCCTTTCTTGAGGTCGGCACCGTCCGCAAGAAGAACCAGGTCAACGCGCTGGTCAAAATCCTGACCGACTTCGCGATCTCGACCATCGCCTACTTCTTCGTCGGCTACGGCATTGCCTACGGCATCCACTTCTTCACCGGCGTCGACACGCTGATGGAGAAGAACGGCTACGAGCTGACCAAGTTCTTCTTCCTGCTCACCTTCGCCGCCGCCATCCCCGCCATCATCTCCGGCGGCATCGCCGAGCGCGCCCGCTTCTACCCGCAACTGGGCGCCACCTTCCTGCTCGTCGGCTTCGTCTATCCCTTCTTCGAAGGCATCGCCTGGAACAAGATGTACGGCATCCAGGACTGGCTGACGACCACTTTTGGTGCGCCCTTCCACGACTTCGCCGGCTCCGTCGTGGTGCATGCCATGGGCGGCTGGATCGCGCTGCCCGCCGTGCTCCTCCTTGGCGCCCGCTACGGCCGCTACACCAAGGACGGCCGGATGTCGGCGCACCCGCCCTCGTCGATCCCCTTCCTCGCCCTCGGCGCCTGGATTCTCACCGTCGGCTGGTTCGGTTTCAACGTGATGAGCGCGCAGACCATCGAGAACATCTCCGGCCTGGTCGCCATCAACTCGCTGATGGCCATGGTCGGCGGCATCCTTGCCGCGCTGGTGCTGGGCAAGAACGACCCCGGCTTCGTCCATAACGGCCCGCTCGCCGGCCTGGTCGCCGTCTGCGCCGGTTCCGACCTGATGCACCCGATGGGCGCGCTGGTCGTCGGCCTGGTCGCCGGCGCCTTGTTCGTCGTCATGTTCACGCTGACCCAGAACCGCTGGAAGATCGACGACGTCCTCGGCGTCTGGCCGCTGCACGGCCTGTGCGGCGCCTGGGGCGGCATCGCCGCCGGCATCTTCGGCAGCAAGGCGCTGGGCGGCGCCGGCGGCGTTGCCTTGATGCCGCAACTGTTGATGACCCCGCTCGCCATCGCCATCGCCCTGGCCGGCGGTTTCGCAGTCTATGGCCTGCTGAAGAAAGTCTTCGGCCTGCGCCTCGACCAGGAAGAAGAATACGAAGGCGCCGACCTCAGCATCCACAAGATCACCGCAACGCCGGAACGCGAGGCGAGCTGGTAAGACGGTGCTGATGGCGGAAAATAAAGTCCGGCGAAGAAAATGATTTCCGTCGGAAACTGAAACCCACCAAGGCCTGCCTGAAAAGCAGGCCTTGGTTCATTATGTAGTTAGTTCCGAACTTGGGGGTTTCAGGCAAATCCTATGGTGGGTCCTCGGCCAATCCGGACTGTCGTGTGCTGATTATCAACGGCGGCTCTACTCACAACACTCCGGACACGCTCTGCAAGTCACCCGCTAAACTCGTAAGAAACTCTTTTGAACGACAGCATTCTCAATGTCTGTTTTGAACCATCGCAAAATCTCTAAAATCTCCGTCACCAACCCTTCAAACCGAGGGGCATCAATGACCAGATAGTCTCCATGAGCAATGCTGTTTCTAGTTTCTAAGAGAGTTTTGTCTATCAGTGCAAATCTTGAGGAATATTGGGATGCGTCTATCCCAATCCAGCGAGTAATGTTCTGAAAGACCGTAGAACTCAGATTGCTTTGAGCACTAATTGCTTCAGAAGTTGGCAATCGAATGGGTTTGTCCATCTCATCAAGCAACGCAGTAACGGCTGAAACAGCCATGTCTGCTTTTCCTGACTCGGTCGCACCAATGAGTTTCGATTTGAGAGATAACGCCACGAAACAGGGCTGCATGTCCTGCATTTTGTCTGCTCTAAAAGCAAGATAGGTCACGTAGGCGTTCGCAGCCCCCTTGATAAAACCTTCCCAATGAGCATAAAGCATTGCTACCCCAGCTCGAATATGGGTATCAACGTTTTTACCTTTTGCCCCTTGAACAGCAGATCGCAGTTCGTGAACCTCTTTGAGCCTCCATGCCATATCTGTATCCAGATGCTCAAGCAACTGAGCTGCGGTTCGAATCTTCATTGTGCGAAATAGGCTCGACCAAAAGGCAATAGATTGGTTAGGCGCGTCGTGCCGCGGACACCCTGACCGCTGTTTGCCTGAAACTGCGGCTCATGCCAGATAGCGCGAACTTTCTCATTTAACCAAGCTCTCCGATCAGCTTGCTGCATTGCTAAAATTGCCTCGTTGTTGCAAGCAACCCCATAGGCGATAGCATCAAAGGCGGAGATCAGAAACTTTCCAGAGAACTGGTTGCCATTCCAGCGTTTGAAAACATCTGGGCCAACATCCTCAAAAAGGATACCCAAGGTCGTCGCCAGCAGTTCCCTCTCAGAATTACGTTCATCCTCTCCCATGCTTGCCAGTTCTCTGGCGGCAACATCCAAGTACTCATTTACATCCAACCCTCTTACATACGGATGCTTACGGTATGCTATAAATCTTAACGCTATTTCGAGATGCTGCTGTTCGCTACGCTGATCATTAGTGATTTGAATAGTTTGCTGGAATGCGGGGATAGTCGTTAGTTTGTTTAACCACTCATAGAAGGACGGATTCAGCATGACCAATACGCTATTGCGAACTTCTTGATCACTCAGTTTTGAGCCGCCTGTATTCAGGCGCTGGAAAAGCTCGAACTTCGCTTCCTCATCACTCTCTTTCCTCAATATTTCTATTCGAATACGAGAGCGTTTTATATCTAGTTGCTGAGCAGTATCGAACGCATCTGGATCGTGATCCGTCTCCTTCTTCCATTTCATACCGTCCAAGCTCGGTAGCAGGTTGGTTCCTCCCAACTGAAGCGGCTCATACATACCGCCTTCAGGATGCTTGAGTTCCCCCATTAGCTGAAGAACAGTAGAAACTCGTTGTAGCCCATCAATGAGTTCCCAAACCCCAGACTCACGCTGAAAAACGAAAATCGGCGGAATGGGAATCCCTAAGAGCAAGGATTCAATGAATCTTGTTTTCTGTGATTCGTCCCAGCGGAATAGACGTTGATAATTTGGATCGATGATTAGTTCGTCACTTTTATAAAGACTGACGATCTCCCCCAAGGACATCTCATAACCATCAGTAACGACCTTTTTTCTGGCCGTCTTCAGTTCATTTGTCAGTGCAAGTATGGTCATATTTTCTCTACTCTCCGAAATATCTGGGCTGCTCTAAAGCAACAGAACCAACCATGCAGCTATTCTATCGGCATCAGTGGCGTTCGGTTGGAGGGAATCGCTTCAGAAGCAACAGATTGCGAGTCAAGACCTAACTGAATCGCCCGGGCTTTTCGAGACAGCTTGCAGAATTCAATCGAACGCCGACTAAGTGCTTTAGGCCGAGCAACTAACAGCCATCAACGAATGGCAAACATAACATCATTCGTCGCCGCTTCCGCCTGCTGCCTTCCCCACCTGTCAAGCGCTCACACCCCCGCCAGCCGGCCGTTTCCGCCGGATTTTCGTTCTTGATGTACATCATGGATGGTCCGCCGGGCTGACGCGGACAATGCGCTCCACACCATGCACAGGAGCGCACGATGAGCGGAACTTTCACGAAATCGATGGCCCGGAATATTTTCTACGGGGGAACGGTCTTCTTCTTCCTCCTATTCCTGGCTCTCACCTATGACACCAACCAGGCGCTGCCGAAGCGGGACAACAGCCAGAATCTGACGCCGGAAGTGATTGCCGGCAAGAAGATCTGGGAGACGCGCAACTGCATCGGTTGCCACACTCTGCTCGGCGAGGGCGCCTATTTCGCGCCGGAGCTCGGCAACGTCTATGTCCGTCGCGGTCCGGACTTCATCAAGGCGTGGATCCAGGCGCAGCCGACCGGCGCGCCGGGACGGCGGCAGATGCCGCAGTTCCACCTGAGCGACAAGGAACTCGACGATCTGGTGGCCTTCCTGAAGTACGCCTCCGAGATCAATACCGCCAACTGGCCGCCCAACATCGAAGGCTGAGCCCGCCGAGTTTCGACATTCAAGGAGTATCGCGATGCAATACAAGAGCCAAGCGGTTGCCAAGCCCTATTTCGTGGCGGCAATCGGCCTGTTCGTGGGGCAGATCGTCTTCGGACTGATCATGGGCCTCCAGTACGTGGTCGGGGATTTTCTCTTTCCCGCCCTGCCTTTCAACGTTGCCCGGATGGTTCATACCAACCTGCTGATCGTCTGGCTGCTGTTCGGTTTCATGGGCGCGGCCTACTACATGGTGCCGGAGGAGTCGGAAACCGAGTTGTATAGTCCCAAGCTGGCGCTCGGGCTGTTCTGGATCTTCCTCGTCGCCGGGGCGCTGACCATCCTCGGTTACCTGTTCGTGCCTTACGCCACGCTGGCCGAGATGACCGGTAACGACATCCTGGCGACGATGGGGCGCGAGTTCCTCGAACAGCCCTTGCTGACCAAGATCGGCATCGTCATCGTCGCCCTCGGTTTCCTCTTCAACATCAGCATGACCATGCTGAAGGGGCGCAAGACGGCGATTTCGATGGTGCTGCTGCTCGGCCTGTGGGGGCTGGCGATCTTCTTCCTGTTCTCGTTCTACAACCCGCACAACCTGGTCAAGGACAAGTACTACTGGTGGTGGGTCGTCCATCTCTGGGTGGAAGGCGTCTGGGAACTGATCCTCGGTGCGCTGCTCGCCTTCGTCCTGATCAAGGTCACCGGCGTGGACCGCGAAGTGATCGAGAAGTGGCTGTACGTGATCATCACCCTGACGCTGGTCACCGGCATCATCGGTACCGGTCACCATTACTACTGGATCGGCGCGCCGGAATACTGGCAGTGGTGGGGTTCGGTGTTCTCGGCCCTGGAACCGATCCCGTTCTTCGCGATGACCGTCTTCGCCTTCAACATGGTCAACCGTCGCCGCCGCGAGCATCCGAACAAGGCTGCCGTGCTGTGGGCGCTCGGCACCGGCGTCATGGCCTTCCTCGGCGCCGGCGTCTGGGGCTTCCTGCACACCCTGGCCCCGGTCAACTACTACACCCACGGTTCGCAGATCACCGCCGCCCACGGTCACATGGCCTTCTACGGCGCCTACGTGATGGTCGTCCTGACGCTGATCAGCTACGCCATGCCGATCCTGCGCGGTCGTGCCGCCAATTCGCCGCGGGCCCAGGTGCTGGAGATGTGGAGCTTCTGGCTGATGACCATCGCCATGGTCTTCATCACGCTGTTCCTGACCGCCGCCGGCATCCTGCAGGTCTGGCTGCAGCGCATCTCGACCGCGCCGCTGTCCTTCATGGCGACGCAGGACCAGATTTCGCTGTTCTACTGGCTGCGCGAGATCAGCGGCGTGATCTTCCTGATCGGCCTGGTGATCTACCTGATCAGCTTCTTCGTCAAGGGCGAAAGCCGGGTTGGCGCCCAATAACAAGCGAGTGGATAGTGGTGTTTTCGGGGCGGCGCGAGCCGCCCCTTTTTTGTTCACCTTGGCTGCGGCCGGACGAATTTAGCACGCATCAAAGCCCCGCCCGGAGGCGGCGCCTAGACTGCGCGGCATGCAAGTCGATCTTTCCCTGCCGCCGCCGCGTCACCTGGCCGGCGACCTCGCCATCTGGATCTTCATCCTCGCCGAGCTGCTCGCCTTCGGCGTCTTCTTTGCTGCTTACGCCTTCACCCGGGCCCGCCATCCGGCGCTGTTCGAAGCCGGCCAGCAACTGCTCGACCGCAACGCCGGCGCCATCAACACGCTGTTGCTGTTGAGCGCCAGCGCCCTGGTCGTCCGCGCCGTGCAGGGCGCGGCGCGTGGCGACGGCGTCCGGGCGGCGCCCTGGCTGCTCGGCGCCATCGTCTGCGGTTTCGCCTTCCTCGGCGTCAAGGGCCACGAATACGCGCACGCCTTCGCCGCCGGCGTCAATCTGTCGGGCGGGCCGTTCCAGATGTTCTACCTGTCGCTGACCTTCTTCCATTTCATGCACGTGATCCTCGGCCTGGTCATCCTCGCCGTGCTCTGGCACGGTCTGCGCCGCGGCCACTACGGCCCGGGCGCGATGAACGGCCTGGAAAGCGGCGCCGCCTACTGGCACATGGTCGACCTGGTCTGGCTGATCCTCTTCCCGCTCGTCTATGTCATCCATTGATCCGTCTTCCGCCGGCCCGCACGGCACGCCGGTGCGCACCGCGCTGCTCTGGCTGCTGCTGGTCCTCGCCACGCTGCTCACCTGGGCGCTTGGCGAAGGGCAGGGCGGCCCGGCGCTGACCGCCGTCCTGCTGCTGCTCGCCATCGCCAAGGGCAGCGTCGTCGCCCTCGAATTCATGGCGCTGCGCCGCGCGCCGCTGCTCTGGCCGGTGCTGATCGTCGGCTGGCTGCTGCTGGTCGGCGTCGTCATCGCCCTCGCTTACTGGAAAGGAATGTCCGCATGAACGCCGCCGCCCCCGCCGACCTCACGCCCTTCTACGAACCCTGCGCCGACGAGGCGACGGTCTTCGAATCGGCCTGGAAGAACCGCCTGCCGCTCTTGATCAAGGGGCCGACCGGCTGCGGCAAGACGCGCTTCGTCGCCCACATGGCGGCGAAGCTGGGGCTGCCGCTGTTCACCGTCGCCTGCCACGACGACCTCACCGCCGCCGACCTGGTCGGCCGCCACCTGATCGGCGACGGCCAGACCGTCTGGTGCGACGGCCCGCTGACCCGGGCGGTGCGCGCCGGCGGCATCTGTTACCTGGACGAGGTGGTCGAGGCGCGCAAGGACACCACGGTGGTTCTTCACCCGCTGGCCGACGACCGCCGCCTGCTGCCGATCGACCGCACCGGCGAACTGCTGGCGGCGCCGCCGTCGTTCATGCTGGTGGTGTCGTACAACCCCGGCTACCAGAACCTGCTCAAGGGGATGAAGCCATCGACCCGGCAGCGCTTCGTCAGCCTGCGCTTCGACTTCCCGACGGCGGAGCGCGAGGCCGCCATCCTGCGCCGCGAAACCGGCTGCGACGCCGACCTCGCCCGGCGCCTCGCCGGCATCGCCGCCGCCCTGCGCCAGTTGCGCGACCACGACCTTGAGGAAGTGGCGAGCACCCGCCTGCTGGTGTACGCGGCGCTCCTCGTCGGCGACGGCATGGACCCGGTGCTGGCCTGCCGCAGCGCCATCGTCGAAAGCCTGACCGACGATCCGGAAGTCGCCGAAGCGCTGATGGAGGTGGTATCCGCCACCTTCGGCCGCTGACCGGGGCGGGACGATGAACGGGGCAGGGGGCGCCGCCCGCCGGGTGATTCCGATCCGCAACGCCGGTGCGCCGGCGGCACTGCAGCGGCGGCGCTTGGCCTGGCAGGCGGGCTTCTTCGCCCTCTTCGTGCTGGCGCCGGTGTTCGACCTCTTCCGCTACGACCTCAACGCCGGCCACGCCTGGCTGCTCGGCATGGAATGGCGGCTCGGCCTCGACGACTTCATCGCCGGCCGCATCGGCGCCGGCGAGGCCGCCGGCAACGTGCTGCTGCGCCTGTTCCTGCCGCTGCTGGCCGGCGCCGCGCTGTTCCTCGGCGTCGCCCGGCGCTGGGGGCGGCTCTATTGCGGCTGGCTGTGCCCGCATTTTTCCGTGGTCGAAACCATCAACACGCTGATGCTGCGCGCCTCCGGCAAACCCAGCCTGTGGGAGAAGGAAATCCTGCCGCCGTGGCAGCCGGACGGCCGGCCGCGCCGCACCGACCGCCGCTGGTGGCTCTTGGTGGTGCCGACGGCGGTGGCCTTCGCGCTGTGCTGGGCGGTGGTGCTGCTCACCTACCTGCTGCCGCCGGCCGAGGTCTACGGCAACCTGTGGCGCGCCGCGCCGACGCGCAACCAGGCGCTGTTCATCGGCGCCGCCACCGTCGTCCTCAGCCTGGAATTCCTCTTCGCCCGCCACCTGTTCTGCCGCTACGCCTGCGCCGTCGGCCTCTTTCAGTCGCTGATCTGGATCGGCAACCGCGATGCGATGGTGGTCGGCTTCCAGCGCGCCCGCGGCGCCGCCTGCAACGACTGCCTGCCGGACCGCCAGGCCGCCTGCGACATGGTCTGCCCGATGCGCCTCAACCCGCGCAACATCAAGCGCCACATGTTCACCTGCACCCAGTGCGGCCAATGCCTGAGCGCCTGCGCCGAGAGCCAGGCGGACAACCCGGACGGCCCGCTGCTGCATTGGGTGGCGGCGGCCGCGGCGCGCCGCAACGAGGCCGGCTTCCGCCCCGGCAACCGCGTGGCGGACGAAAGGAACAACTAAATGGAAGAATGGGTCGGCAAGCTCTGGCATCGCTGGGTGACGCGCGCCGCTGGCGCCGAGTATCCGGCGGCGGCCGTCGAGTTGAAGGCGATGCAGCGCCCGCTCGGCATCTATTTTCGTGCCCTCGGCGGCGACCCCGGGCTGCGTCTGGCCGCCGCCACCAATGACGCCCACGGCGCCCGCCGTTCCTGGCTGGCACGCGTTGCCGGCAGCGGCGAACGGCAGGCGCAGGCTCGCATCGACCTCGCCAGCCTGCGTCTGCCGGCGCGCCTGGCGGTGTTCCCGGAGCGCGCGCTGAACCGCGACCTCTATTACTGGCTGGCGGCGCAGGCGGCCTGCCTGCACCGGTTGCCGGCGGCGCTCGCCGGGGCCGATCCGGCGACCCGCAACCAGGCGGCGACGGTTGCCGCGCTGGCCAACTTCCCCGGCTTGGCGGCGCGTTATCGGCGCCTGGTCGTCGCCTACCTGCCGCAGCGCCTGGCGCCGGCACAACTGCCGCCGGCCGAGGCGGCGCTGGAAAACGCGATCCGTCAGGCGTTGCAGGAACCGGGCAGCGTCAGCGCATGGCCGAAGCTGCCGGCCGATGCCGCGCCGGCGGCACCGGTGCTGCTCTGGTGCGAGGCCGGCGCCCTTGCCGCCGGCACGCCGGGCAAGGCCGGCGATGGCGCTGCCGAGGCCACCGGTGCGGTGCAGGACGGCGGCGCCCAGGCGCATCGCGCCGAGCGCGTGGATGCCGGGCCGCAGCGCGACGGCATCATGATGTACTTCCGCGCCGAAAGCCTGCTCTCGGTGGCCGAGTTCATCCGCGTCAATCGCGGCGTCGACGACGATCCCGATGCCAACGCCGCCGAGGTCGCCGCCGACCTCGACCGCCTCTCGCTGACCGAAGCGGCGCCCGGCGAGCGGGTCGCCTCGCGGGTGCGCTTCGACCTCGACCTGCCGTCGGCGGCCGAGGACGACATCGTGCTTGGCCCCGGCCTGCGCCTGCCGGAATGGGATTACCGCAAGAGCCGCCTGCTCGACGACCACGTCTGCCTGCAGGAGCTGGCCTCGCGCCATGCCGTGCCGACGCCGCTGCCGCCGCGCCTGCGCCGCACCGCGCGCCGTCTGCACCAGCAGTTCGCCGCCCTGCAGCCCGGCCGGCGCTGGCTCAAGGGGCAGCCCGACGGCAGCGAGGCCGACCTCGACGCCGTCGTCCGCGCCTGCACCGACCGCGCCTGCGGCCGCCATCCCGGCGAGCAGCTCTACCTGTCGCTGGAACGGCGCGAACGCGACCTCGCCTGCCTGGTGCTCGCCGACCTCTCGCTATCCACCGACGCCTGGGTGTCGAGCGAGGCGCGCGTCATCGACGTCATCCGCGACGCCCTGCTGCTGTTCGGCGAGGCGCTCGCCGCCACCGGCGACGCCTTCGCGCTGTGCGGCTTCTCCTCGGTGCGCCGGCAGCAGGTCCGCTTCCATCGCCTGAAGGATTTCGCCGATCCCTTCGACGACCGCATCCGCGGCCGCGTCCAGGCCATCCGCCCCGGCTACTACACCCGGCTCGGCGCCGCCATCCGCCGCGCCAGCCAGCTACTCGACGCGCAGGCGGCGAGCCGGCGCATCCTGCTCATCCTGTCCGACGGCAAGCCGAACGACCTCGACCTTTACGACAGCCGCTACGGCATCGAGGACACCCGGGCGGCGGTGCTCGAAGCGCGCCGACTGGGCCTGCTGCCCTTCTGCCTGACGATCGACCGCGAAGGCGCCGGCTATCTGCCCCACCTGTTCGGGCCGCAGGGCTACGCCGTGCTGCGCAAGCCGGAGGAGCTGCCGCTCCATCTTCCCCTGTTCTACGCTCAACTGACGAGGTGAGGCCATGATGACCTGCATTCCCCGGCCCGATTTCGACGACCATGCCGCCAGCGACCCGGCGCTGCTCGAAGTGGCGCAAATCCTGTCCGGCACGCCGCTGTTTTCCGGGCTGCGCCCCGACGACCTGCTGCGCCTCGCCGCCGGCTGCCGGCGCGAACACTACGACAAGGGCAACATCCTGTTCCACAAGGGCGATCCCTGCCACGGCTTCTACCTGGCGCTGGAAGGCCAGATCAAGCTCGCCTTCATCTCCCAGGACGGCAACCAGAAAGTGGTCGAGATCATCCGCCCCGGCCAGACCTTCGGCGAGGCGGTGATGTTCATGGAGCGCCCCTACATGCTGATGGCGCAGGCGCTGACCGACTGCCGCCTGCTGCACATCGCCAAGGGCGCGGTGTTCGCCGAACTGGCGCGCGACCCGCAGATGTGCCGCAAGCTGATCGCCGGCCTGTCGATGCGCCTGCATCACCTGATCGGCGACCTCGAAGCGCACTCGCTGCGCTCCGGCCGCGAGCGCATCATCGGCTACCTGCTGCGCGAGGAAGAAATGGCCGGCCCGGTCGCCACCGCCGGCGCGGTGACGATCCGCCTGCCGACGCACAAGGGCACCATCGCCTCGCGCCTCAACCTGACCCAGGAACACTTCTCGCGCATCCTGCACGAACTGGTCGACGAAGGCCTGGTCGTCGTCCAGGGCCGCCTCATCCACGTCCCCGACATCGGCCGCCTGCGCGCCGGCCTCGTCTGACCTCGTCCAAGGAACCCGGCATGTCCTTCCCTGAATTCTACGAACAGGTTCCCCGCCTGCGCCTGCGCGACCCGCTGGCCGGGCTGCTCGGCGCCAGCGCCGACGGCATCCTCGACTACGGCTACGCCGACGCCGTCCGCCTGGCCGGCCATTCCTGTCCCACCGTCGCCGCCGCCTACTGGCTGACCTGGCGGGCGCTGGCGCTGCTCTACGGCACGGCGCTGCCGGTGCGCGGCGAAATCCGCGTCAGCTTCCGCCAGCCGCGCGACGAAGGCGTCACCGGCGTCACCGCCGCCGTCGTCGGCCTCCTCACCGGCGCCGCCGGCAGCGAAGGCTTCAAGGGCCTGGGCGGCCGCTACGCCCGCCGCGGCCTGCTCAACTTCGCGGCGACGATCCCGCTCGAGCTGCGCTTCGAACGCCTCGACACCGGCGCCCGCGTCGACGCCGCCGCCTACCCGCAACAGGTGCCCGCCGATCCGGCGTTCTCCGACCTGCTCGCCGCCGTCACCTTCGGCACCGCCGACGCCGCCGCCCGGCAACGCTTCGGCGAAATCTGGCAGGACCGCGTCGCCCGCCTGCTCACCGAACACCGCGATGATCCGGCGGTGTTTGATTTACGAGTTGCGTGAGGGGGCGAGTTCCGGGTTTTGGCGAGTCCGGCCCTCAAGCCGGCACGGTGGTCGCTTGTGTCAGCCGATTCAGGGCAATGCCCAGCGCCCGGTCGTCGAACAGGCGTTCCTTGCGCGCCGCCGCATCGGGACCGCCGCGCCAGCGACGCAGCCCAGCGCGCAAGGCAGGAACGTTGGGGGCGACGCCTTCCCGGGCAAGCAGCCAGTCCACGGTAGCCAGCAGTTCCATGCCAAAGGGGGATTCGAAACCATCGATCAGTGCGGCGGTGGATTCCAGCGCTTGCGTGTAGGCTTTTGCCTCGCTCTTGAGATAGGTCTGTACGAAAGCCTTGCGCTCATCGTCGAACCAGATCACGTCCAGCGGATCGGCATCGCTGATACGTTTTTCGGAGTGCAGGTAGCTGCCGTCGAGATTGTTCAGCAGATGGTCAAGTCGGTTGGCGTAGGGGCCGTATTTGTGCGGCGCGAACTGCAGGTTCAGCGGGTTGTCGCCGGGGTTGTGACGCTCGATGGCGCGCTCCAGGAACCACGCCAGCTTCTGTATCTCCAGCAGGCTGCACTCCATGCCCAGCACCCAGTAACGGCGCACCAGTTCGGCAATCAGTGCGCGGGCCGGGGTGAGCTTCTCGACGCCGCTGCGCTTGGCTACGTTCTGATACTGTCTGGTGGGCTCGAACACCAGGATGTCGATATCCAGGTCGCCCAGTGCCTGCTCAATCTGTTCGCGTACCTCGGCCCATTCCAGGCCGCCATTGCCCGCACCCAGTGGCGGAATGGCAATGGACTTGACCTGCTGCTCAATCAAGAAGCGCTTCAAGTCCTGCAGCCCTTCAACAATCCACTCCATGCGCGAGGGTGCCCGCCAGTGCTGCTTGGTGGGGAAGTTGACGATCCACTGCGGGCCATCCAATTCGTGCACCTGCGTCACGAACATCTTGCCGGTTTGCACTTCCCTGGCTTTGCAGGCTGCAGCGTAACGGCGGAAGTTCTCGTCGAAACGCTCCTTGAACATCAGCGCGATGCCCTTGCCCATCACCCCGACGGTGTTGACCGTGTTGACCAGCGCCTCCGCGCGGGCCGCCAGCAGATTGCCTTGAGTGAATGTGATCATCAGAAGTACCACCCTGTTCTGGCATGAACCGGCAGGTTCAGATTTCTGGCCTGTATTTCCGGTTCGATACGTTGTTTCAATGCTTCCGTGTAGCAAACGATGCCGCGAAGTCCGCACACCGGCAAGTGCTGATGAACCAGCGCTTCAGCCTGATAGCGCTCGAATTTGGCGGGGTCTTCCGGGTCCCGCTTGAAGTCCCGCCTTTGCAGCAGGGGCCAGTCGATCTTGTCCAGATCGGCAAGGTCAGCGTAAAAGTTTGCCCACTGGTAGTAGGCGTGGCTATCGGTAAATAAAAACTGCAAGCCCAGTCCGGCAATGTGATGCAGGCTGGAGACCAGAATCACGATTTCTTCATTCGGCCGTTTCGGTATACCGCCCCAACCGGTGTGGATGTTGCGCAGCATGGGCGAAAACGGCGTGAAGTAGAACGGCACATAGTCGTTCAACAAACCTCCGGGCGGCAAAGGGACCGGGTGATTGGCCCGCTTGTCGATCAGTTCCGGGTTGCCGATATTTACCCAGGCTGGCGCCTTCAGCGCACTGTTGCCGCAGTGGAGGCCGTTGTCCAGAATCCACGGCAGGTTGTCGCGATGGACAATGCGCCAGATCAGCGCCTTCTCGGGATTAAGGTTGGGGTAAATCATCAAGGCTCAATCGCCGTGGCATCGTGCGTACCTGAGGGGCGAATACCGACTATGCAACGCTTCATGGCGAATGAATTGGAACGCCCAAAAAATCGGCGTTCATTGTATCAGTCCGACTCAGGCATGACGAGACGCCGGGAGGGACGTAATACTGTTCTCAACCCCACCCATGCGCCCAGGCCACCGCGAAGCCGGTGGTGAGCAGGCTGAGGGTGAGCAGCAGCCAGTGCAGGCGGCCGAGGAGGCGTAGCGGCAGGGCGGGGTCGCGTTGCGCGAGGTGGCGCAGCAGGCGGTGGAAGAAGAGCGGTTCGATGACGAAGAGGAGCAGCGTGAAGAGCAGGTAGATGGCCAGCATCGCGTGCATCCAGAAGGCGTCGGGGGTGGCGAAGCGGAACCAGAGGTCGAGTTTCCAGATCATGAACAGGCCGCTGCCGCCGACCAGTTGCGTGGTCCAGCGCGCCTGGCGGCCGAAGCCGCGTTCGTAGCGTTCGAATTCGGCGAGCTGGGCGGCGACCGGGAAGTCGCGGCGGATCGCCGGCAGCAGCGCGGTGGTGACGAAGGCGACGCCGCCGATCCACAGCACGACGCCGATCACGTGCGCGGCGCGGGCCAGCCAGAGGGCGCCGAAGTCGTCCATCAGTGGCTGGTCCCTTCGTCCTTGCGCGTCTTGTTCCAGACGTTGTACTTGCCGACCGGCTTCTTCATCGGCAGGCGCTTCACTTCCTGCAGCGTCTGCATGTCGTAGACGACCAGCGCGCCGTCCATTTCCCACAGGCTGGCGAGCGCGTAGCGGCCGTCGCGGGTGAATTCGACGTGGGCCAGCGTCTGGTCGGGCGGGGCGGTGAATTCGCGCACCACCTCGAGGCTTTCCTTGTCGATCAGTTGCAGGTGGTTGCGCCCTTCGCGGCTCATCATCGAATCGACGAAGGCGTAGCGCGACTGGCTGTGGCTGCGCAGGAAGAAGCCGGGGCCGCGGGTCGGGATGGTCTTGACCAGTTGCCAGTCGTTCATGCCGATGACGCTGACTTCGCCGGTCTTCAGGTTGGTCGAGGCCATCACCGGCTTGCCCTGCCAGGTGAAGGTGATGCCGGAGCCGAGGTGGGGCATGCCGGGCAGCGCCAGGTCGGCGACCTTGCGCCGGATGTCGAGGTTGACCACCTGGCCTTTGCCGTCGCGGCTGGCGCCCATGACGTGGGTGTAGCTCTGATCGAAGAAGAAATCGTCGAGCACGGTGTCGAGCGGCGTCCGCCGCGGATGCAGGTAGCCGGGGCGGGCAATCGCCTCGCCCATCCGGTAGTCGTGCACCAGGCCGTCGTGGATCGGCGCCGCCTGCTCGTCGTAGCTGATTTCCCAGACTTCCGGCAGGTCCTTCAGCGCGGCGATGAAGCTCTGGCGTGGTGAGGCGTCGTACACCGCCGAGACGCGCGAGCTCTGGCGGCCGTCCAGGCTGGTGGCGGCGATCGTCTTGACCAGGCGCAGCTCGCTGTCGAAGACCACCAGGTTGCCGGGCAGGGTGTTGGCGACGATGATCAGGCGGCCGTCGCCGGAGACGGCGGCATTGCGTGTGTTGAGGCCGGCGCGGACTTCGGTGACGGTGGTCAGGTTCCACAGGTCGAACTTGCTCAGCCAGCCGTCGCGCGAGGCGAAATAGACGTAGCGGCCGTCCGGCGAGAACTTGGGGCCGCCGTGCAGGGCGTAGCGCGAGGCGAAGCGGTGGATCGGTTCGAGGCGGTCGCCATCGAGGATGCTGACGTGGTGGTCGCCGCTTTCGACGACGACGAAGAGGTTGAGCGGGTCGGCGCTGAACACCGGATGGTCGGCGAGCGTCGCCGGATCGACGTGCTGGATGCGCGAGGCGCGGATGTCGGCCTCGCTCCAGGCCGGTGCCGGCGTCACCGGCTGGTAGAGGTAGTCGGTCAGCGCCTTGACCTGGGCGTCGTCGAATGTGGCGGCGAAGGCCGGCATCTGGGTGGCGATGCGGCCGTCGCGGATGGTCTTTTCGGCTTCCGGGCGGCGCAGGCGTTCGAGGCTTTGCGGCAGCAGCGCCGGGCCGATGCCGCCGAGGCGGTCGGCGCCGTGGCAGGAAGCGCAGTGCTGGCGGTAGAGAGCGGCGGGTTCGGCGGCGCTGGCGAAGAGCGGCCAGACGATGGCGAGGCAGAGCAGGAGGCGGGCGGTCATGCGACTTTCTCCAGGCGGGTCCACGGCGTGGTGCGGATGCGTTCGCTGGCGGCGCCGCCGATCTCGGCGTCGTCGAGGTAGCAGCCGGGGTCTTCGGCCCATGGGTTGGCGGTGACCTGCTCGGCGCGCACCCGCGAACTGCCGTTGCAGATGGCGAGGTAGCGGCAGCCGGCGCAGCGCCCTTCGAGGCGGCGCGGATGTTCGCGCAGGCGCTCGAGCAGCGGGTTGGCCGGGTCGCTCCAGATGGCGGAGAAGGGCCGCTCGCGGACGTTGCCCAGGGTCTGGTGCCACCACATGGTGTCCGGGTGCACGTTGCCCAGGTTGTCGATGTTGGCGACGTTGACGCCGCTGGCGTTGCCGCCCCACTGGCGCAGCTTGGCCAGCAGGTGGGGCAGGCTCTGCGGGCAGCGGCGGGCCGCCCAGTGCAGCAGGTAGACGCCGTCGGCGTCGTTGTTGCCGGTGACGAACTCCTTGTCCTCGCCGCGCCGCAGGCTGTCCAGGCAGGTGTCGAACAGGAGGTCCATGGCGGCGCGCGTGCTGGCGTGGCGGGCGTCGTCGGCGCGGTGCTTGTTGCCGCGGCCGGCGTAGTTGAGGTGCGAGAAGTAGAACTTGTCGATGCCCTCGTCGGCGACCAGGCGCAGCAGCGCCGGCAGGTCGTGGGCGTTGTCCTCGGTCATCGTGTAGCGGACGCCGACCTTGATGCGCCGTTCGCGGCACAGCCGCAGCGCCGCCAGCGAGGCGGCGAAGGCGCCTTCCTGACGACGGAAGCGGTCGTGCGTGGCGGCGATGCCGTCGAGGCTGATGCCGACGTAGTCGAAGGCGATGGCGTCGATCAAGTCGATGTTGTCGCGGTCGATCAGGGTGCCGTTGGTCGACAGCGCGACGTAGAAGCCGAGGCGCTTGGCGCGGCTGGCGATGCTGTAGATGTCCGGGTGCAGCAGTGGCTCGCCGCCGGAAAGGATCAGCACCGGCACGCGGAAGGCGCGCAGGTCGTCCATCACGGTGTTGATTTCGTCGGTGCTCAGCTCGCCGGGGAAGTGCTTGTCGGCGGAGATCGAGTAGCAGTGCTTGCAGGTCAGGTTGCAGCGGCGCAGCAGGTTCCAGATCACCACCGGGCCGGGCGGGTGGCGGCGCGGCCCGGCCGGCGTCGGCTGGTCGATTTCCCTGAGGAACTGGCTGATGCGGAACATGGTTCAGGTCTCCCGGGGGCCGGCGCCAAGGCGCAGGCCGGTTTTCTTGAGGATGCGGCTGGAAAAGAGGATGTCGCGCGCGCGCGCCACGGCGCCGCATTCGCGCTCGACCAGCGCGGCCAGCGCCGCCAGTTGGGCGTCCACTTCGGCGCGCTGGCGGCCGTGCAGCATGGCGAACAGGTTGTACGGCCAGTCCGGCAGGCGGCGCGGCCGGCGGTAGCAGTGGCTGACCGCCGCCTGCCGGCCGAGCAGCTCGCCGACCCGGTCGACGGCGGCGTCGTCGATGTCCCAGACGCTCATGCCGTTGGCCGTGTAGCCGATGGCGTAGTGGTTGGGCACGGCGCCGATGCGGCGGATGGCGCCGCGTTCGAGCATCGCCTGCAGGCGCTCGATGACCTGCGCCTCGCTGACGCCGAGGACGGCGGCGATGCTGGCGTAAGGGCGCGGCACCAGCGGCAGGCCTTCCTGGGTGACGCGTACCAGGCGGCGTTCGAAGGCGTCGGGCGCGTTCATGCCTGCAACCTCAGGTCGACGAAGTATTCCCGCTCCTTGGCAAAGGGCAGCACCGGCAAGCCGCTCGCCGCCTCGATGGCGGCGCAGGTGGCGGCGATTTCCGCCGGCGTTTCGGTGGCGAGCACGAACCACATGTTGAGGCGGTGTTCGCGCCGGTAGTTGTGGGCGACTTCGGCAAAGCCGTTGACGATGCCGGCGACCCGCTCGAAGTCCGCTTCCGGTACCGCCATCGCCGCCAGGCAGAAGGCGCCGCCGAGGCGTTCGATCTGGTAGAGCGGACCGAAGCGGCTCAGGGTGCCGGCGTCGCGCAGGGCGCGCAGGCGTTCCAGCAGTTCGTCCTCGCTCAGTCCGAGCGGCGCCGCGGCGGCGGCGAAGGGCGCCGGGCAGAGCGGGAAATCGCCCTGCAGGGCGTTGATGATGGCACAGTCGATGGCGTCGAGCTCAGCCATGGCAGGCTCCGGCGGAAAGTTGGTAGCGGGCGCCGCACTGCTTGAAGCGGCGGCGGCTGAACAGCACCTGGCCGGGGTGGCGGTCGAGCCCGGTGCGCCCGGCCAGCGCGTCGCGCAGTTGCAGCACGCCCTCGCGGCTGCGGCCGTGGATCATGCAGTAGAGGTTGTACGGCCAGTCCGGCATCTGCCGGCGCCGGCGATAGCACAGGGTGACGCCGGGTTCGCGCGCGAGCTCGCGGCCGAGCGCGTCGATATGTTCTTCCGGGACGTTCCAGACGCACATCGCGTTGGCCACGTAGCCGAGTTCATGGTGCCGGACGACGACGCCGAAGCGCTTGAGCAGGCCGCTATCCAGCCATTCGGCGAGGCGCGACAGCAGCCAGGGCTCGCTCACCCCGGCGGCGGCGGCGACCGGCGCGTAGGGGCGTTCGCACAGCGGCAGGCCGTCGGCCAGGGCACCGAGCAGGGCGCGGTCGATGCCGTCCAGGGCGCAGGCCGGGGCGCCGCCCGTCGCCGATGCCGGAGCGGCCGGCCGGCGGCCGGGCGGGGCGGCGAGGTCGAAGCCGAGGTCGATGTGGTAGGCGG
>CAZFXO010000044.1:0-28426 GCA_964523045.1 uncultured Dechloromonas sp. | reverse complement strand
CGACCACGTCACCGACGTAGGCGATCAGGTTGCCCTTGGCAGCCAGCTTTTCCAGCTGCTTGATCGGGCCGCGCGAGCCCGGCTCATCGGCTTCGATACCCGGACGCGGGTTCTTGAGCATGGCCAGGGCGTGCAGCGGGATGTCCGGACGCGACCAGGCATCCGGGGCGGGCGACAGGTCGTCGGTGTTGGTTTCGCCGGTGACCTTGAAGACGGTCAGCTTCTGCGACGCCGGGACGGCCGGGCGCGAGGTGAACCACTCGCCGTCGGCCCAGGATTGCATGACGGCCTTGGCGTTGGCGTTGCCGGCCTTGGCCAGTTCGGCGACATCGTGGAAGAAGTCGAAGACGAGCAGGGTCTTCTTCAGGCCTTCGGCGGCGACGGCGCCGCAGGTCGGGCAGGCGAGCAGATCGATCAAGGGCTTGACGTTGTAGCCGCCGAGCATGGTGCCGAGCAGCTCGGCAGCCTTTTCGCGGGAAATCAGGGCACAGGCTTCTTCGCCCTTGGCGACCTTGGCCAGGAATTCGGCCTTGACCTTGGCGGCATCGTCAACGCCGGCCGGCACGCGGTAGGTCAGCAGTTCAACCAGCGCGGCTTCTTCGCCGGCGGGGGGATTCTTCAGCAGGGCCACCAGTTCGGTGGTCTGTTGCTTGGTCAGGGGCAGCGGCGGGATACCGAGGGCTGCACGCTCTGCTACGTGGGCGCGATAGGCTTCAAGCACGGCGACTTCCTTTCGTAAAGGGTTGCTCTAGGGGTAAAGGACGAATTTTACGACAACGGCGACGGCCGGATGGTTCGGAAAGATGCTCTTGCCTACCCGTCGCCTTCAAGTCTTATATATTTTATATGTTAGTTCACCTGGATGCCACTAGCGCAGCAATCGCACCTGGAAATGCCCAAATAAGAGGCAAGGCAGTTCACTGCCTTGCAACTCAGATACTTGCTTCAGGTATCCCGAACTTATCCACAGACTTGTCCGACCCAGATGGGGATCAAGTCATGCGGACGACCGCGCTGAGGAATTTCAGAAAAAAGAGACTACAACGAAACCTTATAAGAAGCGCCAGGGTCAAACAATGACGTAACAATATTGCAAAATTGATTATCAAACACCAAACACAAAAATAACTGCAATAATCACCAGCTAAATCAAACCAAGGCATCTGACACAAAAACCATCTCAGGGAGAATCCTCCATGCCGCGCTTGGTGAACATTTCCGGTACCAGCCTCACACCGCGTCTGCTCTTGCTGATCGGCCTGATCGCGTCACTGCTTGCGGGATTCCAGATAGAACAATCGAACCGGCGGACCATCGAAGAGCGTTTTGCCGCCTTGAGCCAGCGTACCACCGAAGAGGTACTGCGCCGTTTCCACACCTATGAATACGGCTTGCGCGGCGCGCGTGGCGCGATCATCGCCGCCGGCCCCGAAAACATCACCCGCCAACGTTTTCTGGCCTACAGCCGTTCCCGGGATCCGGATCGCGAGTTTCCCGGCTCCCGCGGCTACGGCTTCATCCGGAAGATCGCCCCGGAGCAACGGGAGTCCTTCGAAAAGGCCGCCCGCCAGGACGACAAACCGGATTTCCGCATCACCCAGCTAACGCCGCACCAGGGCGATCTTTTCGTGATCCAGTACATCGAACCGGAAGCCCGCAACTGGCAGGCCGTCGGGCTGGATATTGCTTCGGAATCAAGGCGGCGCCTGGCCGCACTGACCGCGGCCCGGGAAAACCGGGCCATCCTGACCAAGCCCATCACCCTGGTTCAAGCCAACGGGCAGCAAGGTTCCGGTTTTCTACTGCTGCTCCCGGTATTCACTGGCGCCGACATCCCGCAAACACCGGAGGCGCGCTGGCAGCATCTGGCGGGATGGGCCTATACCCCGCTCGTCGTCAATGAGGTGCTGGCCGGTTTCGACTTTCAGCAAGGAAGAATCTCCCTCGCCCTGGCCGATGCGGATTACGCCGAGACCCCGGAGGTGTTCTATGACTCCGCCCCGGGAAGCGTCACAGATACCCTCCCGATGGTGCGCTTGCCGACCGAAATCTATGGCCGCGAGTGGTTGATCGAAGTCCGGGCAACGCCCATTTTCATCAGCCAGCTGAACCTGCTTTCCCCCATGCTGGTTGGTGCACTAATCGCGTTGATCAGCCTGCTTCTCGCCGGGTTGTTGCACGTATATCTGGCAAACCGCCAGCGCCAGCGGCAATCGATCGTCGAGAAATCTCGCCTGGCAGCGATCGTCAGAAGCTCAACCGACGCGATCATCGGCAAGGATTTGACCGGCAGGGTCCTCGCCTGGAACATGGCGGCCGAAAAAATGCTGGGTTACAGCGCCCACCAAGCACTAGGCAAGACGATCAGCGAATTGATCGTCCCCAAAGACATGCAGTCTGAGGAACGGCAAATCCTCGACCGCATCGGCAAGGGCGAAGCCATCCCGCATTTCCATACCCGGCGGCGCACGCGGGACGGCCGGGAAATCGATGTCTCGCTGACCGTTTCCCCGATCCGCTCGGCCGACAACGAGGTGATCGGCGCCGCCTCGATCATCCGCGACATCACGGTGGAAAAAGCCAACGAAGCCCGCATCCTCGAACTCAATGCCTCGCTGGAGCAACAGGTCGCGCAGCGCACGGAAGAACTCGACCGGGCCCGCCGGGCCGCCGAAGCGGCCAATCAGGCAAAGTCGGAATTCATCGCCAACATGAGCCACGAAATCCGCTCGCCGCTCAACGCCATTCTCGGCCTCGTCTATCTGTTGCAAAGACAGCAGCTACCGGATCCGGCGCCGAGCATGATCGCCAAGATCAGCTCATCTGGACGGACATTGCTGGGCATCATCAACGACATTCTCGATTTCTCTAAGATCGAAGCCCGTCGCCTCGACCTGGAATGTGTCGCCTTCAGCCTCGACGAAGTGCTCGACAAGCTGGCCGACATCCTGGCCGCTTCGCTCGGCGAAAAGGATGTCGAGATCGTTGTCGAACCCGCGCCATCCGGTGCCGAATACCTGCGCGGCGACGCCCTGCGTCTCGGCCAGATCCTGATCAACCTGGCCGGCAACGCCATCAAGTTCACCGAGAAAGGCGAAGTGGTGGTGGCGATTCGTCGCGTCGACAACGGCGAGCGGGCGGGACATGCCTGCCTGCGCTTCTCGGTCAGGGACACCGGCATCGGCATCCCGGAGGACAAACAGCAGAGCATTTTCGACTCTTTCTCCCAGGCCGACAGCACGACCACGCGCAATTTCGGCGGCACCGGGCTGGGCCTGACCATCAGCCGGCGGCTGGTCGAAATGATGGGCGGCAGCCTGAGCCTGGAAAGCATCCCGGGACAAGGCAGCACCTTCAGCTTCACGCTGGATTTCGAAACCACCGAGCCAACCCAGAACGCCCAGCGCGAGATGACCCACCAGCGCCTGCTGATCGCCGACGATCACGAAGTCGCCCTCGGCACCCTGGGCAGCACGGCGGCCAGCCTGGGCTGGCTGGCCGATACCGTGAATTCCGGCGATGCGGCGCTACGCGCCAGCCGCAGCGGCCGGGAATACGACGTCATCCTGCTCGACTGGCGCATGCCCGGCATCGATGGACTCGCCACGGCGAAAGGCATCCGCGAGAGCAGCGATGCGACCCGCGCGCCGATCATCATCCTGGTAACCGCCCAGGAAAGGCAGACGCTGGCCGGCCAGGATGTCTCCGAATTGATCGACGGCGTACTGACCAAGCCGGTCACTGGCTCCTCGCTGTTCAACGCGGTTCTCGAAGCGAAACGCGATCGCGGCCTGCTGCAGGCTTATGTCGGCGGCAATGGCCGGCGTCTGGACGGCTTGCACCTGCTGGTGGTGGACGACAGCGAGATCAATCGCGACGTCGCGCAACAGATTCTCGAACACGAAGGCGCCCGGATCAGCCTGGCCTGCAATGGCGAGGAAGCCCTGGAATGTCTTGCCCGCCTCGATCCGCCGGCCGATCTGGTGCTCATGGATGTGCAGATGCCGGTCCTCGACGGCTACGAAGCGACCCGCCGTATCCGCGCCAACCCACGCCTGGCGCACCTGCCGGTGATTGCACTGACCGCCGGGGCATTCCGCAACCAGCAGGACTCGGCAATGGATTCCGGGATGGACGATTTCGTCGCCAAGCCCTTCGACGTCGAAACCCTGATCCATGCCATTCTGCGCCAGAGCAAGCGGCACGCCCCGTTACTTCCGACGGCGCCACCACCGCAGCCCGGCGCTCGGGAAAACACACTGCAGGATCGCGAGCGAGCGCTGAAAACCTGGCTGGACGAAACCTCCTACCGCAAACATCTGCAACTGTTCGTCCGCGACCATGCCCGGGATGCGGAGACGATAAACCGTCACCTGCAGGCCGGCGAAGCGCTCCAGGCGCGGGCGATCGCCCATCGCCTGTGCGGCGTTGCCGGTTCGCTGGCGCTGCTGGCGCTCGCCGAACAGGCGCGGCAACTCGAAACCGCGTTGCGGCAGGAAGACGATGATGCAGGCAAGGTCGCCGGAAAACTCGACGAAGTCCTTGAGCAAACCATCGCGCTACTCGCCGCAGACGAAAAATCGCCAGCTACCGGCGCGCCCCCGGCCACCGCCAGCGCATTTACCGACGACACGCGCACCCTGCTGACAAGCTGCCTGGCCCTGCTCGACACCGACGACCCCGGTCAGCTTGAACCCCTGCTGCCCGCGTTGGCGAAAGGCCTGTCGCGCGGCGACTTCAAAACCCTGGAGCAGTATCTGGACAATTTCGATTTTCGCGGTGCCGAAGCATTGCTGCGGAATTGGCTCGATCATCCCGAGAAAGGAAGCTGATCATGCCCCATCGCAATCCCATTCTCTGCGTAGACGACGAGCCCGCCAATCTCGGCCTGATACGCAACGTGCTGCAGGAGGATCATCACCTGGTCTTCGCCCGCAGCGGCGTGGAAGCGCTGCAAGCCGCCGAGAAGCACCGCCCTTCGCTGCTGCTGCTCGACGTCGAGATGCCCGACCTCAGCGGCTACGAAGTCGCGCGGCGGCTCAAGAACAATCCGCAGACCGCCCACACACCGATCATCTTCGTCACCAGCCTGAATTCGGAGGTCGACGAAGAAGCCGGCTTCGAAGCCGGCGGGGTCGATTACATCACCAAACCGATATCACCGCCGATCCTGCGCGCCCGAGTGCGCACCCATCTCTCGCTGATCCGTGCGACGGCGCTCGAGGACAGTCACCGCGCCGCCATCCACATGCTGGGCAAGGCCGGTCATTACAACGACACCGACACCGGCGTCCACATCTGGCGCATGGCCGCCTACAGCAGCCTCCTGGCACGAGCCGCCGGCTGGGACAAGGAGCGCGCCGACCTGCTCGAACTGGCCGCGCCGATGCACGACACCGGCAAGATCGGCATTCCCGACGCCATCCTGAAGAAGCCCGGCCCGCTGACGGCGGAAGAATGGGTGGTGATGCGCACGCACAGCCGGATCGGCCACGAGATCCTGAGCAACAGCGATGCCCCGCTATTCCAGCTTGCCGCCGAAATCGCCCTGCGCCACCACGAACGCTGGGACGGTAGCGGTTACCCGGACGGCCTGCGCGGCGAGGAAATCCCCGAATCGGCGCGCATCGTCGCCCTGGCCGACGTCTTCGACGCGCTGTCGATGCGCCGGCCGTACAAGGAGCCCTGGCCGCTGCCGAAGATCATCGAAACGCTGAAGGAAAGCATGGACGGCCACCTGGAACGGCGGCTGGTGATGTTGTTTCTCGACATCCTGCCGGACATCCTGCAAGTCCAGGAGCATTGGAACAGCCGGGAAAACGAGACGCCGCCGCTTTCCCCGCCATGATTCCCGGGGGAAATGCCTTCGCGCACGGGGGCTGATAGACTGTGGCTTTTCCTGCCGAATTCGAAGCCCATGTCCCGTATCACCGCAATCTCCCGCCTTGGCCAGCAGGTCTGGCTCGACAATCTTTCCCGCCAGTTGCACGAATCCGGTGAACTGGCCCGCTGGATCGCCGACGACGCGGTCGCCGGCGTCACCTCGAACCCGGCCATCTTCTACAACGCGATCCGCAACGATCCGGCCTATCAGAAGGCCGTCGCCGAACTCCAGGGCAGCGCGCTGGACGCCGAACAGCGCTTCGAAACCCTGGCCCTGCCGGACGTCCAGAAAGCCTGCGACCTCTTCCTGCCCATGCACGAACAAAGCGGCGGCCGCGCCGGCTTCGTCAGTTTCGAGGTCTCGCCCCGCCTGGCCGACGACGCCGCCGGCACCGCCGCTGCGGCGCGCCGCCTGTGGGCCGAGATCGGCCGCCCGAACGCGATGATCAAGATTCCGGCAACGCCGGCCGGCATGATCGCGATCGCCGATAGCATCGCCGCCGGCATCAACGTCAATGTGACGCTGATCTTCTCGCCCGGCCAACTGGCCGACGTTCAGGCCGCTTACCGCGCCGGCATCGAGCGGCGCTTTGCCGCCGGCCAGCCGGTCGACCGCATCGCCTCGGTGGCCAGCGTCTTCATCAGCCGCCTGGACAGCCTGCTCGATCCCAAACTGCCCGCCGAACTGCAGGGCAAGACCGCCATCGCCATGGCCCGTCAAGCCTACGCCGACTGGCAGGCGCTGCCTGCCCTGCCCGGCAACGCCCGCCAGCAGATGCTGCTGTGGGCGTCGACCTCGACCAAGAATCCGGCTTACCGCGACGTCATCTACGTCGAGCAACTGATCGGTGACGGCACCGTCAACACGGTGCCCGACGCGACGCTGCTCGCCTTCCGCGACCATGGCGAGGCGGCACCGACGCTGGCCGCCGATGCGGCCGGCACGGCGGCGCAACTGGCCGGCGTGGCGGGGCTCGGCATCGACCTCGACACGGTCGGCGACGAATTGCAGGCGGCCGGTCTCAAGCAGTTCGACGAGGCCTTCGGCAAGCTGCTCGACCTGGTTCGCTGAAGGCGGCGCGTGGTCTTCCGGCTTTTCCGCCCGACCCTTGCCGGCTTCCTGCTGGCGGCGGCATTCGCCGCCCAGGCCGGCGACACGCTGACCCTGCAGCTGAAATGGACGCACGCCTTCCAGTTTGCCGGTTACTACGCGGCGGACGCCAAGGGTTACTACCGCGACGCTGGAATCGCAGTACGCATCGACGAAGCGACGCCGGAAACCGACGTCATCGGCCGGGTCATGAGCGGCGATGCGCAGTTCGGCGTCGGCGGCAGCAACCTGATCCTCGAACGTCACGCCGGCAAGCCGGTGGTGGCGCTGGCCGCCATCTTCCAGCATTCGCCGGTGGCGATCATCGCCCGCCGCGGCAGCAACCTGCAGAGCATCCATGACCTGGCCGGCAAGCGGCTGATGCTCGAAGGCCAGTCCGACGAACTGGCTGCCTACCTGAAATACGAAGGTCTCGGACCGGACAAGCTGAAGCGCATCCAGCACAGCTTCAACGTCAGTGACCTGATCGAAGGCCGTACCGACGCCATCTCGGCCTACCAGACCTTCGAACCTTTCCTGCTGCAGCAGCAGAACTTCCCCTACCTGCTGCTGACGCCGCGCTCGGCCGGCATCGACTTCTACGGCGACGTGCTGTTCACCAGCGAGCGCGAACTGCGCGAACAGCCGGAACGGACGCGCGCCTTCCTGCAGGCGAGCCTGCGCGGCTGGCAGTACGCGATGACCCATCCGGACGAGATCATCGCCCTGATCCGCAAGCGCTATCCCGACCGTCTTAGCCGCGAACACCTCGAATTCGAAGCCGCGCAGACGGCGCCGCTGGTGCGCGCCGACCTGGTCCCGGTCGGTTACATGAACCCCGGCCGCTGGCGCCACATCGCCGACATCTACGCCGGTCTCGGCATGCTGCCGGCCGACTTTCCGCTCACCGGCTTCCTGCCCGCCGACGAGCCGAGCGATGCCTGGAAGCGCCTGCTGCTACCGCTGATCGCCGCCCTGCTCGCGGTCACCGCCCTCTCCGCCATCGCCCTCAACATGCGCCGGCTCAACCGGCGCCTGCGCCAGAGCCAGCGCCAACTGGCCGAACGCAGCCGGGATCTGGCATTGCAGAACCGCGTGCTGCAGCAACTGAACCAAGGCGCGCCGCTCGGCGAAGTCCTCGACAGCCTGACCCGCGAAGTGGAAGCACAACGCCCCGGCGCACTGTGCTCCATCCTGCTGCTCGACGCCGACGGCAGCCACCTGCGCTACGGTTCGGCCCCCAGCCTGCCCGATTTCTACAACCAGGCGATCGACGGTGTCGCCATCGGCGATGGCGTCGGCTCCTGCGGCACCGCCGCCTGGCGCGACGAACGGGTGATCGTGGACGACATCGAGCGCCACCCCTACTGGGCAGATTACCGTCCGCTGGCGGCGCGTGCCGGCCTGCGCGCCTGCTGGTCGCAACCTTTCCACGGGCGCGACGGCAAGGTCAGCGGCACCTTCGCGCTCTACCACCGGCAGCCCGCGACGCCCGGCCAGCGCGACATCGCGCTGATCGAAAGCTATGCGCAACTGGCCGAACTGGCGGTTGAACGCAGCCGTTCCGACGAAGCGCTGCGGCTCGCCGAAAGCCGCTACCGGCTGATTTCCGAAAACGCCAATGACGTCATCTGGCTGCTCGAACTGCCGAGCCTGCGCTTCAGCTACATCAGCCCCTCGGTACGCCGCCTGCGCGGCTGGAGTGCCGAAGAAATCATGGCGCAACCGCTGAGCGCCGCGCTGACCCCGGAATCGGCGGCGCGCGTCGAACAGGCACTGGGTGAAACGATGGCCGCCGTTACCGCCGGCGCCCGCGGTCCTTACGCGCGGACGATGGAGGTCGACCAACCGCACCGCGACGGCAGCATCGTGCCGACCGAGGTCGTCACCACCGTCCTGCTCGACGACGACGGCCAACCGACGCACATCCTCGGCATCAGCCGCGACATTTCCGAACGGCGCCGCAACGAAGCGGCACTCGCCCGCCACCATGCCGAACTTGAGCAGCGCGTCGAAGAACGCACGGTGGCGCTGTCGGTTGCCAAGGAAGCGGCGGAAGCGGCGAGCCGGGCAAAAAGCACCTTTCTGGCGACGATGAGCCACGAGCTGCGAACGCCGATGAACGCCATCCTCGGCATGACCGCCCTCGCCCAGCGTCGCGCCAGCGACGCCAAGCAGAAGGATCAACTGGACAAGGTCGCCGACGCCGCCCGCCACCTGCTGGCGGTGATCAACGACATCCTCGACCTGTCGCGCATCGAGGCCGACCGCCTGACCCTGGAACACATTCCCTTCCAGTTGCACGAGATCGTCTCCCCGGTACAACGCCTGCTCGAACATCTGGCCGCCGAAAAGGGCCTCTACCTGGTTTTCGAGGTGCCGGAATCCCTCTCCTCGACGCAGGTCAGCGGCGATCCGCACCGGCTCAAGCAGGTGCTGCTCAACCTGTGCATCAACGCGATCAAATTCACCGAGAGCGGCGGCGTCACCGTCCACCTGGCGCTGACCGGCGAGGCGCCGCATTTCGTCCTGCACTGCTCGGTCGAGGACACCGGCATCGGCGTCACGCCGGAAATCCAGCAACGCCTGTTCGAGCCCTTCGTCCAGGCCGATGGTTCAACGACCCGCCGTTACGGCGGCTCCGGCCTCGGGCTGGCAATCTGCAAGCGCTTGGTCGAGATGATGGACGGCCGCATCGGCCTCGACAGCCAGCCCGGTCGCGGCAGCCGTTTCTGGTTCGAGGCCTGCCTGGGCGGCGGCGATGCGCTCCTGCCGCTGCCGCGCAACACGACGCTCGACGCGGTGGCCGCGCTGGAGCGCCGCTTCGCCGGCAAGCGCATCCTGCTTGCCGAGGACGAACCGGTTAACCGCGAGGTGTTCTGCGAACTGCTCGGCGACGCAGGGCTGCTGGTGGATACCGCGAAAGATGGCGAAACGGCGATCGCCATGGCCGGCAGCCACGATTACGCGCTGATCCTGATGGACATCCAGATGCCCGGCATCGACGGCGTCGTCGCCAGCCAGGCGATCCGCGCCCTGCCCGGCGGCAGCCAGCTACCGATCATCGCGCTGACCGCCAACGCCTTCAGCGAGGATCGCCAGCGCTGCCTGGACGCCGGCATGGACGACCACATCACCAAGCCGGTCGACCCGGAGCGCCTGTTCGCAACCCTCTACCGCTGGCTGTCGGTCGCCGCCGAAAGGGGCGGCAAGCCGCACTGACGGCGTGCCCGGGCGCAGGCCGCGTGTTCGACATCGAATTCGCGGCAGGGCGACGGCCGCGCCTCGTAGATCGTGCAGCGCACCGCTACGCCGACCTCGCCCGCCAGCGCGACGCAGCGCGGCGGCGCATCGTCGGTGCCGCGCAGGCGGACGATCTTCGCCGTCACCGGCACCGTCATCGCCACCGGCACGCCGTCCGCCCAGGCGTAGGCACCGCCGGCCAGCTCGGCCGGATGAAAATCGACACGCAGGCTGGCGCAACAGGCGCCGCAGGTCTGACAGACGCTCATCCCAGCTCCGCCCGGCAGCGCCATAAATCGTGGCCGGAAGCGAGGTATTTCTTCTCGAACGGCGTCAAGGGATCGTCCGTCACATAGGGCTCGGCCGCCACCGCGCAAGCGCCCAGCCAGCCCAGCGCCAGCGCCATTTCCTCGATGTAGATGCGCCAGTTGCTGCGGCATTCGACGATGCCGCCCAGCTCGCGCCAGACCGGGAAGACGGCGTGGCCGTGCCAGCGCCGGGCGAGATGGCCGATTTTCGGCCAGGGGTTCGGGTAGAGGTTGTAATGGCGCGCCAGGCGGACGCCACGCTCGGCGAGCAGGCGCCAGAAATCGACCAGATCGGCGCGCAGCAACAGCGCGTTGGCCGGCAGCGGCAAGGGTTTGCCGCGTTCCAGGCGATCGCTCGACTGGTCGACGCCGATCACGAAATGGTCCGGGAATTCGGCCGCCAGGCGCAGCGTGCTCCAGCCGACGCCGCAGCCGGCATCGAGGATCAGCGGCGAATCCGGGTTCCAGGCGGCGTGCGCGGCGAGCGCCCGGTCGCAGGCGGCACGGTTGTAATCGAGCAGCGGCTTGCGGAAAGGCTGCGCCAGGTGGCGGCGAAACAGCGTCTCCAGGTCGGCGTGCGGGCCCTCCTGGGCGCTGGCGATGAAACGCGAATTGCCGTCCATCGCCTCAGGCAGCCAGTGGCAGTTCGCCGAGAATGCCGGCAGCGCGCAGCAGGCGGTCGATGTCTTCGGCCGCCTTGACCGGCCGCAGCTGCTGATAGAGCACCTCGGCCTCGGGATAACTGCGGCGCAACAGCATCAGCCACTGCTTCAGGCGGCCGCCGGCATGTACCGGCAGCACCCGAACGCGCACGCCGCGCCAGAACATCTCCAGCCATGGCCGCAGTTCGTCCCAGCCGCCCGGCGCCTCGCCACGGATGCGCCGGGCGAGGAAGGGATCGGCCAGCGCACCGCGCCCGATCATGACGTCGGCGCAGCCGCTTTCTTCGCGGATGCGGCGCCAATCGTCGACGGTCCACACCTCGCCGTTGGCGATCACCGGGATATCGATCGCCGCGCGCACCCGGTCGATCTGCGCCCAGCGCGCTGGCGGCCGGTAGCCGTCGGCCTTGGTCCGGCCGTGCACGATCAGCGCGTCGGCGCCACCGGCTTCGATCGCCTGCGCGCAATCGACGGCCAGGCAGGTATCGTCGATGCCGAGCCGCATCTTGGCGGTAAAGGGAATGGTCGCCGGCACCTCGGCGCGCACTGCGGCGACGATGTCGTGCAGCAACTGCGGCTCGCCGAGCAGCGCCGAACCGCCGCGATGGCGGAAGACGGTCGGTGCCGGGCAGCCGAAGTTGATGTCGACCCCGGCCGGCCGGTGCTTGACCAGGCGGCGCGCATTGCCAGCCATGAAATGCGGGTCGGAACCCAGCAACTGGACGCGCATCGGTGTCCCGGCCGGCGTCCGGCTGCCATTCTTGAGTTCCGGACAGGTGCGCAGGAAAGTGCGGTTGGGCAGCACGCTCTCGGTCACCCGGACGAACTCGCAGATGCCCCAATCATAGCCACCGACCGCCGTCAGCACGTCGCGCATCAGCGGATCGGCGAGGCCTTCCATCGGGGCAAGTGCGATTCGTGACATCCGCAACCTTTCGGCAAATACTTGAAATGGCGCGCATTATCGCGGATTGCGCAAGAGCGTGCGAGCCGCGATAATGCCAGGCAGCCGTTTACGGCGCCGACCGCACCGCCCGCATTTCTTGGCTTTCCTCTCGAACACCTGCCGCGTGAGACCAGGCAATGAAACATCAGAAAAGCATTCTTGTCGAAACACTACCGCGCATGATGACGGAAATCACCGGCGAAATTGCGCACATCGTCGCCACATCCGGCGTTCCCAGCGGCCTGGTCAATATTTTCGTGCGCCACACCTCCTGCTCGCTGACCATCACCGAAAAAGCCGACGCCGACATTCGCGGCGATCTGGAAACCCTCGCCAAACGCTGGGCCCCCGACGGTGACCCGGCCTACCGGCGCGACACGGAAGGCCAGGACGACATGGCCTCGTTGGCCCGCAGCGTGCTCACCGGCGTCTCGCTCAACATCCCCTGCGCCAACGGCCGCCTGCTGCTCGGCAGACTGCAAGGCATCTACCTCTGGGAACACCGCGCCCAGGCGCACCAGCGCGAGATCGTCGTCAGCGTGCTGGGCTGACCGGCGCCCCGCGCCGGGGCGCCACTCACTGCAACGTCAAAACAACAGTGTTCATTTTTTGAGCAGTCCTGGTGACAACTCGTGCCGTCAACGAATGTTAAGGAATGTTAATATTCGTAACGCTCGCTCGTCACAGAGATCGTTCCAGAGTGCGAAACGGGAGGAGAGCCCGCTCAGCACACAACCCAAAAAATGAGTTGCACGATGAAACACACTCTAATCGCAGCCGGGGTAATTTGCGCCCTCAATTCCTGGCCGGCTGGCCACGCTATCGCTCAGGAAAGCGCGCCGCCCACGACGCCACAGCCTAAGGCTGCATCGGCCAGCACCGCCAGTCCAGGTGTCATCGTCCCGCTGTCACCGCCGGAAACGCTGAATGGCCCGCAAATAGAGAAGAAACCTGTATTCGGCAACTTCCAGTACGACAGCGGCTTGCCGGAGAAATCCCTCGACGTCACCGTGCGCAGCATGTTCGAGGATTACCGGATCAGCGGCCCGGGCCGAGCCAGCAGCTTTTACGAACAAGGTTCGCACTGGCTGCACGATCTTGAATTCACCGCCCGCCAGCCGATCGGCGAGGAGTTGAAAACCGAGTTCAACGCCGTCGTCCGCTATACCGACAGCAAACGCCATGACCCCGCGGTCTGGAGCCTGCAGCGCGTGCAATTCATCGCCCGCGACCAAGTCAATCACCTGACACTGGGCGACTACTACGCGACGCTGTCGCAGTATTCGCTGAATCAGGCGATCAAGGGCCTCGGTTACCAGCGCAATTTCGGCGAATCGACTTATCTGCGCGTCGTCGCCGGCACCATGGCGCCGCGCTGGGATCACCTGTTCGGCGAACCGCACAACGAAACCATCCAGCGTGACGTCCTCGGCTTGCGCGCCCAGAACGCCGGCGCCAACTACCGGGTCGGCCTCAACCTGGTCTCCGCCTCCGACCACGACCACGCTTCGGTGCGCACCATTGAAGATACCTACCGCCAGGTGTTGCCAGCCTTCGACTGGGAATACCGCAGCGATAGCGGCGTCCGCCTGAGCGGCGAGCATGCCCAGGCCAACACCCGCAAACAAACCGCCGCCGGCGTCAATCACGACATGGTCGGTACTGCGCATCGCATCAATGCCGACGGCAGCCTCGGTGACTTGCGCTGGCGCATGCGCACCGAACGCGTTTCTTCCGACTTCGTCACCCTGGGCGGCGGCGCTGCCATCGACCGCCTGCGCTACTACCTGCGCGGCGATTACCGCCTCAACAAGACGTGGAGCGTCTTCCTCGCCGACGATTGGTACCGCAACAACCTCGACGACCAGATCGGGGCGACGACGCGCACCCACATCCCGGAAGCCGGCGTCACGGCGCGCGGCCTGTTCGACCGCCGCAACCTGACGCTGACCACGTCGTTGCGTCAGCGCCAGGTAAAGACCGAGGCCCCCCAGTACGACCGCAACATCTCCGACCGCATCTACGTCAGCATGAGCGATCGCTTCCAGGAGGTTTCGGTGCGCGGCGAAGTGGAAGCCCTGCTCAACAAGCGCAAGGACACGACCAACGGGCGTACCGACAACGATGATTATCTGTACCGCTTCGCTGTCGATTCGCGGCACATGTTCGACGAGGGACGCTACGACTTCCGTCCCTACCTGACATTGGAACATCAGATCACTCAGGATCCGCTGACCGGCAAATCGGTCCTCACCGACGGCGCCCTGCTCGACCTCCGCCTCGTTGCTCCCGGCAATCTGACCTACGCCTTCAATTTCGAGCAGCGCAACGTCAACAACAGCATTCCGGGTGCCGACGACAACTCCCTGTTGCGCTACGGCCTCAGCGTCGCCTATCGCCCCGGTCAGTTCCCGGGGGCCAGTATCCGTGCCGAAGCCGGCAAGGCCCATTACGATTTCAGCGACAACACCAAGGATTACCGGGAGCGCTATGTCCGCGTGATGCTGGACATCCCGTTCTCGCTGGAGAAATAAACCATGACCCCGTCTCTCAATCGCTACCGCCAGTTCCTGCACGGCATCCTCGCGCTCCTGCTGTTCGCCATCGCCCAGTCCGCCACCGCCCAGTGGTGGCGTTTCGGCAGCGATTCCGGGCAACCGGTGTTCTCCGACCTGCTGTTCAACAACGTCAGCGCGCTGCGCGTCGACCGCAGCTTGCAGTTCTCGCCGGAAGATCTGGACCAGCGCAAGATCGCCGTTCGCGGCCGGGCGGAAGTCGGCCAGGGCAAGATCGGCCGGGTCGAAGCCAGCCTCGACGATGGCGCCAACTGGACGGCGATTCCGGTCGGCGAACGCGGCCTGTTCGCCTTCGAGTTCGTACCCGAAATCGAACACGCTTACCGCTTCAAGATTCGCGCCCTGTCGACCACCGGCCAGTCGAGCGACGAAGCCGAACACGCCTTCGAGTTCAAGGTGGTCAAGGAAGACAACCGGGCGCTCGCCAAGGCCGCCTTCCAGCAGTTGCTCGACCGTTACATGGCGCGCGATCGCAGCGGCTTCATGGGCCTGGTGTCGCGTGAATTCCTCGGCAACGAGACGGCACTCGACAGCGCCATCGGCAACGACTTCCGCTTCTTCGACTCGATCCGCATCGAACCGACGATCCAGCGCATGGCGGCCAGCGACAACCGGTGGACGATCTACTTCAACTTCCGGCGCCAGGTCCGTTCGGTGCGCAGCGGCCAGATGCTCACCGACCAGGCGATGACCTCGGTCACCCTGATCCGCGACGGCGACGGCTACAAGCTGCAGGAACTCGCCGCCCCGCTGATCTTCGGCGTTTCCGACCCGTCCAACGTCGCCACCTACGTCACCGGCGAAGCGGTCGGCCGGCCGGTCCTGACGGTCAACGAAAAGACCGGCGAAGTCTCTACTCAGACGCAGGGTCAGACCACTGATTCCACAGGTGGCTCGGGCCGTGTCGACAGCGGCAACGTCGAGCTGAACATGGGCCAGGGCTACTCGTTCCGTACCGGTGGCAAGGTCGATAACGTCCAACCCGGTGGCGATTTCGCCTTTGGTGGCTTCTTCGAAATGTTCCTCGGCAACGAGGTTGAAGCGGCAGCCGTTCTCGGCAGTTTCAGCCTGAGCCAGCCGCCGGCGATCAACCCCGGCGCGCTGACGCCCGGTCTCGAGTTCGTTCATCTCCAGGTCGGCCAGGTCATTGGCATCAAGCTGGTCAGCGGCAAGTACGCGCTGGTCCGCCTGGCATCGCAGAACGGACAGGTTTCGCGCCGCTTTGAATACCTGCTGAGCGACACGCCGAACTTCAAGTAAGCGGAAGAACGCTAGCCGTCCGGGGCCTGAGCCCCGGACCGGTCAGCCGACTTCCGGCAACAGGCATCCGATGCTCGGGAATCGCCCCCGCCGGATGCCCCGGGAAAGGATGAGATCATGAAAACGCGACTTGTCTCGATGCTTCTGATCCTTGGTGCCGCCGGCCAATGCGTCGCCGCCGAGCCGGCACCGGAGAATCCGGCACCGGCTGCCGTGGCCAAGCAGCGGGAAAACCTCAATGCCTTGAACGCTGCCGCCAGCCAGGCCTTGCTGGCGATGAACCGGGCAGCGGCGGCACTCAACGGCATGCCGCTCGCGTTACCCTCGAGCCGGACGGCGAGCGATGCCCAGCAGATGATCTCTCTGGGCATGCCGGCCGAGGCTTATTTCGCCGCCCTCGACCAACTAGCCAAACAAGCGGAAACCACGCCCGGCGCCGCTGGCCTCGACACTGCCGCCCTGCGCGACTGCCGCGCCGCCAGCCAGCGTCTGCAGCAGACCAAGGGACTCAACAGCGCGGCGATCGACACCCGCATGCGCACGGAGAACCCCGAGAATTATCGCCTGCTGCAGGAAAGCCGGGACCTGCAGTTTCTCGAATTGGCGCGCGCCATGCTGGTCGCTGGCTGGCTGGCCCGGGAAAGCGAAGCCGTCCTCGCCTGCCTGCCGCCGCTGCAAAAACAACTATCGCGCATTACCGGCGACAGCAACCGCGAGTTGCTGCGACTTGAAGACCGCCTGCAGATGCAGGCTATCGAAGCCAAGACTTCGCCACCGCCAACACCCAAGACTTATCAGTAGATCGGGAGGGGCGCCATGAACGCCAGGACAGTATTGGCCCGGACGGGCCACAGTTCGCTGCGGCGGGGCAGCCGCCGTTTCCTGCACATCCTCGCCGCCGGTCTCCTCTGTCTGTCCGTGAGCTTGGTAGCAGCCGCCGAAGACGAGGAAATCGCCAAGCTGACCGCGGAAAAGCAGGCGCTGAGCGAAATTCTCAGCGGCCTGCGCGGCAAGCCGAAGGAACTGGCCGACGCCCGTGAGAAGATTGCCGAGTCCTACCGCGACCTGGTCAGGTTGGAAACCCGACTGCGCGGCTTCCAGCTATGGAATGCCTTCGTCGGCGTGATCGGCGTCGCCAACGATTCGATCACCAAGATCAACCCTGGCAGCAGCGTTGTCGTCGCCACCGCCAACTTCATCAACGACCGAGCGGTCGATGCCTACAAGAAGTGGGATGCTGGTTATCTGCCGGCCAAAGTGAAGAAGCTTTCCGATTCCGTGGTCGGTATTGCCCCCGCCCTGCGTCTGCTCGACCAGGCGATGCGGATGACGCCGGAACAGGTGGCTGACCAGTTGGTCAGCCGCGGCATGGTCGAGAATACCTGGTTGCAACGCTGGCAGAACACGCCGGACCAGGTTGCCAAATCGGATTCGGTGGTCACCGGCAAGATCACCTTCATCCAGGAACGGATCGGCCCGGCCAAGTCGGCGCTGGTCGAGGCGCGCAAGGACATCGACCAGGTGGTGCCAGCGATCAGCGCCGAAATTGACTCGCTGCAACGGCGCATCACCGATCTCGATTCGCGCATTCGCAGCATTCAGGGCAATAAAGCCTTCCTCGACAACCTGGATAAGGCACGCGATGTTGCCGGACCGCCGCCGACCGAGGATATCAAGCTCTACCCGGGCGAGCCGAAGCAGTATGGCACTGCCGCCGGCGAATACCGGACGGCCTGGAGCAACCTGAAGTCGGGCACGATCAACGGCGGCACCTACCGTCTGGTCGGCGTCAAAAGCAGCTTCGATGCCAGTGCCTATTACGGTCAGCAGATGAAACCGTTTTCCGAGGCTTACTCGGCGGCCAGCAACTATTTCTGGAACGATTTGAGGGAGCGCCTGCGCGGTGTCGAGGACGGTGAAACGCGGCGCCAGATGTATCAGGCGGCACTCAACCGTTTGATCAAGGCGGCGGACGAGTATCGCCGAGCCAGCGAAAAGGAATCGCAGGCGATGCGCAGCGGCTACCAAGAACCGGTGCGGCAACTCGGTGAAGAGGAGAAAGCCGAAAACGAGCGACGCACCGCGTTCTACCGCCGCTACGATGCCTTCCGCCGGGAAAGCGTTGAAATTAGCTGGGCCAACCCCTGGGAAATGAAACTCGACCCACGGCAGACAACGATACGTGAACTCGGCACAAGCGGTTATTACCTGGCGCTGAGCGCCTGGAGCCCGATCTATTCGCTCGGTTACCTGTGGCCGGCTGCGGCACCAGTCGGACCGCTCAAAGGCAGCGCCGAACGCTACCGCGAATGGCGCGAGCGCGCCGGAAAAATACGCGACTACGCGCAATTGCTGTTCGATACCGCCAAGACCCAGTCCGGCCGACTGTCAGGTTACGCCAGCCAGGCTGAAGGCTTCGCCCGGGAAATCGAGCCCAATATCGCGCTTTGGGATGGACTGCACTGGTACTACTACGACTACTCCCTGCCCAGCGACAGCGCCCTGCAGCTATTCACCACGCTCAACCAGTCGAGCGCGCTGTTCGAGCAGTACGCCGCGGTCCGCGAACAGGAAGCCAAAGCCATGCTGGCGCCGCATCAGGAAAACTGGGAACGCGCGCAGCGCGGCGAACCGGTCATGCGCAGGGCGGAAGACCTGCTGCCCAAAGCGCAGGAGCTGCTGGCATTGAAAGGTAACCTTTACCAGGCCTTCTACGCCGCCGGCATCAGCAACTACGGCGCCAGCGGTCGTTTCTGGCTCGAATGGAACCACATCACCAACGAAGAAATTGACAAGATCAAACGTATCACCGCCGCACTCAACACCGACGAAGCGATCGAGCAGCACGTGCTGAAACTGATGGGGCGTCAGTACTACTGGTCGTCAGATCCGGACCAACCCCGTTACACCCTGGAAACCCTGCGCGAAGCCCGCAAGAAATACGCCGAGCGCGACCGCAACGCCTCTCAGGGATACAACGACTACCAGAGCATCTGGAACCAGTACATACGTCTCGAACGCGAATTGTCCGGACAAATCGCCAAGATCAGTAGTGAACTCAACGACGTTGCCCCGGGACAGAGCGTTTACCTGCAAGAAGATGAGTTGTTCAACCAGATCACAAGCTGGGAATCGCGCTGGCCGGCAAGTAACCACTGGTACTGGGCAGCACCGGACCCGCAGGATCTACCCGCCGGCTGGCCCAAGGCTGGCAGCCTGTTCGACCAGATGGAAGCGGCGCTGAACGCCTATGAAGCGAAAATTGCTCCTTTCCGCCAGGAAGTAGCCAACGGCTTCCCGAAACGGGCGGCTCAGCTCGACGCCCTGGCCGGCCGGGCACGCGCCTTTGCCTCAACCAACGACGCCAGCGGCGGGGATAGCGCCCTCAGCGAAATCAACCGCAAGGCCAACGACATCTATCTGCCGCTCGCCAACAACGGCCACGTCACCTCGGGCATGCCGATCTTCCTGGCCATGCAGCGTTTCCGCGAAGCCTACTACCTGGGTTCGATGCGGATCAGCTACCTGCGCAACCGCGACAGCCAGATTCGCTCCTATCTGGCCTGGCTCGACATGATCGACAACCTGCTCCGGCAGCCGCCCAGCCCGGCCGGCCGCGAACGCGCCCGCGAGTGGCAGCAGGAGCTGGAACGCAGTCTGCAGCCCCATTCCTACATCGGCTACTACGTTCAGCGCGGCGAGACAGCAGCCAACGGCGCCCTGAATCGCGGCCGTGCCCTGCAACCGAAACTAGCCGCCTACCTGGCCGCCTTCGGCATCAGCAACGCGCAGATCCAGACCCTCTACCAAAGCTTTGTCGACGCTTACGGCCGCGGCGACATCCGCACCATCCTCAGCCTCCTGGCCAGCGACTGGCATGGCGGCGACGGTGCCGACACGCGTGACGTCGAGGACACGCTGATCAACTCGTTCAAGGTATTCGACCGCATCCAGTACCGAATCAGCGGCTTCTCGGTCCAGCCGCTCGGCGACGACCAGGCGCAAATCAGCTACTCGGTGAAGATCATCGGCGACAACAGCCGACAGCGGCTGCACCACGAGGAGGAATCGCAGATCGTCGAAATCGTCGGCCTGGTCGACGGCAAACCACGCATCCTGCGCACGATCAGTGGGCAGCAATGGTTGCGTTGAGCGCGCTAATCGGAAAAGGAAAATCAAGCCAGTTCAACCTGTGCGGCGAAAATCCAATATGCTGATGCATAGACTGATTGGCAAAGGAAACCACCATGACCGATGAAAAGCCGAAACACTGCGGAACGAACCAAGCGGACGCGCCCAACTCACTGCAAGCCATCTCAGGGTTGCGCCGGCGAATCCTGCTGGCCGCCGCCCTCGCCGTCGGCGGCTGCGTCAACGTCCGCCCTCGCGAACGCGACCCCCTGCGCGACGAAGTCGACGACCTGGTCAGGGGCCTGGAAGACGGGTTGCGCCGTGGTGGCTGGACCTCCGTCGCTCGCTACTTTTCGGACGACCCCAACGGTACCCTGGCCGACATCCGCGATCGCATCGACGACCGGCGACACCGGGAATTCGCCGTAGATTGGTCGCTGCGCGTCGGCCGTGTCCTTTCCCAGGAAAGGCGCGTCAGCGTTTCATTGCGCTGGTCGCAACGCTGGAACGATCTCAAAGGCAGGCCGCAAAAACGAGAGGGAGAGTCCGAATTACTGCTGCGCCGCGAACGCGGCGAACTACGCATTGTCGACATCCGCGGCAACATGCTCTGACCCCGGGAAAAAGCCCTACTGTATGGCTTTCCCCCAACCAGCAGAGGTGACCGGCACAAGCATGGCGTCGTCCTGCTGCTTGCCCCGTCGATAGCCACACGCCAACCCTCCCATAGTCCTGATTCATTGGCTCGGCGAAGCTGATATGCGCTATATTCGCCCATGACGTATGCCCCTGCTACCAACGCAGGTTTCGCCCCGGAAACGGCCCGCCGAAGTTAGCCAGCGCCGCCGCCGGTCACCCGCTGTATTCACATAGGAGAACCGTCCATGGCAAACAAGAAAGTCAAATCCCCGAGCATCGACATCGGCATTTCCGACGCTGACCGCAAGAAGATCGTCGCCGGCCTGTCCGGCCTGCTCGCTGACAGCTACACGCTGTACCTGATGACGCACAACTTCCACTGGAACGTCAAAGGCCCGCAGTTCAACAGCCTGCACCTGATGTTCATGGGCCAATACACCGAGCAGTGGAACGCCCTTGACCTGATCGCCGAGCGCATCCGCGCGCTGGGTTTCCCGGCGCCGGGCACCTACAAGGAATTCGTCAAGCTCGCCTCGATCAAGGAAGTCGAAGGCGTGCCCAACGCCGACGACATGGTCCGTCACCTGGTTGCCGCCCAGGAAGCCACCGCCCGCACCGCGCGCAAACTGCTGCCGGTGGTTGCCGAAGCCGACGACCAGCCGACTGCCGACCTGCTCACCCAGCGCCTCGACGTTCATGAAAAAACGGCCTGGATGCTGCGCAGCCTGCTCGAAGAGTGAGGCACCAGCGTTGCGCTAATCATGGGGCAGGATGACGATCCTGCCCTTTTTCTTTTTCCACTGCCGATTCCCTGCCATGCACCTTCCCCAGCACCAACTCGCGATGACCGTCCTGATGACCCCGGACATGGCCAACTTTTCCGGCAACGTCCACGGCGGCACCATCCTCAAGCTGCTCGACCAGGTCGCCTACGCCTGCGCCGCCCGCTACGCCAGCGAATACGTGGTGACCTTGTCGGTCGACCAGGTGATGTTCCGCCAGGCGATCCACGTCGGCGAACTGGTGACCTTCCTCGCCTCGGTCAATTACACCGGCAACACCTCGATGGAAATCGGCATCAAGGTGCTCACTGAAGACATCCGCGCCAAGGTCATCCGCCACGCCAACTCCTGCTTCTTCACCATGGTCGCCGTCGACGCCGACGGCAAACCAACCGCCGTCCCGCCGCTCACACCAAGCACGCCGGAAGAAATCCGTCGCTACCAGGCGGCCCAGGTGCGGCGCGAACTGCGCAAGGAGTTTGAAGGACGAATGCAGGCACTGACGCCGAAGGCCGGTTGAGCGCCACGGCCCCTATCTGTAATTTCTGTGTTGACAGAAATTACAGACGCAACTACATTGCAGCCATGGAACTCAAACCGATCTCCGAAAGATTCATCCTCCACTGGGGCGAAATGGGCTCGCGCTGGGGCGTCAACCGCAGCGTCGCGCAAATCCACGCCCTGCTCTACCTCGCCGGGCGGCCGATGGAGGCCGAGGAAATCGCCAGCACGCTGGGCGTCGCCCGCTCCAATGTCAGTACCAGCATCAAGGAGCTGCTGTCCTGGAAACTGGTGCGCATCGTCCATCTGAAAGGCGACCGGCGCGACCATTTCGAGACCTCGACCGACGTCTGGGAGTTGTTCAAGCTGATCGTCGAAGGCCGCCGCCAGCGCGAGATCGACCCGACCATCGATGTCCTCAACGGTTTCCTCAGCAACCCGGACCTGGCCGCCGAGGACGAAGGTGCGCAACAGCGCATCCGCGAGACGCTGGAATTCATCCAGATCCTCACTACCTGGTCCGACGAAATGCTGCGCCTGAAGCCGGAAACACTGATGAAGATGCTCGGCATCGGCGCCAAATTGAGCCAGACCTTCCGCAAGGGCAGCAGCAGCGAATAAACCGCTTTCACCCGGCATGGGCCGTTCTGGCCCATTTTTTTGAAGCATCAATTTCTGTCTTTACAGAAATATTCGTAAGCGAGAAAACACCATGGACTCGACACTGATCTTTCTGCTGCAAGTGACCATCGCCCTGCTCGCCGGTGGTCTCGCCGCCTACTACCTGAAAACCGCCCTCACCGGCATCCTCACCGACCTGTGCGGCACCGCCGGCCGGGCCGATTTCTGGTGGCGAACCAGCGCCATCCTGCTGCTCGGGCTGCCGCTGCTGCTCGTCCTCTTCTTCGCCGCCAATCCCGCCTACAGCGACCCGGCGCTGGCCTTGCGCGACGCCTTCCGCCTCAGCCTGATCGGCGTGCTGGCCGCCGTCGGCCTGCTCTCGCGCCGCATCTGGAAGCACATCCCGACGCCGCAGGCGCAACGCCCGGCCAGCACCGAAAACGCCGAAGAGGTGACGCCATGCGCATCCTGATCGCCGGCGCCAGCGGCTTCATCGGCAGCGCGCTGGGCCGGGTGCTGAGCGCTACCGGCCACCAGGTGCTGCGCGGCGTGCGCCGGCCGCAGGCTGCCGACGAGGTCGCCATCGACTTCAGCCGACCCGACCCGGCCGCCTGGCAGCAGGCCTTGCGCGGCTGCGACGCCGCCATCAACGCCGTCGGCATCCTGCGCGAACAGGGCGAACAGACTTTTTCGGCCCTGCACACGCGTGGACCGCAGGATTTCTTCAATGCCTGCGTCGCCGCCGGCGTGCGCCGCGTCGTGCAGGTTTCGGCGCAGGGCGCGGACCGTGGCGAAGCGCCCTTCCTCGCCAGCAAGCGCGCCGCCGACGATTTCCTGCGCGCTCTGCCGCTGGGATGGCAGATCGTCCGCCCGGCGCTGGTCTATGGTGAAGCCGGCGCCTCGGCCCGCGCCTTCCGCCTGCTCGCCAGCCTGCCGCTGACGCCGCTGCCGCAAGGCGGCCACCAGCGTGTGCACAGCATCCACATCGACGACCTGTGCGCTCAAATCGTCCGCCTGCTTGACCCGGCAACACCCGCTGGCCAGTGCCTTGATCTGGTCGGCGGAGAGGCGTTGACGCTGCGCGAACTGGTCGCCACCTACCGGCGCAGCCTCGGTTTTCCGCCCGCGCCGGTGCTGCCGCTGCCCGGCTGGCTGATGGCCATCGCCGCCCGCGTCGGCGAACACCTGCCCGGCGGCCTGCTCGACACGCAAACCTGGCACATGCTGCAAAGCGCCGACGCCTACGTCGGCACACCCTATCCGCCCGACGCCCGCCGCCCGGCCGAATTCATCACGCCCGTCGAAGCGCCTCACCTGCGCCAGCAAGCCCTGGCTGCCTGGCGCGCCCCGCTGCTGCGCCTGGCACTCGCCGCCGTCTGGCTGATCACCGCCTGGGTCAGCCTGTTCGCTTATCCAATCCCCGACAGCCTGGCGCTGCTCGCCCGCACCGGCCTCTCCGGCACGCCGGCCATGGTCGCGCTGATCGGTGCCGCGCTGCTCGATGCGGCCTTCGGCCTGGCCACGCTGTTCGCCCCCGGCCGCCGCCTGTGGCTGGCGCAGATTGCCTTGATCGCCGGCTATTCGGCGGTGATCGCCGTTTGCCTGCCGGAATTCCTGATCCATCCCTATGGCCCGCTCAGCAAGAACCTGCCGATCCTGGCCGTGCTCACCCTGCTTTACGCCGAGGAGGAAAGACCATGACCACCTATTTCGTTGTGAAGGCCCTGCACATCCTGTCGTCCGTGCTGCTCGTCGGCACCGGCTTCGGTTCGGCCTTCTACCTGTTCTTCACCAACCGCCGCGGCCCGGTCGCCGCCATCGCCACCACCGCCCGCCTGGTGGTCCGTGCCGACTGGTGGTTCACCGCGCCGACCGTGCTCTTCCAGCCGATATCCGGCCTCTGGCTCGTCCACCTCGGCGGCTACGAATGGACGACGCCGTGGATCGTCGTGACCCTGATCCTCTACGTCATCGCCGGCCTGTGCTGGCTGCCGGTGGTCTGGCTGCAACTGCGCATGGCCGACATGGCCGAAGCCGCCGCGGCCGCCAACGAGGAACTGCCGCCGCGCTACTGGCGCTACGCCCGCCTCTGGGAGCGCCTCGGCTACCCGGCCTTCGTCGCCATGCTCGCCATTTTCTTCCTGATGGTGCTCAAACCCACGCTGTAGGCACCCACGCTGCCCGTTTATAATCCGCCCATGCTGCGCTTCGTCCTCGACACCAACGTCGTCCTCGATCTCTACCACTGGGCCAATGTCGAGGCGGTGCCGATCATGGCCGCGCTCGAAGCCGGGCAGATCGAATGCCTGGTCGACGAGCGCACGCTCGACGAACTGCAGCGCGTACTAACCTACCCGCAACTGAAGCTGACGCCGGAGATGATCGCCGAGCGTTACGCCCGCTACCGCGCGCTGGTCAGGCTCGTTCCGGAAGGCGAAGCGCCGCCGCTGCCGCGCTGCAAGGACCGCGACGACCAGAAGTTCCTCGAACTCGCCGCGCGCGCCGGCGCCGACATCCTGGTCAGCAAGGACAAAGCGCTACTCAAGCTGACCGGCCGCACCAAGCTGGCCTTTCGCATCGTAAAACCGGCGGCAGCCTGCGCGCTGCTGCCGGCCATTCCCGACTCTCCCGCCCACGGCTGAAGCGAACATGACCGATACCCTGCCCCACCTCTCCTTGGCCGAAACCCGCGTCCTTGGCACGCTGCTCGAAAAGCAGCGCACCGTGCCCGACACCTACCCGCTCTCGCTCAACGCGCTGGCCGCCGGCTGCAACCAGAAGACCAGCCGCCAGCCGGTGCTCGATCTGAGCGAAACGGAAATCGTGCAGGCGCTGGACGGCCTCAAGGACGCCGGCCTGGCGGTCGAAGTCAGCGGCAGCCGCGTCGTCCGTTTCGAGCATCGGCTGGAGAAGGTGCTCGGCGTGCCGACCCAGGCCTCTGCGCTGCTCACCGTATTGATGCTGCGCGGCCCGCAGACGGCCGGCGAACTGCGCCTGAACTGCGAGCGCCTGCACCGCTTCGCCGACATCTCGGCGGTCGAAGCCTTCCTCGAAGAACTCGCCGACAAGGGCCTGGTCGTCGAACTGCCCCGCCTGCCCGGATCGCGCGAAAACCGCTGGAGCCACCTGCTGAGCGGCCAGCCCGCGGTGGAAGCGGCGCCGGCAAGCGGCGGACGCGTCGGCAATCAGGAAATCGACGAACTGAAAAACCGCGTCAGCGCGCTGGAAAGCGAAGTCGGCGAACTGCGCGCCGAGCTTGCCGCATTGCGGAACGAGCTTGGCGGCTGAACGGCATCTGCATCGCGCCAGCGCCCGCCCCTGATCGAAGCCTCGCCACGCAGCGGGCCGGCAGCGGCGCGACAGGCGTCAATCGCCACCCTCACGGTCAACCGGCAAAACCTGCAAAAAATGATCGAGGATCATGAAATGGTCCTCGAACAACTCGCCTTCCAGCGCCGCCAGTTCGCCGATCGGCACCCATTTCGCCGCTGCCGCGTCGTCGGCGCCGGCGACTTCCGGTAGCCGGCTGTCGCCGAGGTCGAACCAGTGGGCGTGGGTGATGGTGCGGCCGCGCTGGCTGCGGTCGGGGTGGTCGAACACCGCCGTGCCGCGCAGCAGGCTCTCCAGCGTCGCCGGCAGCAGCGCGAAGCCGGTTTCTTCCTGCAGCTCGCGCATCGCTCCCTGCAAGACCCGCTCGCGCGGCTCCAGGAAACCGCCGGGCAGCGCCCACTGGCCCTTGCCGGGCGGCTGGCCGCGTTCGATCAGGAGCACATGGCTGGCGGCGGTGACCACCGCGTCGACGGTGATGAACGGCCCGGTGCCCCAGGTTTTCTTGCCCGCTTCGACGCGCGCATGCTCCTCGCGCAGGCCGCCAACAAACGGCAGGTTCAGCCAGCCCAGCAGGTAATGGACGACGGCGGCCGGTGCCTGGCCGGCGAGCAGCGCCTGCGTCGCGGCACGGTCCTCGCCCTCGAACAGGATGCGGCGCAGGCTGGTGGCGTTGATTGCGCCGTAGGCCGGCGCCGGCAGCAGCGTCCAGCCGGGGAAGCCGTGCAGGTATTCGCTGGTGGCGTCCTTGTGGTGGCCGATCAGCGCGATGCGCGCGCCCGGCGCCGCCTGCGCCTGCACCGCGGCCTGCGCTGCCGCCCGCCAGCGGCGTTCGTCGTAGTAGTCGCGCAGCGGCAGGAAAGTCACGCGCGCTTTCGTCGCCTCGTCCAGCGTCAGCGCGATCATGCTCGCCCGTTCTTCCCAGCTAAACGGGTTCTTGGCGCTGCGCGCGGCGTGCGCCGAACCGAGCAGGACGATGACCTTGTCCGCACAGCCCAACGCCTGCGCCAGCAGCGCCGCGTGGCCGTTGTGGAAGGGCTGGAAGCGGCCGATGACGACGGCGATGTCGAATTTCTCTTGGTTGTTCATGCGCGTTTCCTCAATCGTATCTGGCGGCAATCGGCATCTGCCGGCCGCTGCCGAAGGCGCGGCCGCGCAGGCGGAGGATGGGCGGGGCCTGGCGGCGCTTGTACTCGTTGCGGGCGATCAGGCGGCGGACGCGGGCGATCAGTGCCGGGCCGTCGGGGCCGGCGGCGAGCGTGGCGTAGTCGGCCTGCACCGCAGCGCGCTCGTCGGCGCCCAGGCGCTCGCCCTCGATCAGCACCTTGAGGATGGTGTCGAGCACCGGGTAAGGCGGCAGGCTGTCGCTGTCGCGCTGGTCGGGCGCCAGTTCGGCCGACGGTTCCTTGGCTATGATCGCCAGCGGGATCAGCTCGCGCCCGGCTTCGGCATTGAGGTGGCGGCACAGTTCGAAGACCTCGGTCTTGTAGAGGTCACCGATCAGGCCGAGGCCGCCGTTGGTGTCGCCGTAGAGCGTGCAGTAGCCGACCGAAATCTCGCTCTTGTTGCCGGTGGTCAGCAACAGGTGGCCGTAGCGGTTGGAGTAGGCCATGAGCACGGTGCCGCGCACGCGCGCCTGCAGGTTTTCCAGCGCCAGGCCTTGCAGCGGCTCGCCGAAGGCGGCGGCGAAATCGGCCTCGTACTGGCCGACCAGCACCTTGATCGGGTGCGTGTACAGCGTGATGCCGAGGTTGTCGCACAGCGTCACCGAGTCATCGACGCTGCCGCTGCTGGAAAAGCGCGAGGGCAGCGTCACCGCGACGACATTCTCCGGCCCCAGCGCCTCGGCGGCGAGCGCCAGGGTCAGCGCCGAGTCGATGCCGCCGGAGGAGCCGACCACCACCTGCTGGAAGCCGCAGCGGCGGGCATAGTCGCGCAGGCCGAGGACGATCTGCCGGCGGTAAAACTCCATTACGGGCAACCCGGCTGCGGCCACCGGCGGCAGCGGTGCACCGTCGCCAGCGCGAAAACCGCTGCCGTCCCACAACAAGGTGGTCTGCGCGGCAACGAAACGCGGCGCCTCGAAAACCACGCCGTCCTCCGGCATCACCGCAAACGACGCGCCGTCGTACACCAGCTGATCGTGGCCGCCGATCTGGTTCACATAGACCAGCGGCAGCTTGTGGCGGCGGCTGGCGGCGGCGAACAGCGCGTGCCGCTGCTCGCGCTTGCCGATGTTGGACGGGCTGGCGTTGATCGACACAACCAGGTCGGGCGCCGCGTCGGCCAGGCGGCGGAAGGGATTGACCGCGTAATCGGCGCCGTCGTCGTTCCAGCCGTCCTCGCAGATCAGGAAGCCGACCTGGGCGCCGCCGACGCGCAGCACGCGGGCCACATCCGGCCCCGGCGCGAAGTGGCGCGATTCGTCGAAGACGTTGTAGGTCGGCAGCAACTGCT
>CAZFXO010000043.1:0-28427 GCA_964523045.1 uncultured Dechloromonas sp. | reverse complement strand
GCGGCCAGCGCGAACTGATCATCGGCGACCGCCAGACCGGCAAGACCGCCGTCGCCGTCGATGCGATCATCAACCAGAAGGGCAAGAACCTCTTCTGCGTTTATGTCGCTATCGGCCAGAAGGCTTCCACCATCGCCAACGTCGTGCGCAAGCTCGAAGAGCACGGCGCCATGGAATACACCATCGTCGTCGCTGCTTCCGCTTCGGAATCGGCCGCACTGCAGTACCTGGCTCCCTACGCCGGCTGCTCGATGGGCGAATACTTCCGTGACCGTGGTCAAGATGCCTTGATCATTTACGACGATTTGACCAAGCAAGCTTGGGGCTACCGTCAGGTTTCCCTGCTGCTGCGCCGTCCGCCGGGCCGTGAAGCCTACCCGGGCGACGTCTTCTATCTCCACTCCCGCCTGCTGGAACGTGCTGCCCGCGTTTCCGAAGCCTGGGTCGAGCGTTTCACCAACGGCGCCGTGACGGGCAAGAGCGGTTCGCTGACCGCGCTGCCGGTCATCGAAACGCAGGCCGGTGACGTTTCCGCTTTCGTTCCGACCAACGTGATTTCGATTACCGACGGTCAGATCTTCCTGGAAACCGACCTCTTCAACGCCGGTATCCGTCCCGCGATCAACGCCGGTATCTCGGTGTCCCGCGTCGGTGGCGCTGCTCAGACCAAGCTGATCAAGAAGCTCGGCGGCGGTGTCCGTCTGGCCCTGGCCCAGTACCGCGAACTCGCGGCCTTCGCCCAGTTCGCCTCCGACCTCGACGAAGCGACCCGCAAGCAGCTGGAACGCGGCCGTCTGGTCACGGAACTGATGAAGCAGCCGCAGTACGCACCGATGAGCATCTCCGAGATGGCCGTCACCCTTTACGCCGCCGACAAGGGCTACTTCGACGACGTCGAAGTCAAGCGCGCGCTGGAATGCGAAAAGGCCATGATCAGCTACCTCAAGGCCAATCACGCCGAAGTCATGAACACCATGGAATCGTCGGCCGACCTGAGCGGTGATACCGAAAAGGCGCTGGCTGCCGGCATCCAGGCTTTCAAGAGCACCTGGGCCTGATCTTAGGAGAACGCCATGCCTAGCGGCAAGGAAATTCGCAACAAGATCAAGAGCGTAGAAAATACGCGCAAGATCACCAAGGCCATGGAGATGGTGGCCGCATCCAAAATGCGCAAGGCGCAGGACCGGATGCGGGCTGCCCGCCCCTACGGCGAGAAGATCCGGCGCGTGGCCAGCAACTTGTCGCATGCGCTGACCGAGTACAAGCACCCCTTCCTCGAGAAGCGCGAGCAGAAGGCGATCGGCATTGTTCTGGTCACCTCCGACAAGGGTCTTTGCGGCGGTCTGAACTCCAACGTCCTGCGCCTGGTTCTGGGCAAGATGAAGGAACTGGACAGCCAGCAGATCAAGTTCCAGGCAACCTGCATCGGCAACAAGGGTCTGGGTTTCATGCAACGCGCCGGCGCGAAGGTCGTTTCGCACGTCGTCGCGCTGGGTGATACCCCGCACCTGGAAAAGTTGATCGGCCCGCTCAAGGTTCAGCTCGACGCCTACATGAAGGGCGAAATCGACGCGCTGTACATCGGCTACACCCGCTTCATCAACACGATGAAGCAGGAACCGGTTTTCGAAAAGCTGCTCCCGCTCGCTGACGACGTCGTCAAGACCGATCATCAGCCGGGTTGGGACTATGTCTACGAGCCGGAAGCCCAGCCAGTTATCGACGATCTGTTGATCCGCTATGTCGAAGCTTTGATTTACCAGGCCGTGGCTGAAAACATGGCCTCCGAGCAATCTGCCCGGATGGTCGCCATGAAGTCTGCTTCCGATAACGCCAAGAACGTCATCGGTGAATTGAAGCTGGTCTATAACAAGGCCCGTCAGGCCGCGATTACCAAGGAACTCTCGGAAATCGTCAGCGGCGCCGCCGCAGTCTGACGCCAGCGCGCAGCTTTTAATTATTGGGGATTTGAATATGAGTCAAGGTTCCATCGTTCAGTGTATCGGCGCAGTTGTGGACATCCACTTCCCGCGCGACGCGATGCCGAAGGTCTACGACGCACTCAAGCTCGACGCCTCCGAAGAAAACGGCATGGTTGAAGCCGGCCTGACCTTCGAAGTGCAGCAGCAACTGGGTGACGGCGTCGTCCGTACCATCGCCATGGGTTCATCCGACGGCCTGCGCCGCGGCATGAAGGTTAACAACACCGGTGCCGGCATCTCGGTGCCGGTCGGCATGGGCACGCTGGGTCGCATCATGGACGTGCTCGGCCGTCCGATCGACGAAGCTGGCCCGATCGACAGCAACGAACTGCGTGAAATCCACGCCGCCGCGCCGAAGTTCGACGAACTGTCGTCTTCCGTCGATCTGCTCGAAACCGGCATCAAGGTTATCGACCTCATCTGCCCGTTCGCCAAGGGCGGCAAGGTCGGCCTGTTCGGCGGCGCCGGCGTCGGCAAGACCGTCAACATGATGGAACTGATCAACAACATCGCCAAGCAACACTCGGGTCTGTCCGTGTTTGCCGGTGTTGGTGAGCGTACCCGCGAAGGGAACGACTTCTATCATGAAATGAAGGACTCCAACGTTCTCGACAAGGTCGCGATGGTGTTCGGTCAGATGAACGAACCCCCGGGCAACCGTCTGCGCGTCGCGCTGACCGGTCTGACCATGGCCGAGCGTTTCCGTGACGACGGTCGTGACATCCTGTTCTTCGTCGACAACATCTACCGCTACACGCTGGCCGGTACCGAAGTGTCCGCACTTCTGGGCCGTATGCCTTCCGCGGTGGGCTACCAGCCGACGCTGGCCGAAGAAATGGGCCGTCTGCAAGAGCGTATCACCTCGACCAAGGTCGGCTCGATCACCTCCATCCAGGCCGTTTACGTGCCTGCCGATGACTTGACCGACCCGTCCCCGGCTACCACCTTCCTGCACTTGGACTCCACGGTCGTGCTGTCGCGTGACATCGCCTCGCTGGGTATCTACCCGGCCGTCGATCCGCTCGACTCCACCTCCCGCCAGCTCGATCCGCAGATCGTCGGCGAAGAGCACTATGGTGTCGCCCGTGCCGTGCAGATGACGCTGCAGCGCTACAAGGAACTGCGCGACATCATCGCGATTCTGGGTATGGACGAACTGTCGCCGGAAGACAAGCTGGCCGTCAGCCGCGCCCGCAAGATCCAGCGCTTCCTGTCGCAGCCCTTCCACGTTGCCGAAGTCTTCACCGGTTCCCCGGGCAAGTTCGTTCCGCTCAAGGAAACCATCAAGGGCTTCAAGGGCATCGTCAGCGGCGAGTACGATCACCTGCCGGAACAGGCCTTCTACATGGTTGGCGGTATCGAAGAAGCCATCGAAAAGGCGAAGACGCTGCAGTAATGCGGCCTCAGCATAGGAGCCAGTAATGGTTATGACCGTTCATTGTGATGTCGTCAGTGCCGAAGAATCGATTTTCTCCGGCCTGGTGGAAATCGCAGTGTTCCCCGGCGAAGCCGGGGAACTCGGCATCCTGCCGCAACATACCCCGCTGCTGACCCGCATCAAGCCGGGCACCATCCGTCTCAAGGTGCCTGAGCAAAGCGAGTTCGAACTGGTGTATGTCTCCGGCGGCATGCTGGAAGTCCAGCCCAACATGATTACCGTGTTGGCGGATACCGCGATTCGTGCCCATGACCTCGACGAGGCCAAGGCAATGGAAGCCAAGAAGCGCGCCGAGGAAGCACTGGCCAATCGTCAGGCGGAAATGGACTATGCCGCAGCGGAAGCCGAACTGGCCGAAGCCATTGCCCAGTTGCAGGCGATTCAGCGTCTGCGCAAGCACACCCACTGAAACAGGTGAGGTGTCCCGAAAAAAGCAGCCTCCGGGCTGCTTTTTCACTTCTGTGCCCGCAACTAATGCAAGCGGGCGGACGGCACGTTCGGCAAATTCGCGTCTGCGGACTGTGTCCGGCGGGCGAATCCTGTCAGAATGCCGCCATGGATCGTTTTTCATTTCAACCCGGGCGTCCGATCGTCCTTCAGGATACGGAGCGCTGCGGTGGCTGGTGATCCCGGTAAGTTTGTGGGACTGACAGGCAAATTGCAGGCCTTCCTGGAAAACCGGCTCGTTCGCGCACAAACCTACGTTCGCGCCAACCAGAACTATCTCCTGGCGCAACTCCGGATCTGGCTGGGGCGAATGGTTTTCTGGGGATGCGGCATCGTCGTTGGGCTGGCCGCCGTACTCTTCGCCTTGCTCAGTGACGGCGCAGCGAAAGGCTTTGCCAACTGGGCGGCGCTTTACCCCTGGATGCCTTTCGTCGTCACGCCGCTGGCCGGCGCCGCGCTGCTTTGGGTTACCCGCAATATCTTTCCCGGCGCGCAGGGGAGCGGCATCCCGCAGGTGATCGCCGAAATGAAGCGCCCCGCCGTAGGAGAGTGGAAGCCGCTGGTATCGCTACGCATAGCCGTCGGCAAGATCATGGTTGGCGTTGCTGCAGTGGGGAGCGGTTTTTCTTTCGGTCGCGAAGGGCCGACGGTGCAGATCGGCGCCAGCCTGATGGCCGCCGCCGGACGTTTCATGCCGGCAACCTTGCGCATCCACCGCCAGCATCTGCTGGTTGCCGGGGGAGCCGCCGGCATCGCCGCCGCCTTCAACGCGCCGCTGGCGGGGATCGTTTTTGCCATCGAGGAGTTGTCGCGCTCCGTCGAATCCCGCCTGAGCGGCGTCGTCATCGCGGCGATCGTGCTGGCCGGGGTGATCGCGCAACATTTCCTGGGCAGCGACAACTATTTCGGGCGCGTCGTCGTGTTCGGTGAAAGCGGCGAACTGCTGACGACCATCCTGACCTGCGCGGTCGTCACCGGCATTGCCGGCGGTCTCTTCGCCCGCATGCTGATCGTCGCGGCGACTTCCTGGAAAGGTGCGCTGGCCAATTTGCGCAATCGCCATCCCTATCTCTTCGTCGTCTGTTGCGGCTTGCTCCTGGCCTCCCTGGGCTGGGTGACGGGGGGGCTTACCTGGGGTAGCGGCTTTGCCGAGACCAAGGCGCTGCTGATCGGGCAGACCGACCTGCCCTGGTATTTCGGACCGACAAAATTCGTTGCCACCGTCGTTTCCTATCTCAGCGGCTTGCCCGGAGGGATTTTCGCGCCTTCGCTGGCGATTGGCGCCGGCATCGGCCAGGATCTGGTTCCCGTGCTCGGTGGCGAGGCTTTTCCGACCACCATCGTCGTTCTCTGCATGGTCGGATTTCTGGCCGCCGCGACCCAGGCGCCGATCACCGCCTTCATCATCGTCATGGAAATGGTGGACGGTTACTCGCTGGTGATCGGCCTGATGGCGACCGCGCTGATCGCCTCGGCGGTGTCCCGGATGCTCTCGAAGTCGCTGTACACGACGCTGGCCGAGCATATGCTGCGGCAACAGCTGCCGGTCGACAGCCCGCCGCCGAAATGACGGCCAGTTGTCGCCCCGGTTGCGGCGCCTGCTGCATTGCCCCGTCGATTTCCTCGCTCGCCAAGCCGGCCGGGGTGCCCTGTCGTCATCTCGACGCCGAGCGGCGTTGCCGCATCTTCGGCCGGCCGGAGCGGCCCGCCTGTTGCAGCGGCCTGCAACCCTCGGCGGAAATGTGCGGCGAAACGCCGCTGCAGGCACTGCAATGGCTGGCCGATTTGGAGGCGGCGACGCGCCCACGGGGGTAAAATGCGCGCTCTCGTCATAGCGCTTCCCTCCATGGACACGATTCTCCTCTGCAAAGCATTGATCCTCGGCATCGTCGAGGGTTTGACCGAATTCCTGCCGATTTCCTCGACCGGCCACCTGATCATCCTCGGTAGCCTGATCGACTACACCGACGAACAAAGCAAGGTGTTCAAGATCGTCATCCAGTTGGGGGCGATCCTCGCCGTCTGTTGGGATTTTCGCGAACGCATCGGCAAGGCGCTGGGCGGACTTGGCAACGATCCGGTGCAGCAGCGCTTCGCCAGCCTCCTGCTGGTCGCATTCATGCCTGCCGCCGTCCTCGGCCTGCTGTTCCACAGCACGATCAAGGCCTATCTGTTCAACCCGCTGACTGTTGCCGGGGCGCTGATCGTCGGTGGTTTCCTGATCCTCTACATCGAACGCAAGGCCTACCATCCGCGCATCAACAGCATCGACGACATGCGCTGGCCGGATGCCCTGAAGGTCGGCTTCGCGCAGGCGATGGCGATGTTTCCCGGGACTTCGCGTTCCGGCGCGACGATCATGGGCGGCCTGATCTTCGGCCTGTCGCGCAAGACGGCGACCGAGTTTTCCTTCTTCCTCGCCATTCCGACCATGTTCGCGGCCACCGTCTATGACGTGTACAAGAACTGGTCGCTGCTGCACATGGCCGATCTGCCGGTGTTCGCCGTCGGTTTCATCGCTTCATTCGTGGCCGCGATGCTCACCGTCAAGGCCCTGCTGCGCTATGTATCCAACCACGACTTCACGGTGTTCGCCTGGTACCGCATCATCTTCGGCGTGATCGTGCTGCTCACCGCGGAGATGGGCTGGGTCGAATGGGTGGCCTGATCCTCTACCTGCACGGCTTCTGTTCCTCGCCGGCGTCGTGGAAAGCCCGGCTGCTAGGCGAGGAAATGGCCCGCCGCGGCCGGGCGGCACAGTTCGTCTGCCCGCAATTGTCGCCGGTTCCCGCGCAGGCGGTGGTCGATTTGTCGCACTTCCTGGAAAACGCCGGGCGACCGGTAACGCTGATCGGCTCATCGCTGGGCGGCCATTACGCCAGCTACCTGGCGGCCCGCTTCGGGCTGCCGGCGGTGCTGATCAACCCGGCGGTGATCAGCGCACTTTCGGCCGAGCGCTTCATCGGCGAGCACGCCAACTACCATAGCGGCGAGCGTTTCGTGTTCACCGCCGAGCATGCGGCGCAGCTCGCAGCCCAGACAGCGCGTCCAGACCTGGCCAGGCTCTGGTTGTTGCTGGAAACCGGCGACGAAGTGCTCGATTACCGCGCCGCCCAGGCGCACTGGTTCGGTTGCCGGCAAAGCGTCTTCGAAGGTGGCGACCACAGCTTCACGCGCTTTCCCGAATTGATGCCGCAACTCATTGAATTTGCCGGGTTATAATCCGCCGATGAATGTACTGTTTGAAGAAGATGGCGGTTTCAAGGCGGGCAGCATCCTGGCCGACAACGACAGTTCGTTGCAGGTCGAAATGCCCTCCGGCAAACGCAGCAAGATCAAGGCGGCCAGCGTCCTGCTGCGTTTCGCCCAGCCGGCGGCCGGTGCCCTGCTCGAGCAGGCGGCGCCGCTTGCCGCAGAGATCGAGGCGGATTTCCTCTGGGAGTGTGTCAGCGATGGCGAATTTTCGTTTCTGGATTTTGCCCGTGATTACTACGGACACGACCCCGCGCCCGGCGAAGCGACGGCGGTGCTGCTCGCCCTGCAAGCCGCGCCCGTCTATTTCCACCGCAAGGGCAAGGGCCGCTTCCGCAAAGCGCCTGCCGACATTCTCGCAGCTGCTCTGGCCAATCTTGAAAAGAAGCGTCAGCAAGCGCTGGCGATGGAAGGCTGGCTCGCCGAGCTGAAGGAATTCCGTCTGCCGCCGGAAATCGCCGCGCTGACCGACGCGCTGCTCTATGCGCCGGACCGCAACAAGCCGGAGACCAAGGCCTTCGAGACGGCCTGCGCCGAAACCGGTCTCTCCGCCGCCCAGTTGCTGTTCAAGTGCGGCGCCATCAAGTCGGCCTACCTCCTGCACTACAAGCGCTTCCTGCATGAGCAGTTCCCGCGCGGCACCGCCTTTCCGGCGCTCGACGCCCCGGCGCTGCCGGTGGACCTGCCGCGCGCCGAGGTGCGCGCCTTCTCGATCGACGACGCCCACACCACCGAAATCGACGATGCGCTGTCGGTCACCTGGCTGCCCGGCATCGGCAGTCGCATCGGCATCCACATCGCGGCGCCCGGGCTGGCCATCGAACACGGTTCGCCGCTCGACGGCGTCGCCCGCGCCCGCCTGTCGACGGTATACATGCCGGGCAACAAGATCACCATGCTGCCCGACGCCGTGGTCCAGAACTACACGCTGGCCGGCGGCGTCGATTGCCCGGCCGTGTCGCTCTACCTGACGGTGAACGAGCAGTACGAAGTGCTGGCGCACGAATCCCGCATCGAACGCGTGCATATCGCCGAAAACCTGCGTCACCACGATGTCGAGCCTTGGTTCAACAGCGAGACGGTCGGCGCCCCCTTGCCGGACAAACCCTTCGCCCGCGAACTGCTCCACCTCTGGCATTTCGCCAATGCCTGTGAAGGCCGGCGCGGCAAGCCGTCGGCGATGCAGGGCGTGAACGACTACAACTTTGCGATCGCCGGCGACCTCGCCGACCCCGATGCCTGCACCGTGGACATCAGCGAGAGGAAGCGCGGCAGCCCGCTCGACAAATTGGTCGCCGAGTTGATGATCGTCGCCAATTCGACCTGGGGCGGCCTGCTCGCCGAGAACAACGTCGCCTGCCTGTACCGTGCGCAGACCCAGGGCAAGGTGCGCATGACCACTTCGCCGCTGCCGCACGAAGGCCTCGGTGTGCCGCAATACGCCTGGATGACCTCGCCGTTGCGCCGCTACTGCGACCTGGTCAATCAATGGCAATTGATCGCCTGTCTGCAGCAGACGCCGCCGCCCTTCCCGCAGAAGTCGGCCGAGTTGTTCGCGGCAATGCGCGATTTCGAACTGACCTACGCCGCCTACGCCGAATTCCAGCGCCTGATGGAACGCTACTGGTGCCTGCGTTGGCTGCAGCAGCATGGCCTCGTCGAGATCGACGCCACCCTGCGCCGCGAACAGACGGTCAAGCTCGACCATTTGCCGCTGCTGGCGCGCGTCGCCTCGGTGCCCGCCGACCTGCAGCCCGGCCAGCGGATGCGTCTGGCGATCGAGAGCATCGACCTGTTGCAGCCGGAAGTTGCCTTGCGTTTCGTCGCCTTGCTCGACGCCGCCGATGTCGCCTGCGACCTGGAGGAGGAAGCCGCGTGACGCCTCAGATCCGCCCGCTGACCAGCGCGCCCGGCGATCGTCGCCTGGGACTGGCGATCGGCGTTTCCCTGCTGCTGCATGGGCTGCTGCTCAGCCTGCATTTCGCGTTTCCGGAAGCATCCCGGGTCGCCCGCGAAAAGGCGCTCGACATCATCCTGGTCAATGCCGCCAGCCAGCGTCCGCCGAGCGACGCGCAGGCGCTGGCGCAGGCGAATCTCGACGGCGGCGGCAACACCGACGAAAACCTACGCGCCAAGACGCCGCTGCCGGCGACCGAGCAGCAATCCAGCGGCGAGGACATGCAGCAGATGCGCCGCCGCGTGCGCGAACTCGAAGCGGCGCAGCACAAGATGCTGACCCAGGCGGCCAACCTCGCCCGCGTCGCGGCTGCCGAAACGCGCAGCGAACAGCCCGAGCCGACACCGCGCCTGACCGGCACCGACCTCGCCGATACGGCGCGGGCGATGGCCCGTCTCGAAGGCGAGATCGCCAAGTCGATCGAGGAATACAACAAGCGGCCGCAGAAGAAATTCATCGGCGCGCGCGCCAAGGAATACCGACTGGCGCCGTATTTCGACGCCTGGAAGCAGAAGATCGAACGCATCGGCACGCTCAATTACCCGGAAGCGGCGCGCGGCAAGCTCTACGGCAAGGTAGTGATCTTCGTCGAATTACGCGTCGAGGACGGCAGCCTGTACAACGTCGAGATTTCCCGCTCCTCCGGGCACAAGCTGCTCGACCAGGCGGCCCTGCGCATCCTGCGCATGGCGGCGCCGTTCGGGCCGATCCCGCGCGAGGCGATGGACGGTGCAACGGTGCTGTCGTTTGCCCGGGAATGGAATTTCGTCCCCGGCGACACGCTGGCGACCCGCAACAGCAACTAGCCGACCCATGCCCGAGCTTTACGCCGTCTTCGGCAATCCCATTGCCCACTCGAAATCGCCTTTCATTCACGCCGCCTTCGCCGCGCAGACCGGCGCCGACCTTGTCTACCAGGCGCGTCTGGCGCCCGTCGATGATTTTGCCGGCGCCTTGCGCGCCTTCGTTGCCGAAGGCGGGCGCGGCGCCAACGTCACGGTGCCGTTCAAGGAGGAAGCGTTCCGCCTGTGCGACGAGTTGACGCCGCGGGCGGCGCGGGCCGGCGCGGTGAATACGCTGAGTTTCGTCGGCGCTCGCGTGCTTGGCGACAATACCGACGGTGCCGGGCTGGTCGCCGACATCGAGGGCAATCTCGGCGTCGTCCTGGCCGGCAAGCGGGTGCTGCTGCTCGGCGCCGGCGGCGCCGCGCGCGGCGTCATCGAACCGCTGCTGGCGGCCGGTGTCGGCGAACTGGCGGTCGCCAACCGCAGCGCCGACAAGGCGGCCGCCCTGGCGGCGGCGTTTGCCGATCTGGCGCCGGTCGCCGGCGGCAGTTTCGCCAGCCTGGCCGGGCGCAGCTTCGACGTCGTCATCAATGCCACCTCGGCGAGCCTGGCCGGCGCCCGCCTGCCTTTGCCGGACGGGCTCTTCGCTGCCGAGGCGCTGGCTTACGACATGATGTACGGCAAGGGCGAGACGCCTTTCCTGGCGCAGGCCCGAGAAGCGGGCGCGGCGCGCCTGGCCGACGGTCTCGGCATGCTGGTCGGCCAGGCGGCCGAAGCCTTCGCGGTCTGGCGCGGCGTCCACCCCGCCGGCGCGCCGGTGCTGCAGGCGCTGCGCGCGCAACTCGCGGCATGAAACGTTTCGGCCGCTGGTTGCGCTGGGGGCTGCTGGCGCCTTTCGCGCTCGCTTTTCTGTGGCTGCTCTGGCTGTTCCTGTGGGTCGTCTATTGGGGGCAGTTCAATCCGGGAACCACCCGCTTCATGGAAATCCGCCTCGCCGAACTGCGCGAGAAGAACCCGGACGCCGTGCTGCGCCAGCAGTGGATTCCCTACGCCAACATCTCGCCGCACCTGAAGCGGGCGATCATCGCCGCCGAGGACGCCAAGTTCGTCGATCACGAAGGCTTCGACTGGGAAGGTATCCAGAAGGCGATGGAAAAGAACCAGAAAAAGGGGCGTTTCGTCGCCGGCGGCTCGACGATCAGCCAGCAACTCGCCAAGAACCTGTTCCTGACGCCGACCAAGTCCTATTTCCGCAAGGCCGAGGAAGCCGTGATCACGCTGATGCTGGAGAACCTGTGGAGCAAGCGCCGCATCTTCGAGGTCTATCTCAACGTGATCGAATGGGGTAACGGCGTTTTCGGCGCCGAAGCGGCGGCCCGCCATTACTTCGCCGTCGGCGCCGGCCAGCTCGGCCCGGCGCAGGCGGCGCGGCTGGCCGGCATGGTGCCCAATCCGCGTTTCTACGACCGCAATCGCAATGCGCCGGGGCTCGGGCGCAAGACGGCGATCATCCTGGCTCGCATGGGCTCGGCCGAAGTACCCTGAGTCCCTCGCGAAGGCGCCGGGTTAAGGGAAATCCGCAGCAATTCGGCGGCAGGCCGGCACCATAGCGGTGCTAAAATGGCGCACCTATTGCGGCGCTGCACCATGAGCGAAGAAAACCAGCTAACCGATGCCGAAGACCTGCAGGAGCGCCTCGCCGAGGTGCACACCCTGCTCGCCCGGCACAAGCTGGTCGAGGAGATCGTGCACCGGCAGGAAGGGCCGCGCCACGACCTGGTCGAGGGCATCGTACACAAGCAGCACCTGCAGGAACTCCAGCAAAAACTGGAGCCGATGCACCCGGCCGACGTTGCTTACATCCTCGAAGCGCTGCCGCCCGACGAACGCCTGATCGTCTGGGACCTGGTCAAGGCCGAGCACGACGGCGAAATCCTGCTCGAAGTCTCGGACGTCGTCCGCGAGAGCCTGATCGAGTCGATGGCTCGCAACGAGCTGGTCGCCGCCGCCGAAACGCTGGACGCCGACGAACTTGCCGACCTCGCGCCCGACCTGCCGCAGGGCGTCATCGACGACGTCTTCCGCAGCCTGCCGGCCGAGGAGCGCGAGCACCTGCGGGCGGCGATGTCCTATCCCGAGGATGCGGTCGGCTCGATCATGGACTTCGACATGGTCACCGTGCGCGAGGACGTCACGCTCGAAGTCGTGCTGCGCTACCTGCGCCGCTTCGATGAACTGCCCGACCACACCGACCAGCTTTTCGTCGTCGATCGCGACGAACATCTGAAGGGCGTCCTGCCGCTCAACATCCTGCTGGTCAACGAAGTCGAGGTCGAGGTCGGCAGCCTGATGCACACCGAGTTCGTCGAGTTCGAACCGGACGACGACGCCGAGGACGCCGCCAAGGCTTTCGAGCGCTACGACCTGGTTTCGGCGCCGGTGGTCGATGCCGACGGCAAGCTGCTCGGCCGGGTCACCGTCAACGAGGTGGTCGACTTCATCCGCGAGGAAGCCGAGCAGGAACAACTGGCCAACGCCGGTCTGGCCGAGGAGGAAGACATCTTCGCCTCGGTCTGGGATTCGGTGAAGAACCGCTGGGCCTGGCTGGCGGTCAACCTGGTCACCGCCTTCGTCGCCTCGCGCGTCATCGGCGCCTTCGAGGATTCGATCGAGAAGCTGGTGGCGCTCGCCGCGCTGATGCCGATCGTCGCCGGCATCGGCGGCAATTCCGGCAACCAGACGATCACCATGATCGTGCGCGCGATCGCCATGGGGCAGGTCCAGCCGGATGCGATGCGCCGGCTGCTGCGCAAGGAGCTCGGCGTTGCCAGCATCAACGGCCTGATCTGGGGCGGCCTGCTCGGCATCGCCGCCTGGTGGTTGTACGGCAGCGCCCAGCTCGGCGTCGTGATGACCGCGGCGATGACGCTCAACCTGCTGCTCGCTGCCACCGCCGGCGTCGGCATTCCGCTGCTGCGCCAGAAGTTTGGCGCCGACCCGGCAATCGGCGGCTCGGTGATGATCACCGCGCTCACCGATTCCGGCGGCTTCTTCATCTTCCTCGGCTTGGCGACGCTGTTCCTGATGTAGCCTCGCTCAGGGGTTCCGGCCAAGCAGGCCGGGCAGCCAACTGCCCTCTTCCGCCAAGCTGCTCAAGCCGCTCCGCTTGAGGATGCGGTCCACGCCGAGCACCATCAGGATGCGCCGTTCGCCATCCTCGCCGCCCGGCCTGACCAGGCTTTCGATCAAGGAATCGCCCTCGCTCATCAGCGCCGGCAGCGGTTCGACGCGGGCCAGCGGCACTTCGCGCACCGGCGCCAGGCGGTCGACCAGGATGGCGAACATCACCTGCCGGGTCGGCGAGCGCAAGACCAGGATCTGCCGCCGTCCGCCCGCCGCCGGTCGGCGTCTTTCCTCGTCGGGTTGACGGGCGCGCAGCATGAGCGCCGGGTCGATGACGCCGATCGCCTGTTCGCCGTACATCAGGCAGCCGCACTGGCCGTCGGGCAGGCCCGGCATCGGTGTCAGGCGGTCGATGTCGACCGCCTCGATGACGCAGTCGGCGCGTAAGCCATACCAGTTGCGGCCGATGTGGAAACAGGCGATGTCCACGCTCTCGCCGTCACTGTGGCGCCGGTAGGGGGCTGCGCCCGCTTCGGGCAGTTCGGGCAGCATCGCCGGATCGATCACCCGTTCCGACAAGGGGGTGAAGATCAGTGCCAGCAGTGCGCCCGTCCGTCCGTCGCGCTCGCTCGGGTACTCGCGGTAGCCGGCGCCGGCCGCCGAGCCGACGGCGTAGTAGCGGCCGTTGTAGATGATCACGTTGCTGTAGTGTTCGCCGGGCGGCACGTGGAAGAATTCGTTGCCGATCATGAGCGGCGTGCCCGGCGCCAGTTCGTTGTCGGTGCTGGCGATGACATGTCCCTGGCGGTCGGCGAAGACGGCGAAGGCGCCAGCGGCGACCCGGCCATCGGCGGCGCGCGGCAGCGCATCGTGCAGCATCGCCTGCAGTTGCGGCTCGGCGTCGAACACCAGGGCGATGCCGCCGATCGGTTCGCAGCCTTGCGGATCAAGCACCGGTGCCGCGAACACGTAGGTCGGACGGCCGTCGTAGAGGGTGCTGGCGCGGAACGGGGAAACCACGTAGCGGCCGCTGTCGGTGAGCGCCAGCGTCGGGCGCAGCCAGGGTTCGTCGAGGACGCGGCCGACGCAATCGTTGTAGGCCGGGCTGGAAACCGCGACCACCCGGCCGCCCTGGTCGAACAGGATGAGGTTGGTATAGACCGTGTAAAGGCTGTTGAGCTGGCGCAGGATCGCGGTCAGCGGTGCCCGCTCCGGGGCGGCGCCCGCCTCGGTGGCGGCCAGCGCGCTGCGGAAGCGGCCGGTCAGTGCCCACCAGCGGCAGTCGTTGGCCCGTTCGTAGAGATTGCGCTCCATGATGTCGATGGCCATCGCCGCATGTGCCGAAGCGTCGAACAGCGCCGACGAGATCACCGTCTTGTACAGGTTGTTGATCGATTCGCCGAACACCGCCCGCGTCCGCACGCCGGTATTGCCGATCTCGCCGAGCAGGACCTTGGCGAAGCTGCCGCTCTGCGCCGCCTCGGGCTCCCGCGCCAGCCAGACATGGCCGTTCCAGACCGCCCGGTTGAGGTCGTTCTGGATGCGCGCCGCCTCGCGCGGGACGCGACGCAGTTCGGACGAAAGCAGGGTGGTCGTTTCCAGCACGCAGGCCAGGAAATCCTCGGCCACGGCGGCCAGTTCGTGGGCTGCCGAAAGGTCGAACGCATGTTCCAGCGGAGCCAATGCCAGGCCGTACCAACCGGGGCCGGCATAGCCCTGGTAGGCCTGGGCCGGGCGGCCGCAGGCGAGGTATTCGCGACCGGCGAAACGGGCGACGCGCGGGGCGCCGTCGGCGCACATGGCGAGCCGGGCGCCCGGGGGAAACTGCCAGGGGTCACTGCTCGCCAGGACGCGGCCTTCGCCGTCCACCAGGGTGAGTACCCGCCAGTCATCGGCGCCAAGCAGATTGGCGAAGATGCGCTCGCATTCGTCCTGGAAGCGGAAACACAGGCAGAGGACGCCGAGCGGCGTGCCGTCGTCGTCGCTCACGCGGCAGGCGTAGATCAGCGGGTTGGCGTCGTCGGGCAGCAGGTCGCTGTGGCGGAAAATTTCGAGGTAGGGGCGCTCGCCGTTCAACGCCGCGGCGACGAAAGCGTCCTCGCTCCGGCGTTGCGGGTTGCCGGTGTCGAGGCGCGCCAGGACTTCGCCTTGCGGGGAAAGCAGGACGACGTCGTGATACACCGTGTATTTGTCCACGTAGTCGGCAAAGCGCGCCTGCAGATCGGCGCGCGCGCCCGTCTCGCTTGCGCCGCAGGCCGCGTTGCGGGCAAAGGCGACGATTTCGGCATCGGTGGCCAGGAAGCCGATATCGGCGGTGCGCTCGTAGAGGTTGCGGACCATGACGTCGATTGCGGCGCGAGCCGATGATTCCAGGCCGAGCACCGCCTTGCGGAAGTGTTCGTCGGCGAGTTGTGCGAGCAGGCTGTCGGCCAGTTCGCCGAAAGCCTGGCGCATCGCCGAGATGTCGGTGCCGGCGCACAGCAGTTGGCCGAGCAGGGCCAGGTTGTCGTAGGCCGACTGGATCTCGGCCAGGCGCTTGGCATCCGGCCGCAGCCCGCGCATGTGCTCGCGCAATTCCCCCGCGCGGGCGGGCAACGGTTTGGCTTGTTGTGTTTTCATGCTTCCCTTTCTGCTGTTCTACCGTGGCGCACCACGAAGGCGCGACAGCGGGATTCAGCAAGAAGGGTGCCGGGCAGAAAATGCACGGAAACAGTGAAAATCCCCGCCTGGCAAGCGTCTTGGCAGGCGCCTGAATGAGGCGTCGGCACCAGAATGGTGCCTGCTCGGGCTTCGCCGGCGACGATACGCCGCCTGGCGTGGCGCAGCTCTAATGCGCGTCCGGCGTCAGCAGCTTGAGGCCGACGATGCCGGCGACGATCAGGGCGATGCTGGCCAGGCGCAGCGCCTCGCGCGATTCGCCGAACAGCAGCATGCCGCAGATCGCCGTGCCGACCGCGCCGATGCCGGTCCATACCGCGTAGGCGGTGCCCAGCGGCAGGGCGCGCAGCGACCAGCCGAGGAGGAGGACGCTGGCCACCATCAGGCCGACCGTCCACACGCTCGGCCACAAGCGCGAGAAACCGTCGGTGTATTTCAGCCCGACCGCCCAGCCGACCTCGCAGAGGCCGGCAAAGAAGAGGACGATCCAGGCGCTGCCGGCGTTCATCACTGCTGCGCGAACCAGGCGTCGGCGGCGGCGACGGTCGCCGCGATTTCGGCGTCGCTGTGTGCAGCCGAAACGAAACCGGCCTCGAAGGCCGACGGGGCGAAATAGTGGCCGGCGTCGATCATGGCGTGGAAGAAGCGGTTGAAGGCTTCCTTGTCGCAGGCCAGCACCTCGTCGTAGCTGCCCGGGCAGCGTTCGGCGAAATAGAGGCCGAACATGCCGCCGACGTTCTGGGCGGCGAAGGCGACACCGTGTTTCCTGGCGGCGGCGACCAGACCGTCGCACAGCGCCTTGGTCTTCGCCGTCAGCGCCGCGTGGAAGCCCGGCGCCTGGATCAGCTTCAGCGTCGCCAGCCCGGCGGCGGTGGCGATCGGGTTGCCGGACAGCGTGCCGGCCTGGTAGACCGGGCCGAGCGGGGCGATCTTTTCCATGATCTCGCGGCGACCGCCGAAGGCGCCCAGCGGCATGCCGCCGCCGACCACCTTGCCGAAGGTCGACAGGTCCGGGGTGATGCCGAACAGGCCCTGGGCGCACTTCAGGTCGACGCGGAAGCCGGTCATCACTTCGTCGAAAATCAGCACGGCGCCGTACTGCGCGGTCAGCTCGCGCAGGGCTTTGAGGAATTCCGGGGTCGGCGCGATCAGGTTCATGTTGCCGACCACCGGCTCGAGGATGACGGCGGCGATCTTGTCGCCGTGTGCCTTGAAGGCTTCGGCCAGGCCCTGCGGGTCGTTGTAGGTCAATACCATGGTCGTTTCGACGGTGCCGGCCGGAACGCCGCCCGACGACGGGTTGCCGAAGGTGAGCAGGCCGGAGCCGGCCTTGACCAGCAGGTGGTCGGCATGGCCGTGGTAACAACCTTCGAACTTGACCAGGATGTCGCGGCCGGTGAAACCGCGCGCCAGGCGGATCGCGCTCATCGTCGCCTCGGTGCCGGACGAAACCAGTCGCACCATGTCGAGCGACGGCACCATGTCGCACAGGAGGTCGGCGATCTCGACTTCGCGCTCGGTCGGCGCGCCGAAGGAGAGGCCGTCGACGACGGCTTCCTGGACGGCGGCGATGACTTCCGGGTGGGCGTGGCCGAGGATCATCGGGCCCCAGGAGCCGACGTAGTCGGTGTACCACTTGCCGTCGGCGTCCTGCACCTGGCTGCCGACGCCCTTCTTGAAGAAGAGCGGCGTGCCGCCGACCGAGCGGAAGGCGCGCACCGGCGAATTGACGCCGCCGGGGATGTGTTTTTGGGCACGGGCAAAGAGTTCTTCGTTACGCGAGGTCATGTCGGGCTTTCTCGAAAAGTCGTTGATATTGGGCGGCGCGGGCGGTGATGTCCGGCGCCGAGAAGAGGTCGGTGATGACGGCCAGCAGGTCGACGCCGGCATCGAGCAGCGGCGCCGCGTTGGCGGCGGTGATGCCGCCGATGGCGCAGACGGCGACCGGCAGTTCGGCGCGCGCCCGGGCGTAGAGTTCCAGCGGCGCGCGGACGGCGTCGGGCTTGGTCGGCGACGCGAAGGCGGTGCCGAAGGCGACATAGTCGACGCCGGCCGCGGCGGCGGTACGGGCCGCCTCAAGGTCGGCATAGCAGGAAGCGCCGAGGATGCGGTCGGGGCCGAGGATGGCGCGGGCGACCCGGAGGTCGCCGTCGTCACGTCCGAGGTGCAGGCCGTCGGCATCGACCAGTTGGCAGAGGGCGAGGTCGTCGTTGATGATCAGTCGGGCGCCGTGTTCGTGGGTCAGCCGGCGCAGGGCGTGGGCGCGGGCGAGACGTTCCGGCATCGGCCCCGCCTTGTCGCGCAACTGGACGATGCGGCAACCGCCGGCCAGGGCGGCGGCGACGCCGGTAAGCAGCGCCTGCCGCGGCAGGTCGTCGGGGGTGACCGCGTAGAGGCCGCGTAAATCAGCTTGCGGCATCGCCGGTCTCCTTGGTCTCGTCGTCTTCCCGGGCCCAGAACAGGCGGTCCGGGATGAACTGGCCCATGCCGCCGCGGAAACCGTGGCGGAGCGCCTGCCAGGTGTAGTCCTGGGCGTCGCGCACCGCTTCCTCGACGCTGGCGCCACCGGCCAGGCAGCCGGCGATCGCCGAGGCCAGCGTGCAACCCGAGCCGTGGTAGCTGCCGGGCAGGCGCTCCCAGCGATCGTGGCGGATCACGCCGTCGGGACCGTAGAGGGTGTTGATCACCTCGGGCGTGCTTTCGTGGGTGCCGGTGATCAGCACATACTGCGCGCCCATCTCGATCAGGCGGGCGGCGCAGACGTCGAGCGTCGGCTCGTTCTCGTCCTCGTCGCTCTCGGCGAGGCGGCGCGCTTCCGGCGCGTTGGGGGTGATGATCGTCGTCTGCGGCAGCAGCATCTCGCGCATGGCGGCGATGATTTCCTCGCCGGACAGGGAATCGCCGCGGCCTGAGGCGAGCACCGGGTCGAAGACGAGCGGGATCTCCGGATAGTCGCCGACGATTTCGGCGATCGCCAGCACGTTCTCGACGCTGCCGATCAGGCCGATCTTGAAGGCGGTCACCGGCATGTCCTCGAGCACCGTGCGCGCCTGTTGTTCCAGTAGCTCGGCGGCGACCGGTTGCATCGAGACGACGCCCGAGGTGTCCTGCACGGTCAGCGCGGTGAGCGCGCTCAGCGGGTGGCAGCCGAGGCTGGCCAGGGTCAGCAGGTCGGCCTGGATGCCGGCGCCACCGGTCGGGTCGCTGGCGGCAAAAACGAGAACTTGCGGCAGGTTGGCGGAAACAATGGGCATGGCAGGTGTGGCGCGGATGTCCCGGCGCGGGCGGCAAAGCGCGATTTTATCCGAATACGCTGTACTGCCGCGGGATTCTGGGCTTATGCTTAGCGACTTCCGGTTGGCGATTGTTATCCGTTCCGTAGTAATATGTTCGCCATATGCTAAGTGCGCCAAGAGACACTCGGGGAGCTGGGAATTGACTGATTTATCGAGACTGCGCGGTATCCGTGTCATGGTCATCGACGACAGCAACACGATACGCCGCAGTGCCGAGATTTTTCTCGTCCAGGCCGGTTGCCAGGTCGTTCTTGCCGAAGACGGCTTCGACGCGCTGGCCAAGATCGCCGATCACCAACCTGCCGTCATCTTTTGCGACATCATGATGCCGCGCCTCGACGGTTACCAGACCTGCGCGCTGATCAAGAAGAACCCCCGCTTCAAGGCGACACCGGTGATCATGCTCTCCTCCAAGGATGGCCTGTTCGACCGGGCGCGCGGTCGCATGGTCGGTTCCGATCAATACCTCACCAAGCCTTTCACCAAGGATAGCCTGCTGCAGACTGTCGCCAGTTTCGCGCTGCCGGCCGAACCGGAAATCAAACCGTAGTCCAGGGAGCAACAATGCCCGTGAAGAACATTCTCGTTGTCGACGACTCTCCGACAGAGCGTTTTTTCGCCGTCGACCTGCTGACCAGGGCGGGTTATCTGGTGGCCACCGCTGAAAATGGCGAAGAAGGGATCGCCAAGGCCAAGGCGACCAAGCCCGACCTGATCCTGATGGACGTCGTGATGCCCGGCCTCAATGGCTACCAGGCGACGCGCACGCTGACCCGCGACGAGGAAACCAAGCATATCCCGGTCATCGTCTGTACCTCGAAGGGGCAGGAAACCGACAAGATCTGGGGGCTGCGCCAGGGGGCGGTGGATTATCTGGTCAAACCGCTCAACCCGGAAGAACTCCTGCAACGCATCGCCGCCCTGCCCTAAGCGATATGGCCCGCAAGAGCAGTCTGCGCGATTTTCAGACCTACCTGGCCGGACGCCTCAGCGACGCGGCGCAGGGTCAGGGTGGCGCCTCATGGCTCGGGCTGGAAATCGGCGACGACGGCTGGTTGATCGATCTCGCCGATGGCGGGGAAATCGTCCAGGCGCCGCAACTGGCCGGGGTGCCGCTGGTCCGCTCGTGGTTTTCCGGGATCGCCAACGTGCGTGGCAACCTCTACGCCGTGACCGATTTTGCCGCCTTCCTCGGTGCCCGGCCGACGCCGAGAAACGCCAATGCCCGCTTGTTGCTGGTTGGGGTTCGCCACGGCTCGAACGCGGCACTGCTGGTGCCGCGCATGCTGGGCCTGAAGAAGCCGGAGAATTTTGCCGAACAGGCTGCCGACGAAGCGTTCCCGGCTTGGGGGCGGCGGCGCTACGTCGATGAAGATGGGCGCCTGTGGCGCAAATTGTCGGTGCGCGAACTGCTTGCCGATCCGGAATTCATGAATATCGGACTATGAAAAAGGGGTCCCGCCGGGGCGGGGTCGAGTGGAGGTAAGACATGGCTTTAGGCTTCAAGCTCCCGAAAATCGGGTCATCCAGGAAAAACGAGGCGCCGTTGACGGTGACCGGCGACGAGCCGTCGGCAAGGCCTGCGCGGGCGACCGCCGCGCCGGCGCTGCTGGCCGGCAAGTCGGCCAACCAGCAGATGAAGGTGCTGAGCGGCGTTTTCGTGCTGATCCTCGTGCTGGCCGCCGTTCTCGTTGCCCGTGATGGCCGGGATTCCTCCAATACCACGGCCTACGTTTCCGCGGCCGGTGAGATGCGCATGCACTCGCAACGCCTGGCCAAGGCCTCGACGCTGGCGCTGCAGGGCAACTCGGCGGCTTTTTCGCAACTGCGCGAGTCGCGGTCGACCTTCAACGACCTGATCCAGAAACTCGCCAGCGGTGGCGAAATCGGCCTGGTCACCGTGCCGCCGTCTCCGGATTCGGTGCAGGTACAGCTTGATGCCTTGAGCCAGCGCTGGGTGCAGGTCGACAAGGACGCGACGAGCGTGCTCGGTCAGGAAAAGCAGCTCATCGAACTGGGCAAGAGCGTTGCCCTGATCGACAGCAAGAATGCGGCCCTGCTCGAACTGGCGGAAAACGTCGCTGCCGCCAAACTGCAAGGCGGTGCGGCGCGTGAGATCGGCGCAGCCAACCACCTGGTGGTGTTGACCCAGCGCATCGCCAAGAACGCGTCGGCGCTGCTGGTCGGCGGCGAGATCGATCCGCAGATCGCCTTTACGCTGGGCAAGGACGCCAAGAGCTTCCACGAGTTGTTGCAGATGCTCGGCCGCGGTAGCGATGCCGGCAAGGTTGATGCATTGGAAGCCGCTTTCAAGGAATACGACGTGGCAATCGGCGGCATTCTCGCCAACATGCAGCCGCTGGTGCAGGCCAAGCAAGCCGGTTCGCGCATCTTCCGCGACAGCGAGGAACTGCTGGCGGCGACCGACGCGCTGGCTCAGGGCTATCAGGAATCGCGCGGCAGCAAGCTGCTGTTCGTCCTCTTCATGTTCATTCTGGTCGGCGCCGCGCTCACCGTGCTGGTGATGCTGGTGCGCGTCTATCTGGAAGATGCGAAGCGCCGGACGCAGGAAGTGGACAAGCAGCGTCAGGCGTCGGAACACACCAACCGCGAAAACCAGGAAGCCATCCTGCGCCTGATGAACGAACTGGGCGACCTCGCCGACGGCGACCTGACGGTGACGGCGACGGTGTCCGAGAACATCACCGGCGCCATCGCCGACTCGATCAACTACACCATCGAAGAACTGCGCGTGCTGGTCGGCCGCATCAACGACGCAGCGAACCGAGTCACCGCGGCAACCGAGATTGCCCGCCGCACGTCGGCGGAACTGCTCGACGCGGCGGGACGCCAGTCGAGCGAAATTCAGGAAGCGGGCCAGTCGGCGCTCGACATGGCACGCTCGATGAACGAGGTGTCGGGCAACGCCGCCCAGTCGGCGCAGGTTGCGAACCAGTCGCTGGTTGCCGCCGAAAAGGGGACGCTGGCGGTGCAGGACTCGATCAAGGGCATGAACGAAATCCGCAACCAGATCCAGGAAACCTCGAAGCGGATCAAGCGCCTTGGCGAAAGCTCGCAGGAAATCGGCGAAATCGTTGAACTGATTTCCGACATTACCGAACAGACCAACGTGCTGGCTTTGAACGCCGCCATCCAGGCCGCTTCCGCCGGCGACGCCGGGCGCGGCTTCACGGTGGTTGCCGAGGAAGTGCAGCGACTGGCCGAGCGCTCCGGTGAGGCGACCAAGCAGATCGCGGCGATCGTCAAGACGATTCAGACCGATACCCAGGACGCGGTGTCCGCGATGGAACAATCGACCCAGGGCGTGGTCGAGGGGGCCAAGCTGTCCGACGCGGCCGGTCAGGCGCTGGCCGAGATCGGCCAGGTGTCGCGCAACCTGGCCGAGCTGATCGAGAGCATTTCCAGTTCCACGCAGAGCCAGGCCGATTCGGCGACCAACGTGGCCCGCTTGATGCAGGACATCCTGCGCGTCAACGAGCAGACCACGGCAGGTACCCAGCGGACCGCCCAGGCGGTGGATGAACTGTCGGCACTGGCCTCCGAACTCAAGGGCTCGGTGGCAGGCTTCAAGGTCGACTGACCAGCGAACGAGAGAGCATGAACGCGGCAACGGAATTCGATTTGGGCCCGCTGACGTGGGTCAAGGGCGAGATCGACCAGGCGCTGGGACGCGCCGACGAAGCGCTGGGCTTGTTCGCCGACAACGGCGACCGGACGCAGTTGAAGTTCTGCCGCACCCATGTCCACCAGGTCCATGGCGCGCTCGACATCGTTGGTCTCAATGGCATCACCGAACTCACCGAGTCGCTCGAGGAAGTCCTCAAGGCGCTCGAGGAAGAGCGCCTGGCCGCCGGCGACGCCGCGTTGCCGGTGGTGCGCGAGGCAATCGCCGCGCTGCGCCAGTACCTCGACGACCTGATGGCGGGCGAGCCGCACCAGCCCTTGCGCATGTTGCCGGTGTGCAGCCGTCTGGCCGAACTGCGCGGTTTGCCGCCGGTGCATCCGGGTGATCTCTTCTACCCCGACCTCAGCCTGCGCCCGCCGCGTTCCGGCGTGGTGGCGCCGGTCCTGCCGCCGGAGCAGATGCAGGCCGTGCTGCGCAAGCAGCGCATGCGTTTCCAGAAAGGCCTGCTCAACTGGTTGACCAGCCCGGCGCAGCGCGCCAGCGGCAAGCAGGCGATGGCCGAGGCGCTGGCCGCCATCGAGGCGCTGCAGCCGACGCCTGGCGCCCGTTCGTTCTGGTGGGTGTCGCAAGCCTTCCTCGAAGCACTCGACGACCCCGAGGTTTCCGCCGATCAACTGGCACGCCAGCTGTGCGCCCGTATCGACCTGCAGATCCGCCGCCTGCTCGAAGGCTCCGGCAACCTCGCCGAGCGGGTGATGCGCGAGGCCTTGTACTACGTGGCGCGTACCCCGGCCACGCCTGATTCGCTGGTCGCCCAGGCGCAGCAGATCTACGCCCTGCCGGCGCAACTGCCCAGCCTGGCGGCGGTGCAGACCCTGCCCAAGTCCCAGGAACTGGGCCTGCGCCGTCTGCGCGAACTGCTCGCCGGCGTCGAGGAAGTCTGGAACAAGTACTGCGCCGGCAGCCCGGCCAGCCTGAACACCTTCTGCGATCAGGCGCGAGCCTGCGCCCAGGTTACCGCCGATCTCGGCCACACCGACCTCAAGCGGCTTGGCCAGGCGCTGGCGGCGATCGCCGGCTGGCTGCAGGAAGACGCCAAGCGTTTCAGCGACGGCGTCGCCATGGAAGTGGCGACGACCATCCTGCTGCTGCAGAACGCGCACGACAATTTCCGCCATCTCGGCAGCGACTTCGCGCAGCAGGTCGACCTCATGGTCGACCGCATCCATGCCTGCATCGCCGGTCGTCCCGCGGCTGGCGGCGAACTGCCGCTGCTCGACGAGATGACTCGGCGCGCCCAGGAAAAGCTGCTGATCGCCCAGGTCGGGCGCGAGATCCAGAGCAACCTGGCGCAGATCGAGCAGACGCTCGACGCTTTCTTCCGGGCGCCCGCCAAGGGCTTCTCGATGGCCCAGGTGGATGGCCCGCTCAAGCAGGTCAGCGGTGCGCTGGCGATGCTCGGCCACTTCCCCGCGGTCAGCAGCCTGAAGAACAGCATCGCCCATATCGCGACTTTCGCCGCCGCCGATTACCAGCCGCAGGAAAGCGATTTCCAGCGCGTTGCCGACGAACTCTCGGTGCTCGGCTTCTTCGTCGATGCCCTGCAGCACGGCGAGAGCAGTTTCGACGCCTTCGTCCGCCGCCTGAACGGCGAGGCCACTGTCGTCGTCGCCGAGGAAGCGCCGACGCCAAGTGTCGAAGCCGAAGTCGCCGCCCAGACACGGCAGGCGCGGGCGCTCGCCGAAGCCCTGCGCGAGACGCCGGACGACCGTCGTCTGCAGGACGAACTGAAACAGAACCTGGAAAACCTGCAGAAGGATGCCGACCTCGTTGCCGATCGCGAACTCGGCGAATCGGCGAAGGCGGCGCTGGCGGCGCTCGAATCCGGTGGCCCGGTAGACGCGCTGGCCGGTCTCCTTACGCCGCAGGTGGAAGCGCCGCAGCCGTCGGCGGAAACCCTGCTGTTGGCCGAATCCAGCCACGAGACGATCGACGCCGAACTGCTCGCCATCTTCATCGAGGAAGGTCACGAGGTGCTGGCCGAGATGGCGACGCAGAAAGCGGCGCTGGCTGCCGATCCGCTCGACCGCGAGGCGCTGACGACGATTCGTCGCTGCACGCATACCCTCAAGGGTTCCGGGCGTATGGTCGGCCTTGCCGATTTCGGCGAAACGGCGTGGGCCGTCGAGCAGACGCTGAATCTGTGGCTGCGCCAGGACATGGCGGTGAGCCCGGAACTGCTGGCGATGGTCGACGAGGAACAGCGCGTCTTTGCGGTCTGGATCGAACATCTGGCGCAAGGCAGCGGCATGGTGCCCGACCCCTCGGCGCTGGTGGCGCAAGCGCTTGCCCTGCGCGGTGGTTCACTCGACACCCCGCCGGCGCAACCGGCCGCTGCGGCGCCCGCCGAGCCGGCGGCGGCGGTCGAATCGCCCGCGGTCGAGACGCCGGTTGCACCGGAAACGTCGCCAGAAGCTGCGAGCGAGCCCTTGCTCGACGCCTTCGAGATCGACTTGCCGGAAGCCAGCGATGTCGCCGAAGAACTGGCCGAAGCGGAAACCGAAGTCGCCAGCGTTCCCGCCGCGGCACCAACCGGCGACAGCGCGCAGACGCTCTACGATATTTTCCGGACCGAGGCCCAAGGCCACCTGCAGTCGCTGGCCGAATCTTTCGCCGTGCTCGAAGCCGATCCGGCGACGCCAACCAATTCCGAAATGACGCGGGCGGCCCACACGCTGGGCGGGATCGCCGCCATCGTCGGCCTGAAGCCGCTCAACCACCTCGCCATCGCCCTCGAACACGCCCTGCTGCGCCGCGATGCGGCGGTCCAGCCGGACAGCCTGGAAGGCATGGAAGCGATGCGCCAGGCGATCCTGATGCTGCACGAGATGTACGCCGGGCTGGCTGAAGAACGGGCGCCGGTGGAGCAGCCGGCGCTGGTCGCGGCACTGGAGGACAGCTATCCGCCGGCCCCGGCCTCGGAGGTCGACGCCGGCGGTGCCCGGGTCATCCCGATGCCCGGCCTGAGTGGCGATTTCTCGCTCGAGCCCGTGCTTGAAGCCGCGCCGCCACCACCGGCGGAGCCGGTTCGGCAACTGGTCGATGAGCTGGACGAACAACTGCTGCCGATCTTCCTCGAGGAAGCCGCCGACCAGGTTCGCGAACTAACTGAACAACTGCGCGCCTGGCGCGCGGCGCCCGGCGACGGCGCACCGCCGCAAGCGATCGCCCGCCTCTTGCACACCTTCAAGGGCAATGCGCGGATGGCCGGGGCGATGAACCTCGGCGAAGCCACCCACTTGCTTGAAACCCGGGTCCAGGACGCGTTGCGCGCCGGTACCGCAAGCCCGCAACTGATCGACGAGATCGAAGCCGGTTGCGACGCCTTGGCGCTTGCCGCCGACGAGCTGCGCAACGGGCCGGCGCCGGTCGTAGTCGAAGCGCCGCCGCTCGCCGAAACGCCGGTCACGACAGCAACGCCCGCCACCCCGGTTGCGCCGGTCGTGCCGGTTGTGCCGCCGACGGTGGATGCCGAAGGCGAAGGCGAGAGCGGCGGTCAGCGGGCGATGCTGCGGGTGCGCGCCGACCTCGTCGACCGTCTGGTCAACGAAGCCGGCGAACTGTCGATCGCCCGGGCGCGGATCGAAGGCGAAATGCGCAGCCTGAAGACCTCGCTGCTCGACCTAACGGAAAACGTCATCCGCCTGCGTCGCCAGTTGCGCGAGATCGAAATCCAGGCGGAAACCCAGATTCAGGCTCGGGTTGCCCAGGCGCACGAAGGCCAGGCCGATTTCGACCCGCTCGAACTCGACCGCTTCACCCGCTTCCAGGAACTGACCCGTTTCATGGCCGAGTCGGTCAACGACGTGGCGACGGTGCAGCAGAACCTGTTCAAGAACCTCGACGACGCCAACGCGGCGATCCTTGCCCAGGCCCGCCTCAACCGCGGCCTGCAGCAGGAACTGATGGGCGTGCGCATGCTGCCCTTCGCCAGCCAGGCCGAGCGGCTCTACCGCATCGTCCGGCAGACCGCCAAGGAAGTCGGCAAGCGCGCCAACTTCGACATCGTCGGCGGCCAGGTCGAAATCGACCGTTCGGTGCTGGAAAAGATCATGGCGCCGATCGAGCACATGCTGCGCAATTCGGTGACCCACGGCATCGAGACGCGGGAAGCGCGTGTCGCGGCGGGCAAGCCGGAAACCGGCGAAGTGACGCTGAAGCTGGCCCAGGAAGCCAACGAAATCGTCCTCAGCCTGAGCGACGACGGCCGCGGTCTCGACCGCCAGCGCATCCGCGCTCGCGCCGAGGCGATGGGCCTGCTGCAGCCGGGCCAGGAAATCGCCGATGCCGCCCTGCTCGATTTCATCTTCCGGCCCGGCTTCTCGACCGCCACCGAAGTGACCCAGGTCGCCGGCCGCGGCGTCGGCATGGACGTGGTCAGGAATGGCGTGATCGAACTCGGCGGACGCATCGAAATCGTCTCCGAAGCCGGCCACGGCAGCACCTTCCGTCTCTACCTGCCGCTCACCCTGGCCGTCACCCAGACCCTGCTGGTGCGCGCCGGCAGCACCGTTTATGCGGTGCCCTCGACGATGATCGAGCAGGTGCTCGAGGTCAAGGAGAAAGGCCTGGGCGAAATCAGCGACGCCGGCGCCGCCGAGTGGCAAGGTCAGCACTATCCCTTCCACTTCCTGCCGCGCCTGCTGGGCGATGCCGAGGCGCTGCCGGAAACCCGCCGCCGCTACTGGATTCTGCTGCTGCGAGCCGGCTCGCAACGGATCGCCCTGCTCGTCGATGAACTGCAAGGCAACCAGGAAGTCGTCGTCAAGAACATCGGCAGCCAGCTCGCCCGCGTTGCCGGCATCGCCGGCGCCACCGTGCTTGGCGACGGTCGCGTCGTGCTCATCCTCAACCCGGTGGCGCTCGCCGCCCGGGCCACGCAGACCGTGCCGGTCGAGGTCGCCGTACCGGCCGCCGCGCCGCTGCCGCCTGCCGTGGCGCATCTGCCGACGGTGATGGTGGTCGACGACTCGCTGACCGTGCGCAAGATCACCAGCCGCCTGCTGCTGCGCGAGGGCTATCAGGTGGTCGTCGCCAAGGACGGCGTCGACGCGCTGGAGCAACTGATCGATACGCTGCCCGACGTCATCCTTTCCGACATCGAGATGCCGCGCATGGACGGTTTCGATTTCGTCCGCAACCTGCGCGCCGACGAGCGCCTGCGCGACATCCCGGTGGTCATGATCACCTCGCGCACCGCCGACAAGCACCGCAACTACGCGCTCGAGATCGGCGCCAACCACTACCTCGGCAAGCCTTACGACGAGGAAGAGCTGCTCGGCCTGCTCGCCGGCTACTGCGGGAAATCCGCGTAAAGCGACGGTCGATCGCGGTATTGCCGGCGATCGACCGTTTTCACTCCGCCTTCTTCACCACCGCGTAGCGCGCCAGCGTCTGCTCGCGCGCTGCCGCATGGTCGATGATCGGCGCCGGATAGTCGCGGCCGATGACGACGCCGAGGGCTTCCTGTTCCCGCCGGCCCATCGTCCACGGGGCGTGGATGAACTTGTCCGGCACCGGCGCCAGTTCCGGCACGTAGCGGCGGATGAACTTGCCCTCCGGGTCGAACTTTTCCGACTGCGTCACCGGGTTGAAGATGCGGAACCAGGGCTGCGCGTCGCAGCCGCTCGACGCCGCCCATTGCCAGCCGCCGTTGTTGGCCGAGAGGTCGAAGTCGTTGAGTTGCTCGGCAAAGTAGCGTTCGCCGAGCCGCCAGTCGAGGCCGAGGTCCTTGCACAGGAAGGAGGCGACGACCATGCGCAGGCGGTTGTGCATCCAGCCGC
>CAZFXO010000042.1:0-28504 GCA_964523045.1 uncultured Dechloromonas sp. | reverse complement strand
TCTCATCCCAACGCTATCGTCGTTCCGGAAATCGGAATAAATCAGCGTCTCCCTAGCTGAAACTCAGGCAGCCTCGGCCATCGGCACCAGGAAGTCCTTGCTGATGCCGTCGCCGATCAGGTAGATGCGGTCCATGAAGTCGGTCAGCCACTCGTGCAGGCCGCCTTCCAGCAGGTCGTCGATGCGGCCGTAGCGCAGTTGCGAGTAGAGCTGCCCGGCCTGCCGCGTCGTCTCCCCGGAATGGCTGTTGGCGATCAGCTCCAGGTTCTTGACCACGCCGTTCAGACAGAAGCGCAGCGAACGAGGCATGTCGCTGTTGAGGATGAGCAGTTCGGCGACCCGTTCCGGCGTGATGACGTCGCGGTAGACCTTGCGATAGACCTCGAAGCCGGAGACCGAGCGGAGCAACGCGCCCCACTGGTAGAAGTCGGTCGCTTCCTCTTCCTCGCCGTGCGGGCGCAGCACGTGGTACTTGACGTCGAGGATGCGCGCCGTGTTGTCGGCGCGCTCGAGCAAGGTACCGAGGCGGATGAAGTGGAAGGCCTCGTCCTGCAACAGGGTGCCCAGCGTCGTCCCGCGCGACAGCGAGGAACGCATCTTGACCCACTCGCAGTAGTCGCCGATGCCGGCATTGACGATCTGCTCGAAGCTCTTTTCACGGGCTTCCAGCCAGGTCGAGTTCATCGTTTCCCACATCTCGGTGGTCAGCGTGCCGCGCACGGCGTGGGCGTTCTCGCGGGCCAGGCGCAGGCAGCTATGGATCGACGAGAAATTGTCGGGATCGCTGACCATGAAGCGCAGCACGTTTTCGCCATTGACCGTCGAATACTTGGCGGCATAGGCCTCTTCCAGGCTGTTCAAGGCAATGATCCCGGCCCAGCTCTGATTGGCCGCCGCCTCGGATTGCGGTACCAGCGACATCTGCCAGGTGACGTCGAGCAGGCGGGCGAGGTTCTCGGCGCGCTCGATGTAGCGCGACATCCAGAACAGGTGATCGGCAGTGCGGCTCAGCATGATTCATCCTCCAGAACCCAGGTATCCTTGGTGCCGCCGCCCTGCGACGAATTGACGACGAGCGAGCCCTTGGTCAGCGCGACCCGGGTCAGGCCGCCGGGCACCATGTTCACGCACTTGCCCGAGGACAGCACGAAGGGCCGCAGGTCGAGGTGGCGCGGCGCGATGCCTTCCTCGACGAAAGTCGGGCAATTGGACAGCGCCAGCGTCGGCTGGGCGATATAGCCGTCCGGCTTGGCCAGCAGCAACTGGCGGAACTTCTCGATCTGCTCCTTCGTGGAAGCCGGGCCGACCAGCATGCCGTAGCCGCCGGCGCCATGCACTTCCTTGACCACCAGTTCGGCCAGGTGGTCGAGCACGTAGGCAAGATCGTCCTTCTTGCGGCACATGTAGGTCGGCACGTTGTTCAGCTTCGGCTCTTCGCCGAGGTAGAAACGGATCATCTCCGGCACGTAGGGGTAGATCGACTTGTCGTCGGCGACGCCGGTGCCGATCGCGTTCGACAGCGTGACGTTGCCAGCCTGGTAGGCCTTCAGGATGCCGGGCACGCCGAGCGCCGAATCGGCACGGAAGGCGAGCGGGTCCATGAAGTCGTCGTCGATCCGCCGGTAGATCACATCGACGCGTTGCGGTCCCTGCGTCGTGCGCATGTACACCGTGTCGTTCTTGACGAAGAGGTCGCGCCCCTCGACCAGTTCGACGCCCATCTGCTGGGCCAGGAAGCTGTGTTCGAAATAGGCGCTGTTGTAGGCGCCCGGGGTCAGCACCACCACCGTCGGATCGGCGATGCCCTGCGGCGCGACGGCGCGCAGCTTTTCCAGCAGCATGTCCGGGTAATGCTGGACCGGCGCCACCTTGTGCCGGGCGAAGAGTTCGGGGAAGAGCCGCATCATCATCTTGCGGTCTTCGAGCATGTAGGAGACGCCGGAAGGAACCCGCAGATTGTCTTCGAGCACGTAGAACTCGCCGGCCCCGGCGCGCACCACATCGACGCCGGCAATGTGCGCGTAGATGCCGGCGGGCACATCGACGCCCTGCATCACGGCGCGGTACTGCGCGTTGTTGAGCACCTGCTCGGCCGGAATCTTGCCCGCCTTGAGGATTTCCTGGTCGTGGTAGATATCCCACAGGAACATGTTGAGCGCCCGCACCCGCTGGCGCATGCCGCGTTCCAGCGCCTTCCATTCCAGGGCGGGGATGATGCGCGGAATGATGTCGAAGGGAATCAGGCGTTCCTTGCCGGCTTCCTCGCCATAGACGGCGAAAGTGATGCCGACGCGGTGAAAGGCCAGGTCGGCCTCTGCCCGCTTGCGCTCGATGCGCTCCGGCGGCGTCTCGCGCAGCCAGTTCTCGTATCCCTTGTAGTGCTCCCGGACGCCGCCGTTGGCGTCATACATCTCGTTATAGAAGTTCATGTTGGACTCGTCACTGAGGATGCTCTCGAAGATCTTTCAGCAGAATCCATGCCACGCCCCAAAATGGCATCGAATCAGTGAGTTGGCAAATGGCACCACAAAGCACTGCCCCAATCTGGTGCCAAGCCAATTCAAGCTGGTGCAAAAAAAATCGCCGGCGGTTGCCGGCGATTTTCAGGATGCAGAACGGCTTGCTCAGGCGCGTTCGAGAATGACCGCAATCCCCTGGCCGCCGCCGATACACATGGTAACCAGCGCGTACTTGCCGCCGATGCGTTCCAGTTCATAAAGGGCCTTGGTGGCGATGAAGGCGCCGGAGCAGCCGACCGGGTGGCCGAGGGCAATGGCGCCGCCGTTCGGGTTGGTCTTGGCCGGATCGAGGCCGAGCACCTTGGACACCGACAGGGCCTGCGCGGCGAAGGCTTCGTTGGATTCGATGACGTCCATCTGGTCGAGCGTCAGGCCGGCCTTCTTCAGCGCCAGCTTGGTCGCCGGGATCGGGCCTTCGCCCATGACGTCGTTCGGCACGCCGGCAACGGCGTAACCGGCGATGCGGGCACGCGCCTGGTAACCGGCCTTGGCGGCGACGTCGGCGGCGGCGAGCACGAAGAAGGCGGCGCCGTCGTTGATGCCGGAAGCGTTACCGGCGGTGACCGTACCGTCCTTCTTGAACGCCGGCTTCATCTTGGCCAGGCTTTCCATCGTCGTGCCGCGCTTCGGATGCTCGTCGGTATCGAAGACGACTTCGCCCTTGCGCGTCTGCTTGACGATGGGAACGATCTGCGACTTGAAGTAGCCGGCGTCGATGGCGGCGGCAGCGCGACGCTGCGATTCGACGGCAAAGGCATCCTGCGCTTCGCGGGTGATGCCGTGCTTTTCCGCCAGGTTCTCGGCGGTGATGCCCATGTGGCCGACGCCGAACGGGTCGGTGAGGACGGCGACCATCGAGTCGATCGCCTTGGTGTCGCCCATGCGCGCACCGGAACGCAGCGCCGGCATCAGGTAGGCGGCCTTCGACATGACTTCGACGCCGCCGCCGATGCCGTAGTCGGCATCGTTCAGCATGATGTTCTGGGCGGTGGTGACGATGCCCTGCAGGCCGGAAGCGCACAGGCGGGAAACCTGCATGGCGACCGATTCCATCGGCAGGCCGGCCTGGATCGAGGCGACGCGCGAGGCGTAGGCATAACGGGAGTCGGTCGGCATCGTGGTGCCGACGGTGACGTAGTTGATCTGCTGGGGATCGACGCCGGAACGGGCGATCGCTTCCTTCATCACGATGCCGGCCAGTTCGCTGGTATCGAAATCGGCCAGGGAACCGCCGAAGGCGCCAATCGGGGAACGGACCGCGCTCAGGACAACAACTTCTCTGCTCATGTAGAACTCCTCTTAAAAATTATTTTCAGCCCGCCAGATTGGCCAGCCCCAACAAAAAGAGCAACAACACCCACAGCACCGTCGCCCGCCAGACCAGACCGACGGCGCTCTGCATGAAATCGACGTCGGCCGGTTCGCCGAGGCCGAGTTCGGCCCGATCGGAAACCTCGCCTTCGTCCACCACCGAACCGCCCAACTGCACGCCGAGCGCTCCTGCCCCACTCGCCAGCACGATGCCGAGATCGCGATCCGGCCACAGCGCCGGCTGCGTCCGCCAGCAATGCACGGCATCCTCGAAATCGCCGACGACGGCGAAGGCCGACGCCGTCGTCCGCAACGGCAACCAGTCGATCAGGGCGAAAGCCTGCCGGGCGAATGTTACGAACTCATTATGCGCCGCGCCGCCGAGCACTGTCCAACGCTCGCGCATGACCAGCGCCAGACGATAGAGCAGCGCGCCGCACGGCCCCGGCAGCAGCACGAACCAGAGCAGGACGGCAAAAACATGGCGGTGCGAGGCGGCCAGCGCGCCCTCGATCGACAAGCGCGCCACTTCGCGCGCACTCAACCCTTGCGTCGGCCGGTCCTGCCATTCGCCGAGCAGTTGGCGCGCGCGCTCAAGATCGCCAAGGCGCAAGGCGAGCTGGATTTCGGTGTAATGGTGACTGAACTGCCGAAAGCCCATGGTCAGGTAGAGCACACCAACATTGAGCAGCCAGGCAAGCGCCGGACTCACCGCGTAGCAAGCGTAGTAGAGCCCGGCCAGCAGCACGACCGGCAGGGCAACCGCGACCAGCCAGGCACCGATCCCGTGATGGTGGGCGCCGGCATTGAAGCGCGATTCGATGAAATCGGCCCAGGCCTCGAGTGGCGTCGCGACGATGCGCCGGTAGTCCAGCGGTTTGAACTGCTCGATCAGGAAAACGGCGATCAGCGAAAGGAGGCTCATGGGGCAAGGCGGCAATCAACTGCCATGTTTCTTCGTATCGGAGTCAAGATACCACAAGCCTTTCGCTGAGCGAACGGATCATGCCGGCGGTTGCCCCCCAGATGAAATGTCCGGCATAGGGCATGGCATAAAAATGGCGCAGCGCGCCGCGCAGATGGACCGAATGCCGCTGGTGGTTGGCCTGGTCGAGCAGGAAGGCGAGCGGCACTTCGAAAATCTCGGCCACCTCGAAGGGATCGGGCGCCAGTTCGAAAGGCGGCGTCACCGCGGCAACCACCGGCACCACGCAAAACCCGGTTCCGGTACGGTATTCCGGCAGGTAGCCGAGAAATTCGACATGGCGCCGGGAAAGGCCGATCTCTTCCTCGGTTTCGCGCAGCGCGGTAGCCAGCGGCGAATCGTCGGCGGCCTCGACCCGTCCGCCGGGAAAGCTGACCTGGCCGGCATGGTCGCGCAGGTGGGCGGTACGCTGCGTGAGCAGGACGGTATGGCCGGCATCGCGCCGGACGATCGGGAAAAGTACGGCGGCCGGCGTCAGGTTGGCGCTCGTCGCGCCGTCCTCGATCACCACCTCGCCCGCCGGCGGGCTGACGAGCAGGCTGCGCCGCAAACTTTCCAGGTCGATGCTCATGCGCCCGCCGAGTCCTCCTCGATTTCGGCGTTTACCGCCGACAGGGCATCCTGCAGGGTTTCCTCGCTCAGGCCGTTGATGCTGGTGGCGACCACGTCGGCCGCCTCGACGGCGGCCACCGGCAGGCGCTTGCTGTCGAGCGAAGCGATCAGCGCGGCGCTGGCGCCGACCACGCGCAACAGCGCCTGGCGTTCGCCCATCAGCATTTCCAGTTCCTCGCGCAGCAGCGCGATCTCGTTTGCCTGTTGTGGCATGGTCTCTCTCCTAGTAGCGCTTTTTCAGCGTCATCGTACTGCCGTCGCGCTGCATTTCCATCCGGTTGAGGAAACTCATCCCGAGCAGGGCGATCGGCAGGTCATGTTGGTGGATCGCCGCGTCCACCTGGTGCAGCGTGACGCCACCAACGCGCACGCTGTCCAGCTTGACCACGCTGATCACGGTCTGGCCATTGGCGGTCTGCGAAACCCCCTTCTGGCCACGGTTGAAATCCAGCCCCATGCGCCGCGCATCGCTGGCGCCGAGGGAAATCATGCTCGCTCCGGTATCGACCAGGAAGCGCACGGAAGCGCCGTTGATCGTCCCGATGGTGACGAAATGCCCCTGGCCGTCAGCGGTCAGCACGATCTTCTCGCCGGCACCGTCGGAGGCGAGGCCGACCGCGTGCTGGCCGACGCGCAGCGGCCGCTTGCGGCCGCCGATCTCGATCACCGCCTGCTCGCCTTGCACCGAAATCACCTTGATCCCGTCGACCGTGCTGCCGACCGGCACCGCCCGCGGCGGCGCACCGTTGATCATGAGCAGCGCCTTGCTGCCGATGACGCCGGCCAGGCCGACCTCCTGCGCCAGGGCGACGGAACTCAGACAGGCCAGGCATGCCAGCGTAAAATGCGGCATCCGGAAACGCTTAGCGAGTATTGCCATGAAACCCGTTGCCATCTTTCGTCACTCCCCCACCGAAGGTCCGGGCTATTTTGCCATATTCCTTGAGCGACAAGGGATTCCATGGAAGTTGATCGCCGTCGACGAGGGCGAACCCGTTCCCGTTTCAGCCGCCGATTTCGCCGGCCTCTGCTTCATGGGTGGGCCGATGAGCGTCAATGATCCGCTGCCCTGGATCGAACCCATCTGCGCCCTGATCCGCGACGCCGTCGCCCACGACATCCCGGTGATCGGCCATTGCCTGGGCGGCCAGTTGATCAGCAAGGCGCTCGGCGGCCAAGTGACGAAAAACCCGGTCAAGGAAATCGGCTGGGGCGAGGCGCTGGCCGAGGACAATGAAATCGCCTGCCGCTGGCTGGGCGATTTCGCCGGCCGGCCGAACACGGTCTTCCAGTGGCACGGCGAAACCTTCAGCATCCCGCCCGGCGCTACCCGCCTGTTCGCCAACGCCCACTGCGCCAATCAGATGTACGTGCTCGGCCCGCACCTGGGCATGCAGTGCCACGTCGAGATGACGCCGGAAATGATCGCCACCTGGGCCGGCCAGTGGGGCGACGAGGCGCTCGCCGTCGGCGATCAGCCGAGCGTGCAGACGCCGGAGGAAATGAACGGCCAGGTCAGCGAGCGCCTGCCAGCGATGCGCGCGCTGTCCGACCGCCTGTACACCGCCTGGATCGCCAACCTGCACCGGTAAACGCAAGCGGGCGGCTGACGCCGCCCTGCTTTCCCGGTACCCGCCAGGCCGGCGGTCAATCGCGGTAGTTGCCGTCCTTGATCGGGAAGTCGGTGATCTTCGAGCGGACCAGCGCGATCGCTTCACGCAGCTCATCGATCTTCTTGCCGGAAACGCGCACCGCGTCGCCCTGGATCGAGGCCTGCGCCTTGAGCTTGGCGTCCTTGATCAGCTTGACGATCTTCTTCGCGAGTTCGCTGTCGATGCCGTCGCGAATCTTCATTTCCTGCTTCGACTTGTTGCCGGAAACGCTCTGGATCTTCTGCACGTCGAGCCGCTTGACGCTGTCCTTTTCCTTCTTTTCCATGGCCGGGAAAAGCAGGTCCTTGATCTGGTCGAGCTGGAACTCGGAATCGCCCCACAGCGTGATCAGCTTGTCCTTCTCGTTCAACTCGACCTTGGCCGAGGTGCCCTTGAAGTCGTAGCGATTTTCGATCTGGCGCGATGCGACATCGACGGCGTTTTTCAGCGCCACCATGTCGGCTTCGGAGGTGAAGTCAAAACTCGGCATCGTTATCTCCTTTCCTGTTCAAGCGAAAAGCCCGGCGGGCGCCGGGCTGGAAAATGCGTTCGGCAGCCTGGATCAGCCGAAGTGGCAGACGTAGTGGTAGGGCTCGTCGCAGGCGATCTCGAAGCTGGAATTGCCCGGCACGTTGAACGACTCACCGGCGCCGTAGGTTTTCCACTCGCTCTCGCCCTTCAGCTTGACGCGGCAGGCACCGCCGACACCTTCCATGATTTCCGGCGCGCCGGTGTTGAAGGTGAGCGCGGCCGGCAGGATCACGCCGACCGTCTTCTTCGTGCCGTCGGCCAGGATGACGGTGTGGCTGACGCACTTGCCGTCGAAATAAACATTGGCCTGCTTGACCACGGAAACGTTGTCGTATTGCGACATTCTCAGATACCCCAGAGTTTTTGAATCACGGACTTGGCAATGAAACCTAGCATGCCGAAGGAAAGGACGAAGAAGAGGACAAAGGTTCCCGTCTTGCCGGCCTTCGACCGCCAGGCGATCTCGCCGATGATGAATAGCATGTAAAGGATGAAGGCGCCGACTCCCCAGGTCGAGAAGAAGTCGGCAATCTGCGCTTCATTGAAGCCGAATACAGTCCCCTCCACCGATCAGCCGCCCTTGCGCGCCTTCAGGTTGGCGGCAATGCGCATGCGCAGCGCGTTCAACTTGATGAAGCCGCCGGCATCCTTCTGGTCGTAGGCGCCAGCATCGTCCTCGAAGGTGGCGATGGTCGAGTCGAACAGCGAATCGGTCTTCGAATCGCGACCGACGACGATCACGTTGCCCTTGTACAGCTTGACGCGAACCGTGCCGTTGACGTTCTGCTGGGTGTGGTCGATCAGCGTCTGCAGCGCGACGCGTTCCGGGCTCCACCAGTAGCCGTTGTACACCAGGCTGGCGTAGCGCGGCATCAGGTCGTCCTTGAGGTGGGCAACTTCGCGGTCGAGGGTGACCGACTCGATGGCGCGGTGGGCGCGCAGCATGATCGTGCCGCCCGGGGTTTCGTAGCAGCCGCGCGACTTCATGCCGACGTAGCGGTTCTCGACCAGGTCGAGACGGCCGATGCCGTGCTTGCCGCCGAGCTGGTTGAGCTTGGCCAGCACCTGGGCCGGGCTCAGGCGTTCGCCGTTCAAGGCGACGATGTCGCCCTTCTCGTATTCGATGTCGAGGTATTCGGCCGCATCGGGCGCCGCTTCCGGCGACACCGTCCACCGCCACATGCTTTCCTCGGCTTCCGCCGCCGGGTCTTCCAGGTGACGGCCTTCGTAGGAGATGTGCAACAGGTTGGCGTCCATCGAGTACGGCGAACCGCCCTGCTTGTGCTTCATTTCGACCGGGATGCCATGCTGTTCGGCGTAGGCGAGCAGCTTCTCGCGCGACAGCAGGTCCCATTCGCGCCACGGCGCGATGACCTTGACGCCCGGCTTCAGCGCGTAGGCGCCGAGTTCGAAGCGGACCTGGTCGTTACCCTTGCCGGTCGCGCCGTGCGAAATGGCGTCGGCACCGGTGGCATTGGCGATCTCGATCAGGCGCTTGGCGATCAGCGGACGGGCGATCGAGGTGCCGAGCAGATATTCGCCTTCATAGACGGTGTTGCAGCGGAACATCGGGAAAACGAAGTCGCGCACGAATTCCTCGCGCAGGTCGTCGATGAAGATGTTTTCCGGCTTGATGCCGAACTTCAGCGCCTTGGCGCGCGCCGGCTCGAGCTCTTCGCCCTGGCCGAGGTCGGCGGTGAAAGTCACCACTTCGCATTGATAGGTGTCCTGCAGCCACTTGAGGATGACCGAGGTATCCAGACCGCCCGAATAGGCGAGAACCACTTTCTTGACGTCGCTCATTTGCTTTTCCAGTTACGTTTTGACAATGCAGCTCAGACCTTGAGGCGGCCGAGCAGCAGGTATTCCATCAATGCCTTCTGGACGTGCAGCCGATTCTCGGCTTCGTCCCAGACCACCGACTGCGGACCGTCGATGACGTCCGCCGTCACTTCCTCGCCGCGATGCGCCGGCAGGCAGTGCATGAACAGCGCCTTCGGATCGGCGACGCCCATCATCTCGGCGTCGACGCACCAGTCGGCGAAGGCCTTCATGCGCGCTTCGTTCTCCGCCTCGTAGCCCATCGACGTCCATACATCGGTAGTGACCAGGTCGGCGCCGCGGCAGGCGTCCATCGGGTCGGCGAAGACTGCATAGCGCGACGGGTCGACCCCGGCGATCAGCTCCGGGTTCAATTCATAGCCGGGCGGCGTCGACACATGGACCTTGAAGTCGAGCACATCGGCCGCCTGCAGCCAGGTATTGCACATGTTGTTGGCGTCGCCGACCCAGGCTACGGTCTTGCCCTGGATCGAGCCGCGGTGCTCGATGTAGGTGAAGATGTCGGCGAGGATCTGGCAGGGGTGGTATTCGTTGGTCAGGCCGTTGATCACCGGCACGCGCGAGTTGGCGGCGAAGCGTTCGATGATGTCCTGTTCGAAGGTGCGGATCATCACGATGTCGCTCATCCGCGAAATGACCTGCGCCGCGTCCTCGACCGGCTCGCCGCGCCCGAGTTGGGAATCGCGGGTGTTCAGGTAGATCGCCGAGCCGCCGAGCTGCTGCACGCCGGCCTCGAACGACAGGCGGGTGCGCGTGCTCGCCTTCTCGAAGATCATCACCAGGGTGCGGTCGGTCAGCGGCCAGTACTTCTGGTAGGACTTGAACTGGTCCTTGATCCAGCGCGTCCGTTCGAAGATGTACTGGTGCTCGTCGCAGGTGAAATCCTTGAACTGCAGGAAATGCTTGATCGCCATCGTCTTACCCCGCCAGGAAAGCCTTGATCAACGGCAGCATGCGGTCGACCAGTTCGCGGGCATCGGCCTCGCTGAAGTTGAGCGGCGGCAACAGGCGGATCACGGTGTCGCCGGTGACGTTGATCAGCAAGCCGGCCGCCAGGCCCTGAGCAACCAGCGCGCCGCACGGACGGTCGAGTTCGAGACCGATCATCAGGCCGTGGCCGCGGATATCGACAACACCAGCCGTGCCGGCCAGGCCTTCGGCAAAACCCTGGCGGATCAGCGCGCCGATGCGCTCGGCGTTGGCCAGCAGGCCTTCTTCTTCAATGCAGGCGATGGTGGTCAGCGCCGCCGTGCAGGCGAGCGGGTTACCACCGAAGGTCGAACCGTGATTACCCGGCCCGAACAGCCCGGCGGCGCGGCCGCCGGTCATGCAGGCGCCGATCGGCACGCCGGAACCGAGGCCCTTGGCGAGCGTCGCGACGTCCGGCTGGACGCCGACCTGCTGATAACCGAACCACTTCCCGGTACGGCCCATGCCGCACTGCACTTCGTCGCAGATCATCAGCCATTCGTGGGCGTCGCAGATCTCGCGTACGCCGCGGTAGTAGGCGGCATCGCGCAGGTGGATGCCACCTTCGCCCTGGATCACTTCCAGCATCACACCAACGATGTTGCGATTGTGCTCGGCGACCGCGCGGATGGCGTCGAGATCGCCATAGGGAACGCGGACGAAGCCGGCGACCAGCGGCTCGAAGCCGACCTGCACCTTGTAGTTGCCGGTCGCCGACAGGGTCGCCATGGTCCGCCCGTGGAAGGACTTTTCCATGACGATGATGGTCGGCAGCTCGATGCCCTTCTTGTGGCCGTAGAAACGCGCCAGCTTGATCGCCGCCTCGTTGGCTTCGCAACCGGAATTGCTGAAGAACACTTCCTGCATGCCGGACAGCGCGCACAGCTTGTCGGCCAGTTTTTCCTGGCCGGTAACGCCATAGAGATTGGAAGTGTGGATCAGGCGTCCGGCCTGTTCGGCGATCGCCGCGACCAGCTTGGGATGGGCGTGGCCCAGGGTATTGACGGCGATTCCGGAGAGCGCGTCCAGGTACTCGCGGCCCTCGGTATCGGTGACCCGGCTGCCCTTGCCATGGCTGAAAGCCACCGGCAGGCGGGCGTAGGTGTTCATGACATGCGACATGAGGCAAACCCCATAAAACGAAAACGGCGGCCATCGCCGCCGGAACGATTGCAACGCAGACTGGTGAAAATAACCGGAAAGAGTTGCAGAAAGCTGAATGTTAAGTGAAAAATAGCGCCTTGTATAGAACGGCCACACCATGCGAATCGCCATTTTCAACCAGAAAGGCGGCGTCGGTAAGACGACCACCACGCTCAACCTCGGGGCCGCCCTGCATCGTTCGGGAAACGCCCCGCTCCTGATCGATCTCGATCCGCAAGGCCATCTTTCCAGTATTCACGGCAACATCCCGCTCGCTTCCGGGAAGAGCCTGTTCGCTTTTTTCCAGGACCAGCAGACCCTGGCTTCGCTCGAAGTCGAATGGGAACACATTGGCCAGCTGATTCCGGCCCACCAACAGCTGATCAAGGTGGACTCGATCTTCGGCAAGGGACCCGCCGTCCTCAACAAACTGCGCCTCGGCCTCGACGCGCTGGAAGCGGAGCATCCCGACCGTCACTGCCTGATCGACTGCTGCCCGTACATCGGCGTGCTGGCGCTCAACGCCATCTTCGCCTGCGACACGCTGCTCATCCCGGTATCCACCGACTACCTGTCGCTGCAGGCCGCCGAGCACATCACGCGCACGCTGGAAGTCCTGGAACCGGTGATGAAGCGCCGCGTCACCCGGCTCTACCTGCTGACCCGTTTCGACCGCCGCCGGCGGATGAGCGAAGACGTGCGCCAGCGCCTGTGCGAGCGCTACGGCGACGACGTCCTCGATGTGGTGATTTCGGAAAACGTGACGGTGGCCGAAAGCCCGTCGCTACAACAGGACGTGTTCCGGCATAACGCCGCCAGCAGCGGCGCCCACGACTACCGCAGCCTGCTCGACGAACTGGCCGAACGCGGCTGCCTGCCGCTCACGACAAGCTGAGCGGCAGCGCCAGACTCTCGTAGTTGACCGTCCCTAGTCGGCCATTCATGCTGACCCGCCGCTGCGTGCATTCGAGCACCTCGCAGTGGTTGTAGATCTGCATCACCTTGCGGCGCGCTTCGTCCTCATCCCGCCCGTAGAAGGAAAGATGGTCGACGACGACGCCGTTGCGCGTCCTGATCCGGAAGAGAAATTTGTTCATCGTCCCAGCCAGCATAAAAAGTCCTGATAGATCAAAGTGCTACAGGGAGTATATGCCGTTGGTAGTAACAACACAATCCATCCACATTGTTAATTGGCATCGTCTCGCAAACTATTTCGTCGCGCCGCCGCCAGCTCCCGGCAAGCCCTCGCTGCGCCCGACGAATGCCGACACCAGGCGGTCCATGAAGGCGAACAGCAATTCGACGCTGTAGCCGGCGAGGAAAGCCAGCGCGAACGGGGTCAGCGAGGCGAGCGGACTCGTCGCATCGCCGCTGACGCCGAACCAGGCGATCACCAGCCCGGTCAAGCCACCGGTATAAATGCGCACCTGATAGAGGCGACCGGCGACATGGGTGCGGCGCTCGATGCCGGCGGCCAGCGTGCGCAGCACATGCAGGCAACTGCCGAGCAAGCCGTAGAGCAGCGGCAGCAAATAGAGTTCGACGCATTCCTTGGCCAGACTGGCCTCCAGCCTGGCCTTGCGCATCGTCGAGAAGGGACTGCCGGTCGTCTCATCGAGCGCCGCGCTGCGGCGGGCGATGCCGGGCACCAGGGCGCGCCAGATGTCGTTCCATTGTTCGAGGGCGGCGACGCGGATCGCCAGGTCGAGATCGAGCTGCTCGGCGGCCGCCTCGAGCTTCAGGAGTTCCCGGTCGTCGTCGGCAAGCTGCGCCTTGCTCAGCGTCTCCCGGCGTTCGCCGACCCGCTCGGCGTCGGCGACCAGTTGCGCCGCCTGGGCTTCGAGCCGGTTGCCGATCACCCAGTACATCTGCACCGCCAGCAAGAGCACGAGGACGACGAAGGAGGCCAGCGAGAAGCGGTAGATGCTGCGCTCGGCCTGCGTCGTCAGCTTGGCGCCGAACAGGCGGTCGAGCAGCCGACCACCGAGGCCGCGCCGCCCCTGGCGGCTCATCGTCGCTTCGATGCTGTCCGAGGTCACCGGCTGGACGGTGCGCGCCAGGCTGCCGTAGGCCTCCCAGAATTTCGTCGTCGCCGCCACGGCTGCGGCGTCGGCGGCCGCCTCCGGCAGTTGGCGGGCGCCGACGACGGTGGCGACGACGCCGTCGTCGAGTTCGATGCCGTTTTCGGCGGCATAGGCCAGCAGCAGATCGGCCTCGTCGATGGCGCGGCGCAGTACCGGGTTGGCGTGCGGGGTCGGTTCCATGTCATTTCACCGTAATTGAGTAGCGACAAGGTTTGCCGCCGTCGCACAGGACCGGCGTATGGTCGGCATAGACGACGGCGACGCTCCAGCGGCCGGGGCCGGGGCGTGCCTTGGCGCTCCAGGTCCGCCAATCGAAGTGGCCGCGCGCCCGGACTTCCTGGCGCAGCGCCGAGAGCAGTTCGCGGCTGCCGGCGCTGAGGGCGATCGAATCGGTCATCTCGGTCTGCCCCTCGGCCTGTACGCCGGCGAAACTGTCGCGGAACCAGCGATGGCGGATCGGCAGGCGTCCCGCCTGTTCGAGGCGGGCCAGCGCCGCCTCGCTCGCCCGCAGGCGCATCCACAACACCAGGGGGCGGCGGGCCCGGGCATCGTTCGGGAGCACGGCAGGTTGCCGTGACCCAGGATCGACCGCCGTCGCCCAGCGCGCTTCGGCGATTTCAACCAGCGGCGGCACGCTGCTCGCGGCTTCTTCCTGCTGCGCCGCCGCGGTCGATGCCGCCAGCAGCACCAGAATGCCAGCCAGTGAACTTGCTGCCTTCATCACGCCCCCGCCTTTTCGCCGAATTCCTCTCAGAGACGGGGAAATTAGGCTGCGCCACCGGCAATGTCAACGACATTATTCAACGCCAAAGGCATGGCATTCCGGTTCACGAAAGCGGCTGTTGAACGCCGCCCAGCAGCCTGACTTCGCGCTGCGGGAAGGGAATCTGCACGCCGTGCTGGCGGAAGCAGCGCCAGATGTCGAGGTTGATCGCCGACACCACATTCATCTTGCCGTTCTCCGGGTCGGCGACCCAGAAGCCCAGCTCGAGATTGATGCTGCTGTCGGCGAACTGGGTGAGCAGCACGCTCGGCGCCGGATCGGCAAGCACCCGCTCCTGGCGCTCTGCGCACTCGACCATCAGGCGCATCGCCAGTTCGAGATCGCCGTCGTAGGCGACGCCGACCGTCGTCGCCAGGCGCATGCGATTGTCGGAATAGGTCTGGTTCTGCACCGTAGTGCCGATCAGGGTTTCGTTGGGGACGATGAACTCGGTGCCGCCGGCATGGCGCAGCACCGTGTAGCGAGTGGTGATCTGGGTGACCGTGCCGCTGTCGGTGCCGACCTGGACGATGTTGCCGATGCGGATCGAGCGGTCGAGCAGGATGATGAAGCCGGAGACGTAATTGCTGGCGATCTTCTGCAGGCCGAAACCGAGACCGACGCCGAGCGCCCCGGTGAACACCGAGAGCGCCGTCATGTCGATGCCGACCAGCGCCAGGCTGGCGAGCACGGCGACCACGGTAAGCAGCGCCTTGGCGACACGCACGCCGACGATGCGCAGGTTGCCGTCGAGCGACTGCATGCGCATCAGGCGTCCCTCGATGACGCCAGCGATCCACAAGGCAAAGACGACGGTCAGGAAGACGGTGACGATGCCGCTGATAATCACCCACAAGTTGAGGTGCTGCTTGCCGATGGTGAAATCGACCTGCTCCAGCGCGTCGATGACGTAAGGCGCGAGATCGGTGATGTAGAGCGCCAGCCAGCCCCAGACCAGGGTCGCGATCAGCTTTTCCCAGGCGGCCAGCCAGCCGGCGCCGGGAAAGGCCTGGCGCAACACGAAGACGACGCCGCGCACGAGCGCCATCGAGCCGAGCAGCGACATCGCGAGCTTGAGCAGGGTGACCGGGAAGAAATGCTTCAGGATCAGCAGCGCGGCGCCGGTCAGCAGCATGCCGGAAAGCGGGAAAGCCAACCGGTTGCCGACCTGCCGCAGATGCCAGCCCGCCTCCTGCGGATGCTTCGCCTGCCACCAGCGGGCAACACCCCAGGCCAGCCCGAGGCTGCTCAGCAGCGCCGCCACCTGCCAGATGAAACTGGGCTCGTGGAAATCATCGACGAGGTGACTGATCAGCTTGCCGAAGGCGATTTCGGAATCGTTCATGCCTGGCGCTCCAGAACGGCGGCGAAGAAGCCGTCGGTATCGTGCTGCTGCGGCAGCAGTTGCAGCATGGCCCCCGGCAGTTCGATGCCGAAACGCGCCAGCACACTGTCCGTCGGCACCAGGACGAAACCCGGATGGGCGGCGAGGAAGGCCTCGACGACCGCCGCGTTTTCCTCGCGCAGCAGGCTGCAGGTCGCATAGACCAGGCGCCCGCCCGGCCGCACCAAGGTCGCCGCCGAGGCCAGGATGGCGGCCTGCTTGGCGGTCAATTCGGCGACCGCGCCGGCGTCCTGGCGCCATTTCAGGTCGGGATTGCGACGCAAGGTGCCGAGCCCGGAACAAGGCGCGTCGACCAGCACGCGGTCGGCCTTGCCGGCCAGGCGTTTGACCTTCAGGTCGCGCTCGTGCTCGATGCGCACCGGATGGACGTTCGACAGCCCGGAGCGGGCGAGGCGCGGCTTCAGGTTGGCCAGCCGCTTGTCGGAAACGTCGAAGGCGTAGAGCCGGCCGGTGTTCTTCATCTGCGCGCCGAGCAGCAGCGTCTTGCCGCCGGCGCCGGCGCAGAAATCGACGACCATCTCGCCGCGCCGCGCTTCGAGCAGCAGGCCGAGCAACTGGCTGCCCTCGTCCTGGACTTCGAAACTGCCGTCGAGGAAGGCCGGGTTCTTTGCCAGCGCCGGCTTGTCGCGCAGGCGCACGGCCAGCGGCGACCAACGTCCGGGCGCGGCGCCGATGCCGTCGCCGGCAAGCCGGGCGAGCAGGCGATCGCGGTCGGTCTTCAGCGTGTTGACGCGCAGGTCGAGCGGCGCCGGCCGGTTGAGGACGCTGGCCAGCGCCAGGATTTCCTCGGCCGCGAACTGGGCCAGCAGGCGCTCGTAGAGCCAATCCGGCAGATCGCAACGCACCGCCGGCGGCAAGTCGTCGTCGCGCACCGCCTTGACGCCGGCCAGCCAGGCCTCCTCGCTCGCCTTCAGCACCGGCGCCAGCTCGCGCTGGCTCCAGCCGCGAGCGACCGCCAACGTCGCCAGCAGGCGCTGCCGATTATTAGGGTGTTCGCCGCAGCGGGCATCCAGGCTGCGCCGGCGGCGCAGGAAAGCGAACACCGTCTCGGCGACAAAGGCGCGGTCGGCGTGGCCGAGCTGGCGGTGCTCACGGAAGTAATGCGAGACGACGGCGTCGGCCGGATGGTCGAAGCGCAGCAACTGGCCGAGCAACTGCTCGGCATGGGCAAACAGGGCGGGTGTGAAACGGGCTTTCATTATTCTTGAAATCTCGGTTGGACGCGGCCGATGGCGCGCTTGGACGGGATGGCCGGCGCGAAGCGACGACGCGGCAGGCTCATGCCTGCAAGGAGGAGCGAAAACGAGCCGGCGAAAATTTCGGCAGACGGCGAGTTTCGGCGCAGCCACAAAGCCGGGCGCCCGTCCGGACGTGCCAGCGGCCGCGTAGCGCCATCACCCAAAGGGGAAGTCGTAGCGCAGACGCGGCGGTCGGCATTCATGCGGCGGCAGCAGGAGAGATAAGCGGTCAACTGAGGTTTCAAGGATTATTTTCCGGGGCGGCGTCGATTTCGGTGGCGCGCAATTCGTAACTGTCGCCCTTCTTGTCGGTGAAGCGGATTTTAACCGGGAGTCGCCAGCGGTCGAGGGCGATCCAGATTTCGGTGATGGTGTCGCCGGCCGCCCGCAGGTGCAGGGTGCGGAAACTGCCGGCCGGCGTTTCTATGGTTTCTTCCCCGAAGGCATCGAGGCTGTAGGGCTGGTACTTGCGGCCGGTGACAACGCCGATCGTGCTGCCGTTTTCCGGCGCCGCCAGGTAGGCCAGCTGATAGTTGAGCGACAACAGGTCCTGGCTGCCGCTGGCCACCGACTGCACGCTGCCATCGCGCTGCAGCCGGACCTGGCGCGTCGCCCAGTCGAAATCGGCGTCCTCGCCGCGCGACACGCCGTTGCGCAGGACGCGGAAACTTTCCGGTTGCAGACCGCCCGGCCCCAGCCGGCCACGGCTCTCGTGCTCCTGGCGTAGCGGCTTGAACAGCGCGGCCAGACCGCTGGTCTCGATCATCGCCTGCAGGCGGTAAGTGCCGTCGCCGGGAAACTCCCAGCGGTGTTCGGCGCGGCCGATCTGCATGCCGAGCGTATCCTTGACAACGACGAAGGCGAGCCGGCCGCTGCCGGCCAGCACCGGCGCCGCCGGCGGTGTTACGGCAGGAGCCGGCGGTTCCGGCGCCGATGCCACCTCGGGCGGCAGCAGTTCGCCCGGCGTCAAGGCGTCTTCCGGCGCGCTACTGGGCGGCACAAGCGGCGGCGGCGCGCTCGCCGGCGCCGGGGTCGGCAGCTTGGGTTTCTTCGCCGCGGGCGGCGGCGGTGCCGGCTGCGCGGGTGACGGGGCGGGCGGCGGCGGGCGTCGCAACTCGGCCTGCAACGGCGCCGTTTCCGGCACTTCGCCGAACATCCCGAAGTCGAAGCCGAACAAGGCCAGGGCGTGCACCAGCACGGACAAGGCAACGGCGACGACCAGGATGTAGCGCATCCCTGATCAGCGCGGGCTGGGAGCGATCAATACCGCGTCGTCAATCAGCGAGGCATCGCACACGACCCGACCGTCGACCAGGCGCGCCCGGCCCTCGGCGAGCCAGCGCACGGCCTGCGGGTAGATACGGTGTTCCTGGCGCAGCACGCGCGCCGCCAGGCTCGCTTCGTCGTCGCCGTCGACCACCGGCACCGCGGCCTGGATGACGACTGGCCCGTGGTCGAGTTCGGCGGTGACGAAGTGCACCGTGCAGCCGTGGATGCGCACCCCTTCGTCGAGCGCCCGCTGGTGCGTGTGCAGACCGGGAAAGGATGGCAGCAGCGAGGGATGGATGTTGAGCAGGCGGCCTTCGTAATGGCGCACGAAGGTCGGCGTCAGGATACGCATGAAGCCGGCGAGGATCACCAGGTCGGGCGTGAATTCGTCGATGCAGGCGGCGAGTGCGGCGTCGAACTCGTCGCGCCCGGCGTAAGCCTTGTGATCGAGGCAGCGGGTGGCGATGCCGGCGGCGGCGGCGGTTTCCAGCCCCTGGGCGGCCGGCCGGTTGCTGATCACGGCAGCGATGTCGACCGGCAGGCGGCCGCCGTCGCGCTCGGCGATCAGCGCTTCCATGTTGCTGCCGCGGCCGGAAATCAGGATGACGATCTTTTTCATGTTCAGAGACCTACGGGAAGAAAAATGGCGGTCGCCAGCGACTGGGTGACGCGCGACAGCGTGCGGCCGTTGCGGTCGGCGACGATCTGCGCCATGAAGTCGAGCAGGCCGATGATGCGGCCGAATTCGCGCTCGAACGAGATGTTGCGGTTGCCGGGGTCGAGTTCGTTGGACAGGAGGAAGAACTCGCCGCTGACCCGGTGGTCGTGGCCCAGCTTCCAGATGGCGATTTCCATATTACGGGCGGCGTTGTGCAGCTTGGTCTCGTCCAGGCTGTCGAGGACGTAGAAATCGTCCTTGTGCTCGTAAGCCGCATCGACCATGGTCAGCAGCCCGAACATCAGCGCCGCCACGCGGTCGCCGGCGAATTCCTCGGCAAAGGCCAGGTTCGCCGCCAGGCGTTCGCGCTGGCCGCGCAGTTCCGGCCAGTCGGCGCTGACCCGCTGGCGCAGGCGCTGCACCGCCGCCTCGCGGCTGGCTGCACCGGACTGCTTCCATTCGCGCGGGTTGCGCTTGTACAGCTTGTCGGCGACCACCAGCAAGCCGGCGACAACCTCGCGCCGGCTGGTATCGGTGATGCGATCGACCTCGGTTTTCAGCAGATAGCGGGCGTTGACCGTCGTCTCCGTCTTGCCGTCGCGCCCCATCTTGGTCGCGCAGGCGAGTTGCGTCAGCGCGAGGACGGCGACGATCAGCCAGCGCATCAGGCGCTCCGCCGGTGCTGCAGGTAGCCGATCGCCGCCGGCAGCAGCGAAACGGCGACGATGGCGAGGATCAGCAGCGACAGATTCTGCTTGACCCAGGGCAGGTTGCCGAGCCAGTAACCGGCCAGGCACAGCGAGAGCACCCAGGCGGTGGCGCCGATCAGATTGAAGAAGGTGAATTTGGCCCAGGACATCGCACCGATACCGGCAACGAAGGGGGCAAAGGTGCGGAACAGCGGCAGGAAGCGGGAAATGATCAGCGTCTTGCCGCCGTGGATCTCGTAGAAAGCGTGCGTCTTCTGCAGCGCCGCCTTGTTGAAGATGCGCGAGTTTTCCCAGTGGAAGACCTTCGGTCCGAGGAAGCGGCCGATCTGGTAATTGACCGTATTGCCGAGCACCGCGGCGGCGAGCAGGACGGCGCACAGGGTCGTGATGTCCATGCCGCCCTCACCGAGCGCAGCCAGCGCACCGGCGACGAAAAGCAGCGAATCGCCGGGCAGGAAGGGAAAGACGACGAAACCGGTCTCGGCGAAGATGATGAAGAAGAGGATGGCGTAGATCCACAGGCCGTACTGCTGGACCAGGAGAGCGAGGTGAACGTCGAGGTGGAGGACGATGTCGATGAATTGGGTGAGCAGTTCCATGCGCGGCGCCGGTCTTTGAACGAGGCGGCATTATAATCCGCGCATGCCGACTCATTTTCCAAGAATCGCCCGCCTCCCCGACCTCCTGATCAGCCAGATTGCCGCCGGCGAGGTCGTCGAAAGACCCGCTTCGGTCTTGAAGGAACTGCTCGAAAACAGCCTCGACGCCGGCAGCACGGCGATCCAGGTGCATCTGGAGGAAGGTGGCGTCAAGCTGATCCGCATCACCGACGACGGCTGCGGGATTGCCAGGGATGAACTGGCGCTGGCGCTGACCCGGCACGCCACCTCGAAGATCGCCAGCCTCGACGACCTCGAACGCGTCGCCAGCTTCGGCTTTCGCGGCGAGGCGCTGGCCTCGGTCGCCGCCGTCGCCCGGCTCGCCATCACCAGCCGCGAACGGGGCGCCGGCCACGCCTGGAAGTTGCGTGGCGAAAACGGTGCCGAACCCGAACCGGCGGCGCTGATGGCCGGCACCGTGGTCGAGATGCGCGACCTCTATTACAACACCCCGGCCCGGCGCAAATTCCTCAAGTCGGAGAGCACCGAGTTCGCCCACTGCGCCGACGCCGTCCGCCGCCTGGCGCTGACTCGACCGGACGTCGCCATCAGCCTGACGCACAACGGCCGCAGCCTGTTCCAGCTGGCCCCGGCCGACCGCGCCCGGCGCATCGCCGAAGTGGTCGGCGACGACTTCGTTGCCGCCTCGCGCTCAATCGACGCCGCTGCCGGGCCGATCGCGCTGACCGGCTTCGCCATCGACCCGACCCGCGCCGGCGAGGCCAAGGACGGCCAGAACGTCTTCGTCAACGGCCGCTTCGTGCGCGACAAGATCATCGGCCACGCCCTGCGCGAAGCCTACCGCGACGTCCTGCACGGCGCCCGCCAGCCGGCCGTCTGCCTGTTCCTCGAGATCGACCCCGGGCTGGTCGACGTCAACGTCCACCCGGCCAAGACCGAAGTCCGCTTCCGCGACTCGCGCGCCGTGCACCAGTTCGTGTACCACGCCATCCAGCGCACGCTGGCGACGCCAATCCAGGCGCCGGCCGTTGAACAAACGCCGAACCCGACGCTGGATCGGCGGGAAAGCCGGGAGCAGAAGGCGAATTTCCCGGAGAAGACGCCGTGGTCCGCCCCCGCTTCGACGGCACCCAATTTCCCGCCGCCGCTGCGCCACCAGGCCAGCCTCGGCGTTGCCGAGCCCGCCGCGACGGCCTACCTGGCCTTCGCCCAGGCCGCCCAGCGCCTGGCGCCGAGCAACGGTGCCGCGGCCGATGCGCCGCAATTCCGCCCGGAAGTACCGGTGGACCGCGCCGGCCCGCCGCTCGGCTACGCGCTGGCGCAACTGCACGGCATCTACATCCTGGCGCAGAACGCGGGCGGACTGATCGTCGTCGACATGCACGCGGCGCACGAGCGCATCCTCTACGAGAAGCTGAAGACCGCTTTCGACCAGCGCCAGGTGGCGACCCAGAACTTGTTGATCCCGGCCGTCTTCTCGGCCGATCCGCTCGATGTCGCGGCGGTCGAGGAACATGCTGAAGCGCTCGCCGAACTCGGCTTCCAGATTGCTCCGCTCGGCCCCGGTCAGCTCGGCGTGCGCGCCGTGCCGGCGCTGCTCCAGTCGGGCGATCCGGTGGCGCTGGCGCGCTCGCTGATCGCCGACCTGCGCGAGCACGGCATCAGCCAACTGGCCACCGCCCGACGCAACGAACTGCTCGCCACCATGGCCTGCCACGGCGCGGTGCGCGCCCGCCGCCAACTGGCCTTGCCGGAGATGAATGCGCTGCTGCGGCAGATGGAAGAAACCGAGCGCGCCGGCCAGTGCAACCACGGCCGGCCGACGTGGACGGCGCTGTCGCTCGACGAACTCGACAAATTGTTTCTTCGCGGTCGATAATCCGGGTTCATCACGCCCGGAGCATCGATGAAGTTTCTTATTTCGCGAATCCACAACCTGGTTTCGCACCAGCAGGACAACTGGCGCCGCCTCGCCCTGCTGGGACTGGGAACACTGGCATTTATCACCTATGCCGCGCTGCTGACGATCGGTCTGCTGATCGCTCATCAACGCGAAACCGACTTCGCCCAGCGCAATCTGGACAATCTCGCGCGCGTTCTCGAAGACCACGCGCGCAGCACGATCGACAAGGTCGACACCATCCTGCTCGCCGGTCAGCTCCACCTCTCCCCGCTGCACGGCAACAACGCGAACCGCGGCATCGACATCAACGCCAGCCTGGCCCGCCATCTGCAGTTGATCGCCAACGAATCGCAAAGCCTGCGTGTCGCCGACGCCCAGGGCCGCTTCATTTTCGACGCCAGCGGCCGCACGGCGTCGGCCCGCATCAACGACCGCGCCTATTTCCAGCGCAACCGCGACGACCCGTCGGGCAAGCTGGTGATTTCCGAACCGCTGTACGCCCGCATCAGCCACAACTGGGTGGTCACGCTGAGCCGCCGGATCGAGGATAACCAGGGCAACTTCGCCGGCCTGATCCAGGCGGCGGTCCGCACCGACCATTTCCAGAACTTCTTTGCCAACCTCGACCTCGGCAGCGGCCAGAGCGTCGCCCTGCTCGACGAACAACAACGCCTGATCGCCCGCTACCCCGCGGTACCGGCAAAGATCGGCCAGGTTGTCGGCCACCCCAGCATCACCGCCTTGATCCGCAGCCAGGGCAAATACACCAGCTTCACCACGCCGTCGGCAATCGACGGCGTCGAACGCCTCTACGTCGCCCGCCGGGTCGGCGACTATCCCTTCTACGTCGTCGTCGGTCATGCCCCGGCGCACTTCCTGACCAACTGGCGACAGCAGGTGTTCTGGGCCAGCCTGAGCGGCGCCCTGCTCGCCGCCATCCTCGCCGGCTGGATCGTCGTCTGGATGCGTACCTACGACCGCGCCCGGGAAATCGCCCAGGGCATGACCCGAGCCTACGAAAACACCTTCCGCCGCACCCGCGCGCTGCTCGACAGTCTGCCCGACCCGGCCTGGCTGAGCGACCGCCAGGGCCTGCTGATCGCGGTCAACGACGCCTACGCCGCACTGTCCGGCAAGACGGTCGATACCATCCTCGGCCAGCCGGTGGAAAACGGGCTGCCCAGCACGCTTGGCCAGGCGCTTGCCGCCCTCTCCGCCGAGGCGCTGCTGCAACAATGTCAACAGAAGCGGACCGGCAGCCTGCATTCCGAACGGGACGGCCAGCGCCACTACGAATACATCGCCACCCCGGTGTTCGACGATCGCGGGGTGATTGCCGGTGTCGCCGGGGTCGCCCGCGACATCACGCAATTGCGCGAAGACCAGCAGCGCATCCGCCACCTGGCCGAACACGACCTGCTGACCGACCTGCCCAACCGCGCCCTGCTCACCGAACACATGGCCAGCGCGCTCGCCGAGACGCTCGGCAACCAGGCCGAACTGGCGCTGATGTTCCTCGACCTCGACCACTTCAAGAACATCAACGACACCCTCGGCCACGACATCGGCGACCAGTTGCTGCTGCAGGTCGCCCAGCGGCTCAGCGCCAGCCTCGACGAGCGAGACACGATCAGCCGCCAGGGCGGCGACGAATTCGCCATCCTGATCCGCGGCCACGGCGCACCGGCGCGCCTGGCGACGATCGCCCAGCGCCTGATCAACGCCATCAGCCACCCCTTCCTGGTCGCCGGCCACGAGTTGCGCGTCGGCGCCAGCATCGGCATCTGCACCTACCCGAACGACGGCAACGACATCGGCAGCTTGCTGAAAAACGCCGACACCGCGATGTACCAGGCGAAAGCGGCGGGCGGCAACACCTACCGCTTCTTCACGCCGGAAATGAACCTGCGCATTTCCGAACGGGTGACGCTGGAAAACAACCTGCGCCGCGCCCTCTACGGCGACGAGATCTTTGTCCATTACCAGCCGCAGACCGACGTCCGCAACGGCCGCCTGATCGGTTTCGAAGCGCTAGTCCGCTGGCAGCACCCGGAACTCGGCGACATCCCGCCGGCGCGCTTCATCCCGGTGGCCGAGGAAAGCAGCCTGATCTACCAGGTCGGCGAGCGCGTCCTGCGCGAAGCCTGCCGGCAGAATCGTTGCTGGCAGGATCAGGGGCTGCCGCCGGTAGTGATTGCCGTCAACCTTTCAGCGGTCCAGTTGCGCCTGCCCGACCTGCCGCAGCGGGTCGCCCGCATCCTCGCCGAAACCGGCCTCGACGCACGCTGGCTGGAGCTGGAAATCACCGAGAGCGCGTTCATCCACGACACCGAGCGCATCATCGACATCCTCCAGCAATTGCGGGCGATCGGCATCAAGTTGTCGGTCGATGATTTCGGCACCGGCTATTCCAGCCTCGGCTACCTGAAGCGCCTGCCCTTCGACCGGATCAAGATCGACCAGTCCTTCGTCCGCGATCTGCCGGACGGCAGCGACGACGTCGCCATCGTCCGTGCCATCATCGCCATCGCCGCCAGCCTGCAGAAGGAAGTCATTGCCGAAGGCGTCGAACAGGAAGCGCAGAGCGAATTCCTGCTGCAGCTCGGTTGCGAGTTGATGCAGGGCTACCATTTCGGCAAGCCGGCCAGCGCGGCCAGCGCCGAAGCCCTGCTGCGCGGCATGGCGAAATCCTGAAACTCAGGCGGTGCCCAGTCTTTCCCGGGTGTAGCTGCGCAGGCGCGCCATGTCGCGGGCGCGCGCTTCGCGGTCGGCCGCGTTGAGGACGACCATGGCGACGACCCGGCCGCCGAACTGCTCGGCTTCGGCGAGGCAGAATCCGGCCGCCGAGGTAAAACCGGTCTTGCCGGCGAGCAGTGCCACCGAACGGTCGTGAGCGAAGCGGTTGACGTTCAGCTTGCCGCCCACCGCCGTCTTGCGCGACAGCGCCTGGAAATAGGGAATCTGCGCCAGGGTCACCAGCAGCACGCCAAGATCGCGGGCGCTGGCGCGGTTGGTTGAGGAAAGCCCGGCGGCGTCGCCGAAATCGAAACTGAACAACTGCATCTGCGTCATCAACGCCCGCATCGAGTAACGGAACTCCTCCCAACCCCCAGGGAAGGTCCGCGCCAGCGCCGCCGCCGCGCGGTTGTCGGAAGTCACCACCAGCCATTCGAGCAATTGCTCGCGCCGCCAGCGCGAGCCGACCGCCAGGCTGGAGTGCGTGTATTCCGAGCGGACGACATCGTCCTGCTCGATACGGACGCTCTCGCCCAGCGGCAATTCGGCACTGAGCACGACCCAGGCGGTGATCAGCTTGCTGATCGAAGCGATCTGCACCGGGCGCTCGGCGTCGATCGCCAGCAGCGTGTCGTCGAGGCTGCCGACGTAGGCGTGACGGGCGCTCAAACCGGGCAGGCGATCGACCGCTGCCGCCCCGGCGAACGACGGCAGGAGGAGGCTTGGTGCGAGCAGGCCGCCGGCAAGCAGGCGGCGACGGACAAGTAGGGAGGACATGGTGGGGGAATTATAGTCCTCAGGCGTGCTAGCATTCGCCGCCATGACGCTACCGCCCGCCATCCTGATCATGGGCCCGACCGCCTCGGGCAAGACCGCCGCCGCGATGGCGCTCGCCGACCGCTTCCCCGTCGAACTGATCAGCGTCGATTCGGCGCAGGTCTTCATCGACATGGACATCGGCACCGCCAAACCGGACGCGGCGACGCTGGCCCGCTACCCGCACCACCTGATCGACCTGATCACGCCGGAAGAGCGTTATTCCGCCGCCCGCTTCCGCGCCGACGCGCTTGCCGCAATGGCCGCTATCACCGCCGCCGGCCGCGTGCCGGTGCTGGTCGGCGGCACCATGCTCTACTGCCGCGCCCTGCTCCACGGCCTGGCCGAACTGCCGCAGGCCGACGCCGCGCTGCGCGCCGAACTCGACGCCGAGGCGGCGCGTGCCGGCTGGCCGGCGATGCATGCCCGGCTCGCCGCGCTCGACCCGGTCACCGCCGCCCGCCTGCCGCCGAACGACAGCCAGCGCATCCAGCGCGCCCTCGAGGTCTGCCTGACGAGCGGCCGGCCGATGTCCGAACTGCTGCAGGAGAGCGCCGCCGAGAAGCCGCCCTACGATTTCCTGCAACTGGCGCTGCTGCCGTCCGAGCGCGCCTTGCTGCACGAGCGCATCGCCCGCCGTTTCGACGAGATGCTGCTCGCCGGTCTCGACGACGAACTCGCCGCGCTACGCCGCAAATACCGGCTCAGCGCCGACCTGCCGTCGATGCGTTGCGTTGGCTACCGCCAGGTCTGGGAGGCCCAGGACGGCCTGATCACGCGCCGCGAGATGCGCGACCGCGGCATCTTCGCCACCCGCCAATTGGCCAAGCGGCAAATCACCTGGCTTGGCAACTCGTTCGCCGCGGAAAGCCTCGACTGCGTCGCCCCGCAACTGAGCGAACGCGTCGTCGACCGCGTCGCCCGCTTCCTCAGCGCTTGAGCACGTCCTGCAGGCTGGCGGCGAGCGCCTGCAGTTCGCCGATCGTCTGCAGGCTGGCGTCCTGGCTGGCAACCATGCGCTGCATGTAGTCGTCGGCCAGCGTCGTCAGCGAGTTTTCCTGTGCTTCGCTCAGACCGAGCGAAATGAAGGATTTGCCGAGCGCTTCCTGGAACTCGATCATCGATTGCGTCAGTTCCAGCGAATTGCGCCGGTAGTTGGCCTGTACCGATTCCAGCGTGCACTGCACGCGCGGCAACGCCGCCTCGATACCGGCGCGGCGGTGGCGCGCCAGTTCCTCGGCCTCGATCGCCTGCATGCGGGCGTCCGCCCCCTCCGCGAGCAGCGCGACGTTGTCGCGGATGCGGCCGCAGCGGTCGGGATCGGCCAGCGGCATGTCGTTGATCAGCACCGTCACCCGACCGTAGTTGAAGACGCAGCGGCTGCGGAACTGGAAAATGCGGCCGGCGTGGCGAACATGGTTGAGCACCGAGACTTCGAGCGGCAACTCGCGGCCGTTGTCGCTGACGGTCAGCATGCCGTCGCCGAGGCGCAATTGCAGCGCGGCGTTCAGCTCGTACTGGCGCAGCGCGTCGAGCAGCGCCGCGCCGAGTTCTTCCTGGCTGCCGCAGGCAAAGGACTTGCTGAGGAACTGCAGGACGACGCCCAGTTCGCCCATGCTGACCATCGCCGACATCGCCGTGCGTTGCGCGTAGCCGGCCTGTTCGTGAAGGGCGCGCTTCTCGTCGAGGATGCGGGCGGCGACGCGCACCTTGCGCAGCAGCTCGGCGGGATCGAAGGGCTTGGTGATGAAATCCTCGCCGCCCGCTTCGTAGCAGAGCAGCCGGGTGTCGATGTCGTCGCTGGCGGAAATGAAGAGGATCGGGATGTCGCGGCTCTCCCAGTCGCCCTTCAGGCGCTGGCAGATCTCGAAACCGCCGATGCCGGGCAGGCTGAGGTCGAGCAGGACGATGTCCGGCCGGCATTCGGCAAGCCGCGCCAGACAGGCTTCGCCGGCGGTGAACGACTCGCGGCGGAAGTCGTCGGCGAGCGCCGCATCGACCACGTCGAGGAGGACCTGATCGTCGTCGACGATGAAGACCAGCGGTTTTTCTTCCATGCTTACTCCGGGCTTGCCAAGGCGGCCTTGCGCGCCGCCAGCAGGGTATAGACGGCGGGCACCACGAACAGGGTCAGGAAGGTGCCGAGCAGCAGGCCGCCGACGATCACCCAGCCGATCTGCTGCCGCGACTCGGCGCCGGCGCCGGTGGCCAGCGCCAGCGGTACGGCGCCCAGCACCATGGCGCCGGTGGTCATCAGGATCGGTCGCAGGCGCAGTTCGGCGGCCTCGATCACCGCCGCGTGCAGTTCTCGGCCCTGCTCCTGCAACTGGTTGGCGAACTCGACGATCAGGATGCCGTGCTTGGTGATCAGCCCGACCAGCGTGACCAGGCCGATCTGGCTGTAGACGTTGAGCGTGCCGTTGGTCGCCCACAGCGCAAACAGCGCGCCGGCCATCGACAGCGGCACGGTGAGCAGGATGATGAAGGGATCGCGGAAGCTCTCGAACTGCGCCGCCAGCACCAGGTAGATGAAGGCCAGGGCGAGCGCGAAGGTCAGCGCCAGCGACGCCGACGACTGCCGGAACTCGCGCGACTGACCGTTGTAATCGACGGTGTAGCCCGGCTTCAGGACCTGCGCGGCAAGCTGGTCCATCGCCGTCAGCGCTTCGCCCATGGTGTAGCCGGGCGCCAGGTTGGCGGTGATGGTCACCGCCCGGCGCTGGCCGAAGTGGTTGAGT
>CAZFXO010000041.1:0-28515 GCA_964523045.1 uncultured Dechloromonas sp. | reverse complement strand
CCGGCATCAAACTGATCGCCGCCAAAGACGACATCGACCTGCAGGCGCAGAGCGATGAAATGAAGTTCCAGGCCAAACAGGACCTGAAGATCGTCTCGGCCAACGCCCACGTCGACTTTGCGGCGGCGAAGAAGATTCATCTGGCGGTGAAGGGCGGGGCGAGCATCACCATCGACGGCGGGATTACCGTGCAGTGTCCGGGAACGATTACGGTGCATGCGAGTAAGAAAAAATTCAGTGGGCCGGAGGGGATCGGCTATGCCTTGCCCGAATTTGTGCAAACCGGCAATTTCAAGCGCCAGTACATCATTCACCGTGCCACCGACGGCGAACCGATTGCCCGCCAGAAATACCGCATCAGCCTGAGCGACGGTCGCGTCGTCGAGGGGATCAGCAATGAGCAGGGCGAAACCGAACTGGTCGAGTCCGACGCCTTGCTGATCACGACCATCGCCTTACTTTCGGATTGAACCTATGGAAAATTCGGCGGACATCCTTTCAAGCGATCTGACCGTATGCGAAGGCATGCACCAGTCTCACGTCTATCTCTCCCATTTGCCGGGCATCATCATTTTCGTGCACGGCGTCAATTCCGATGGGGAATGGTATGAGCAAACCGAGGAGGGATTGATCGACGGTCTGAATCGCCGACTCGGCCTGCATCGCTCGCCGAATCCCGAGGGGAAATTGCAAAAGGCTACCTACGAACCGGAAATCCTGGCCGGCGGAAAACTGAACGATACTCTTGATGGCAAGAATTTCGTCAAGGATGCCGAGCGCTCGCCCGTCATCCGTTTCCGTTGGGGCTACAAACTTGCGGGCAAGCCCAAGAGCGACACCGATGCCATCGATGAAAACAAGGAATACAAGCAGACCGGTTTCATCTGGCTCAACGAAATGGACGCCTGGGGCGGCGGTCCTTTCCAGAACGGAACGAGCGCCTTGCCCTACATGTGGGGCGTCGGTATGGACGACCGGGTGTTCTGGTGGCTCTACCTCAACATGTTTCCGGTTGATGGCCGGGAAGTCTATGCCTGCCCGCCGCGCGCCTATTACGCGCATGCCTCGCACCGCCTCAAGGAACTGATCAAGGCGATTCGCAAGAAGCAGGCCGATTGCCCGATCACCGTCATCTGCCACAGCCAGGGCAACATGATTACGCTGGGGGCTGCGATGCTCGGTCTTAAGGAGGATGAATCCTTCATCGCCGATACCTACATCATGAGCAATCCGCCTTACAACCTGGAGTCGCCCGCTACGGAAGAATTCGTCGTCGCCAAGCAACCCGGCGGTTTCGGCGAATTCGGGCATGTCACGGCTACGGCCCGCAAGGATACTTTCAAGCGCTTTCTCGAAGGGGTGGCAAAACGGGCCGGCAAGGGTCAGTCACTGGAAGAGATCAACCGGATCATGGGCTGTAAGGATGTCGAAAGCCAGACCCCCTTGTTCCAGATGGAAAAGTTTCCGGACAAGGACGCTGCCCGTCGCAAACCCGAACCCGGAAAGGATCGCGACAATCGGGGCAAAGTCTTCCTGTACTGCAATCCGCACGACCAGTTGATCGGCGTCACCCCGATCCAGGGCATCGGCTGGAAAGGCTTGCGCGATGAGGACATCGATGCCGTGAAGGGGGACGGCAAGATTTACCAGCGGGTCTGGGCGCAGGCTGGTGGCAATCAATCGCCGCCCTTTGCCGTCGGTTGCGAAGCCTGGCAGCGCTACCACTACATCAAGCACAACCACGACCCCAACCAGTTCTGGAACCCTAAGCCGCCGAACATGCGTTACGTGCTCAGCCTGAACCACAATCAGGGCTTTGTTTCCCGCATCCTGACCGTGTTGACCTCAATCTTCATCTGGCCGGCGTCGCGCATGATTGATCTCCCGATCAACACCCCTCCCGAAAAGGACAGGGAGGTTCCGATTACTGCTCCGGTCCTGCCCAAGCCGGTAATGCCGCATTCCCTGCGCTACGGCGATAAATCAGCCAAGTTCGACGAAGGCAAGGATCCTGTATCCAACGCGCTGGACAAGACAAACCGGGAAAAATGGCAGGACATCCTGCCGGAAAAGATGGACGAGAAAACTGAGCCAAAGGGAGACGGGAAGACAGAGGCCCAATGGGAATTCGAAACCCGGGCCCGCCTCGAAGCCGCCAAGCGGCGTGGCGAAATCGGCGATACCCCGGAAGACGAGCGGGCGATGATGAAACGCTACCTCTCGGAAAATCCCAACGCCACCGACCACGGCACGATCCTGACCAATCCTGAGCATTCCGCGGAGGTTGTTGCCTACGATGTTGCGGTTGGCTTCGTTGATCCGTGCAAGATTACGGCGGAAGACATGGCCGAATTCCGAAGCTTTGCCCACTGGATGTATATGAAAGACGCTCAACTCGACACCGAGGGTTTCAAGGAGTACTGGGCTCGCGGACTGTTCAAGGAGAGTCAGGTGCAATCCATCTACAACCACGCGCATATGGTGGCCAACACCGATATCTCGAATGAGCGCAAACAGAATTTCTTTGGCCTGCTGCGATGAAGAGCCGCCGCCAATTCCTGACCGGAGCCCTGAGCATGGGATTACTCGACTTCCTCGGATTCAACCGCCCCGCGCTTGCCGCTACAAAATCGGCACCTGCCGTCGTCAAGCCGGACTGGCCGACAGGAGCGGTTGCTCAACTGGTTGGTGCCAGTTTGATATCGCCTCTGCTGGCCCCCAGATACCCGCTGGACCACTATCTTCCAACCATGCTTGCCCTCAAACCTGATGACGCCCCCCCAAAAACCTATAAAGGTGTGACGGGAACTCATCGTTTGCCGCGTTATCGTTTCGACGAAAATCTACTCGATGAACTGACTGCCAGCTTTTCCTTTACCGTCAGCTATTACAACGAGACAGCTCGCGGCGGCTATCACCAGTTCCTGTGGAACGAGGTGCGGATGAAGCAGTTGCACATCGTCGCTGGATTCACTGCAGAGCGTACGCCGGAGGAAGCCTGGGATCTGTGGCGAAGAGCCTATCAGTCCTTCGGAGTGGACACCCGCCCCGGCAGCTTCACCCTGGCCTCCGGAAATGTGGGATGGACCACGCTGGAAGCCGGTCTGGGCAAGATCGCGACACCGGAGGCCAAGGTCATCTGGCTGGGCACCGTCGATGCGCCGAGCTGGCCGAAGGATGAGTTGCCGAACGAGGCCGCGGTGCTGCTGATGTTGGCGCATCCGGGTTTTGTCAGCGGGCGCTCGGCGCTGGCTTACTTCACCGCGCCGGCTGTCGTCCCGGTGAAGTCGGTGGACAAGGTCAAGGGCGAGTCGGCGCGCGTTACCGCCTTGCGCCTGGCGGTCGAGCAGGCCTGCGCCAGCGCAGGCATCGCGCCGTCGGCGATCGGTACCGTCGCCCGCGATTGCGGTCGTTACACGCCGGCTGCGGCGCAGCGCCTAGCCGATACCGGCGCCGCGCTGCACGACCTGCTGCCGGATTACGACCTGCACCGCGACGCCATCGACCTGCCGGCGGTGTTCGATGAGCTGGGCGCCAACACCGTCAGCTACACCCTGCTGCTCGCCGCCTACGCCGCCAACCAGCGCCGCCACCCGGTGCTCTACGTTTCCAGTCGCGATCCCGACGCCGGTCGCGCCATGCTGATCCTGCCCAACCCGCAGCCGGCTGAAATTCAGGACCCCGCCCGCATCGACCGCGAGGCCAACAGCCGCGGGCAGTGGTATCGCCCCTGGTGGGGGCAGCGGCTCGACGGGAAGAAGGATTTCTGATTTGCCATCTGGTATTTTCTGGCTGGCCCCGTTGTCGATCGTTCGTAATCGGCTGTGTACGACCGCCCACGGGCACGATGACCGCCATTGATGCCGACCCCGGCGGCAAGAGCCGTCCTGTCGGCGTCGAGGAAATCTGGTCCGACCGTTCCGGCCGGGTCAATGCAAGCCCGGAGTGCTGAAATGAGCAAATTCGACCAAGACTATTTCTTCGTCTTGAAGGAGAGGGATGAGCGACTTCCGTTCATGACTCCGGACGATGACACGTCACGGAAACCCTATACGTCGGAGTTGTTGCCCCTGCATACCAAGCCACTGGTTTTCCACAACGGATCGCTGGAATATCAGCAACAAAACCGCATTCTTCCTTCCGATCCTCCACCAGAGCTGCTTTTTCACGGATCAGACATCCTGGTCAAAGATGCACTCCGCGACAAGCTTCTGTCGCTTGAGATACCCAATCTCGCCATACAACCCGCCATCTATATCGACCACAACAACAAGTGGCATGAGGATCGCTGGTACCTGACATTTCTGGAGCGCTTCGACTGCTGGGACCGGAACTCCTCCAGCTACCGGGATCGGGATTTTGAACCGGACGAAGAGCCCGCATACAAGGTTCGTCGTTATTCCCTGAATGATGAATTGCTGGAGAGAACTCCAATCGCTGCCCGGCGGCTCTTCAAAATGGGCGGAACTACGATGGGCTTCGTGGTTGTCCACGTCTCCATCGCTGCCCACTTCCGCCTCAGCGGTGCCGTGCTCGTGCCTATCGCCGAATATGGCGTGTCGTATCCCCGATCGCTGCGGTTTGCCCTCGGTGAATCCAGCGCCAACCAAAAAAACGGGGCGTCCCGCAGGGCGCCCCGAAAAGATGCAGAAGCATCTCACGCAAGAAAAGCAGGCCAGACGCGCCGTTGTTGCGGCGTGTCGGGGCGGGGTCAGAAGCTGTGCTTCATCCCCATGGCGAAGCCCTTGACGCCGACGCCGCTGAGGCCGAGCGAGTTGCCCATCGGGTTGATCGTGAAGCCGGCGTTGTCGTCGTTCCGGATCTGCGCGTAGTCGGCGTACAGTTCGGTCCGCTTGGACAGCGAATAGCGGGCGCCGATCGCCCATTTGCTGGCGTCGGCATTGTTCAGGGTGCGGTCCTTGACCCGGCCGTAGCTGGCCAGCGCCTTCAGCTTGCCGAAGGGCATCTCGGCGCCGACGAACCAGTTGCGGCGGTCGTATTCCTGACCGGCGGCGAGGCCGCCCAGGTTCTGGTTGCCCGGCGTGGCGGCGTCGAGGTCGATGTTGCCGCCGATCAGCGAGTTGGGGTCGCCCTTGATGACGTCGTAGACGCCGGAGACCTTGATCGGCCCGAAATCGTAGGAGGCGCCGCCGGTCAGCACGTAGAGGCGGCTGTTCGAGTAGCCGACGGCCTTCGTGGTCTCGTAGTCGAGATCGACGCTGAGCGGGCCGTTGGCGTAGATCAGGTTGGCGGAGAACAGGCGGTCGTCGCCGTTGTTGCCGCCGTTGGCGACGCCGCCGACGGTATGGACGCCGTTCAGGCTGCCTTCGTCGCCCTGGGTGTTGGTCGCCGTCGCCAGGATCAGGGTGAAGCCGCTGAAGCTCGGCGAGACGTAGGCCAGCGCGTTGGAAGCGCGGTCGTACTGGGTGGTCATCGAGGCAAAGTTGCCGACCGAGTAGTTGCCGAACGGGTTGTACTTGCCGTAGATGCCGTAGCGCAGGCCGTCGAGATAGCCGGCGACGACGGTGCCGAAGCCGCCGGTCAGGCCGAGGTACTGGTGGCCGGCCTGGGTTGGGCCGGTGCCGATGTCGGGGCTGATCCGGTATTGCAGGTCGAACAGCGCCTTGATGCCGTTGCCCAAATCTTCCGTGCCCTTGAAGCCGATGTGGCTTTGCGAACCGGCGCTCTGCACGGCGCGCTGCGACTTGCTCGGGACGACCGCGCCGTTGTCGCCGCTGCGGTACATCCAGCCCATATCGATGTTGCCGTAGATGGTGACATTGCTCTGGGCCAGGGCGCCCGCCGATGCGGCGGCCGCGATGGCCAGCGCGATGATTTTTTTGGTCATGGATTGTCTCCAGGTGATTTGCATTGATGTGTGCCGTGCGGGCTCCCGACCCGCCGGCATTCCCCCGTAGCCATCGCCAGGCGATGGTGTGGCGCGGCCTTTAGTGCGAAGCGCGTGCCAGCCGGCGCCGGGCTTGGTCGCATCGCTGGAAAGCCTTGCCGGAACTTGATTTCGGGGATTTCTGCGGGACCGCAGGCGGGCCGGGTGGCGGCGCTGGCCGCTCATTTTCTGGACAGGTGTTCAAGGATGGAGCGCAACGATATGGCTCGTTTCCGGCGGCGCCAGCGTAAAAAAACCGACCACGCGGGCCGGCTGTTCGTGAGCGCGGGTGCCTTACTCGCGGTAGAAGCCGACGCCGATCAGGCTGTTGCCTTCGCGGCGGATGAAGGTGCGCTTCTTTTCGACGGCGTTGGTGACCGGGTTGCGCCAAACGTAATCGACCGTGCCTTCGCCCTTGGCTTTGGCCAGGTCGAGCATTTCGCGGATCAGCGGCTTGCCTTCGACGTCGTGCAGGTCGCTGGCGTCGCTGCCGGTCCATTTCGGGTTCATGCCGTGCGCTTCGAACTTGCCGCTGTCCAAATTGACGGCGAAGACGTAGAGGTCGTCGTGGGCGAAGCGGCCCTTGGGGTCGTTGAAGCTGGCCAGGGCGGCGGTCAGGCCGCGCTGGCGGATTTCGGCGCTGGCGGCGTCGAGCAGCTTGCGCGCATCGTCGGCGCCGGCGCGCACGGCGTAGTAGCCGACGCCGAGGACGTAGTCGCCCTGGCGGTGCAGCCAGGCGAACTTGGGTTCGACGCGGTTGCTCTTGCGGTTGAGCCAGACGTAGCTGATGCGCGCTTCCGGTTGCCTCTCGGTGACCGCGATCATTTCGCGGAACAGCGGCAGGCCGGCGGCGTCGACGCTGTCGAGGACCTTGAGGCCGATCAGGCTGTCCGGCGCGGCGCCGTTGGCGACGTAGGTGCCCTGGCGGTCGATCACGTAAACATAGAGATCCTTTTTGACGAACTGTCCCTTCGGGTCGCTGAAGGCGGCCCAGGCTTTTTCCGGGCCGTTGGCCTTGAGGTAGGCGACGGCCTCGTTGAACAGGGCGCGGGCTTCGCGCGGCGTTGCGTGGTCGGCGGCTGCGGCCAGGGTCGAGGCGGCAGCGAGCAGCAGGGCGCCCAGGCAGCGGGCGAGTGACGATGACTTCATTGTGGTCTCCGGGTGTGGTGGATGGTTATGGATTCAGGCGCCGAGCGCGTGATGGATATCCACCAGGCCATGGCGGGCGGCCAGGTGGAGCAGTTTGAAATCGTTGTCGGCGTCGAGCTTCTGACGGATCAGCGTGAGGTAGTTGAGGACCGTCTTCGGGCTCAGGTGCATCGAGCTGGCGATGCCGCTCGCCGATTCGCCATGTACCAGCATGCGCAGCACCTCGAATTCGCGCGGCGTCAGGTGGGCCAGCGCGCCGTCGCCGTCGATCGCCTCGGCGGCCAGGACCTGGGCGATTTCCGGGGAAAAGACGCGCTTGCCGGCGGCGATGCGGCGGATGCCGTCGATCACCTCGGCCGGTTCGCTGTACTTGGTCAGGTAGCCGAGGGCGCCGCTGCGCAGCGCCTGGGTGACATGGCCGGCGCCTTCGTGCATGGACAGGACGAGCACCTTGAGCGCCGGCTGGCGGGCGAGCATGCCGCGGATCGCCTCGATGCCGCTGCTACCGCGCAGGCTGAGGTCGACCAGGGCGACATCGGCGACGGTGCGCAGGGCCAGCGCGTTCGCCTCGTCGGCGCTCGCTGCCTCGCCGACCACCTGCAGCCCGGGCTCGGCGTCGAGCAGGCGGCGGTAGCCGTTCCGGACCACGGCGTGGTCGTCAACCAGAATGATGCGGATCATCTTGTCCTTCCTCCTTCGTCTCTTCCTCTTGCAGCGGCAGGCTGACCTGCAACTGCACCCCGCGCCCCGGCCCGCCCGCCACCTGCAGACGGCCGCCGACCATGTCCAGCCGCTCGACCATGCCGAGCAGGCCGCCCTGGTGCGCCGGGCGGTCGGCCGGCAACCCCTGGCCGTCGTCCTCGATGCACAGCAGCAGCTCCGCTGCCCGGCACTCGATGCCGACCCGGCAATGGCGGGCGCCGCTGTGGCGCACGACATTGGTCAGTGCTTCCTGCACCACCCGATACAGCGCCAGGCTGGCCGCCTCGGCCAGCGTCGGCAGGGCGCCGGCCAGCTCAAGCCGGAATTCGATCCCCGTCCCCCGTTGCTGCCAGTTGCCGACCAGCTCGCGCAGGGCGCCGGCCAGGCCGCCGGCTTCCAGCCCGTGCGGCCGCAACTGGCCGAGCATGGCGCGCAACTGCAGGCCGCTGGTACGGACGTCGCGGCGCAGTTCACGGGCGCATTCGGCCACCTGTTCGCCGCTCAACTGGCCGGCGTGGCGCTCCAGGTAAGCGGTGGTGATGCCGATGGCGGTCAGCGTCTGCCCCATCTCATCGTGCAATTCCCTTGCCAGGGTCTTGCGCTCGGCTTCCTGCACCTCGATCAACTGGCGGGCGAGCTGGCGCTGGGCGGCGCGGGCGCTGCCCAGGGCGGCGGCAAGAACGTCGATGGCACCGGCGACGCGGCTGAATTCACGTAGCGCGAAGGCCGGCAGGCGCGCCGCTTCCTCGCCGCGCGCCAGCCGCTGCAGACCGGCTTCCAGTTCGCGCACCGGGCTCAGCGCGCGGTGTGCCGCCCACCAGGCGACGAGCAGGGTTGCTCCAGAATAGAGCAACAGGGTGATGCAAAGTCGAACAGTGTCGTCCAGGCGCTCGTCGATTTCCGAATCCGGGTTGGCGGCGATGTACAGCGTCTGCCCGCCGATGTGCACGGTGCGCGGCGTCGGCCGCGCCGCCTCGGGGTCGAGCAGGGCGGCCAGCCAACTGCGTGCGGCCGCTGGCTGCGCCGTTGCTTCGATGCTGATGTGGCGCAGCGGCGCATCGCGCAGCAGCGCCTGCACTTGCTCGGCGCTGGTCCCCGGCTGGCTGGCGGCGACCAGGATGTCGACGAGGCGGGTCGAAGCGGCGACTTCGGCGTCGAGATCGGCGCGCAGCGACTGCAGGTGGATGGTGACGGCCACCAGCAACAGGCCGCCGAGCAGGGCGCCGAGATAACCGACCAGTCGTCGTCTGAGATCCATCGCTCCCCCTTTTTTTCTTGTCATGCGCAAGGTGGAGCAGGTTTCGTACCGAGCGCGGCGCGGGTCGGGAATTTTTCCCGGTTTGCCCGGGAGCTTCTCCCGGGACGGGCGCCAAAAGCGCTTCCTATACTCGGCTCGCCTGTCGCAATGGACAGGCCGCCCCCGATCCATCGGGAAGCAGACGACACCTTTCAGGAGACAAATAAGATGGCAACAACCCGGTTCAATCCCCGTCCGACCCTCATCGCCGCCCTCGTCGCCGCCACCCTTTGCGCCCCGGCGATGGCCGGCAGCAAGGTGAGCTGGGAAGACATCCTCAACGACGACAAGACTACCCAGGACGTGCTGTCCTACGGCCTTGGCCTGAAGGCGCAGCGTTTCAGCCCGCTGACCAAGCTCGACACCAAGAACGTCGAGCACCTGGTGCCGGCGTGGAGCTTCTCCTTCGGCGGCGAAAAGCAGCGCGGCATGGAGGCGCAGGCGCTGGTCAGCGACGGCGTGATCTACGTCACCGCCTCCTATTCACGCATCTACGCGATCGACGCCCGTACCGGCAAGCGCCTGTGGGAATACGAAGCGCGCCTGCCCGACGACATCCGCCCCTGCTGCGACGTGATCAACCGCGGTGCCGCGATCTACGGCGACAAGATCTATTTCGGCACGCTCGACGCCGCCATCGTCGCGCTCAACAAGGACACCGGCAAGGTGGTCTGGCGCAAGAAATTCGGCGACCACAAGGTCGGCTACACGATGACCGGCGCGCCCTTCGTGGTCAAGGACCAGAAGAGCGGCAAGGTGCTGCTGGTGCATGGCTCGTCGGGCGACGAGTTCGGCGTCGTCGGCTGGCTGTTCGCGCGCGATCCGGACACCGGCGAGGAAGTCTGGGCGCGGCCGATGGTCGAAGGCCACATGGGCCGCCTGAACGGCAAGGACAGCACGACCACGGGCGACGCCAGCGCGCCGTCGTGGCCGCGCGACAAGGACGGCAAGCTGGTCGAAGCCTGGAAGCAGGGCGGCGGCGCGCCGTGGCAGACGGCCAGCTTCGACGTCGAGAAGAACATGGTGGTGATCGGTGCCGGCAACCCGGCGCCGTGGAACACCTGGCACCGCACCAAGGAAGGCGACGATCCGCGCAACTGGGACAGCCTGTTCACCTCCGGCCAGGCCTACGTCGACGCCAGCACTGGCGAGCTGAAGGGCTTCTTCCAGCACACGCCGAACGACGCCTGGGACTTCTCCGGCAACAACTCGGTGGTGCTCTTCGAATACAAGGACCCGAAGACCGGCAAGCAGGTCAAGGCTTCCGCCCACGCCGACCGCAACGGCTTCTTCTTCGTCACCGACCGCGAGAAGCTGACCAACGGCGCCGGCTACCCGAACAAGCCGACTTCGCTGATCGGCGCCTGGCCCTTCGTCGAAGGCATCACCTGGGCGTCCGGTTTCGACCTGAAGACCGGCAAGCCGATCGAAAAGAACAACCGTCCGCCCAACATCAAGGAAGGCGCCGAGAAGGGCGATTCGATCTACGTTTCACCGCCCTTCCTCGGCGGCACCAACTGGATGCCGATGAGCTACAGCCCGCAGACCGAGCTGTTCTACATCCCCGCCAACCACTGGGCGATGGACTACTGGACCGAAAAGCTGCATTACAAGGCCGGTTCGGCCTACCTCGGCCAGGGCTTCCGCATCAAGCGCCTGTTCGACGATCACGTCGGCACGCTGCGCGCCATCGATCCGAAGAGCGGCAAGATCGTCTGGGAGCACAAGGAGAAATTCCCGCTCTGGGCCGGCACCCTGACCACCGCTGGCGGCCTGGTGTTCACCGGCACTTCCGACGGTTACGTGAAGGCTTTCGACGCCAGGAACGGCAAGGAGCTATGGAAGTTCCAGACCGGCTCCGGCGTGGTTTCGGTGCCGATCACCTGGGAAATGGACGGCGAGCAGTACGTCGGCATCCAGTCCGGTTATGGCGGCGCCGTGCCGCTGTGGGGCGGCGACATGGCCGAGCTGACCAAGCAGGTGACGCAGGGCGGCTCGATGTGGGTGTTCAAGCTGCCGAAGTCGTTCAAGCAGGCCGCGCGCTGAGCGCGAACGAGCGCCTTCCCGCCGGCGACCGGACTTTTCCCCGGTCGTCGGCGCTCGCTGGGATCGCGACCGGCCGGGCATGGCGTCCGGTTGCGAGGGAAGGCCGGGCCGACAAGGAGCTGACCGATGTTGAAATTTCTCTTATTTGCCGTGGTGATCGCGTCGACCGCCGTCGGCGCGGCAGGGGCCGAGACGGCGGACGATTTTCCGGACGATCCGCCGGTGATCAACGGCTGCGGCATCTGGCCGCATGCCCGTTGCCCCGGCGCCGATCTGCGGCATGCCCGCTTGTCGGGCAAGAACCTGGCCGGGGCCGATCTGCGCGGCGCCAACCTGGCGCGGGCCGACCTGCGCAACGCCAATCTGGCCGGCGCCAATCTCGACGGTGCCGATCTGAGCGGCGCCCGCCTGAACATGGCGCTGCTGTCCACCGCGACGCTGCGCAATGCGAAGCTGATCGGCGCCGATCTCGAATTCAGCCGCCTCTATCGCGCCGATTTCACCGGTGCCGACCTGACGGCGGCCAACCTGGAAGCGGCACGCGCCAATTTCGCCTGGTTCGAGCGGGCGAAGCTGGTCAACGCCAACCTGCAGGAAAGCAAATTCTTTACGGTCGATTTTCGCGCTGCCGATCTGAGCGGTAGCTATCGTCGTTACACGGTGTTCGAGAGTTCCGACTACACCGGCTGCACCCAATGCCCGAGCGAGGGAGCCCTGAAATGAGGAAGTTCCGGTTTGCTGCGCTGTGTGCCGTTCTGTCGCTGGCGGCGGGCGCTTCGGCGGATGTTTCGGCAGTCGAAGTGGCCAATCCGCCGGTCGTCGATTATTCGGCGCTGCCGCCGCTCGGCAAGGTCTGGCGCGACGCCAATCCCTATCGCGGCGAGGCCGCGGCGTTCGCCATCGGCCGCTCGGCCTTCAACCAGTCCTGCGCCCGCTGCCACGGTGCCGATGCGGCGACCAACGCGGCGCCGGCGCCCGACCTGCGCAATCTCGATCGCGCTTGTCGACGTATCAGGAATCCGGTGACCAAGGCGCAGTGCATGGCCGACAACGACGCCTGGTTCGCCAAGAGCGTGCAGTACGGCAAGGTCATCGTCGGCATCACCCATATGCCGCCCTGGCGCGAGGTGCTGCCGCAGGAAGTGGCCTGGGCGATCCAGGTCTTCATCGAGACGCGCGCCGCCGAGAAGGCCGCGCAGGATGCCAGCGGCAGGGCCGGCCGGTGATCCGCTGCGGCCGCCGCCCGATGTCGACGAAAAAACGGCGCGCCGGCCGGTCGGGCGGGCGCGCCGTGGCTTTCGACGGACGCGGCTGGCGTCCGTCCGAAGCGCTGTTACGACTTGCTCTTGTGCAGCTTGAACACCCAGACCGAACCGCCCTGTTCGAGGAAGTTCACGCGCCGCGCGACGTCGCCGCCCCACAGCGGCACGGCGCCGCCCCAGCCGGCGGTGACGGCGATCATCTGCTCGCCGTCCTGTTCCCAGGTGACCGGCGGGGCGACGATGCCGGTGCCAACCTGGAAGGACCAGATTTCCGCGCCGGTCTTCGCATCCAGCGCCTTCAGGTAGCCTTCCGGCGTGCCATAGAAGACCAGGCCGCCAGCCGTGGTCAGCACACCGCCCCAGAGCGGCGCGTAGTTCTTGTTTTCCCAGACGATCTTGCCGGTGGCCGGATCGACCGCGCGCAGGGCGCCGATGTAGTCCTCGTTCAGCGCCTTGATCGTGAAGCCGGCGCCCAGGTAGGCGGCACCCTTCTTGTACGAAACCGGCTCGTTCCAGATGTCCATCGCCCATTCGTTGGCCGGCACGTAGAAGTAGCCGGTCTGCGGGCTGTAGGCCATCTGCTGCTGGTTCTTGCCGCCCAGGAAGGAGGGCGCCGAGAAGACGACCTTGCCCTTCTTGCCATCGACGCCGGCCGCCGGATCGCCCGGACGTCCTTCGTCGATGTAGTTCGGCCGGCCGGTTTCCAGGTTGATGCCGGTCGCCCAGGTGATCTTCTTGACGAAGGGGAAGGCGTTCAGCAGCTTGCCGTTGGTCCGGTCATTGACGAAGAAAAAGCCGTTACGGTCGGCCTTGCCGCCGGCCTTGACGAGCTTGCCGGTCTTCGGGTCCTGGTAGTCGAAGGAAACGAATTCGTTGACGCCGTCGAAGTCCCAGCCGTCGTGCGGGGTGTTCTGGTAGTGCCAGACGATCTTGCCGGTGTCGGCGTCGATCGCCACGGTGGACGACGAGAACAGGTTGTCGCCCGGGCGCAGGTGGCTGTTCCAGGGGGCCGGGTTGCCGGTGCCGGCGAAGATCAGGTTGGTTTCCGGATCGTAGGTGGCGCCGTTCCAGGTGGCGGCGCCGCCGGTCTTCCACAGGTCGCCGGTCCAGCTGGCGTTGAGGGTGCCGGAGATGCCGTTCTCGATCGCCTTGCCGTCCTTGTCGTAGCGGTAGCCCATGTGGCCTTCGACGGTCGGGCGCGTCCACAGCAGCTTGCCGGTCAGCGGGTCGCGCGCGTCGATGCGGCCGACAGCGCCGAATTCGCCGCCGGAAACGCCGGTGATCAGCTTGCCCTTGGCGATGATCGGCGCCGCGGTGGCCGAGTAGCCGGCGGCGTAGTCGGCGACTTTCTGTTTCCAGACGACCTTGCCGGTCTCCTGGTTCATGGCGACCAGTTGCGCGTCGAGCGTGGCGAAGATGACCAGGTCGCCGTACAGCGCAGCACCCCGGTTGATCACGTCGCAGCACGGCATGATGCCGTCGGGCAGGCGGTGCTCGTACTTCCACAGCTTCTTGCCGCTCTTCGCGTCGAAGGCGAACAGGCGGCTGTAGGAAGCGGTGACGAACATCCGGCCGTTGTGAATCACCGGCTGCGACTCCTGGCCGCGCTGCTTCTCGCCGCCGAAGGACATCGACCAGGCGGGAACCAGGTCCTTGACCGTTTCGGTGTTGATCTGCGTCATCGGGCTGAAGCGCTGGCCCTGGGTGCCGAGGCCGAAGCTGACGACGTCGCCGACGGTCTTCGCGTCGTTGACGATGTCGCCATCGCTGACCGTGGCGCCGGCCGGGCTGCCGGCGACGGCGAGCGTTGCCGCGAAGGCGAGCCCGAGCAGGTGCCGGGGGAGTTTTTGACTATGCATGGAACGTCTCCTTGGTTGTGCGTTGATTCCGTCGCCGCAGTGCACCCTTTCCGGGACTGGTCGGCGACGAAGCTGGCAGACTGCAAGCCCTGTGCCATCGCCCCGGCGGTCGGCCGCAAGCGCCCGGCGACAAGGCCGGCGGGCGCGTTGGTGCGTCGTTGGTGGCGTTCTGGCGGCTGCTGAAAATGCACACACCTGCTCAAAACTTGCACAGCCTGCGTACTGTGGGAGATCGTTGCTTCATGCGCGGCGCGACCGCGCGCCGGAAGTCGCGCCCGCCCTGGCGCGCTTCCGGGTAGCGGCGCTCAGTCGGCGGCCATGCCCGGCAGCCAGTGGCCGAGGCTTGTCCTGAGCTGGGCGAAATTGACCGGCTTGGACAGGAAATCGTCCATCCCGGCATCCTGGCATTTCTGCCGGTCTTCCTCGAAGGCGCCGGCGGTCAGCGCCAGGATCGGCACCCGCGGGCGGTGTTGTTGCTGTTCCCATTCACGGATCGCCCGCGTGGCCTCGAAGCCGTCCATCACCGGCATCTGGCAATCCATCAGCAGCAGGTCGAAGGACTTGCCGGCGCGCACCAGGTCCAGCGCCTCGGCGCCGTTGCCGGCGCTGACGAAGTCCAGCCCGAGCTTGCGCAGCAGGGCTTCGATGACCTTGCGGTTGATCGGGTTGTCCTCGACGACGAGGAGGCGGGCGCTGGCAGCGCCGCCGCTGGCGGCAGGGCCGGCCGCGTCCGCCGGCATCGCGGCCGCCGGCGGCAACGGGTTTTCCCCGGTGGCGCCCAGTCCGGCGCGGATCGTGAACCAGAAGCGCGAGCCCTGGCCGCTGCCGCTGCTCACGCCGACTTCGCCGCCAGCCAGGCGGGCCAGGCTCCGGACGATGGAGAGACCGAGGCCGGTGCCGCCGTACTTGCGCGTGGTCGAGCCGTCGGCCTGCGAGAAGGGCTGGAAGAGCAGCGCTTGTTGGTCCTCGGGAATGCCGATGCCGCTGTCGATGACGGCGAATTCGAGCAGGGCGCCGTGCTCGTCGCGGCTGACTTCGCGGCCTTCGATGCGGATGCCGCCGTGGTCGGTGAACTTGATCGCGTTGCTGAGCAGGTTGGAGAGCATCTGGCGGATGCGCACGGCGTCGGCCAGGTAGTGCTGCGGCGGCCCGTTCCAGTCGACCGTCACCGGCAACTGCTTGCGCTGGGCGGCGTCGGCGAAGAGGCGGACGGTTTCGGCGATCAGTTGTTGCGGCGTGAAATCGATCGGTTCGAGTTCGACCTTGCCGGCTTCGACCTTGGACAGGTCGAGGATGTCGTTGAGCAGCGAGAGCAGCGTCTGCCCGGAGTTGAGGATGGTGCGCACGTACTCGGCGCGTTCCTCCTCGGAAAGGTCGGGCATCTGCAGCAGTTGCGCCATGCCGAGGACGCCGTTCAGCGGCGTCCGGATTTCGTGCGACATCATCGCCAGGAACTGGCTCTTCGCCCGGCTCGCCGCCTCGGCCGACTGCTGCATCTTCTTGAGATGGGAAATGTCCATGTAGAAGCCGACCACGTGGTTGGTCGGCGTCCGCCGTTCGACGATGCGCAGCCAGCGGTCTTCGCCCAGCGCTTCCTCGATGTCGGTGGTGCCCGCGGCGTGCGCCGCCAGGCGTTCGGCCAGCCAGCGTTCGGTGCGCCCGGCGGCTTCCGGGTAAACGCCGCTGGCGGCGGCGTAGCGCATGATCTCGGCGAAGCGGGCGCCGGGCACGACGGCGTCGCGGCAGGCGGCGTAGAGGTTGCGGTACTTCTCGTTGCAGATGACCAAGCCGTCGTTCTCGTCGAAGACGACGAAGGCTTCGTCGATGGTTTCGATCGCCGTGCGCAAGGTGTGCGCGCTTTCCAGCAGCGATTGTTCGGCGCGCTGCAGTTCGTCGGAGACGGCGCGCTGGATCCTGAGGTTCTCGAGGTAGCAGTTGTAGCCCTGGATCAGCGCCGCGATCTCGTCCTGCTTGGCCGGTTCGGGGAGCGGGGCAAGGGTCGCCTCGGGATTCTCGCGCAGCCGCTGGAACTGTTCCGAGACGGCGCGCAGCGGGCTGACCACGGTGCGTGCGAAGAAACGGGCGAGCAGGCCGATGCCGCCCAGGCCGAGCAGGAGCAGCAGGCCCGCGGCGGTGGCCAGGCGGTTTACCGGCGCGGTGTGCAGGGCGAGCGGCGTGGACAGCACCAGGTAGCCGCCGCTGCCTTCGAGCGGTCGCTTGGTCAGGATGACCTCGCGGCCGTCCAGCCGCAGTTGCTGGGTGGCCGGGCCTTCCCGGATCTGCTTCAGCAGTGCCGGGTCGATCCGGGCGCCGAGCAGCGCGCGTTCGGGGTGGTACATCAGGCGGCCCTGCGGGTCGATCAGCATCGGTTGCAGTCCGGCCAGCGCATTGTCGGCCGAGAAATATTCGCGCACCACGTCGTCGTTGAGGTTGATCAGCAGCAGGCCGACCGTGTCGGTAGTGCCGGTTTCCGGAGAGAAATGGCGGATCAACCGGGTGACCGTGATCACCTTCTTCTGTGCCGAGGTGCTGTTGATGTTGTCCTCGATGCCGCGCCAGACGACCGCGCTGTCCGCTGCCGCCGTCTCGTCGATCATCCGCCGCATCGCTTCCTCCTTGAGGCCGCTGACGTTGAGCGTCTCGCCGACGTGGAAGTGTTCGCCGCGCATCGAGAACAGGTCGATCGACACCAGACCTTTCACCCGGACGAAGCCGTTCAGGATGTAGCCGATCTGTGCCTTGGTGTTGAGCGTTTCGTAGCTGTTCGCCGTCCCCCGGTCGGCGTCGCGCAGGGCGCGGGCGATCGCCTCGTTGCCGACGATGCTCGCCGCCAGGTCCTCGACCTGGTTGCGGTAGAGGCGCAGGTAGGCCGCGGTGTCGGTCATCAGGCGCCGGTTGTAGTCGCCGGCCTGGGTGATGACGATGTCGCGGGCGATCTGGAAGGCGGCGAGTCCGAAGATCAGCAGAGGAACGACGCCGGCGGCCAGGAGGTAGCCGACCAGCTTGGCGGTGATGTTGAAGTGGGGTCTGGAAATCACGACTTGGGTTTGCCGGCGACGGGCGCGGCGTGGATCAGTTGAGGGAGGCGCGGGTGACCAGGCGGGTGTCGATCAGCATCAGCGCCGGCACGGCATCGCCCTTGATCAGGCGGGTGGCGAGCAGGACGCCCTGGAATCCCTGCTCGGCGGCCTGCTGGTCAACGGTGACCGCCAGCCGCCCGGCCCGCACTTCGGCGACGGCTTCTTCCAGGGCATCGTAGGAAGCGACCTTGACCTGGCTGCGCTGCGTTTCCTGCAGGTACTTGAGGGCGCCCAGCGCCATCATGTCGTTGGCCGCGAAAAGCAGGCGGATTTCCGGGTGACGGGCGAACATCTGCTTGGTCACGGCATAGCCTTCGTCGATCTTCCAGTTGGCGCTCTCGCTGGCGACCAGGCGGATGTTCGGGTTTTCGGCGAAGGCGCGGCGGGCGCCTTCCATCCGCTGCCGGGCATTGTCGGCGCTGCGGATGCCTTCGAGGATGGCGGCCTGGGTGCCGGCCGGCGCGCCCTCGGCAATGAAGGCGGCGGAACGGTAGGCCGATTTTTCGTTATCGACGCTGATGAAGGGAATCTCCTTGCCGCCGGCCTGGCGGATCGCCTCGGCGTCCAGCCGGTTGTCGATGTTGACCAGCTTGATGCCGGCGTCGCCGGCCTTCTTGAGCACCGGCACCAGGCGCTGCGAATCGCCGGGGGCGATGACGATGGCGTCCACGCCGACGGCGATCAGGTCTTCGACGATCTGGATCTGCTGTTCGATCGAGGTCTCCTGGGCGGCGGTCTTCACCACCAGTTCGATGTTCAGTTCCTGCTCGGCGCGCCGGGCGCCTTTCTCCATCTCGATGAAGAAGGGATTGGTCAGCGTCTTCATCACGAAGCCGACCTTCTTCCGGGCGGGCGCCGGTGCCGCCTGAGTGGCCGGGGCGTTGGCGTCGCTGACCGTGGACAGGGAGGGGCCGCTGCTGTCGCTGCATGCGACAAGTCCGAAAAATGGCAGAACGATAGCCAATTGACGCAAGAGTTTCATGATCTATCTCTCTGGCAAAAGTGATACGTTAGCACCAATTCGCCGGGGCAAGGCGATGCGCGTCGCCTTGCTGCAAATGGCAACACCTGCTCCAGGCTTGAACAGTTTTCCTGGGCCGCGACGTCGGCGAGGCGGCCGGACAGGCCTTTGCGGATTGGCACGCCACTTGCAGTCTCACTTCACATAACAGCCCGCAGGGCGAAGTGGAGTGAGACATGAATCCGATGACAGGCTTGGCCGCCATTCTACTGGCGGTGCTGCTGACTGTCCGGCCCGCGCTGGCCGGGCAGGACGACGTCGACCCGCTGGGGTCGGCGCGCTGGGCCGACATGCGCTACCTGTTCCCGGATGGGGCGAGCTTGCGCTTCGACCCGCGCGTTCGCGTGCTGGCCCCGGAAGTCGCCGAGAACCCGCTGCAGGTGCCGCTGACGGTGGATGCCAGCGAACTCGGGCCGGTCAGCGAGGTGATGGTGTTCGCCGACTTCAACCCGATCGTCGAGGTGCTGCGCTTTTACCCGCAGGCGGCGCCGGCCTGGCTGGGCTTTCGCGTCAAGCTGCAGCAATCGACCCCGGTGCGGGCGGCGGCGCTTACCGCCGACGGCGTCTGGCATGTCGGCGGCGCCTGGGTGACGACGGTTGGCGGCGGCTGTACCGCGCCTTCGGCCAAGGCCGCGGCGCCGGACTGGCAGGCGCGTCTCAACCAGGTCAGCGGCCGGCAGTGGGATAGCGGCGCGCAGGCCGGCCGGGTCCGCCTGCGCATCGAACACCCGATGGACACCGGGCTGGTCGCCGGGATTCCCGCCTTCCATCTGGAACAGGTCGAACTGCTGGCCGACGGCCGTTCGCTGATGCGCCTGCAACTGCATGAGCCGGTCAGCGAGAACCCGGTGTTCACCCTCAAGCGCGGCGCCGCCGACGGGCCGGTCGAGGTGCGCGGCCACGACAACAACGGCAATGTCTTCCAGGCGAGGATAGAACCATGAAGCGCTGGCTGCCCCTGGCTTTCCTGGGCGTTGCGCTGGCCGCCGCCGGCGCCGATTTCGACTACCGCCTGCAGGCCGCGCGCGTTGCCGACGACGTCCATGTCTTCGTCGGCAAGACCGAGGATTTCACCCCGGCCAACGGCGGCAACATCGTCAACACCGGCTTCATCGTCGCTACCGGCGGCATCATCGTCATCGACAGCGGCCCGTCGCGCCGCTACGGCGAGCAGATGCGCCGGGCGATTGCTGCGGTGGATGGGCGGCCGCTGGCGCTGGTCATCAATACCCACCATCACCCCGACCATTTCCTCGGCAACCAGGCTTTTGCCGACGTGCCGCTGGCGGCGCTGCCCGCTACCAGCGAAGGCATCGCCAGCGACGGCAACGCCTTCGCCGAGAACCTCTACCGCATGACCGGCGACTGGATGCAGGGGACCGAAGTGGTCGTGCCGACGCAGGCGTTGAGCGCCGGCCGCCAGGAAATCGCCGGGCGCCGCCTGCGCCTGCTGGCGCTCGACGGCCACACCGGGGCCGATCTGGCGATCTACGACGAGGCGAGCGGCGTGCTGTTCACCGGCGACCTCGGCTTCTTCGGCCGGGCGCCGACGACGCCGCACGCCGACGTGAGCCGCTGGTTGGCGGCGCTCGACACATTGGAGGCGATCACCCGCGAGCCGGGTTTTCGCGCCGTCGTTCCCGGGCACGGCCCGGTGGCGCACGACGCGGCGCCGCTGCGTCAGACCCGCGCCTGGCTGAGCTGGCTGCAGCGGGCGCTGCGCCGGTCGGCGGAAAGCGGGCTGGACATGAACGAGACGATGGCCCAGCCGCTGCCCGCCGAGTTCGCCGGCCTGCCGGTGGCGGCCAGCGAATACCGGCGCTCGGTCGGCCACCTGTTCCCGGCCATCGAACGGGAGGCGCTCGGTGCGCCGCGCTGAACTGGCGGGCGGGCTGCGCCCTCATCCGTCGCGGCCGGCACGCCGGCTGGGGGCACTGATGCTGCTTTCGGTGTTGCTGCACGGCGGACTCTTCCTGTTCATGGCGAAGAGCCGGCCGGCCTCGCCGCAGCCGCTGCCACAAATCGTCGCCACGCTGCGCCTGGCGTCGCCCTCGAACAACGCGGTATCCCCGGTCGCCAGCGCGCCGGCGACGCCGCTCCCGCAGGTCCGGCGCTTGCCGGCGGCCGCGGCGAACCCTCAGGTTCCGCGGCCGCTGGCGAGCGCCAGGCCGGCCAGCCCGGCGCGGCCGGCGACTCGCCCGGCCGCCGCAGTGGCCGCGCCGCTGTCCGACGCCAGCGCCGACACGGCTGCGCCGGTCACTGGCCTGGCCGTCGCCACGGCGGAGACCGCTCCCGTCGCAACCCAGCCTTCGCCCCCACCGGGCGCTGCGCTGGCCGGCTACCGCCAGCAACTGAGCGCGCTGTTCGCGCAGCAGCGCAGCTACCCCCGCCTGGCGGCGATGCACGGCTGGGAGGGCGAGGTTCGTCTGCGCCTGCGCGTCGCCCGGCGCGGCAACCTGGTCGCCGTCGAGGTCGAGCATTCGAGCGGCTTTGCCGTCCTCGACCAGCACGCCCAGGCGCTGCTCGCCGCCCTCGGCGACCTGCCGCCGCCGCCCGCGGTCGGCGAAGACGGCGAAATCCAGGTCGTCGTACCGATCAATTACAAGCTCGCCCGAGCCACCTGAGGAAAGCCCCGATGTCACGCCGTCTCATTCTCTCTCCGCTTGCCCTGGCGCTCGCCGCCGCCTTCGCCCCGGCGGCTGCCGCCGAAGCGCTGGTCGAACTGCCGGCCGTCGAGGTGGTCGGCAATTCGCCGCTGGCCGGCATCGGCATTCCGCGCCTGCAGGTGCCGGCCAACGTGCAGGTGGTCGGCGAGCGTGATCTGGCGCAATCGGCGGCGCTCAACCTGCCGGGCCTGATGGGCCGCCAGCTGGCCGGCGTGACGATCAACGAGGTGCAGGGCAACCCCTTCCAGCAGGACGTCAATTACCGCGGCTTCACCGCCTCGCCGCTGCTCGGCACCGCCCAGGGGCTGTCGGTCTATCTCGACGGCGTGCGCGTCAACGAGCCCTTCGGCGACACCGTCAACTGGGATCTGCTGCCGCAGGCGGCGCTCGCCGGCATGGAAGTGGCGCCCGGTTCCAACCCGTTGTTCGGCCTCAACACCCTGGGCGGCGCGCTCGCCCTGCGCACGCGCAACGGCTTCGACCATCCGGGAACGACGCTGGAGGCGATGGCCGGTAGCTTCGGCCGGCGCACGCTGGGATTTGCGTCCGGCGGCCAGCGCGACAGCCTGGGCTGGTACGTCGCCGGCGACGGTTTCGCCGAGGACGGCTGGCGCGATTTCTCGAAATCCGATGCCGGCCGTTTCTTTGCCAAGCTGTCCCAGCGCAGCGCCGCCGGCGAACTCGACTTCAGCCTGCTGCGGGCGCGTACCAGGATGACCGGCAACGGCCTGCTGCCGCTGTCGATGTACGCAGCCGACCGGGCGCAGGTGTTCACCCACCCCGACGAAACGCGCAACGATCTTCTCCATCTCGCACTGGCCGGGCGCCTCTGGCTGAACGGCGAGCAGAGCCTGTCGGGCAACGTCTACCACCGGCGCAACACGACGCGGACGCTGAACGGCGACGCCAACGATGAGTTCGAGGACAGTCCCTTTGACGGCGTTTCCGACGAGGAATCCGGTGCCAACAACCGGACCCGCACCCGGCAGCGCGGCGAGGGGCTGGCGCTGCAGTGGAACCTCAACGGCGAGCGCCACCAGATGACGGTCGGCACGTCGTGGGACCGCGCCCGCATCCGTTTCCGCCAGACGCAGCAGCTTGGCGTGATCGATCCGACGCGCGGCGTCGGCGACCTCGAAGACGAGGAAGTCGAGAACGCGATCCGCGGCACTACCGAGACCGTCAGCCTCTTCGTTACCGACACCGTCGCTCTCAGCCCGGTCCTCCACCTGACCGCGTCGGCGCGTTACAACGCCAGCCACGTCACCACTTTCGACCAGCTCAACCGCGTCGCCCCCAACCTCGACGGCGATCACCACTACCGCAAGCTCAACCCGGCGCTCGGCCTGACCTGGCAGGTGGCGCCGGCGCTCAACGCCTACGCCGGCTTCAGCCAGGGCAACCGGGTGCCGACGCCGATCGAGCTGGGCTGCGCCGACCCGGCCAATCCCTGCACGCTGCCCAACGCGATGGCCGCCGACCCCTACCTCAAGCAGGTCGTCGCCCGCACCCTGGAAGCCGGGCTGCGCGGCAAGCTGGCCGGCGGCATCGGCTGGAATGCCGGCGTCTTCCGCACCGTCGCCGACGACGACATCCTGTTCGTCGGCACCTCGACCAGCGCCGGTTACTTCACCAACTTCGGCCGCACCCGGCGCCAGGGCGTCGAGCTCGGCATCGACGGCCGGCACGGCAAGCTCGACTGGTTCGCCAGCTACAGCTGGCTGCACGCCACCTTCGGCTCGGCGGCCTGCCTGCTCGCCGAAAACAACAGCTCGCGCGGCACTTCTTCCGCCTGCACGGCGAACGGCCAGGACGACGAGATCGAGGTGCGCAAGGGCGACCGCCTGCCCGGCCTGCCGGCGCACAGCCTCAAGCTCGGCCTGAGCTGGCAGGCCGCCGACTGGCTGCGCCTGGGCGGCGATCTGCAGGCCTTCTCCGGGCAGTACGCGCGCGGCAACGAGAACAACGCGCACCGCGCCGGCAGCGCTACCGACGCCTTCGGCAATACCCGCGTCTTCAGCGGCAGCGGCAGCGGCCGCCTGCCCGGCTACGCCATCCTCAACCTCAACGCCGAAGCCCGCCTCGGCGGCGGCTGGGAAGTCTTCGCGAGGATCGACAACGTCTTCGACAAGCGCTACGCGACGGCCGCCGCGCTGGCCGAAAACCCGTTTGCCGCCAACGGCGCCTTCCAGGTCGATACCGCCGCCTGGCGGCGCGAGACCTTCGTCGCGCCGGGCGCGCCGCGCGCCGGCTGGCTCGGCGTGCGCTACCGCTTCGCCGGGGTGTGAACGCGATGCGCCCGCTACGCCTGCATACCCGCATCAGCCTGGTCCTCACCGGGCTGGCCGGCAGTCTCTGCGCGGTTCTCGTCGGCCTCTGGCTGCACGGCGCGCGACAGGGCATCCACGAGGAAATCGAGGCCGCCAGCCGGGTTTCCGGGCAGTGGCTGACAGTCCTCGTCGAGCGCGTGCCAGCGACGCCGGACGGCCTGCTGGCGGCGATCCGGCCGCTCGGCCGGGTGCGCGCCAACGAGCTGCAATTGCTCACCGCCGACGGAAGCCTGCTCTACCGTTCGCCGCCGCCGACCTACAAGGCCGGGCGGCAGGCGCCGGAGTGGTTCGCCGCCTTGCTGCAGCCGAGTCTGGAAGCGCGCGTGCTGGCGGTTGGCGACTGGCGCCTGCGCCTGGTGCCCGATGCCTCGCGCGCCGTGCTCGACGCCTGGGACGACCTGTGCGCCGTCGCCGGCTGGGCGCTCGGCCTGCTCGGCCTGCTCTTCGTCGTCGTCCGCCGCGCCCTGGACCGTGCGCTGCAGCCGCTGGACGCCGTGATGCAGGCGCTGCAGCGCATCGGATACGGCCGTTTCGACCTGCGCCTGCCGGTCTTCCCGGTGCCCGAACTGGCCCGCCTGTCGAACGCCTTCAACGGCATGGCCGACCGCCTGCGGGCGGCGGTCGACGACAACGTCCGCCTGGAGACCGAGCGCGAGCTGGCGCACCGCCTGCAGGCGCGGCTGGAAGAAGAGCGGCGGCTGATCGCACGCGAGCTGCACGACGAGATGGCGCAGGGCATCACCGCCGTCCGCGCGCTGGCCGGCGCCGTCGTCCAGCGCACGGCGGAGCAGCCGGTGGTGCAGGCGCCGGCGCAGCACATCCTGGCCGTCACCGACGAACTGCAGGACGGCGTCCGCCGCATCCTGCACCGCCTGCGCCCGCCAGCGGCGGGCGGGCTGGCGGCGCGGCTCGCCGGCTATTGCGCCAACTGGCGGCGCCAGCACGAGACGGTCGATCTGCAGTTTTCCTGCGCCCTGACCGGGGTCGATCCCGGCGACGAGGTGGCGGGCGCCGTGCTGCGCATCGTCCAGGAGGGGCTGACCAATGTCGCCCGCCACGCCGGCGCCAGCCGGGTTGAACTAAGCGTCAGCGGCGACGGCGCCGTCCTGCGCCTGAGGCTGCTCGACAACGGGCGCGGCCCCGGCGTTTCTGCCGCGCCCGGCTGCAACCTCGGCCTGACCGGGATGCGCGAGCGCGTGAGCGCGCTCGGCGGCGAACTGCATTTCCTGACCCCGGCTGGCGGCGGCTTCGGCCTGCTCGCCACGCTGCCGCTATTTTCCCTGGAGGAAGCATGAACCCATCTCTGAAAAACGTCCGCATCCTGCTCGCCGACGATCACGCGGTGGTCAGGCTGGGTTTCCTCCTGTTGCTCGAAGGGGCGGGGGCGGTCGTCATCGGCGAAGCGGCGGACGGCGAGAGTGCCGTCCGCCGTTACGCCGAACTGGCGCCCGACCTGCTAGTGATGGATATTTCGATGCCGGGCGGTGGCGGCCTGCTTGCCCTCGAACGGCTGCGCGCCCGAGACCCGGCGGCACGCGTCCTGATGCTGTCGGCGCACGACGACGCGGTGGTGCCGGTGCGCGCGCTGCGTCTGGGTGCCGACGGTTACCTGTGCAAGCAGGCGGCGCCCGCCGAGTTCCTGCGTGCCGTCGCCCAGGTAGCGGCCGGCCGCCGTTACCTCGACCCGGAACTGGCGCAGCAGGTGGCGCTGGCCCAGCTTTCCGGCACGGCGCAGCCGCTGGAAACGCTGACCGAGAAGGAACTGGCGGTCTTCCTCAAACTCGCCGCTGGGCAGACGGTCAACGACGTGGCCGGCGATTTCCACGTCAGCCCGAGCACGGTCGGCACCCACCTTTACCACATCAAACAGAAGCTGAATCTGCGCAACCCGGCCGAGATGACGCTGCTGGCCTTGCGCAACGGGCTGATCGAAGCCTGAGCCCGCTGCGCATCATGATTTTCATGAGGGGATTCTGGCAAATGGCGGGACGGCAGGCCGGTGGCGGCCGGGAATAATGAACCGGAGACGGGCCGCCATGGTCCGCCCGACCATAGACCAGGAGAGAGACTCATGAACTGCCGCCCGACCCCCATCGCCGCCTGTCTGGCCCTTGCCTTCGCCGTGCCGGCCACGGCTGCCGAAGAAGCCGTGCGGCTCGATCCGCTGGTCATCACCGGCAGCCGCGTCGAACAGAATACTTTCGATCTGCCGGCGGCGATCGACGTCGTCGATGTGGCGAGCGTCGGTGCAACGCAAGCCCGGGTCAACGCCTCGGAAGCGCTGGCCGGGGTGCCGGGGATCGTCGTCCAGAACCGCCAGAACTACGCCCAGGACCTGCAGATTTCATCGCGCGGCTTCGGCGCCCGCACTGCTTTCGGCGTGCGCGGCATCCGCCTGGTCGCCGACGGCATCCCGGCGTCGATGCCGGACGGGCAAGGCCAGGCGGCGACTTTCAACCTCGACCGCGCCGAGCGCATCGAGGTCATGCGCGGTCCCTTGTCGGCGATCTACGGCAACGCGGCGGGCGGCGTCATCCAGTTGTTCACGCCGGACGGAAAAGGCCGGCCGAGCGTCGAAGGGCGCTTCAGCGCCGGCAGCGACAGCAGCTGGAAAACCGACCTGTCGAGTCAGGGCGAGGTCGGCGGCGTCTCCTACGTGGTCGATACCTCGCGTTTCGTCTCCGACGGCTATCGCGACCACAGCGCGGTCCGGCGCGACCAGTCGCTGGTCAAGCTGGGCGTCTCGCCGAGCCCCGACGGCCGGCTGACTTTCGTCGCCAGCAGCTTCAACCAGGTGGCCGACGATCCACTCGGCCTCGATTGGGCGAGCGCCCGCAGCAAGCCGACCAGCGTCGTCCCGGCGGCACTCACCTTCGATACGCGCAAGCGGATCAGCCAGCAGCAGGGCGGCCTCAACTACGAGCACCGCTTCGGCGACGACAGCCTGCAGTTGTCGGCCTACGCCGGGCAGCGTTCGGTGATCCAGTACCAGTCGATTCCCACTTTCGTCCAGGCCAACCCGCGCCATTCCGGCGGCGTCATCGATTTCGAGCGCAGCTATGCCGGCGCCTCGGCGCGCTGGACCACCCGCCGCCAGGTGGCCGGCGGCGGTCTGACGACGACGTTCGGTGCCGACTACGAGCGCTCGGTCGATGATCGCCAGGGCTTCGAGAATTTCGTCGGCACGACGCTCGGCGTCAAGGGCGCCTTGCGCCGCGACGAGACCGACCGCGTCTCGGCGAGCGGCGTCTACGTGCAGAGCCAGTGGCAGGGCGAGCGCTGGAACTTCAGCGGCGGCCTGCGCCACAGCCGCGTCGCCTTCAAGGTCAGCGACCACTACATCGTCGGCGTCAACGGCGACGACAGCGGTTCGGTCGATTACCGGAAGACGACGCCGACGCTGGCCGCGATGTACGCGCTGACCCCGGCGGTCAATCTCTACGCCAGCGTCGCCCGCGGCTTCGAGACGCCGTCACTGAACGAGCTGTTCTATTCCGGTCCGGGCGCGACCTTCAGTTTCGACCTCAAACCGGCCACCAGTACCCACCTCGAAGCCGGCGTCAAAGCCATGCTCGGCGACAACGCGCGGCTCGACGTCGCGCTGTTCGAAGTGCGCACCAAGGACGAACTGGTCGTCGCCGCTGCCTCGGGCGGGCGTACCAGCTACATCAACGCCAGCCGGACGCTGCGCCGCGGCATCGAGGCTTCGCTCGACGCCCACTGGGCCGGCGGTTTCTCCGGTCGGCTCGCCTATACCGGCCTGCACGCCGAGTTCGACAAGGCCTACATCGGTAGCAGCGGCGTCGTCGCTGCCGGCAACCATCTGCCCGGCGTGCCGTCTTCGCAACTGTTCGGCGAGCTGGCCTGGAAACACGCGGCGAGCGGCTTCCAGGCGGCGATCGAAGGCGTCGCCCGCAGCAGGGTCTATGTCGACGACCGCAACGCGGCACGCTCGGCGCCCGGCTACGCGATCGCCAACCTGCGCCTGGCGGTCGATCGCAACTACGGCGGGCTGTCGGCCGGCGCCTTCCTGCGCATCGACAACCTGTTCGACCGCGAGTACATCGGTTCGGTGGTGGTCGGCGACGGCAACGGCCGCTATTACGAACCGGCGCCCGGCCGCGGCTGGCTGGCCGGGGTGAGCCTGAAGCACCAGTTCTGAATGCGGCTCAGACGACGCCCTGGGCGAGCATCGCGTCGGCGACCTTGACGAAGCCGGCGACGTTGGCGCCATCGACGTAGCTGATCTTGCCTTCGGCATTGCGGCCGTAGCGCAGGCAGGTGTCGTGGATGTCGACCATGATCTGGTGCAGCCGGGTGTCGACTTCCTCGCGCGGCCAGGAGAGGCGCATCGCGTTCTGGCTCATTTCAAGGCCCGAGGTGGCGACGCCGCCGGCGTTGCTCGCCTTGCCCGGGGCGTAGAGCACGTCGCTCGCTTCGAACAGCCTGACCGCCGTGGCGGTCGACGGCATGTTGGCGCCTTCGGCGACGCAGATCGCGCCGTTGGCGAGCAGGGTACGGGCATCGTCGGCGTCGAGTTCGTTCTGCGTCGCGCAGGGCAGGGCGACGTCGACCGGCACCCGCCATGGCTTTTCGCCGGGCAGGAAAGTGGCGCCGACGCGCGTAGCGTAGTCGCTGACCCGGCCGTACAGATGGTTCTTCACCTCCATCAGCTCGGCGAGTTTTTCGGCGCTGAAGCCGTCTTCGTCGACCACCGTGCCGCTGGAATCTGACACGGTGACGACGCGGGCGCCGAGCGCCATCGCCTTCTCGACCGCGTACTGGGCGACGTTGCCGGCGCCGGAGACGCTGACGCGTAGGCCGTCGAAACTGCGGCCGCGCTGCTTGAGCATTTCCTCGGCGAAATAGACGGTGCCGTAGCCGGTCGCTTCCGGGCGGATCAGCGAACCGCCGAAGCTCAGGCCCTTGCCGGTGAACACGCAGTCGGCGCGGTTCGAGAGCTTCTTCATCATGCCCGCCATGAAGCCGACTTCGCGGCCGCCGACGCCGATGTCGCCAGCCGGCACGTCGGTGTCGCTGCCGATGTGGCGAAACAGTTCGCCGACAAAGGCCTGGCAGAAACGCATCACCTCACCCGGGCTGCGCCCCTTCGGGTCGAAATCGGAGCCGCCCTTGCCGCCGCCCATCGGCAACGTGGTCAGCGCGTTCTTGAAGGTCTGCTCGAAGGCGAGGAACTTGAGGATCGACAGGTTGAC
>CAZFXO010000040.1:0-28643 GCA_964523045.1 uncultured Dechloromonas sp. | reverse complement strand
GGCCGCCGGCGGCCGGCGTCAGGTTGCTCGGGCAACTGTTCTCCCAGGCCGCCACCATGGTCCATTGGCCATCGCGCGACAGCGTCGCCAACCGGCCCTTGGGTTGGGCGCCATTGCGCCCCGGCACCAGGATCGTCACCCAGGCGCGGTCCTGGCGGTCGAAGGCCAGCGAGGTCGGCCAACCTTCGCGCAGGGGAAAATCGTGCATCCGGCCCTGGCGGTCGATGCGACCGACCTTGGCGATCATCGCGCTGCCGTGGCCGGCGTGTTCGTCGCTGTCGTTTTCATGCCCGGACATCTGCGTGAACCACGCCTCGCCCCGGCGGTCGACGGCGACCACGCCGGGATGGCCGTCACGCGTCGGGAATTCCCGGATGCGCCCGTCCGGCGCCAGACGGCCGATCTTGCCGCCGCCCATTTCGACGAACCAGACGTTGCCCCGGCGATCCAGCGCCAGGGCGCTGGGTTCGGCGTTCTTGGTCGGCAGTTGATAGGCCTTGACGCTACCGTCCGGCGCCAGGCGCGAGACGGCGTTGTTGTCGCCCTCGGTGAACCAGATGCCGCCGCTTTTATCCTCGACCAGTTGGTAGGAACCGAAAGGCCGGCAGGCCTGCGCCGGTGTTGCCAGCAGTGCGGCGAGGCCGAAGAGAACGGGGAAAATCGCTTGCTTGCGCATGCACAACTCCTTGCCAGTCAGAAACGCAAAATGAATTCGCCGCGCAGGGTGCGCGGTTCGCCGTGCCAGAAAAAACCGCTGACGTAGTCGCGGTCGAAGACGTTGTCGAGCGCCAGCGTCGCTTCCCAGCCTTTTTCCCGCCAGCTCGCCGCCAAGTCGAGGACGTCGTAGTCCGCTTTTTTCCAGCGGTAGCCCCGGCTGTCGGCCACGGTGTTGGCTTCGTCGGTGTAGGCGCTGCCGACCAGGCGCCATTTGGCGCGGGCGGAAAATCCTGCGGTCGACGCGTAATTCAGCACCAAATTTGCCTTGTGCCGGGGCATGTCCGGCAGGGCATTGCCGACCAGTTGCGGCGCCGATTGGTCGCGGACGATGCGGGTGCGGGTGTAGGTGTAATTGGCGGCTAGCTGCCAATGCCCGGAGAGCGGCTGCGACCAGTGCGTTTCCAGGCCGTGCGCTCGCACCTCGCCGACGTTTTGCGGCTGTTGCACCATCGGCGAACCGTAATCGAGGATACGCACGGCAATCTTGTCCTGCCAGCGCGTCGCGAACAAAGTGATGCCACCGTTGCCGCCGGCCAGCTTGCCGAGCAGGGCGAGGTCGGCGGTGGTCGAGCGTTCCGGCCTCAGCGCCGGGTTGGTCAGCGTCACCGAGCCGGCGCTGACAAAACCGTTGTACAACTGCGTCGCCTGCGGCGGCGAGAAGCCGCTACCCAAACTGCCGCGCAGACGGGTGGTCTCGCCCAGCGGCCAGGACAGTGCGATCTTCGGGCTGGTCGCCGCCTTGACCACGCCGCCACCCCGAGTTTCCTGACTGGGTGGGCCGGCATCGAGCACGCGCGACGACAGGTAACGTTGCCAGTCGCGGCGCAGTCCCAGTTCCAGACGACCGGCACCGAGCGGCATTTCGCCCGCCGCGAACAGCGCCTTCTTGCGGATCAGCGACTCGGCCTGCGTGCGCAAGGCGCGGCTGGCATCATCGCTGGCGCTGAATTGTTCCGACAATTCGATCAGGCTGCCGCCCAGCCGTCCCTGCCAGCCACCGGCGTGCCAGGCCAACGCTGCAGAGGCCTCGCGCTGGCGGGTGTCCTGGGTCAGCCACTGGTCCGCCGCTAGGCCGGCGGCGTCGGTACCGGTGCCGCGATCGCGCACGCCAGCCGTGGCGTAGCGGTCCTCGCCCAGCGCGGCCTCCAGCGACCAGCGTTCGTTCACCTGCCAGGCAAACTGACCGCGCGCGGTGTCGGTCTGCCAGTCGAAGGCCCAGTTCGGCCGGCCGAAAAAGCTATGGTTGTCCGAATGCTTGATGTTCAGTGAACTGGAAAAGTCACTACCGTTCCAGGCCAGCTTGCCATCGACGGAAGTGCTACGGCCGTGCTCGTCGGCGACCGTGATCTGGTAGGGAAAAGGCGAGCGCGGCACGGTGCGGAAACCCTTGTCCTCGCGGCTTTCCGCCAGCAGTGCCCAGGCCAGCTCGGCGCGCTCACCGCTGCCGCCGAGACGGGTGTAGCTGCCGCCACGGGAATCCAGCCCCTGCGTCAGGTTGACCGCAGGATTCTGCCGACCGCCGGCCCGCCGCGTCGTCACCGCAATCGCCCCGCCCATCGCCTCGGCACCGAAACGCGCCGACGCCGCACCGCGCAACACCTCGATGCGCTCCACCTGTTCCGGGCGCAAGGCCGACAACTCGCTGACCGAAGACACGAAGCCATCGACCACCACGGCAATGCCGCGCACCCCGCGCATACTGATGACGCTGTTGTTCTCGTCCAGCCCGACCCGCCGCTTCAACATCTCCAGCAGACTGGCCGGCTTCTCGCGGGCGATGTCGGCGGCGGTGATCAGGGAGACGTCGGTTTCGGCCGCCTCCCCGCCCCAGGCCGGATTGGCCAACAGTATCAGCAGGACCGCCGTTCTAGAACCGCGCATTCAGTCCGAGCCAGGCGCTTCGACCATCGGCATACTCGTATTCCCAAACGGTGTATTTTTTATCGAACAAATTATTCACCGCCAGATAGGCATTCCAGCGAGCGTTGGCAAACGCAGGTAGTTCAACGACCAGCTTGGCATCGGCGACGAAGTACGCGTCAGCCTTGCGGTCCGCGGTGTTGTTGTCGGTAAAGTAGCGCTCACTCACATAGCGTCCGCCAAAACTGGCACTCCAGGCATCCGCCGGTGCATAGGTCACGCCGAAGTTGAACTTGTGCGGCGCGATACGCTGAACCCGCTTGCCGACGGTTTGCGGCGCGCTCGGATTCTCCTTGATGATGGAGCGGGTGTAAGCGTAGTTGGCGTAAGGACGCCAGCGGCCATCCAGATTGCCTTCGACGGCGAATTCGAAGCCGTCGACCTCGACCTTGCCTATATTCACGAACTTCCGCGGCCACGGGGTAGCCCCCACGGACATCGTCGAAATCATGTCCCGATAGTCCGTGTGAAAGACCGCGCTGCGGAGATCACCCCAAGCCGGTTTTAAATTGATCCCGATTTCGTAGGTGACCGATTTTTCCGGTTTTAGGCCAGGATTGTCCTGCCAGCGTGCCGACCCCCCATGAAATTTCATGTCCGCATTGGCCGGCAGGAACGCGCTACCGGCGGAAGCATATAGAGAAGCCATCGGCGTCAGTCGATAACGCAAACCCAGGCGGGGACTGAAGACGTTTTCTTTGGTTCCTCGATGCACGGCCGCACCGTCCGTATAGGATGCCCCTTGGCTGAAACGATCAAAGCGCCCCCCCAGGACGGCGGTAAGATCGCCGAAACGGTGCTCGTCCTGCACAAACACACCGTACGAATCGGCAGTCGAGACATCCCGATAGTTGTCGGAGAGCGAGACCGTCTTGAAATCCGCGGATTGATAGGAAGCGCCGACAACTAAAGTGTTCTGCGCCGATAGCCGAAGGTCGAGTTGCGCATCAAAGTTATCGCTGACGCTTTTGCGATAGCCAACGCCCATGCCCATGTCGGAGTCGATCCAGTCCTGCAAGAGGTTGAGGTGGCGATATTTCAGCTTCAAACTGGCTGTATCGGAGAAATCTTTCAGGTAAGACAGCGTGTAGGCGTCGCCTTCCCGTCGTTCGCTGTTGATGAACACGTCGCCACCAACGTAATTCTGTTTGGTTCGGTATTGCTGGTAGCTAAAGCCGATTTCCTGATCGTCGGTCGGCCGGAACGCCCCGTTGAGATTCCATTTCCTGTCTGTCCAGCTTCTTTTCCTGACATCCTGCCCACCCCACGGATCCGGTTTCGGCTTGGCCTTGAAACCATCCGATTGTGCGTCATACACCGACAGGCGAACGTCGAAACGATCGTTCGCCGTACCAACGACGGCGCCCAATTTCTGCGTATCGTGAGAACCGAATTCGGCATGCGCCTCGCCGCCGGTGTCCCCCCGCCAACGGGCGGGGATGGCGTTGATCACCCCACCCATCACATTCGAGCCATAAAGCGCCGATGCCGGGCCGCGCACCACCTCGATACGCTCGATATCCTGCGGAGCGAGAAAGTCGAGGCCTCCTCGGCCGGCGATTCCGGATATTGCCGAGTCGGTGGCCATCCCATCGATGAGCACGGAAGAGGTCACCCCGGCATATGAGCCGCCGATGCCACGCATCATCGGCGAACTGCCGAAAGGTGAAGCGGCACTGGTGTTGAAATCGATACCCTCGACTCGCTTCAAGGCATCCTCGACCCGGTCCAGATGCAGGCGTCGCAGGTCCTCGCTGGAAATCACGCTGACGCTGGCCGGTACCTCATCCATAGCGCGTTCAGTCCGCGTTGCCGTGACCACCATTTCCGGCAGCACCTTTTCGCTGTGCCCGGCGCGCACGATGACGTAGCTGTTGTCGCCGTCCTTGCGGAACTCCAGCCCGGTGCCGGCGAGCAGGCGGCGCAGGGCTTCTTCGGGATGCATGTCACCCTTGATCGCCGTTGCCTGGAGCTTGCCGACAACGTCGCTGGCGTGGGCGATCTGCACACCGGCCTGGCTGGCCAGGGCGCGCAGGGCGCTGCCCAGCGGCTGCGCGGCGATATCGACCGGAATGGGACCGGCGGCGAGGACGGCGCTGCTCTGGAAGGCCAGGAACAGGGCCGTGGCGATGGTTTTGCGGAAGGGCCGGCGGCGGCCTGCGAGTGCTTGCTGAAACACGTGTATTCCCCCTTGGTTGTCTGGCGATGTGTTCGCCTCTCCCCAGCAAGACGGATGGATTTGCCTTCTCCCTACCTCCGCAGAGTGCGCTGCGGCAATATGCCGCATGGAGTTGCGCCGCATCGCCAATTAGCATGCGGCCATGAACACCACCACCGCCTGCCCACCCACCGACCCGCTGGTACTCGATCTCTATCGCAGGCATTTCGACGAGCTGCGGCATTTTCTCGGACGCCGGCTCGATTGCCCGGAGGCCGGTCGGGACGCCGCGCAGGAAATCTTCCTGCGCCTGCTGCTCAACCCACCGACGGCCGGCATCCAGAATCCACGAGCCTTCCTGCTCCGCTCGGCGCGCAATTTCCTCATCGACCTCGGCCGCGCCGCCCGGGGCCGGCCGCAACTGGTGGTGATCGATGAGGCAGATCCCGGCCTGGTCGATCCGCTCGCCGACCCGGCCCGCATCGTCATCGCCCGCCAGCAATTGCGCCTGCTCGCCACGGGCATTGAGGCACTACCGGCCAGATGCCGCGAAGTCTTCTTCCTGCATCGCTTCGACGCCCTGACGCAAGGCGAGATCGCCGACCGGCTGGGCATTTCCGCCAAGATGGTGGAAAAACACCTGGCCAACGCCATGCTCCACCTGCGCCGCCTGTGGGCGAAGCATTCGGCCTGAATTGACTGCCCCCACCCCGCTGCCGACAATGCGGCGCATGTCACCCACCGCCGCCACCTCTACCCCGGAACCGGTGCAGGAAGCCGCCGCCCTGTGGTTTGCCCGCCTGCGCGGCGACGCGGTAGCCGCCAGCACGCGCGCGGAATTCGCCGCCTGGCTGGCGGCCGACCCGGCACACGCCGAGGAATACGCGCTGCTGGAACAACTCTGGGACAACGCCGCCCGCCTGCAAACGCGCCCGCGCAAGTCCGGCCGCGCGCTGGCGACGGCCGCCCTGGCCGCGGCAGCGCTGTTCCTCGGCTGGTTCAACCTTGCGCCGCCGACCGACACCCTGCTGAGCACCGTCGCCGGTGAACGGCGGCATGTGCAGCTCGACGACGGCAGCGAACTTGATCTGGCGCCGCAGACGCAGGTTAGCGTGCGTTTCGGCAAGGGGCAGCGGCAGCTCGAACTGGCGCAGGGCAGCATCGCCATCAGCGTCGCCGCCGATGCGCAACGGCCGTTCGAGGTCCTGGCGGGCAGCAGCCGGATTCGCGACATCGGCACCCGTTTCACCGTGGACCGCCGCGACAACGAAGTACGCGTCGGCGTTGCCGAAGGCATGGTCGAAGTCAGCCCCGGCGACGCGCAACAGACCGCGCAGACGCTGCGGGCCGGCGAGGCGCTGACTGTCGTCGATGGAAAAATCCACCCGGTTTTGCCCGTCGACCACAGCATTTTGCTGGCGTGGACCAAGGGCCAGCTGATTTTCGAGGAAACCCCGCTGAGTGAAGTCGTCGCTGCGCTCAACCGCTTCCGCAAGACACCCATCGTGCTCGGCGATGCGCAAGTCGGCCGCCTGCGCATCAGCGGGGTCTTCCTGGTCGATGACGAAGCGACCGCGCCGCGAGCGCTGGAGCGCATTGCCGGCCTGCGTTTCGAGGCGCGCGATGGTCAGCTCCTCGCCCACCGCGCCGAGACACGCTGAACTCCGCTTCCCTTGCTTCTGCCCGCCCCCTCGCTTAGCATCCCCGCCTTGAAGTCTCCCGGTGCTTTCCGGCCTTGCCGGAAAGAGAATCGGGAAGGCGGTGTGATTCCGCCACGTGCCCAGCGCTGTGAGGATGACGGGCGATGCACAGGCCACTGCTGCGGCGGGAAGGCGCATCGTCGGGGTGAATCCGAGTCAGAAGACCGGCCGGGAGACGTAACACGGCGCCGTGGACGGGTGCCTTCGCGTTTCCAGAAGGGGAATCCATGGAAAACCAGCTCGCTTTTTCCGAGGCCGAACAGGCCGCCGTCTATCGTGCCATTTTCAGCCGCCGCGACGTGCGCGGCCAGTTCCTGCCCGACCCGGTCGCCGACGAACAACTCGCGCGCATTCTGCTGGCGGCGCATCACGCGCCGTCGGTCGGCTTCATGCAACCGTGGAATTTCCTGGTCGTCCGCTCGGCGACCGTGAAACAGCGGGTACACGACATCTTCCGCGAGGCCAACGCCGAGGCCGAACGGATGTTTCCCGACGAAAGGCGCGAGATCTACAGCAAATTGAAGCTGCAGGGCATCCTCGATGCGCCGGTCAACCTTTGCATCACCTGCGACCGCTCGCGCAGCGGCCCGGTGGTGCTCGGCCGCACCCACATGCCGACCATGGACCTCTATTCCAGCGTATGTGCCGTGCAGAACCTGTGGCTGGCGGCACGCGCCGAGGGGCTCGGTGTCGGCTGGGTCAGCATCTTCCACGAGAAGGCCCTGCAGGACGCGCTCGGTGTTCCGCACCACATCGTGCCGATCGCCTACCTGTGCATCGGCCAGGTCAGCCATTTCAAGGACCGCCCGGAACTCGAAAGTGCCGGCTGGCTGCCGCGCCTGCCGGTCGAGGAACTGGTCTTCCACGAACAGTGGGGGACGCGCGATTTACCGGAAAATGCCGGGTTGACCGCCGCCCTGTCGGCGCTTGCCGCAGCGGAGCGCGGCGCATGAGCAGCACCTTCCCGGCCGACCAGCGCACCGCGCTGCTCGCCCTGCCCGGTGTCGGATCGACGGTGATCCGCCGCCTCGAAGACGCCGGCTACGCGCCGCTCGCCCGCCTGGCCGCCGAGGAAACCGCCGTCGTCACGCTGCGCATCGCCCGCATGATCGGCTCGACCTGCTGGCACAACAATCCGCAGGCGCGCGCGGCAATCGACGCCGCCATCGCCCTGGCCCGCCAATGGCCGAACTGAACCTGCTCGCCGGCCCCTTCGCCATGCCGCTGGCGGCGCTCGCCGCCGTGCTGCTCGACCGCATCTTCGGCGAAGTGCGGCGCTTTCACCCGCTAGTCGGCTTCGGCACGCTGGCGGCGGCAATCGAAAAGCGGCTGAACCGGCGCACGATCGCCGGCGGCGTGCTCGGCTGGGCGCTGGCGGTGCTGCCCTGGGTGGCGCTGGCGCTGGCCTTGCGGCCGCTCGCGCCGTTTGCGGTCGACGTGCTGCTGCTCTATTTTTCGCTCGGCGCACGCAGCCTGTGCGAGCACGCCGAAGCGGTCGCCCGGCCGCTGCGCGAAGGGCGGCTCGACGAAGCGCGGCAGCGCGTCGGCTGGATCGTTTCCCGCGATACCGCAGCACTCGACGAGTCCGGCGTCGCCAAGGCCGGCGTCGAGTCGGTGCTGGAGAACGGCAACGACGCGATCTTCGGCGCGCTGTTCTGGTTCGCCCTGTTCGGCGGCCCCGGCGCCCTGCTCTTCCGGCTGGCCAACACGCTCGACGCGATGTGGGGCTACCGCACCGAACGCTACAACCTGTACGGCCGCTGGGCCGCCCGCTTTGACGACGCGCTCAACTGGCTACCGGCCCGGCTGACCGCGCTGAGCTACGCCCTGCTCGGCCGCTGGCGCGACGCGCTCACTTGCTGGCGCGCCCAGGCGCCCGGCTGGGAGAGCCCGAACGCCGGCCCGGTGATGGCAGCGGGCGCCGGCAGTCTCGGCGTGCAATGCGGCGGCGCCGCCATCTACCACGGCCGCGAGGAAATCCGCCCGCCGCTCGGCTGCGGCCCGGCGCCGGTCGCCGCCGACCTCGGCCGGGCGATCACGCTGATCCGGCGCAGCCTGTGGCTGTGGCTGGCCGTCCTTTTCATGATTGGAGCCCTGCATGCTTGACCATGGCGGCCGCCTGCGCGAAGCCGCGGCCCACTACGACATCCCGCTCGCCGACTGGCTCGACTTGTCCACCGGCATCAACCCGCAAGGCTGGCCGGTGCCGCCGCTGCCGGCGGCAGCCTGGCAACGTCTGCCGGAAGACAACGACGGCCTGGAAGCCGCCGCTGCCGCTTACTACGGCAACGCCAACCTGCTGCCGGTGGCCGGTTCGCAAGCCGCCATCCAGTGGCTGCCGGCGCTGCTGCCGCGCGCCGCGGTGGCCTGCATCGCGCCGCTCTACAACGAACATCCGCAGGCCTGGCAGCGCGCCGGCCACAAGCTGCGCTTCCTGCAGAACGCGACGCTGCCGCGCGCGTTGGCGGCGGCAACCCCTTACGTGCTGCTGTGCAACCCGAACAACCCGACCGCCGACCGCCATCCGCGCGAGCTGGCGGTCGACGCTGCCGCGCAACTGAAAAAGCGCGGCGGCTGGCTGATCGTCGACGAGGCCTTCATCGACGCCACGCCCGAGCACAGCCTGACGCCGCTGGCCGGCACGGCCGAGGCGCCGAACCTGATCGTCTTCCGTTCGCTCGGCAAGTTCTTCGGCCTGGCCGGGCTGCGCGTCGGCTTCCTGTTCGCCGCCCCCGAACTGCTGGCGAAGCTGGCCGAGGCGATCGGCCCATGGAGCATCGCCGGCCCGTCGCGGGCGGCGGCAATGCAGGCGCTGGCCGACCGCGACTGGCAAACGGCAACGCGCCAGCGCCTGCAGGCCGACGGCGAACGCCTGCGCCAGTTGCTGGCGCCGCTCGGCGAAGCCAAAGCCACACCACTGTTCGCGACGCTGAACGCGCCGGCTACCGCCGAACTGCACGAACATCTGGCGCGCCGCGCCATCCTCAGCCGCCGTTACGAATCGAACCCGCTACTACGCGTCGGCCTGCCGCCCGACGAAGCCGGCTGGCAACGTCTGACCGACGCGCTCAAGGCGTGGAAGCCTGCATGAAACATCGTCTCTTTGCCCTGCTTGCCGCCGCCTGCCTGGGCGGCGCCCACGCCGAAATCGTCGTGCGTGACGACAGCGGCCGCGACGTCCACCTGCGTGAGCCGGCACAGCGCATCGTCGCCCTCGCCCCGCACATCGCCGAGACCCTTTACGCCGCCGGTGCCGGCGGCAAGCTGGTCGGCACCGTCGATTACAGCGACTACCCGCCGGCGGCGAAAAAGGTGCCACGCGTCGGCGGCTATTCGCGCATCGACCTGGAAGCCGTCGTCGCCCTCAAGCCGGACGTCGTCGTGGTCTGGGAAAGCGGCAACAGCATGACGCAGGCCGACAAGCTGCGGGCGCTCGGCCTGACCGTTTTCGTCTCGCAGCCCAACCATATGGACGATATTGCCGGCCAGGTCGAACGCTACGGCCGATTGGCCGGCACCGAGGCCATCGCCAACGCGGAAGCCCGCCGCTTCCGCGAGCGTCTGGCGGCACTGCGCGCGGCTAACGCGGGCAAACCCAAGGTACGGACGTTCTACCAGGTATGGAAGGCGCCACTGGTCACCGTCGGCGGCCCGCAGATCATCAGCGACGCGATGCGCATCTGCGGCGGTGACAACGTGTTCGGCCAACTCGACCAGATGGCGCCGCGGGTCAGCCTGGAAGCCGTGATCGAAGCCGATCCGGAAGCCATCGTCGCCACCGGCATGGGCGACGCCAAACCGGAATGGCTGGACGACTGGCGGCAGTGGAAGCGGATGACCGCCGTCCAGCGCGGCAACCTCTTCCACATCAACCCGGACATCATGCAGCGGCATACGCCGCGCATTCTCCACGGCACGGCGAAACTCTGCGACCACCTCGATGTCGCACGCAGCCGTCGCCCCAAGTGAGAAGATCATGTCCCGCCTGCCCCAACGCATCGTCTGCCTGACCACCGAAACCGTCGAAGTCCTCTACGCCCTGGGCGAACAGGAGCGCATCGTCGGCATCAGCGGCTACACCGTGCGGCCACCGCAAGCACGCAAGGAAAAGCCCAAGGTCTTCGCCTTCACCAGCGGCGACATCGAGAAGATCCTCGCCGTCGAACCCGACCTGGTGCTGACCTTCTCCGACCTGCAGGCCGACATCGCGCGCGACCTGATCAAGGCCGGCATTCCGGTCTACGCACTGAACATGCGCAACGTCGACGACATCCTGGCGATGATCGAAACGCTCGGCCGTCTGGTTGGCACCGAGGATCGCGCGCAGGCGCTGGTCGCCGGACTGGAAGCGCAGATTGCCGCAGCCCGGGCACATGCCGAGGCCAGCATCGCCCGCCACGGCCGCCGGCCGCGCGTCTATTTCGAGGAATGGGACGAGCCGCTGATCAGCGGCCTGCGCTGGGTTTCCGAGCTGATCGAAATCGCCGGCGGCGAGGACGTCTTCGCCGCACGCGCCCGCTCGCCATTGGCCGCCGACCGGCGGCCGACGCCGGCAGAAGTGATTGCCGCCGCGCCGGACATCATCATCGGTTCCTGGTGCGGCAAACACTTCCGCCCCGAGCGCGTCGCCGCCCGCGCTGGCTGGGAGGCCATCCCGGCGGTCAGCCAGGGGCGCCTGCACGAAATCAAGTCGGCGATCATCCTGACGCCGGGGCCGGTAGCGATCGGCGAAGGCTTGCCACTGCTGGGAAAAATCCTCTGGCCGGAAAGCGCCTGTCGGTAAACGCTTATTGCCATGGCATCACGCAAACCCCTATAGTGATTGCTATGTTGCGTTCGGCATTGATTCTCCTGATTTTTTCCCTGTTCACGCTGCTTGCGCGAGCAGGGGAGATCGCCATCGTCCTGGCCGACGGCAGCGCCCCCTACCAGGAATTTGCGAGTGGTCTGCAACAGCGGCTCAAAGGCAGCAATTGGCAGATCACTTACGTCGATACCGAACCGCACGCTCCCGAGCGCCAACCGGTCGCCCTGATCGTCACCGCCGGCAGCGAGGCGTTACGCAAGACACTGGCAATTTCGCCGAAGGTGCCCATCCTCGCCACCCTGCTCACCGAACACGCCTACCAGAATCAAATCGGCACCACCCGCCCACCAGCAATCTCGGCGATCTATCTCGACCAACCGGCGCAGCGCCAGGCGCGCCTGCTGCGTCTGCTCTTTCCCGAACTGCAGCGGGTTGGGCTACTGCTCAGCGAACAGTCGCGCCAGCAGGCCGACAACCTGCGCGCCGCCCTCGCCGGCCAGCGCCTGCAACCGGTCAGCGAGTTCGCCAACGGCGAGGAATACATCCTGCCGACGCTGGAAGCCCTGATGCAGCGCAGCGAAGTCTTGCTCGCCCTGCCCGACCCCTTGCTCTACTCGCGCAACACGATCAAGGCCATCCTGATCACCTCGTATCGCCACCGCCGACCAGTAATCGCCTTTTCGCCCGCGATGGTCAAGGCCGGCGCGCTCGCCGCCTTGTACTCGACGCCGCTGCAGATCGGCCAACAGGCTGCCGAGTTGGTCATCGCGCACGGTACCCGTCTGCCCTCGCCAGTCAGCCCGTCGAAATTCTCGATCGACATCAACCGCAGCGTCGCCGACGCCTTCGGCCTGCGCCTGCCGGAAGAGAGCGATCTGTTCCAGAAACTGCTTGCCAGTGAAGTCAATCCATGAAGAACCTGACCCTGCGCCAACGCCTGCTGGTTCTGACGCTGCTGCCCAGCGCCCTGATCACCACGCTACTCGTCGTCTATTTCGCCGTCACCGGCATCAGCACCCTGGAAAACCAGCTACGCGCCAAAGGCCTGGCTACCGTCCGCTACCTGGCGCCGATCAGCGAGTACGGCATCATCGCCGGTCAGATGGACAGTGTTTACGGTCTGGTCCAGGCCGCCATGCAGGAACCCGGGATCAAGGCGGCGATCATCGTCAATCCGAAGGGACGCACCCTGGCTGTCAGCGGACGCGTCTCGCTTTCCGCCGAAGCCATTCGCCAGCACCTGAAGGCCCCCGCCCAGGTCGGCGAGGGCGATACCTGGATTGCCTTCGGCGCGCCGGTCGTACGTAGCCAGAGCGACAGCGACCCGCTGTTCGACATCGCCGGCCTCGACGAGAACCCCCAGGAAACCATCGGTCACGTCTTCATCGAACTGGACAAGGAAGAGCTGCAGGTTCGCCAGCAGGAACTGGTGCTGCAGGGCTTCGTCGCCGTGCTGTGCGGCCTCGGCCTGATGGGCGCCCTCGCCATCGCCATGGCCGACCACCTGGCGCGCCCGCTGCAACGACTTGCCGCCGCCGTCCGCAACATGTCGGCCGGCCGTTTCGACACCCGCGTTCAGGCCAGTTCGAGCGGCGAACTGCGGGTACTCGAGGATGGCTTCAACGAGATGGCCAGCCATATCGAGGAAGCCCACCAGTCGATGCAGACGCGGATCGAGGAAGCCACCGCCCAGCTCGTCTTCCAGGCTCGCCACGACGCCCTGACCGGACTGGTCAACCGGCGCGAGTTCGAACTGCGCCTCGACAAGGCGCTGGCCGCCGTCCATGCCGGCGGCGACGAATTCAGCGTGCTCTACATCGACCTCGACCGCTTCAAGGCGGTCAACGATGCCTGCGGCCATATCGCCGGCGACGAACTGCTGCGCCAGATCGCCCTGCTCTTCCAGGGACGCCTGCGCGAGGAAGACACACTGGCCCGCCTGGGCGGCGACGAATTCGGCATCATGCTGGCCAATTGCAGCCTGGCCAAGGCACGCCAGGTGGCACAGGACATCTGCGCACTATCGGCCGAATACCGCTTCGTCTGGCAGGACAAGATCTTCGCCATCGGCGCCAGCATCGGCCTGACGCCGGTCACCCGCGATGTGCGCGATGTTCACGAGATCTTTGCGCTGAGCGACGCGGCCTGCCTGCAGGCCAAGGAAAGCGGCCGCAACCGGGTCTGCGAGATGGCTCCGGCGGCACCGACCGACCGCCGGCGCGACCGCGGCAACTGGGCCAGCCGGCTAGCCAGCGCCCTCTCCGAAGGCCGCCTGATCGTCGAGGCAATCCCTGTCCGCCCGCTGCAGCCGGGCGTACCGCACGGGCCGATGGCCGAAATCAGCGCCCGTCTCAACGAAGCGGGGCAGGCACCGATCGCCCTGAGCGCGCTGATCGATGCCGCCGAGCGCTACGACATGGCAACGGTCTTTGACCACCATTTCCTGGAAACGGCGATCCGCTCGCTGGCCAGGGCGCACGGCCAGCAACTGAAGATGCAGTGCATGGTGCCCTTGTCGCGCGCCGCCATCACGAGTGCCAAGACCGGCGACTTCATCGCTGGCAACCTGGCCGCCGCCGGCATCCGTGGTGAAGGGCTCTGCCTGATGTTCCCGGAAGAAGTCGGCACCCACCACACCAGCCTGCTGATCGAATTCTCGCGCCGCATGCGCGAACTCGGCTGCCAGGTCGCGCTGAGCGAATTCGGCGGCGGGGTCGCCTCCTTCACCCAGCTACGCACCCTGCAGCCGGCCTATGTCCGGCTCAGCCAGAGCCTGACCCGGGACATCAGCGATGGTCTCAGTTCGACCGCACTATTGCGCGCGATCCTCGAAATCACCGCCGAACAGCAAATCTTTTCGATTGCCGAAGACGTCGACGACACCCCTTCGCTCGAGCACCTGCGCAAACTCGGCATCGCTTACGCGCTGGGCAAGGCGGTCGGCCCGCGGGAGCCTTTCGAAGCCTGGTTCGAAGGCGCCGTCATGCGGGGCATGCGCGCCTGAGCGGCAAATTCAGAAATCGAGGCGCAGGGTGATCCAGTGCCGTTGGTCAACGTAACGGCCGTTCGGCTTCCTGCCGCTCTTGCGTTGTTCAGCATGACTGCCCTCGAGCGACTGCGCGGTATAGGCGAGTTCGCCGCGCTGCCCGGCAATCTTGAAGCTGTAGGCAAGACGGGCGTCGGTCCGCCGATACTTCTCGGCGTCGGTATTGCGGGTCCACTTGATCGCATCGACCCAGTAGCGCATCAGCGAAAAATCAAAACCGGCCGGCAGTTTCTGCATCCACATCAGCGAAGATGAACGGCGTGGCGCGGAGTTGTTGGCAAGCCGCTGGTACACCGCGTACTGAGGCTCAGGCAAACCGTCCGGGCCGGCCGCCCAGCCATTGGCGTCGCTGAAATGACTACCCGGCGTCGCTTGAATCAACTCGCCATTGTCCGACAGTCGGCTCGTCAGCCTCAAACTAGCGTGATTGACCAACAAGCGCGTTGAATCCAACGGTTGCCAACGCCACTGCAGTTCGTAGCCGGCAATCCGGATGTCCTGGATCGATTGCTCGGAAAGCACGCGAGACGCGTCCGGTCGAACTTCCATCAAACGGTCACGAACCTTCTCCCGGAAATGCCGGACATCGAGGCTCATCCGCCACTGGCGCCAGTTGCCGAGATAGCCGATTTCCCAGCTATCCAGGCGTTCGGCGGGAAGCTTCGGATTCCCGCTGGATTCGACGCTGCTACCGTCGAACGCGACAAAGTTGCCGCGATAGGCGAGGATGCTGGCCGTCCGCCAGGCTTGGGCATAGCCGAACCGCAAAGTGTTTTCCGGCGTCAGATGGAAAGCGACGCTGGCCCGCGGCGACACGTGATTGCCGGCCAGCGTGTCGTACTCGTTCGACGCGCCAAGATTGGCAGTCAGCCAGGTCCTCGGCTTCCACTCACCATTGGCGAAGATGCGCCAGACCTGTCGCGTCTCGCTGCCACGGTCACGCATCAGGGTTTGCGACGCCATCTCGTCATGCCGCCAACTCGCCCCCCAGACCAGCCGGGTCTGCGCCATCGGCACAAAGTTGTGGGTGGCCTCGATTTCATGCCGGCGTCCCCAATCGCCGGACTCGTTGACCTTCGGGTAGGGCACCGCGCCGCAAGTGACCGGGTCGATGTAGTAGGCATCATCGCCGCGATCCTCGCTGAAGGTGTAACGCAGCGAAAAATCAGCAGTTTCGGAAAGCGCCCGCAGCCAGCGTGCCTGCATCCAGGTGGAGGATTCATCCCGGTTGCGCAGGGGGTCGTCGCAGGGATCGGAAAGACGGGTGACCTTGTCGAGCGAGCCTGACAGGAAGCGTCCCTCGACCTTGCCCAGCGAGAACTCCAGACTGTCCCGGAGATTCACCGCATAGTCGAAACGGGCGTCGAAGCGGCGATTGCGGTAACTATCCTCCCAGTCGTAACGCCCTTTCAGGCCGTCGTCGCTGGTCTGCTGATAACTCAAACGAAAGTTCCCGGCATCGCCCAGCTTGCCGCCGCCGCGTACCAAGTAATCGCGAACTCCCTGGGTACCATTGCTCACCGATGCGGAAATGCCACGCACCAGCGAGGGATCAATAGTCACGATGTTGACGACGCCAAGAAAGGCATTCGTCCCGTAGGAAACGCTGTTGCTGCCGCGCACCACCTCGATACGCTCGATATCCTCGAGCGCCACGGGAATCAGCGCCCAATTGACCCCGCCCCGGAACAATGGCGAATGCAGCGAGCGACCGTCGATCAGCACCTGGACCCGTGGTGAAAAGTCATTGTCGTCGGTGATCCCGTGATAATTGACCCGGGCGCCGACATCGCTGTGGGCAAAGGTCTGGAAACCCGGCACCAGGCGGAACAGATCGTTGAGCGAGCGATAGCCGGAAGCGCGGATCATCTCCCGGTCGATCACCGTCACCGATGCTGGCGCATCGGCGAGACGCTGCGGCAGGCGGCTGACCGAAGCAACCACCGGCAACTCGGCGAAAAACAACTCGTCCTCGGCCAACAGCGTGCCAAACGGCAGCATGCAAACCAGCGCGGATAGATAGCGCCGCCGCATCATGCGCACGAGGTCAGTGGCTTCCCGAGGCCGGCACGGCCTGCGCCCAGGCCTCGGCAAAACAGTCGGAACGACTGGTGATGCTTACCCCGTGCCGGTCGGTCGCCACCAGGCAGAGGGCCAGTCCGGCCTGCTCGACCAGCGTGACCCCGCCGACATCGAGTTCCTCGACGCCGACCCGGATCAAGGCATGCATGAAGTCATTGCGCAGGGCACCGTTGAGGCCACCGACGATGCGCATCACCTTCTTCCCGCCCAGTTCGTGGACCGACAGCACCGAAGCCTTGCCGGAAGCCAAGGCATCGCGGATCGCATCTTCGATCAGCACCTGATTGATCAAACCGATCTGGAAACGGGCGCCATACAGCCCATCACCGATCCGGCTGACGATATTGACCGCGATGTCGATCAACGGCGAACCAAACAGCGAAAACTCGCAACCGACCAGACGGCCGATCTCGAGTTGTTCCGGGCTGCGCAACATCAGGCCGGACATCGACAAGTTCTCGACGGAACCCTCGCCAGCCTTCCCCCCGTAGCCGATCCTGACCGGGGGCGAAACCCCGAAACGGATGCGCTGATGTCGCCGCTGCTCGATCATGCTTCTCCCCTATCTTCTTCAATCCCCGAACGACAATGGTACCAAAGTACGCGCCCGGATAAGCCATCACTACGCCCGAATCCCGGCAAATGCCGCGAATTGACATTTGCCGGAGGGCTGGTTATCTTCCTCCTGCCGAGAGGATCCGGCAGCGCCGATTTGTACTCTGATTGCGGGCGCTTAAAAATGCAGCTAAAACGGGAACCGCCCAGTTCGCGTTTCGGCCAACTGGGTTTTTTGTTTTCGGGAGCATCATGCCGGGACAGTCCGTCGGCGTCGTCGAGGCGCAACGCATCCATTTCAGCGAACCGCTGCCCCTGCGCAGCGGCGGCATCCTGCCGTCCTACGACCTGGCCGTCGAGACCTACGGCACGCTGAACGCTGACAAATCCAATGCCATCCTGGTCTGCCACGCGTTATCCGGCCACCATCATGTCGCCGGCCACTACGCGGACCAGCCACAGAACGTCGGCTGGTGGGACAACATCGTCGGCCCCGGCCGGCCGCTCGACACCGACCGCTTCTTCATCGTCGGTCTGAACAACCTCGGCGGTTGCCATGGCTCGACCGGCCCGTCGTCGATCAATCCGGCCACCGGCAAGCCATGGGGCGCCGCTTTCCCGATCGTCGCCGTCAGTGACTGGGTCAATGCCCAGGCGCGCCTCGCCGACGTCTTCGGCATCGAGCGCTGGGCGGCGGTGATGGGCGGCAGCCTGGGCGGCATGCAGGCGCTGCGGTGGACCATTTCCTACCCGGAACGGGTGCGCAACGCGCTGATCATTGCCTCGGCGCCGAAGCTGACGGCGCAGAACATCGCCTTCAACGACGTCGCCCGCCAGGCCATCCTCACCGACCCCGACTTCCACGGCGGGCACTTCTACGAACACGGCACGCGGCCGGTGCGCGGCCTGCGCCTGGCACGCATGCTCGGCCACATCACCTATCTGTCGGACGACCAGATGGGCGAGAAATTCGGCCGCGAACTACGCAACGGTTCGTTCTCCTTCGACTACGACGTCGAGTTCGAAGTCGAATCCTACCTGCGCTACCAGGGCGACAAGTTCGCCGGCTACTTCGACGCCAACACCTACCTGCTGATGACCAAGGCGCTCGACTACTTCGACCCGGCCCGCCTCGACGACGGCGACCTGGTCAGGACTATGGCGCGCACGCATCCCGACACCAACTTCTTCGTCGCCTCGTTCACCACCGACTGGCGCTTCTCGCCGGCGCGTTCGCGGGAAATCGTCGCGGCGCTGCTGGCCAACGGGCGCAAGGTTTCCTACGCCGAAATCGATCTCAACTTCGGCCACGATTCCTTCCTGATGGAAGACCCGCAATACCACGGCCTGGTCGCCGCCTTCCTGGGGAACATCAAGCTATGACCCATACCCTCGGCCGCCCCGACTTCGACGTCATCGCCGCCTGGGTCGAACCCGGCCACCGGGTGCTCGACCTCGGCTGCGGCGACGGCGCCCTGCTCAAGCACCTGATCGACACCCGCAACGTGCACGGCTGGGGCGTCGATATCGAAGACGCCAACGTGCTGGCGGCAATGCGCAACGGCATCAACGTCATCCAGAGCAACCTGGAGAACGGCCTCCAGGATTTCGCCGACGACGCCTTCGACCATGTCGTGCTCTCGCGCACCCTGCAGACGGTGCGCCACACCGAGGGCATCCTGCGGGAAATGCTGCGCGTCGGCCGCGAGGCGGTCGTTTCCTTCCCCAACTTCGCCTACTGGCGCAACCTGCGTTCGGTGCTCGACGGCCGCATGCCGGTCTCGGAAGATCTGCCTTACCAGTGGTACGACTCGCCCAACGTGCGCTTCTTCACGCTGCTCGATTTCGAGGCGCTGTGCGAACAGATGGGCTTGATCATCGTCGAGCGCCGCGTGCTCGACGAAGCCGGAGAGATCGTCCAGGCCGACACGGCCCGCGACCTGAACTTCCTCGGCAGCCTCGCCGTCTACCGCCTGACCCGCCCGCACTGATGCCCACTTGGCTGGCCGCGTTGTGCAACCGGCGGATGCTGATCTGCATCTTCACCGGTTTTGTCTCCGGCTTGCCGCTCTACCTGCTGCTCAACCTGGTACCGGCCTGGCTGAAGACGGAAGGGTTGTCGCTGCGCACCATCGGCGCCTTCGCGCTGATCCAGTTTCCCTACACCTGGAAATTCCTGTGGGCGCCGCTGCTCGACCGCTTCGGTATCCTGCCCTGGCTGGGTCGGCGCCGTAGCTGGATGTTCGTCTCCCAGCTCGGCCTGGTCGCCGCCATCGCCTGGCTGGGGCAACTCTCGCCGCGTACCGATCTGACGCTGATCGTCGCCTTGACCGCGCTACTGGCTTTTCTTTCCGCCACCCAGGACATCGCCCTCGACGCCTTCCGCCGCGAAATCCTGCCCGACGAGGAGCTCGGCCTGGGCAACGCGATCCACGTCAACGCCTACCGTATCGCCGGCCTGGTGCCCGGCTCGCTGTCGCTGATCCTCGCCGACCACCTGCCGTGGAGCCAGGTTTTCATGATCACCGCTGCCTTCATGATCCCCGGCCTGGCGATGACGCTGGTGGTCGGCGAACCGCGCGCCGCCACCGGCACGCCGCGCACCCTGCGCGACGCAGTGGTCGAGCCCTTCCGCGAGTTTTTCGGCCGGCACGGCGTGCAATCGGCGTTGCTGGTGCTCGCCTTCCTGTTCTTCTACAAGCTCGGCGACTCGCTGTGCACGGCGCTCGCTACCCCCTTCTATCTGGACATGGGCTACAGCAAGACCGAGATCGGCATCATCGCCAAGAACGCCGGCCTCTGGCCGATGGTCGCCGGCGGCATCCTGGGCGGCATCTGGATGGTCAAACTGGGCATCAACCGGGCCCTGTGGCTGTTCGGCGTCGTCCAGATCGTCACCATCCTCGGTTTCGTCTGGATGGCCTGGATCGGGCCTGGCGAATCGACCCCGGCCCGCCTGGCGACGCTGGCCATCGTCATCGCCGGCGAAGCGATCGGCGCCGGCCTTGGCACGACGGCCTTCGTCGCCTTCATGGCGCGCACCACCCATCCCGCCTACACGGCGACACAACTGGCTCTGTTCACCAGCCTGATGGCGGTACCGCGCACCTTCATCAACGCCAGCGCCGGCTGGCTGGTCGAAGCGCTGGGCTGGAACAGCTTCTTCTGGCTCTGTTTCGTATTTGCCTTCCCGGGAATGCTCCTGCTCCTGCGCGTCGCCCCCTGGAACGAATCGGCGGCTAATCCCGCCGGTTGATCCGGCGTCGATCCAGCCACCAGGCATAGATCGGCAGCAGGACGATTGATCCCGGCAGCAAAAGACCGATCAGGTAGGGCGACAGATGGGCGAGACGGCGCAAGTGCTCGATCAGAACGCGGCGCTCCTCGGCCGTCCAGGCTTCGCCGTTGCGTGCCTTCATCAGCAAGGGCATCAAGCCGCGGGTCGCGACCAGTTCAACGATCACGCGCCGGGCTTCGCGCCGTTGCGAAGACAGCAGTTGCCGGAACCAGCCGGGGCTGGTCGCTGCGACACGCTCTACCACGATCAGTGCAAGAGACTGCGCAGCTTCTGCCAGCCCCGCCAGACGAACACACCGCGCGCCGCCCAGCGCCAGGCACGGCGCGGACGCAAGGCAACGACTGCGGCAACGGCGGCGAACACCGCCCCGGGATGCAACTTGAGCCAGTCGACACCGCGCAACGCGGCATCGCCCCCGGCAAACAGGGGCTCCAGCCCGCGCGCGTGGCGGGACAGGGCTTCCCGCTGGCCGGCGATACGGACGCCAAGGGCGCCGCGGCGAGCAGCCAGCTCAAGCAGTTTCTCGTTCATTCCCGGTGCTGCCCGCGCAACTGCGCAAGGTCGGTGCCGAGTTCGGCAAGACTGCTGCGGAACAACTGGCTGGGCGCCCTGGCCTGGCGGCGTAAGGCAAAAATCAACACGGCAGCCCCGAGGAAGAAAAGCAGGGCAAAGACCCCGAAGACCAGAACGCGCTGTTCCCAGAAGGCCAGTGCGAGGCTGAAAACCGCCATGATCACGGCCAGCGTGAGCAGGAAGGCGGCACCGATGGCCTTCGACCACAGTGCGATCAGCCGGTATTTTTCCTCCTCGATTTCGAGGACGAGCAACTCGGCCCGCGTCCGTCCGATCGACAGCAACGTCGCGGCACTGTTCTTCAATGCGGCGAAGAGGCCTTCGCGGCCGCCTTCACCACCTTCGGTTCCAGTCATCCGGTCAGCGACGGCCGATCAGCACGCCAAGCGCCAGCCCCAGCGCGGCGGCAACGCCGACAGCCTTCCACGGCTGATCATGCACGAAGTCGTCGGTGGCGCGAGCCGCGGCCTTGGTCTTGTCGACCAGCGCCTGTTCGAGGTCGAGCATACGGTCCTTGGCATCGCGCAGACGGACGCCCAGGCGTTCGCGCAATTCCCCGACCTTTTCGCCGGCCATGCCGGTCGTCGCGCGCAGCAGTTCTTCGGTATCGGCGATCACCACCTTCAGGTCCGAAACCAGTTTTTCCTTGTTCGCGGCGGTCATTTGTTCAGACATTTGAAACCTCGTCGTGGAGCGGTTATTCAGGGGTTACAGGTTATCCCTTCCGCTGGCGTAAATCAAATCGCATTGTCCGTAAGCGGGTAGTCGTATTCGACGATCAGCGGCGCGTGGTCGGAAAACCGCTGCTCCTTGTAAACCGAGGCCTGACGGGCTGTGGCGGCGATGCCGGGCGTGGCGATCTGGTAATCGATCCGCCAGCCGACGTTCTTGGCCCAGGCTTGCCCGCGGTTGCTCCACCAGGTGTAGGCGCCCTCACCGACCTCGGGATAAAGATGGCGATAGACATCGACCCAGCCGAGTTCGTCGAATACTCGGGTCAGCCAGGCGCGCTCTTCCGGCAGGAAACCCGAGTTCTTCTGGTTCGATTTCCAGTTTTTCAAGTCGATCTCGCGGTGCGCGATGTTCCAGTCGCCACAGAGCACGATTTCCCGCCCTTCCGCGCGCAGCGCCCGCATCTGAGACAAGAAGACGTCGAGGAAGCGGAATTTCGCTTCCTGGCGCTCGGGCGACGATGAACCCGACGGCAAGTAAAGGGAAATGACCGACAGGTTGCCGAAATCGACGCGCAGATAGCGCCCTTCGGCATCGAACTCGCCGCCGTCGAAGCCTTCGACGACACCGCGCGGCGCCGCCCGCGTCCAGATGCCGACGCCGCTGTAACCCTTCTTCTCGGCGCAATGATAAAACGCATGCATGCCTTCCGGTGCCAGCATGGCCGGCGTCAGATCCGGCAACTGCGCCTTCAGTTCCTGGAAGCAGACGACATCCGCCTGTTGCGCAGCCAGCCAGGGTTGGACGTTTTTGCTCCACGCGGAGCGGATGCCATTGAGGTTCAGGGAGATGATGCGTAACATTGCGGGACTCTCGGTCGTTTTTCCGACTGATACTGGAGATTTATGGATTTTCGTCAGGAATTCATCGAATTCGCCGTCGCCTGCAAGGTGCTCCGCTTTGGCGAATTCACCACCAAGGCCGGGCGGCAGTCGCCCTACTTCTTCAACGCCGGCCTGTTCAATGACGGCGCGTCGCTCGGGCGGCTCGCCGGATTCTACGCGAAAGCAGCGCAAACCGGCGGCGTCGCCTTCGACATGCTGTTCGGCCCGGCCTACAAGGGCATTCCGCTGGTCGCCGCCATCGCCATTGCACTCGCCGCCGACGGCAACAATTATCCATTCGCCTTCAACCGCAAGGAAGCCAAGGATCATGGCGAAGGCGGCAACATCGTCGGCGCCCCCCTGGCCGGCCGCGTCCTGATCGTCGATGACGTGATCTCGGCCGGCACCTCGGTCCGCGAATCGGTGGAACTTATCCGTGCCGCCGGTGCCACACCGGCAGGCGTGCTGATCGCACTCGACCGCCAGGAACGCGGCCAGGGCGAATTGTCGGCCGTCCAGGAAGTGCAGCGCGACTACGGCATCCCGGTGGTCGCCGTCGCCGGCTTGCGCGACCTGATGACCTATCTTGGGAATCATCCGGAATTCGACGCGCACCGCGCTGCCGTCGCCCTCTACCGCGAACGCTACGGTGTCGATGCCTAAACTTCCCTTCGCCCTCCTGCTGATCGTACTGAGCGCCCCGAGCTGGGGAGTGGAAGAGTACTACTGCTGCACCGACCCGGGCAGCGGCCGTCGCGCCTGCGGCGACACCCTGCCTCCTCAGTGCCGGGGGCGCGCCTATCGCGTTTTCGATCGAGCCGGCAATCCGCTCCGGGAAGTTGCCGCCGCCATGACGCCGGAAGAAAAAGCCGCCGCCGCGATCGCCGCCAAACGCCAACAGCAGCTTGAGGAGCAAAGGCTGGAACGGCGGCGCATGGACGCCGCCCTGCTCTCCACCTATGCCACGCCGGAAGACATCGACATGGCGCAGGACAAGGCGGAAGGCGACGTCAAACTGACGATTCGCGACGCCACCGAAAAGATTACCGAATTGCAGAAGCGGCAAAGCAAGCTGATGGCCGAAGCCGAGTTCTACAAGCGCACGCCGATGCCACCGGTGCTGGCCAGCGACCTGCGCACGGTCAACCATGAGATCCTGTTGCAACAGGAATTGATCGAGGTCAAGCGCAAGGAACTTGCCAAGATCCACGCCAAGTATGACGGCGACCGCCAGCGTTACTACGAGCTGACTGGCCGCCGCTCGATCACCCGGCCAATTTCTCCTTCAACAGCGCGTTGACCTGCTGCGGGTTGGCCTTGCCCTTGGCCGCTTTCATCACCTGACCGACCAGGGCGTTGAACGCCTTTTCCTTGCCCGCCCGGTATTCAGCCACATTGCCCGGGTTGGCGGCGATGACCTCGTCAACCAGCGCGGCGATGGCACCGCTGTCGGTGATCTGGCGCAGCCCCTGTTTCTCGATCACCTCATCGGCGCTCGCCCCCTCACCGTTCCACAGCGCCTCGAAAACCTTCTTGGCGATGTTGTTGGAAATGGTGTTGTCGGCGATACGCTGTATCAAGCCCCCCAGTTGCGCCGCACTGACCGGCGATTCGCCGATCTCGCGACCTTCCTTGTTGAGACGGGCGGCCAGATCGACCATCACCCAGTTGGCGCAAGGTTTGGCGTTGGCGGCGCCGGCAATGCCGACCACGGCTTCGAAGTAGCCGGCGATCTCCTGACTGGCGGTCAGCGTCGTCGCGTCATAAGCGGAAAGACCGAGCTGCGTCATGAAGCGCTGGCGTTTCTGCACTGGCAGTTCGGGCAGTTCGCCGCGTACCCGGTCGATCCAGTCGGCCGGGATCAATAGCGGTAACAGGTCGGGGTCGGGGAAATAGCGGTAATCGTGCGCATCTTCCTTGCTGCGCATCATCCGCGTTTCACCGCTATCCGGGTCGAACAGCACGGTGGCCTGCTGGATGGCACGGCCTTCCTCGATCTCGTTGATCTGCCACTGCACTTCGAAATCGATCGCTTCCTTGAGGAAACGGAAGGAATTGAGATTCTTGATCTCGCGCCGGGTACCGTATGGCGCGCCGGGACGGCGCACGGAAACGTTGGCATCGCAACGGAACGAGCCTTCCTGCATGTTGCCGTCGCAGATGCCGATCCAGCGCACCAGCGCGTGCAGCGCCCGGGCGTAGGCGACAGCCTCGTCGCTTGAGCGCATGTCCGGCTCGGTGACGATTTCGAGCAGCGGCGTACCGGCGCGGTTGAGGTCGATGCCGGATTTACCCTGGAAATCCTCGTGCAGCGACTTGCCGGCGTCTTCTTCGAGGTGGGCACGGGTCAGGTTGATCGTCTTTTCGTAGGCCTTGTCGCCGCTACCGACTGCGACAGTGATCGCCCCGCCCTGCACCACTGGCAGTTCGAACTGACTGATCTGGTAACCCTTCGGCAAATCCGGGTAAAAGTAGTTCTTGCGCGCGAACACCGATTTCGGTGCGACATGGGCACCGATCGCCAGACCGAAGCGGATCGCACATTCGACCGCCTTGCGGTTGAGCACCGGCAGGACGCCGGGTAGCGCGAGGTCGACGGCACAGGCCTGGGTATTGGGCGCGGCACCGAAAGCGGTCGAGGCGCCGGAGAATATCTTGGAAACGCTCGAGAGCTGGGCATGGGTCTCGATGCCGATTACGACTTCCCACTGGTTCATGATTTCATCCGTTCAATGACAACGTCCGGTCTTCGCATCGACGATGACCGGCCACAGGTACTGGAACGCCTGGCCTTCGCAGGCCTGCGGGCAACTATTGAAGGCGATCGTCACTTCCCTGCCCTGTTCCCACATGCGCACCGTGCAATCGTTCTGGGTCTTGTGCCGCAGCAGAACCTGCGGCAGCTTGGCATCCTGCTTGAAATCCAGGGCATTGAAGCGACAGGCGCCGTGCCCTTTCATGCTGACCTGAACGTCGAAGGCCTTGACGTCGGCCTCCTTGACCAGCAAGTTGAGACGGGTCACGGTGCCGATCGCATCCTTGTGTGAGCAACGCGAACGCACGTTGAGCGGACGCGTCGGCTGCGGCTTCAGGTTGCGCTTGGCGAGATACTTCAAGGTCGAGTTCTTGAATTCCGGCGACTTGGCAGCGCTCGCCGCCGGTTCCGTCGGCGCCGTCGCCGGCGCTTCCGGAGACGGCTCCGGCGGCGTGGCGCAGGCGGCGAGCAGGGCTGCCGCCAGGCCGAGGATCAGACGCCGCTTCATGCGACGCCTGCCGGACGACGCAGATGCCAGTCGGTGGCCTGCTGGTAGCGGTGCGCGACGTTGAGCAGGCGGGCTTCGGCGAAGTAATTGCCGATCAGTTGCAGGCCGACCGGCAGGCCGTCGGCGAAGCCGCAGGGAATCGACATGCCGGGCAGGCCGGCAAGGTTGACGGCGACGGTGTAGATGTCGGACAGATACATCTGCACCGGGTCGGTCGACTTTTCGCCGATGCGGAAAGCGGTCGATGGTGACGTCGGCCCGAGGATGACGTCACAGGACGCGAAAGCCGCCGTGAAATCGTCGGCGATCAGCCGCCGGATGCGCTGCGCCTGCAGGTAATAGGCGTCGTAGTAGCCGTGCGAGAGGACGTAGGTGCCGATCAGGATGCGCCGCTTCACCTCGCCGCCGAAGCCCTGGGCGCGGGTCTTCGCGTACATGTCGTCGAGGCTGCCGTAGTCGGGCGCGCGATAGCCATAGCGGACGCCGTCGAAACGGCTCAGGTTGGAACTCGCTTCGGCCGGCGCGATCACGTAGTAAGCCGGCACCGAGAGGTGGGAATTGGGCAGCGAGACGTCGACGATGGTCGCGCCGAGCCGCTCGTATTCGCGAATCGCCTCCTGCACCGCCGCCATCACGCCGGCATCGCAACCGGCCGCGAAGAACTCCTTGGGCAGACCGATGCGCAGACCGGCCAGCGGTTGTTCGAGGTCGCGCGTGTAATCCTCGGCCGGACGGTCGAGCGACGTCGAATCGCGGACATCGAAACCGGCCATTGCGTTGAGCAGCAGCGCGCAGTCCTCGGCCGTCGCGCCCATCGGGCCGCCCTGATCGAGCGACGAGGCGTAGGCGATCATGCCGTAGCGCGAGACGACACCGTAGGTCGGCTTGAGACCGGTCAGGTTGCACAGCGCCGCCGGCTGGCGAATCGAGCCGCCAGTATCGGTACCGGTCGCCGCCGGCGCCAGCCGGGCAGCGATCGCCGCCGCCGAACCGCCGGACGAACCGCCGGGAACGCGCGCGCGATCCCAGGGATTCTTCACCGGACCGAAATGCGAGCTTTCGTTCGACGAGCCCATCGCGAACTCGTCCATGTTGGTCTTGCCCAGCGAGACCAAGCCAGCCTCGCCATGCATTTTTGCGATCACCGTCGCATCGTAAGGCGCGACGAAGTTGGCGAGCATCTTCGAACCGCAGGTCGTCGTCCAGCCTTCGGCGCAGAAGATGTCCTTCTGGGCGATCGGGATGCCGGTCAGCGGACCGCCGGTGCCGGACGCCAGACGCTGGTCGGCGGCTGCCGCCATGGCCAGCGTCTTGGCCCGGTCAATGGTGATGAAAGCATTGATCTCGGGATTCAGCCGGGCGATGCGGTCGAGGAAGAGGGTGCTCAGTTCGACGCTGGAAATCTCCTTCGCCGCCAGCGCCTGCGACAACTGCTTCAGAGTCCGGCTAATCATTCGATCACCTTCGGTACGAGGTAAAGGCCAGCCTCGGTTTCCGGAGCGACGGCCTGGAAGGCGGTGCGCCGGTCGGGCTCGCTGACGACATCGTCGCGCAGGCGCTGGCCGAGATCCTGAGCGTGCGCCATCGGCTCGATGCCCCGGGTATCGACCGCCTGCATCTGCTCGATCAGCGCGAAGATGCCGTTGAGGTGGGCTTGCGTGGTCAGCGCTTCGGTTTCGCTGACCTCGATGCGGGCCAGATGGGCAATCCGCAGAACCTGTTCTGTAGTGAGCGACATGGCTTGAAAAAGGCTTTTTGCAGCGCACAAAGCCTTATAAACGAAAGCGTTGTAAGGTATCATAAAAGCTTTATCTACCGCACCCCCCAACGCGGAGCTCAACAGATGTTCGGATTCCTCTCCAAGTATTTTTCCAACGACCTTGCCATCGACCTCGGCACGGCCAATACGCTGATTTACGTGCGTGGCCGCTCGATCGTCCTCGATGAGCCGTCGGTCGTTGCGATCCGCCTCGAAGGCGGCCCCAACGCCAAGAAAACCATCCAGGCCGTCGGCCGGGAAGCCAAGGAAATGCTGGGCAAGGCCCCCGGCAGCATCACCGTCATCCGGCCCATGAAGGACGGCGTGATCGCCGACTTCACGGTGACCGAGCAGATGCTCAAGCAGTTCATCAAGAAGGCGCACGATTCCAAGCTCTTCTCACCCAGCCCGCGCATCATCATCTGCGTGCCGTCCGGCTCGACCCAGGTCGAACGCCGCGCCATCCGCGAATCGGCGCTCGGCGCCGGCGCCAGCCAGGTCTACCTGATCGAGGAACCGATGGCGGCCGCCATCGGCGCCGGCCTGCCGGTCGCCGAAGCGACCGGCTCGATGGTCGTCGACATCGGCGGCGGCACCACCGAAGTTGGCGTCATTTCGCTTGGCGGCATGGTCTATGCCGGCTCCGTGCGCGTCGGCGGCGACAAGCTCGACGAAGCCATCATCAATTACATCAGCCGCAACTACGGCATGATGATCGGCGAGAACACCGCCGAAAACATCAAGAAGAACATCGGCTCGGCTTTCCCGGGCGCCGAAATCAAGGAAATGGAAGTCTCCGGCATCAACAAGGCCGAAGGCATTCCGCGCAAGTTCACGATCTCGTCGAACGAAATCCTCGAAGCGCTGACCGACCCGCTCAACCAGATCATTTCCGCCGTCAAGTCGGCGCTGGAAAAGACGCCTCCGGAACTCGGCGCCGACATCGCCGAGAAGGGCATGGTCCTGACCGGCGGCGGCGCGCTGCTGCGCGACCTCGACCGCCTGCTGATGGAAGAAACCGGTCTGCCGGTGATCGTTGCCGACGAACCGTTGACCTGCGTCGCCCGCGGCTGCGGCATGGCACTTGAGAAGATGGACAAGCTGGGCAGCATCTTTGCCTCTGACTGACCGCTCAACCGCCCCCCTGCAGGATTAAGCGATGGCCGGCTCCGACCACGCACCGCCACCGTTCTTCAAGCGAGGGCCAGC
>CAZFXO010000039.1:0-29555 GCA_964523045.1 uncultured Dechloromonas sp. | reverse complement strand
CCAGGCGCAGCGGCGTATTCTCGAGATCGACTCGGAAAAGCGCGACCTCGAACGCGAACTGCAGGCCCGCCAGCACGACCTCGAACGCGTCCGCCCGGCGGTCGTCGCTGTCCGCCAGCTCGACCTGCGCCTGAACGCGCGGCGCGACGGCAAGGTCCGCTTGCGCTACCTGTTTGCCGAGGCCGGTTGGCGGCCGGCTTACCGCGCCAAGCTCGACAGCGACGGGCGGCGGGTCGAGATCGAGCGCCTGGCGCAGATCGCCCAGCGCAGCGGCGAGGACTGGAGCAAGGTCGAATTGGCGCTATCCACCGGCCAGCCGCAGCAGCGCGTCGCCGGTCCGCTGCCCGATCCCTGGAACCTCTCGCTGCGTCCGGAAGTGCGCCCCGAAGCGCGCGCCGTGATGCCGATGATGGCCGCCGCGCCAGCGCCGCTGGCCAAGCGCAGCGCAGCGGCGGATAGCGCAGCGGCCGACGAGGCAGAGGAACCGCTGTTCGAAGTCGCGGAAACGCAGAGCGAGTTCGCCACCGAATACGCGATTCCCGGCCGCATCGACCTGCCGGCCGACGGGCGCAAGGTGGCGGTGGCGCTGGGCCGCCTGCAGGTGCCGGTCGAACTGCACGCACAGGTGGCGCCGCGCCAGGACAAGGCCGCCTACCTGGTTGCCCAGGGCGATTTGCCGGAAGGCGTCTGGCCGGCCGGCAAGCTGCAGATCTACCGCAACGGCGCCTACGTCGGCCAGACCACCTGGGACCCGGCGCAGGAAACGCGCTTGGCGCTGCCTTTCGGGCGTGACGAGAAGATCAAGGTGGCGGTGCACAACCTGGCCGCCGACCAGGCGCGCGCCGGTTTCGTCGGCCAGCAGGCGGAACGCCGCCTCGCCGACGTGTTCACGGTGACCAACCAGCACGCGCGGCCGGTCGACATCCGCGTCATCGACGCCAGCCCGGTTGCCCGCGACAGCCAGATCGAGGTCGACGCCAGCTTCCTGCCGCCGGTCACCGATAAAGACTGGGACGACCGGCCGGGCGTCGTCGCCTGGGAACAGCGAATCGACGCCGGCGCGGCGGCCAGCTTCACCGCCGATTACCGGATCCGCTGGCCGAAGGAACGCAAGGTCATCGGCCTGCCCTGAACCCCAAGCAAACGGAGAAAAACACATGAAGATCGGATTCATCGGCCTTGGCATCATGGGCCGCCCGATGGCCCTCAACCTGCTCAAGGGCGGCCATCAGGTCAGCGTCTGGGCGCGCCGCGCCGAATCGATGCAGCCCTTGCTCGATGCCGGCGCCAGCGGTGCCACGTCGCCCGCCGACGTCGCGCGTGATCAGGAACTGGTGATTTCGATGGTCGCCGATGCGCCGGATGTCGCCGAAGTCATGCGCGGCGTCGCCAGCGCCGGCACCAGCGGGCTGGTCGCCGTCGACATGAGCACCATTGCGCCGGCGGCAGCCAAGGCCATCCACGCCGAACTGGCGGCGGCCGGCGTCGATTTCGTCGATGCGCCGGTGTCCGGCGGCGAAGTCGGCGCCATCGCCGGCACGCTTTCGATCATGGCCGGCGGCTCCGACGCCGCCTTCGCCCGCGCTAAACCCGCGTTTGAATGCATGGGCAAGAACATCGTCCACGTCGGCGGCCCCGGCGCCGGGCAGGTGACCAAGGCGGCCAACCAGATCGTCACCGGCATGGGCGTGCTGGCGGTGGCCGAGGCGATGGCTTTTGCGTCGAAAAACGGCGTCGACTGCAGCAAGGTGCGCGAGGCGCTGCTCGGCGGTTTCGCCTACTCGAAAATCCTGGAAAACCACGGCCAGCGCATGCTCGACCGCAACTTCAAGCCGGGTTTCAAGAGCTGGATGCACGAGAAGGACCTGAACATCGTCATGCAGACGGCGCACGAACTCGGCCTCTGCCTGCCCGGTTCGGCGGCAACCGCGCAGATGTTCAACGCGATGGTCGGCTCGGGGCTGGGCGAGGAAGATTCGATCGCCGTGCTGAAGCTGCTGGAAAACCTGTCGGGGCAGGCATGAAGGTCGGTTTCATCGGCCTGGGCGCGATGGGGCGCCCGATGGCCCTGCACCTGCAGGCAGCCGGTCACGAACTGCACGTCTGGGCGCGCCGCCCGGCCAGCGCCGACGGCCTGCCGGCCACCGTGCACCCGACGCCGGCCGCGCTCGGCGCGGCGTGCGAGGTGGTGTTCACGGTCATCACTTCAAGCGCCGACGTCGAAGGCGTGGCGCTTGGCGAAAACGGCCTGATCCACGGCATGGCGCCGGGCAGCGTGCTGGTCGATTGCTCGACCATCGCGCCGGATGTCGCCCGGCGCATCGCCGGCCAATTGGCGGAGAAGGGCATCCACATGCTCGACGCGCCGGTCTCCGGCGGCGAGCAGGGGGCGATTGCCGCGACGCTGGCGATCATGGCCGGCGGCGACGCGGCGGTGCTCGAACGCGTGCGCCCGCTGCTCGAAAAACTCGGCCAGCGCATCGTCCATATCGGCCCCAACGGCGCTGGCCAGGTCGCCAAGGCCTGCAACCAGATGATCATGGTCGCCGCCATCGAAGCCGTTGCCGAAGCGATGTACCTGGCCAGGGCCGCCGGCGTCGACGTGGCGAAAGTGAAACAGGCGCTGGCCGGCGGCTCGGCCGGCTCGCGCGTGCTCGACATCATGGGCCAGCGCATGGTCGACCGCGATTTTTCGGCCGGCATCGAGGCCCGCTTGCACCACAAGGACTACGGGCTGGTGCTCGAAGCGGCGCGTCAGAGCGGCGTGCCGCTGCCCTTGACGGCGAGCGTTGCCCAGCAGCTCAATGCACTGATGGCGCTGGGTTTCGGCAAGGACGACACGAGTTCGCTGCTGCGCGTGCTGGAGGCGGGGTAATTTTTTTCAGATGCGGGAGGCTGGGGCCGGGCTGTTTTTCACTGCTTTCTCCGGCCAACTGATATCCAGTACGCGGACGTGGATGCGTTGCCGCTCTTCCGGCGTTAACTGCTGCTCCAGTTTGGCGCGCAATTTGTCCGGGGATTCCGGCTTGGGACTGCCGTCGTCGGTACGGTAAGTCTTGTTTTGCGCGAACCACAGGACCAGATAGATGCCGTGTCCGTCCGCCTTGGGAGCGGTGCTGTACTGTTCGATCAGTTGCTGGCGCAAGGCCGACCACAGGCTGTCGTTCTGCTGCCGCTTGATTTCGATGCAAAGCTCAAAGTCATTGCGGTAGGACAAGCGGATATCTGCGCGCTTGTCGGCAAATTGATTGGCTTCTGCGGTGACGTCAATGCCAAAGGCTTGCAGACGGGCTTGAAGCTTATCCAGAAGTACATCGCGACAACTGTTTTCCTCCTTGGGCTGGTTATCCTTGCCTTCGGTCCAGAAAAAGCGGAAGAGGTCGCTGTTGCTCGTGCGTATCTCTCTGGCAAGGTCGTCGAGGTGGTCGAGGGTCAGGGCGCAAAGGTCGGCGGCGCTGATCGGAGCGCGGTTGGCAATGATGTTGCCGACTTGTCGCAGCGAGGGATAACTGAAGTGCTTTTCCCGTTGTTTCTGGCGTAGCTCGTTCAGGGACCGATCCAGCGAGAAGCGGAGTTTGTTCATCGCTGGCAAGCCGCGTAGACGCTGGATTTCCGCTTCGGCTGGATCGTCGGCCAACGAGGCGAGCCGGTTCAACAGATTACGTATCAGGTCGCCTCGGTTCTGGGCAGCATTGACCGTTCCGTTTTCGCTCAGCCCGAACTCGGCGTGCGGTATCAGCAACTCGATCAGCTTGCCCAGGGTCTGTGGCGAGAGCGCCAGGTCCTGGGTCAAGTCGCTGTAGCGTTCGGCAACGAACCAGGCCAGATGATTGGCGCGTTCCCAGGAGTCGCCGATGTATTCCCACGCACGGGCTTCGTATTGCGCCGGGTTCTGCAGCATGCCCGCCGTCAGCCAGTAAATCCTTTGTGGGGCTTCCATGCTTTTGCGCCACAGCTTTTCCTCGATCACCGGCGTCAGCGCGATACCGCGTTTGAGTCCGGTCTTGAGCAGGGTTTCGAGGATGTGAAGCTGTCGTTCATTGGCGCGAAGCGGGAAGGCTTTCAGTAAACGCGGCAGGCAAAGTTCGGCGAGTTGCCGGTAATCGTCGTCTTTCGCCAGTGCATGTATCTCGGCGATGCCTTCGTTTCCTGCCTTGAGCATTTCCTTGACGTAATCGACCAGCACGTCGGCAAGCAGTTGCGCTTTTGTTCTTAGCAGGAAGCGGTACCACGGCGGGGTGTCGCCAACGTTGTACGTCAGCCACATCGCAGCCATCCGGGTAAGTTGCGTATCGGAGAGCTCAAGGATGTTGGTGGGATCATCCTGCCAGCGCAGGTTCATGCCGGTCAGACAGGCCAGCGTCAGGGGGGACCACTCGGGTTTTGTGCGTAAGGTGATGATTTTTCTGGCGTCGTTAACATCTTTGCGCAGGGGCGCGCAGCGGAAGCCGCTTTCGGCGGCGGCAAGGACTTCTGGTCCGTTGTCGCAATAATTTGTGAAGCGTTCCAGCGGAGTGTTCCCCTGAATATCGGAATATCTGCCGTGCCAGACGTAAGCCAGTTCGTCCATCCATTCTCTTGCCGCCTGACCTTTGCTGAGTTTTTCGAGGTGAGGTTGGACAAGGATCGTGCGTTCTCGGCGATGCGCGTCGTTTTCCTTTTTTTGCTGACTGCGGCGGATGGCCGACTTGCGTTGCCCGTTGTCTATCGGCCAAACGCTCAGTTCATTCAGCCAATGGTTTCTTTCTGGATTCCTATCGCTCCATGCGGCAAAGCGCTCCAGATCGAGTCCCTCCGCATTTCTTTGCCACATCAATGCCTGATAGGCTTCGCGCAGATGGTGGTGTGCCAGAGTCTTGTCGCTTTCCCGATCGCATTGTTGCAGATGCCAGAGCCCAAGATTTTCGGGGGCGGCATGTCGGTCCAATGGCTTCTCTGCTTTGTAGAGACAGTAGCCGAAGTCGTCGCTACCCCGACAAGAAGCAAGTATCTCGGCGAGCAGGGAAAGGTAGCGTGCGGGGCGTGCCTGTAGCCAGGAGCGCAACTGAAATAGATAGTGTTGTTCTCGTTGGACATCTCCGTATTCATCGGTGCCAATACGTAGCCAGGCTAGCAGACGGCGGTTATCAATGTCGTCGCCGAATTTTTCAAGTCCTTTGCCCAGCAATTGACTGATCATGCGCTGGAAATGAAAGTCCTTTGTCTGGGCGTTTACGAGCGAGGGAGCTTTGGCAAGTCGATCGAGCAGGACGGGGAGATGTGCATCCGGAACACAGGCGGTCAGTTCGTGTTCCCAGAACCAGGAGTATTGGCCGCTGAAATTCCTCTGCTTGCGAGGGTGCCAGTAACGCAGCAACTGCTCTGGAGAAAGGTGGTTTGGGTAAAGGTATTGCAACAGCAAGCCGGCCAGTTGGTCGTTAGGGTCGTCGATCTGCTTGTCGTAGATCGCATCAAGCAGCGCTTGCGCTTCGTCCGGCGCGGGGACGCCGTTCAGCCAGGCAAGCAACGCGGCACTGCGGATGCTAAGCCAACGCGTCGTGTCTTCGGCGATGGATTTCAGCAAGGGAGCGAGTTCGGGAATGGGGTCGCCTTCACTCAGGACATCAAGCACGAAGGCAAGGAAGGATTGGTAGTTGTCGTCGCGCTCAGGGGAATTCAGCCAGTTTTGAAAGTCGACCGTGAGCGCCGGGTCGGCGAGTGCTGCCAGCGCGGCAGGGGTGTGGGAGTCCCGTCCGGCGACCAGGTTTTCCTGAATTTCTCGGTGCAGTTCGGTTAGCAGGCGTCGTTTGTCGCTGGCGGGCATGGGTTTCACGTCGCCGTAGTCGATGACGGTGATCGGATCGATGTCGATCAGGTGCTGGCGCAAGCTCTGGCAATGCAGCGCAAGCCAGGCGTAAAGGCCGCGCAGCCCGGCAACCGTGCGACCGTCGAACCCCTGGAGCAGCTTGAGCACCCGGCCGGGAGGCAGACCTTGGTGGTCGATTTGCTGACTGAGCCAGCGGGCGGCGAGGAACTCGGCGATGCTGCGGTGGCAGGGCTGGAAATGGTCGGTTTTGCCGGCGGGGCGAAAGAGTGCGCTTTGTACGCTTGCCTTGGCTGATGTCAAATCTGGAGGCGCGAACTCGACAAGCTCGGGAAAGCGCGTATCGGCGCTTTCGCTATCGAGGGAAATGCCGCTTTTGTCGGCGAGCAACAGCGCCGTGAACAGGTGGCCGGCGCTGTCGAGCAATTCTGTCACGTCAAAGCGCTTAATTTCCCGATGCCGTCGTGATGCTTCATGGGCGAGTTTTTCGCAGGCGAGTTCGAAAGTTTTCAGACGGGAATCCGGCCAGTCATCTCCTTGCACTGCTTTGGCCAGGAGTTGCAGCGTCTGCGGATTTTCCAGCAGCCCAGCAAGGTCCATTGCTTTGGCGCGCTCGATAAAGGCTTCCGGATTCGGGATGTCGTGGTTTTGCCGCAGGATTTCCAGGATGTCGGATCGGCCAAGCGGTTCCAGTTGCAGGGTAAGGCAGTGCCCGTCAGGCGATGACCGCGCGACATCGTTCTGGTCCAGCGATCCGTACCAGTCGGCTGCCCGGCAGGCGATACGGAAACGGGGGAGGCCCAGTTCCCTGAGCTTGGCGCCTATCTTGAACAGGGCGTTCTGTTCGCCTGAGCCAGCGCGGGTTTCATCCAGCCCGTCGAGGAAGAGGACTTTTTCTCGCCATTCTTGGAGGGCGGGATATTCGATGAATTCGGCGATGGGGAGGTGCAGGCCGTCGCACTGTTCGGCTTCCTGCTTGAAGGCCTCGGATTTCCCTGCGCCGGGCTCTCCGAGCAAGACCCAGGCGGAGGCTTCCCGATAATCCGCGAGCGCTTTTGGCTCGGTGGGTTCTTCGGATTTTTCGGAAAGCAGGCGAACGAGGCGAGGGGCAATGTACATGTATCACTCCAGCCAGTGCGCGGCGGGCTGCGAGAGGAAATCGACTACGGGAATGCCGCCTTCTCCGACGATCAGCGTTCGGGTGCCTGCGTATTGGCGGGCAAAAGTTTCCAGGCCTTTGGGAGTTGCATACTTACTGGCGCTTTTTACCTCGATGGCGGCGAGGCGGCGTTCGTCGGCGAGGATGAAATCGACCTCGTCCGGGCTTTCACGCCAGTACTGGACCTGACAGTTGTCTTCGGCAGTGTTGATCAAGTGGGCGCCGATGGCGCTTTCCGTCAGACGACCCCAATAGCTCCGATCCTGCTTGGCGGCGTTGAAACTGTAGCCGGTGAGGGCCGACATCAGGGCGGTGTTGTGAGTGTTCAGTTTGGGGCTGGAGGCGCGTTGACGGTGTTTTTGCCCGGCGTACTTCGCCAGGCCACTCAACAGGCCGGCTTGCGATAGCAAATCCAGATAGTGCGACAAGGTGGTGGTATTGCCGGCGTCCTGCAACTGTCCGAGCAGTTTGGTGTAGGAAATGATCTGCCCCGAGTAGGCGCCGCAGCCAAGCTCGAACAGAGTTTTCAGCAGGGCGGGCTTGTCGACCCGGGTCATTTCCAGAATGTCCTTTTCGATGTTCGGATGAATCAGCGAACTGCGGACGTACTGGCGCCAGCGGGTTTCCTCGCGAATCATGCTGGCGCAGCCGGGGTAGCCGCCGAAATACAGGTATTCGTCGAGCGAGAAATCGAAAGCTTCCTGCATTTCCCGATACGACCAGTGACGCATCGGGATCGCTTCGTAACGGCCGGCGAGACTTTCGGTCAGCCCCTTTTGCATCAGCCAGGGCGAGGAGCCGAGCAGGATGACGTGCATCGGCAGTTGCTCGGCTCGGTCGGCATCCCATAATCCCTTGACGACTTCCGACCAGCGGGGGATTTTTTGCACTTCGTCGATTGCCAGGATGTGGTAGCTGCCGTCGTTGCGGAGACGGGCCTTGTTTCGCGCCAGGTTCCATTGGCGGACCAGCCATTCCGCTGTTGCCTGACTACCGGGAATGGTTTGCAGGCTTGATTCCAGACCGGGCATCGCGAACTGATCGGCGCGCTCGTTCCCGGCCTGGTCGGCGGCGATGAAATTCGCGCCGGGGGACAGCACCTGTCGGACCATCGTCGTTTTGCCAATCTGACGAGGGCCCGCGACGACGATCATGAATCGCGGAAGCTCCTGGATTCGTTGTCGCAGAATCGCTGTCTGGGGGCGTTCGAAAGGCATATTTAAAGTACTGAGTAAATTTACTCAGTACTTTAAATTTTTGCCATTGTCCTTGCAAGTCGGCTGTGTCTTCTCCGAAAGTGCTTCCTGAGGAAACAGGAACGATGCGACGAAAGCTCAGTTTCCCGCACAGCGCGGGCAGACCGCGCTGATTTCGACTTCCGGGCTGTCCAGTCGGTGGCCGGCGGCTTGCAGGCTGGCGAAGAGGCGGTCCGAGACGTCGCGGTCCTGTAGTTCGCTGACGCCGTTGCAGCGCGGGCAGAGCAGGAACAGCGCCGGCGACGGGTGGCTGCTGTGGCGGCAGGCGACGAACAGGTTGAGGCGGCCGATGCGGTGCGCCAGTCCCTGGGCGATCAGGAAATCGAGCGCGCGGTAGACGGTGGGTGGCGCGGCGTTGGGGCGGGTCCGCCGCATCTGTTCGAGGAGGTCGTAGGCCTTGATGCCGTTCGGCTGGCGACCGAGCAGCGCCAGCACTTCGCGGCGGATCGCGGTGAGACTGGCGCCCTGTTGCCGGCAGCGGGTTTCGGCGCGCTCGAGCAACTCGGCTTCGGCATCGGGTTCAATCATTCTCGAAGTCGACTTGGTGGTGGAGATGCGATGTTATAACATCGCCCGTCCGCAATCGATAGCGTTGCGGTCGGGCGCGCAGCGCCGGTTCGGGTTGGCCGTTCCGGCGGCGGGCATGCCGCAGACGTCCCATGACGAACAAGGAAAGATCGATGTCACGATCCACTGCAAAACCGGGGTTGCCGAGCGAGGCGGAGATGCTTTCGGCATCGGAAGATGAATACATGTCGCCGGCCCAACTGGCCTTCTTCCGGCAGCGCCTGCTCGACGAAGAGGCCGCGCTGCGCGGTGCCGCCGAGGAAACCACGCATCACCTGCAGGAGACGGCGGCCGAGCCCGATCCCAACGACCGCGCCAGCGCCGAGGAAGAACATGCGCTGGAGCTGCGCGTGCGCGATCGCGAGCGCAAGTTGCTGAAGAAGATCGACCAGGCGCTGAAGCGCATCGAAGATGGCAGCTATGGCTGGTGTGAGGACACCGGTGAGCCGATCGGCATCGCCCGCCTGCTGGCGCGACCGACCGCCAGCCTGTGCCTGGAGGCGCAGGAACGGCACGAACAGCGGCGGCGCCAGTTCGGCGGTTGATGCCGGGGGCTGGCCCGCGCTGCAGCGTTTCGAACCAGGGAGGAATAGCCGATGAAGAAATTGTCTCTACTCCTGCTCGTCCTGCTTGCGGGGCCGGCATCGGCGCATGAGCAGCATGCCCACCAGCACGGCCTCGGCCAGCTCGGCATCGTCGTCGAGGGGGCGCAACTGACGCTGTTGCTGGAAGCGCCGCAGCACGATCTGGTCGGCTTCGAGCGGGCGGCGCAGAGTCCCCGCGAACAACTGGCTGCCCAGGCCGCGTTGGAAAAACTGCGCTCGCCGGCACGACTGTTCGTGCCGACGGAGGCCGCGCAGTGCACCTTGAGCGAACAGAAGATCGACGCCCCGCTGCTCGAAGGCCAAGGCGGCAGCGACGGTCACGGCGACATCGAAGCGCGTTACGTCTATCTCTGTGCCGATCCGCTGGCGCTCGATGGTCTGCGGGTCCAGGTCAGTGAGGCATTTCCGCGCCTGCGCGCGCTCGACGTCAGTTTTGCCGGCCCGAAGGGACAGAAGGCCGGTCGCGTGGATATCCGGCAGCCGGTCTTTTCCTGGTAAGCATGGCGGCGATCCGCATCGACGATCTGCTGTTCCGCTGGCGCGCCGCCGCGCCGCCGGCCGTTCGTCTCGAACACCTGGCCGTCGTCGCCGGTCGCAGCCTGTTCCTGCACGGGCCGAGCGGTGCCGGCAAGAGCACCTTGCTCAACCTGATCGGCGGCGTCCTGCTGCCCGAGCGCGGCCGCGTCGAACTGCTCGGCCAGTCGCTCGGCGCGCTGTCGGCAGCGCGGCGCGACGCTTTCCGCGCCGATCATCTCGGTTTCATCTTCCAGCAGTTCAACCTGTTGCCCTGGCTGTCGGTGCGCGACAACGTGCTGCTGCCCTGCCGTTTTTCGCGCCGCCGCCACCAGCGCGCCGGCGATCCGGCGGCCGCGGCAACGCGCCTGCTGGCAGCGCTCGATCTCGACCCGGCGCTGGCGGCGGCGCCCGCCGGCGAACTGTCGGTCGGCCAGCAGCAGCGCGTCGCCGCGGCGCGCGCGCTGATCGGCCGGCCGGAAATCATCGTCGCCGACGAGCCGACCTCGGCGCTCGACGCCGCCCGCCAGGATGCCTTCATCGACCTCTTGTTGGGTGAAGCGAAGGCAGCCGGCAGCGCGCTCGTCTTCGTCAGCCACGATCTGCGGCTGGCCGCCCATTTCGACGACAGCCTTGCCCTGACCGGAGGCGAGGCATGAGCGCGCTCTGGCGGCTGGCCCTGGCCAGCGCCTGGAATCGCCGCCTCAGCCTGGGGTTGACGCTGCTCGCCGTTCTCCTGGCGACCACCCTGTTGCTCTCGGTCGAGCGCATCCGCCAGGCGGCGCGCGAGGGTTTTGCGCAGTCGGTCTCCGGTACCGATCTCGTCGTCGGCGCCCGCACCAGCCCGGTGCAACTGGTGCTGTATTCGGTGTTCCGGCTCGGCGAGGCGACCAACAACCTGGGCTGGGACAGCTACCGCAAAATGGCCGCCGATCCGGCGATCGCCTGGAGCGTGCCGCTGGCGCTCGGCGATTCGCACCACGGCTACCCGGTGCTCGGCACGACGCCGGACTATTTCGCGCATTACCGCTACGGCGACCGCCAGCCGCTGCGCCTGGCCGCCGGCCAGGTTTTCGCCGGCATTTTCGACGCCGTGCTTGGCGCCGAGGTGGCGCGGCGCCTGGGCTACGGCATCGGCGACCAGATCACGCTGAGTCACGGCGATGGCGGCCTGGCCGGCATGGAGCACGCCGACAAGCCGTTTACCGTGGTCGGCATCCTGGCGCCGACCGGGACGCCGGTTGACCGCACGGTGCATGTCGGGCTCGCCGCGATCGAGGCGATCCACCTCGACTGGGTCGGCGGCGCGCCAATGCCGGGTTTCTCGATCGGCGCCGACGTGGTGCAGAAGTTCGATCTGACGCCGAAGTCGATCACCGCTTTCCTGATCGGCCTCCGCCAGCGCGTCGAGGTCTTCCGCCTGCAGCGCAAGATCAACGAATTTGCCGGCGAGCCGCTGCTCGCCGTGCTGCCCGGCGTCGCCCTCGACCAGTTGTGGCAGACCGTCGGCGTCGTCGAGCGCGCCTTGCACGCGGTGTCCTGGCTGGTGCTGGCGGTCGGCCTGGCCGGGCTGATGGCGACGCTGCTCGCCGGCCTCAACGAGCGGCGGCGCGAAATGGCCATCCTGCGCGCGCTGGGCGCCGGCCCGCGCCACATCCTCGGCCTCCTGCTGCTCGAAAGCGGCCTGGTCAGCCTGCTCGGCGCATTGCTCGGCCTCGGTCTGCTCAGCCTGTTCGCCGCCGCCGGCGACGGCCTGCTGCTCGACTTCGGCCTGGCGGCGCTGCCGCTCGCGCCGAGCGCCGCCGAATGGCGCCTGCTCGGCCTGGTGCTGGCCTGCGGCACGCTGGTCGGCCTCTTGCCGGCCTGGCGCGCCTACCGTCTGGCGCTCGCCGACGGCCTGACGCCGCGTTCCTGAAAGGCATCATCGATGCAACGATTCCTGCTCCTCCTGCTGCTGTTTCTGCCGCTCACCCTGCCGGCCGCCGACTACCGTGTCGGCGAGCGACTGGCGGCGGAGAAGGGGAGCGTCAAGGGTTTCCGCGAACTGATGTGGGACGACCTGATGCCGGCCGACTGGGACCCCATGGCGGTGTTCAAGGGCATCGATCTGAAGCGCCTGCAGGACGCCGATCCCAAGGCCAACGAACTGCTCGCCAAGGTGCGCCGCGAGTGGGACAAGGCGCCGGTCGAACGCAGCCTGCACGGCCAGCGCATCCGCATCCCCGGTTTCGTCGTGCCGCTCGAACGCAAGGGCGACGACATCCTCGAATTCCTGCTCGTGCCGTATTTCGGCGCCTGCGTCCATGTTCCGCCGCCACCGTCGAACCAGGTCATCCTGGTGGTGCCGGCCAAACCGGTGCGCGGCATGCGCACCATGGAAACCTTCTCGGTCAGCGGCACCCTGACGCTGCAGGGCGGCGACAGTGGCATGGGCATCTATGCCTACCGTCTAGCCGCCGAGCGGGTCGAACCCTATCAGGTACCACAAGGAAAGAAGCAATGACTACCCTGAGCATGATCCTCCTCGCCTGCCTCGCCGGCGGGCTGATCAGCATGGCCGCCGCCGCGCTGGTGGTGTTCCACCTGTCGCGGCAATCGACGGCGATCCTCGTCGCCTTCGCCGCCGGTGTGATGCTGTCGTCGGCCTTCCTGCACGTCCTGCCGGAAGCGTTCAATTCGCTGCCGCCGGTCGATATCCACGCCGGCCACGACCACGCCCCGGGCGACCAGGCGGCAATCGCCGCCGAGGCCGCCGCCGACCATGATCATGAGCACGAGGGGCACAACCACGGCGGCCCGTTCGCGACGCTGTTCGCGCTGATGCTGGGCACGCTGTTCGCGTTCTTCGCTCTCGAACGCCTGGCGCTGTGGCGGCATTCGCACGGCGATTGCGCGGCGCACGAAGGTCACCACGCGACGACCACGGCGCCGCCGCTGATCCTGATCGGCGATGCCTTCCACAACTTCGTCGATGGCGTGTTGATCGCCGCCGCCTTCATCGCCGATCCGCTGCTCGGCGTCAGTACCACCGTCGCCATCATCGCCCACGAGGTGCCGCAGGAAATGGGCGATTTCGTGCTCCTGCGCAACGCCGGCTGGAGCAACACCAAGGCCTTCGTCGCCAACGCCGGCTCCAGCCTGAGTTCGCTGCTCGGCGGCGCGCTCGGTTTCTTCGCGCTGTCCACCGCCGATTTCGTGCTGCCCTACGTGCTGGTGATCGGCGCCTCGAGTTTCATCTACGTCGCGCTGGCCGACATCTTTCCGCTGCTGCACAAGCAGGGCGAGAGCTTCGTCCGGCAGAGCCTGCTGATCGCCGCCGGCGTCGCCGTGGTGCCGCTGGTCGGCCTGTTTGCGCACTGAAGCCCGACTGTCACATAGGCGTTATCCAGCCTTAACGGCTTTGTCACCGAGCATGCTGACAATGCCTCCACGAGTCCCGCTGGGACATCCTCTGGAGCGAAAACGGCATGAACGGCAATTCCGGCTGCGTCATCTGGACCATCACCGATGGCAAGCCCGGCCATCTGCAGCAGATTCGTGGCCTGCTCAAGGCGCTGCGCCAGCAGTTGCCGGTGCGCGAGATCGAACTGCGCGCGCTGCCGCCGCTGCAGGCGCTGGCCCATCTGGCCGGCGCCAGCTACCCGCCGGGTGCGGGGCTGCCGGCACCTGACCTGATCGTCGGCGCCGGGCACGCCACCCACCTCAACATTCTCGCCGCCAAACGCGCTTACGGCGGCAAGACGGTGGTGCTGATGAAGCCCAGCCTGCCGCGCCAACTCTTCGACCTCTGCCTGATTCCGCAGCACGACGGCGTCGCGCCGTCGAAGCGGGTGATCCTCACTCAGGGCGCGCTCAACACCATGCAGCGCTCGGCCGCCGCCGACCCCAACGTCGGCCTGATCCTGCTCGGCGGCATTTCCCGCCACTACGTCTGGCAGGACGGCGAAATCCTGGCGGCGGTCGGCAAGCTGGTCGCCGCGACACCGCAGGTGCGGTGGACGCTGACCACCTCGCCGCGCACCCCGGCCTCGCTGCTCGACGGCCTGCAGGGGCTGACGCATGCCAATCTCGACGTTGTCCCTTTTGCCCGCACCACGCAAGGCTGGCTGCACGAGGTGCTGGGCTGCGCCGGCCAGGTCTGGGTGACGCCGGACAGCGTGTCGATGGTCTATGAGGCGCTGACCTCGGGCACCGGCGTCGGCGTCTTCGACCTGCCCAAGCGCCATTCCAGCCGCGTCGTGCGCGGTCTCGAACGGCTGGTGCAAAGCGGCTGGGTGACGCGTTTCCAGAACTGGCAGGCCGGGCAGTCGCTGCCCCGGCTAAGCGGACAACTCGACGAAGCCGCGCGTTGCGCGAAGTGGATCAAGCAATTTTGGTATCCCAACGCCTGACGGTCCTGCAGGTCCTGCCGGCGCTGGAAAGCGGCGGCGTTGAACGCGGCACACTGGAAGTGGCGGATTACCTGGTCCGCCAGGGCCACCGTTCGCTGGTCATGTCGGCCGGCGGGCGCCTGGTCGACCGGCTGCTGGCCGAGGGCTCGGAGCATTTCGCCTGGCCGGTCGGGCGCAAGTCGCCGCTCACCCTGCGCCTGGTCGGCCCGCTGCGCCGCCTGCTCGCCGAACAACGGGTGGACGTGCTGCACGTGCGTTCCCGGCTGCCGGCGTGGATCTGCCGGCTGGCCTGGCGCGGCATGCCGGCGGCGACGCGGCCGCAACTGGTGACCACGGTGCATGGTTATTACTCGGTCGGCGCCTACAGCGCGGTGATGACGCGCGGCGACGCGGTGATCGCGGTGTCGGATTCGATCGCTGCCTACCTGCGCGCCAATTATCCAGCTTGCGACCCGTCGACCGTAAAGGTCATTCCGCGCGGCATCGATCCGGCGCTCTACCGCCCGGATTACCGACCGCCGCCGTCATGGCTGCGCGACTGGCAGGCGGCCTGGCCGCAGTTCGTTGGCAAGCGCCTGCTCGTGCTCGCCGGGCGCATCACGCGGCTCAAGGGACACCACGATTTCATCGCGCTGATCGCCGCGCTCAAGGCCAGCCACCCGGACATCCACGGCGTCATCGTCGGCGAGGCCGACGCCCGCCACCTGCCTTACCTGGCCGAGCTGCAGGCGGCGGCGAAGGCGCAGGGGGTGGCCGATCACCTCACTTTTACCGGCCACCGCAGCGACCTGCGCGAGATATTCAGCGTCAGCGCGCTGGTCCTGTCGCTGTCCACGCAGCCAGAAGCTTTCGGACGCACGGTGCTCGAAGCGCTGGCGCTCGGCGTGCCGGTTGCCGCCTACGCGCACGGCGGCGTCGCCGAACTGCTCGCCGCGATGTTCCCGGCCGGCCGGGTGCGCCCCGGCGCCGCCGCCGAGCTGATCGAAACCTGCCGGCGCATCCTCGCCGGCGATCCCCGCCCGGCGTCGCTGCCGGCCTCACTGGAGTTGCAACACATGCTGGAAAACACCCTGGCGACCTATCGCGAAGTCGTCGCGCAAGGCGGGAAAGGCGGCCAACTTGCTTACGCCCGCTGACGCCCGCATCGCCATCATCGGCCTCGGCTACGTCGGTCTGCCGCTGGCCGTCGAGTTCGGTCGCCATCTGCCGACGTTGGGCTTCGACATCTGTCCGCGCCGGGTCGGCGAACTGCGCGAAGCCTACGACCGCACGCTGGAAATGACCGCCGACGAGCTGCAGCAGGCGACGCATCTGCAATTTTCCAGCGACGCAGCAGCGCTGCGCGACTGCAATACCTTCATCGTCACCGTGCCGACCCCGGTCGATGCCAGCAACCGCCCCGACATGGGCCCGCTGCTGCGCGCCAGCGAGGCCATCGGCGCGGTCATTGCGCCCGGCGCCGTGGTCATCTACGAATCGACCGTCTATCCCGGCGCCACCGAGGAAGTCTGCATCCCGGCCGTCGAGCGCGTTTCCGGGCTGGTCTACAACCGCGACTTCTTCGCCGGCTACAGCCCGGAGCGGATCAATCCCGGCGACAAACAGCACCGGCTGACCAACACGGTCAAGGTCACCGCCGGTTCGATGCCGGCCGCCGCCGCTTACGTCGATGCGCTCTACGCCAGCATCGTCACGGCCGGCACGCACCGCGTCGAGAGTATCCGCGTCGCCGAGGCGGCGAAGGTGATCGAGAACACCCAACGCGACATCAACATCGCGCTGGTCAACGAACTGGCGCTGATCTTCAACCGCCTCGGCATCGACACCGAGTCGGTGCTGCGCGCCGCCGGCACCAAGTGGAATTTCCTGCCTTTCCGGCCCGGCTTGGTCGGCGGCCATTGCATCGGCGTCGATCCCTACTACCTGACGCACAAGGCCGAAGCCGTCGGCTACCACCCGCAGGTGATCCTGGCCGGCCGGCGGATCAACGACGGCATGGGCACCTACGTTGCCGAGAGCGTCGTGCGCCTGATGCTGCGCAAGCGGATCAACGTGGTCGGTGCGCGCGTCCTGGTGCTTGGCCTCAGCTTCAAGGAAAACTGCCCGGACTTGCGCAACACCAAGGTGGTCGACATCGTCCGCACCTTGGCCGGACTCAACGCCGAAGTCGACGTCTACGACCCCTGGGTCGATATCGCCGAAGCCAAGGCGGAATACGGCATTACGCCGGTCGAGCAGCCCGTCGGCCCCTACGATGCGGTGGTCGTCGCCGTCGCCCACCGCCAGTTCGCAGCCCTGGGCATCGCCGCGATCCGCGCGCTGTGCCAGCCGCAGGCGGTGATCTACGACGTCAAGCACCTGTTCCCGCGTGAGGCGGTCGATGGCCGATTGTGATACGCCGCTCAACGTCGTCTGCCTGAAATGGGGGACGAAATACGGGCCGGAATACGTCAATCGCCTGTACCGCATGGTCGCGCGTCACTTGCAACGACCGTTCCGCTTTCATTGCCTGACCGAATTCCCGCAGGGGCTCGACCCCGCCGTCGTCGTGCTGCCGCTCGACTGCACGCCGGGGCTGAGCGGCTGGTGGTACAAGCTTTCCCTGTTCGCGCCGGAATTCCACGGCCTTTGCGGGCCGCTGCTCTATCTCGACCTCGACCTGGTGATTGTCGGCAACATCGATTTCCTGGCCGATCAGCCGGGCGATTTCGTCATCCTGCGCAACTGGTCGCGCAACCCGATGTGGAACAGTTCGGTGATGCGCTTCACGGTCGGCGCCCATGCGCAGGTCTGGGAACGCTTCCAGGCCGACGCCGACGGCGTCATGGCGAGCTGCAACGGCGACCAGGAGTGGATTTACGAATGTCTGCCGGATGCCGCCAACTGGCCGGCGGAGAAGATCGTCTCGTACAAGAAAAGCCTCGACTCGCGCGCCTTCCCCTGGCTCGCCAAGCTGGGCGGCGAGCGGCTCGGGCTGCGCGCGCCGGGCTGGCTCGATACGCCGTTGCCGGCGACGGCGGCGATCGTCGTCTTTCACGGCAAGCCCGATCCGGCGGACGTGGCATGGCGCGCCTATGGTTTCTGGAAGCGGGCGTCCTTCGTCGCTCGCCATTGGGTGTGAGCCCATCACAAATAAAGGCAGGCAAGGTGAAACAGGTACTCTGCATGAAATGGGGCCAGCTCTACGGCCCGGAATACGTCAACCGGTTGTACGCGATGGTGCGCGCCAACATCGCCGGGCCCTTGCGCTTCGTCTGTCTGACCGACGAGCGCGCCGGCATCCGGCCCGAGGTCGAATGCCACGATTGCCCGGAAATCGCCTTGCCAGCGCCGTACAACCGGCGCGGCTGGCGCAAGCTGACGACCTACGCCGCCAGCGAACAATTGTTCGGTTTCAGCGGCCAGTGGCTGTTCCTCGACCTCGACGTGGTAATCCTCGGCAGCCTCGACGATTTCTTCACCTACCAGCCGGAGAAAAGCTTCGTCGTCATGCGCAACTGGACGCAGCCCGGGCGCAACATCGGCAACACCTCGGTCTACCGCTTCACCGTCGGCGCCGACGAATACCTGCTCACCCGCCTGCTTGCCGAGCAGGACGCGATTCTGGCCACCTTCCGCAACTCGCAGACCTACATCTCGCGCACCGTGCGCGAACTGGTCTTCTGGCCCGACGCCTGGTGCGTGCTGTTCAAGACGCACTGCGTGCCGCCCTGGCCGCTGCGTTTCTGGAAGACGCCGACGCACCCGGCCGACGCGCGGGTGGTCGCCTTTCCCGGCGTGCCCAACCCGCACGAGGCGGTCGACGGCCGTTGGCCGGCACCGGCCTGGAAGAAGAGCTACAAGTTCATCCGCCCGGCGCCGTGGATTCGCGCCGCCTGGGACCATGCCGAAGCGCGCGCGGCGGAGCGGGCGCTTGACTGAAGTCTCCCGCATCCTGGTCATCGATGAAGGCAGTCCCGGCCATCTGGTGCAATCGCGCGGGCTGGCCCGGGCGCTGGCCGCGCATTGCCGGGCCGATCTGGTCGAATACCGGGTCCGCCTGACCCTGCGCGGTTTCCTGCGTCCGCTGTTGCGTCTGGCCGGCACGCTGGCCCGGCGTGGCCTGCCCGACCGCCTGCTGCGCCTCGCCTACCAGTTGCCCGCCGAGCCGCCGCCGCCGGCCGGGGTGATCGTCGTCAGCGGCGGTCGCGGTTTCCATTACGCGGTCAGTCTGGCCCGGCGGACCGGCGCCAGGCTGGTCTATTGCGGCGATCCGGCGCCGCTGCCGGCGCGCTGGTGCGACGTCGTGCTCAGTCCGCAACGCCTGCCCGGCCACCCGCGCAGCATCGCCAGCGGCCTGCTGCTCACCGACATCGGCGCCAACGAGATTGCCGGCGCCGGCGCCGAACTGCGCGCCGCCTGCGGTAGCGGTGGCGAGCGCCTGGCGGCCTTGCTGATCGGTGGCGATTCGCGCAGCCATCGCTACACGGCGAACGACTGGACGCAGTTGATCGACGCCGTCAACCGGCTCGGCGAACAGGGCTGGCGCTGGCTGCTGAGCACGTCGCGGCGCACGCCGCCCGCGGTTGAGGCGCGCCTGCGCCGCGAAATCCGGGCCGCATGGCTGCTTCGTGCCGTGTGGTGGCATGCCGCGCCGGAACGCCTGCTGCCCGCCTTTCTCGATGCGGCCGATTGCGTGCTGGTCACGCGCGACAGCCTGAGCATGCTCAGCGAGGCAGTCGCCGCCGGCAAGCCGGCCATCGCGCTGCGCCCGCGTCGCGTCGAGCCGGCGCCGGTGATCGACTGCGCGCTACGGCAGGCGGGGTACGAGCGCAGCCTGCGCGAGGTGGCGTTCGGCGACCTCGTCGCGCTGCTCGGCGGGCCGGAGATCGCGCCGGAAAATTTCGCCTTGCCGGCCGTCGACCTCAGGGTCGCGCTGGCCCGGGCGACCGCCCGGCTACTGGCGCTCAGCCCGGCAGCGACGGAAAAAACACCGGTTTTCGGCGTCGTCGTGCCGACCTATAACCGGCCGGCCTACCTGATCGAAGCGATCCGCTCGTTGCACGCGCAGACCTATCCGCACTGGCGGCTGTTGATCTGCGACGATGCTTCGCGCGTCGATTACGCGCCGGTCCAGCCCTGGCTCGCCGACCGCCGCGTGCAGATGATGCGCGTCGACCGCAACGGCGGCCCGAACCGTGCGCGCAACCTGTGCATCGACCGCGCCTGGCGCGAAGGCTGCGACCACATCGTCTTCATGGACGACGAGGACCGCCTCGAACCGCGCGCGCTGGAAGTCGCGGCGGCGATGCTGGCGGCGCATCCCGAGGCCGGCTGGCTGATCTCCAACACCTGCGGCGACAGCAAGCTGGGACAGCGCGAGATCGCGGCGGAAGGGCAGGTGGACTGGTTCGCCGACTACGTTTACGGCCGTCGTCTGCGCGGCGACAAGACCCACGTGATCGCCCTCGACCGCCTGGCCGGCATCCGTTTCGACGATGTCCTGCGCGTCGAAACCTGGCACTTCTTCCAGCCGCTGGCAGCGCGCACGCAACCCTGGGCCTACCCCTTCGCGAGCCGGCGCATCCGCTACCTGGACGACGGCATCACGCGGACCAACACGCGCCATCCGCAAAGCTGGCGCGAAATCCATTCGCGCTACGCGCGCCATCTGCAGGCCATCCGCCTGCGTCCGCAATGCCTGGCCGCCTACCGCTACGCCTTGCTCGAACTGCTCAAGACGCCAGCGCGCATCCTACACCTGGCGCTGACGGCAGGCGGCAAGGCGGTCGGGCGACCGGATTCCAGAAGAAGCCTGTCATGAACGATAAGAAAGTCCTGTGCATCAAGTGGGGCACGCGCTACGGCCCGGAATACGTCAATCGCCTCTACGCGATGGTCGCGCGCCAGCTCACGCCGCCCTTCGAATTCGTCTGCTTCACCGATGACCGGCGCGGCATCCGGCCCGAGGTGATCTGCCACGACCTGCCCGACCTCGGTTGTCCGGTGCCGACCAACGCGCCCGGCAAGTTCCACAAGCTCGCGCTGTGGAACGCCGATCTCGCCGGCTTGCGCGGCATCGCGCTGTTCCTCGACCTCGACGTGGTGATCACCGGCCCGCTCGACGAACTGTTTGCCGTCGGCCGGCCCGACGAGGTGATCCTCGCCCGCAACTGGATCAAGCCGCTCGAACGCCTGGGCCAGACCTCGGTCTTCCGTTTCCCGATCGGCGGCCACGCCTACCTGCTCGACGAGTTCCGCGCCGACCCGGAAGGCTTGGCCGGGCAATACCAGTTCGAACAGCGTTACGTGACCAAGCGCGTGCGCGGTGGTATCCGGTTTTTCCCGTCCGCTTGGGTGCGCCATTTCCGCCTCGACTGCCTCGGCCCGTGGCCGCTGCGCTACCTGCGTCCGGCCCGCCTGCCGCGCGACGCGCGCATCGTCATGTTCCCCGGTAAACCCGACCCGGCCGACGCGATCGCCGGTCGCTGGTCGGAGGTCGTCGCGCATGCGCCGCCGCTGACCCACCTGGCCGGCCTGTTCGACGCGCAGCGCGGGCAGCCGCTCGGCCGTCATCTGAAACGCTACCTGCGGCCGGTGCCTTGGGTTGCCGAACACTGGCGGGAGTAAGCATGCACTTACGTCAACTCCTCGATCCGAACGAGAAGTCGGGGGCGGTTTTGATCGTCTTCCTGGGGGCGCTGTTTCTCCTTGCCCTGGTGCTCGACCGCCTCAGCGGCTGGCCGGTCAGCTTCAACTGGACCTTCGCGGCCGGCTGTCCGCTCGCCGCAATTGCCCTGCGCGGGCAGTCGCGCGACGTCGGCCGTTTCTTCCTGTGTCTGCTGCTCTTGATCGCCTGGATGATGCTGCGCGACGTGAGCGGCGGCAGCGACTGGCGGGCCGGCGAACGGACGCTCAAGGCGGCCCTAATGACCTTCGGTCTGCTCGCCTGCGCCCGCCTGCCGCAGGTGCATTGGCAGCGCGTCGTCGGGCTGGCGGTGGTGGTCGGCAGCGTCAGCCTGCTGGCTTACGTGGGCCCGGCGCAACTCGCGGCGGCGCTGCAGGCGCCGATGGTCATGGCGGTCGGCGGCTTCGTCAGCGAGATGAACCGCAACGCGCTGGCCATCCCGCTCGGCCTCCTCGGTGTCTGGGGCGTCGCCGCGCTGATCCTGATACCGCCCCGCTTGGCGTGGATTCCATTTGCTGCCTTGCTCGTCTTCCTGACGCTTGCCAACGGCAGTCGCAACGGTTTGGGCGGGCTGGCCTTCGCCACGCTGCTGGTCGTCTTCTTCCATCGCCCGCGCTGGAGCGTACCCGGGTTGTTCGCTCTGCTGTGCGCCGGGTTTGCCGCGCATCTCGCCTGGCCGTCGTTCTGGCTGCACGGCGGCGGCTTCCTCGGCGTCCGCGCCGAGATCTGGTCCGCCGTCCTGCGTCACGTGCCCGACCATCTCTGGCTGGGGGCGGGGAGCGCCAGCTTCGCCCGCGACGTCGTGCCCGAACTGCCACAGGCCTTTGCCTTCGCGCACAACGCCTATCTCGATTTCCTGCTCGCTTACGGCGTTGTCGGTTGCCTGCTGGTACTGCTCGCGGGGGCCGCGCTGTTGCCGCTACTGCCCCGGCGTAGCGACGATCCGCGCAGCATCTGGCTGTTTGCCAGCGCGGCTTTCCTCGCGCTGTTCGCGATGTTCGACCGCGAGCACCGCGATCCCCTGATGCTGGTCGGTGTCCTGCTGCTGCCCAGCCTGCTGACGGCTTTGCTGCGTGTGCTGGGCGGTTGGTGGCGAAGGGCGCCGGAACAGGACGAGGCTGCTGCGTAGCCGGCGGCGGAGAATTGAGCGTTTTTCCCGGTTGACCGTTGGGCCGGTGCCTGATGTTTTTTGCGAAATGGCGGAAAACGACCATCCAGCGGGCATTTCGGCTTGCAAGGGCAGCGCGTTTGTGCGACTTTCCCGGAATGATGACAAAGGCACATGCCATTCAGGGGGGCGTCGCCGCCAACGCATTCCGGCGACGCGACTTGGCGGGGCGCGCTAGCGCACCCCGTCGTCACGCAACGAAAGCTCCATCATGCTCGATCACCTGATCATCCTGGCTTATCTGTCCGTCGTGCTGTACTTGGGTTACGCCAGCCGCAAGCTTGGCAGTTTCCGCGAGTTCGCCGTGTCGCACGGCAACTACGGCTGGCTCGCCATCTTCTGCACGCTTTCCGCGTCCTTCATCGGCGGCGGTTTTTCCACCGGCAACGCGGCCAAGGTCTTTTCCAGCGGCCTGGCCTATCCCCTGGCGCTGATGGGCTTCAGCCTGCAGATCATGCTCGTCGCCCGCTTCATCGCCCCGCGCATGCACCGCTTTCCCGGCGCCATCTCGGTCGGCGACCTGATGGAGCCGGCCTACGGGCGGCGGGCCAGGATCATCACCGGTCTCTTCTCGATGCTCATCTGCGCCGGCATCCTCGGCGCGCAGATCGGCGCCATGGGCGCCATCTTCAAGGTCTTCCTCGGTTTCCCGCCGCTGCTCGGCATCCTGATCGGCGCCGGCATCGTCTTTTTCTACTCGACGCTGGGCGGCATGGCGGCCGTGGTCCGCACCGACATCCTGCAGTTCTGGCTGATCATGCTCGGCATCCCCCTGGTGTTCATTTTCGGGGTGGCCGAAGTCGGGGGCTGGGCGGCCTTCGTCGCCGGCATTCCGGCTTCCCATCTGGAAATCATCGGCGAACAGCGGTCGCTGCTTTCCTTCCTGTCTTTGTTCCTCGTCTTCATGTTCGGCGAGACGCTCGTGCCGCCCTATCTGCAGCGCCTGCTGCTCGGCCGCAGCGCGACGGATACCGCGAAGGGCAATTTCTGGAGCGCCGTGGTTTCCGTGCCCTTCTTCCTGATCGCCGGCGCCATCGGTCTGGTGGCGCTGCAACTCGATCCCGGCCTGCAGGCCAACCTGGCCCTGCCGGAAGTGGTGCGGCGGGTGATGCCGGCCGGCCTGGCCGGGCTGATCATCGCCGGCGTGCTGTCGATCGTCATGTCGTCGGCCGACTCCTTCCTCAATGCTTCGTCGGTGGCCCTGGTCCAGGACGTGACGCGCCCGCTGCGGCGGACGCCGCTCGACGAACGGCAGGCGCTCAACATCGCCCGCCTGGGCAATCTGCTGACCGGCGTGATCGCCTTGCTGTTCGCCCTGCTGATTCCCAACGTGCTGGATATCCTGGTGGCAGCTTACGACTACTGGGCGCCTTCGATCCTGGTGCCGCTGGTGGCGGTGCTGATGGGCTGGCGCACTACGCCGGCCGCCTTCTATGCGGCGGTGGCGGCCGGGGTCGGCGGCACCCTGGTCTGGCAGTACGTCTTGCAGAGTCCCGGTCAGATTCAGGGCTTTGTCGTCGGCACCCTGCTCAACTTTGCGGTGTTCACCCTGGTGACGCGCTTCGGCACGCTTGCGGCCGCCCTGCCGGCGCGCAGCGGCGGCGAATGAGACGCTGAATGTGACGGCGCGGGGCGCATTCCCGGTGTGTCCGTGTGCGACAATTTGTCGCATCGTCTGCCCTCGCGGAGTCGCTACCATCGCGGCCATGTCTTCACACTCTCAACTGGCCGGCGGGCCAAGCCGGTGGCCGCGCCGACCCCGGTCGTCTGCTCAGGGCCGCGGCGCATGAAACTTCATCATCTCCTGTTCGGTGTCGCCGCTGCCTTGGCGCTTCTGCTCGCCGCCGCCCTGTTCCTGGCAGACCGCGACGCGCCGGCCAGCAAGCTGCCGGCGGGCGGCGATTTCGTCCTGCACGCGGTCGATGGCCCCTTCGATACGAAAACCCTGCGCGGCAAGGTGCTGCTGGTCTATTTCGGCTATACCAGTTGTCCCGACATTTGCCCGACGACCTTGTCGACCGGCGCCCAGGCGCTCCGGCTGCTGACCGACGAGGAGCGCGCGCGCGTCCGCATGGTGATGATTTCCGTCGATCCGGAACGCGACAGCCTGGCCCATCTGGCGCAGTACGCGACCTTCTTCCACCCGGCTTTGCGCGGCGTCAGCGGCTCGCCCGAGGAAGTGGCGGCGGTCCTGCGCCAGTTCGGGGCGAGCTATCGCAAAGGACCGGTACAGCCCGATGGCAGCTATGCCATCGACCACACGACGGCAACCTACGTCGTCGATGCCGAGGGCAAGCTGGTGTCCACACTCGATTTCGGCAGTGCGCCGGAACAGGTCGTTGCCGCCGTGCGCCGCTACCTGTGACATGGCGCGCCACTTTCCCGCCGCGTGCCGCTGATGCGTTCCTGGCTTGACCGGCAACTGCATCTGATCGATTTCACGCTGGCTTCGCTGGCCCGGCGCAAGTCGCGCAATCTCGGCCTGTTCGTCGTCTATATGCTGTTGGTCTTCGTGCTGGCGTCGCTGAGCCTGTTTGCCAGCGCGCTGCGCAGCGAGGCCGCCCTGGTACTCGCCGGCTCGCCGGAAGTCGTCCTGCAGCGCATGGTGGCCGGCCGTCACGACCTGATTCCGCCCGGGTATCTAGAAAGGATCGGCCGGGTGCGCGGGGTCCAGAAGAAGGAAGCCCGGCTCTGGGCTTACTATCGCGACCCGCAATCCGCCAGCCAACTCGTCTTCATGGCGCGTCCCGAGGCGGAAGTGGCGGTCGGCAGCGTCATGCTCGGCAGCCGGCTGGCCGCCAGCGGCAAGCTGAAGCTCGGCGACACGCTGGCCTTCGCGGATTATCGCGGGCAACCCTATCCCTTGCGCGTCGCCAGCCTGCTGACGCCGGATTCCGGACTCCAGTCGGCGACCCTGGTGCTGCTCGCGGAAGCCGATTTCCGCGCCTTCTTCGGCTATCCGGCCGGGCATTACACCGATATCGCGCTGGCGGTGCGCAATCCGCTGGAAGTCGCCAACGTCGCCAGCAAGCTGGCGGCGGCGCTGCCCGACGCGCGGCCGATCCTGCGCGACGAGATGCTGCGCACCTACGAGCACATCTTCGACTGGCGCGAAGGCGTGCTGCTCACCGTGCTGGCCGGCGCCATCCTCGCCTTCGCCATGTTCGCCTGGGCAAAGGCGGCCGGGCTGTCGGCCGAGGAAAAGCGCGAAATCGGCATCCTCAAGGCGATCGGCTGGGAAACCAGCGACGTGATCCGGATGAAGGTCTGGGAAAGCCTGTTGCTGTCGCTGGCTGCTTTCAGCAGCGGCTTGCTCGCCGCCTGGGTCCATGTCTTCCCGTTCGGCGCGCCCCTGTTCGCGCCGGTACTCAAGGGCTGGTCGGTGGTTTACCCGGAATTCGCGCTGCCCCCCGCCGTTGACGGCCTGCAGGTTGCCACCCTGTTCTTTTTCACGGTCTTCCCCTATACGGCCGCCGTCCTGGTGCCGATCTGGCGGGCGGCCATCACCGACCCCGATCTCGTAATGCGATGAACCTGGATTCCTCAGTTGACCGCTTGCTTCTCCCGAAGCGCCCCGTGTTTGCCAGACATCCCGGCACGGCCGGCGCTTACCCGGCGGATGAGGCCGCTACGGGGCTGCTGGCACGCCCGGACGGGCGCCTGACTTTGTCGCTCCTCCTTGCAGGCATCAGCCTGCTGCGTCGTCGCTTCGCGTCATGCATCCCGTCCGGACGCACCAACAACCCCGTCCAACCGAGGAACCCAGGTTGATAGAAATCTCCGCCGTTCACAAGGCCTTCAACCAGGGCCAGCACAACGAATACTGGGCTTTGCAGGGGATCGACCTCAGCATCGAGGCCGGCAAGGTGACGGCTTTCCGCGGTCCCAGCGGTTCCGGCAAGACGACGCTGCTGACCATCGTCGGCTGTCTGGCGCGGCCGACCAGCGGCCGGGTGCGCCTGCGCGGCGAGGACGTCTCCGGGCTGCCGGAACGCTTCCTGACCGAAATCCGGCGGCGCAGCTTCGGCTTCGTCTTCCAGCAGTTCAACCTGATCCGCGGCCTGTCGGCGCTGGAGAACATCATCCTGCCGGCGCTGCCCACCGGTCGCCCGCGCGCCCAACTGGTGACGGCGGCGATGGCGCTTCTCGAGCAGTTGCAACTGAGCCAGCGCGCCCAGGCCAAGGTCGAATGGCTGTCCGGCGGCGAGCAGCAGCGGGTGGCGATCGCCCGCGCGCTGATCAACGATCCCGAGGTGATCATCGCCGACGAGCCGACCGCCAACCTGGACAGTGCGCTGGCCGGCGAATTCATGAACCTGCTGGCCGGCTTCACGGCCGCCGGCAAGACCGTCCTGCTGACCAGCCACGATCCGCTGGTGGTCGAATCCGCCGCCGTCCATCGCGTCGTCGCGATGCGCGACGGCAAGCTGCTCGAGGGCTGAGCGCCGATGCTGTTCCAGCCCGCCATCATCGCCCTCCTGCTCGCCGCCGGCGTCGCCGTGCTGATGCTGGCTGCCGCCGCACCCTTTGCCTGGGCGGTGCTGCGCGAGTGGGACATCGGCAGCGGTGCTGCGCGCCAGCTCGAACTCGAGCGGCGCACCTACCTGTTCTCGACGCTGGTTTCCTTTGTCATGGCGATCCAGCTCGCCGCGCTGCTGCTCTTCGTGTTCAACGCCGACCGCCTGGCGGTGATGTTCGTCGGCGCGATGTGCGCGGTCGGTACGCTCAACGTCAACGAATGGGGCTTTCCGGCGCTGATCGTGCAGATGCTGGTTTTCTTCAGTGCCCTGGTCTGGCTGGCGATCAACCATGTCGACAACCTGGCGCGCGACTATCCGCTGGTGCGCGCCAAGTACGGCCTGTTGCTCCTGCTGCTGCCGCTGCTGGCGCTCGACCTGTGGCTGCAGTACCGCTATTTCTCCGGCCTGCGCGCCAACGTCATCACCTCCTGCTGCGGCAGCCTGTTTTCCGAGGAAGCGGCAACCCTGAGCGCCGAAGTCTCCAGTCTGGAACCGCGCGCCGCGCTGTGGCTGTTCTACGCCGGTATGGGCGTCGCCGTCGCCAGCGGCTTGCTGCACTGGCGCCGGCGCGGTCGGCTTGACGGCGGCTGGCTCGGCATTGCCGCCATCGCTGCTTTCGCGATCGCCCTTTCCGGTGTGATTTCTTTCGTTTCGCTCTACATCTACGAGCATCCGCACCACCACTGCCCGTTCTGCATCCTCAAGCCGGAATACGACTACCGCGGCTACGCGCTCTACCTGCCGCTGTTCGGCGGCGCGGCGGCCGGCATGGCGGCCGGGGCGCTGCAGTGCTTCGCCGGCGTACCCAGCCTGCGCGGCGTGCTGCCGCGGGTTTCGGCGCGGCTGGCGCTACTCAGCGCCCTAGGTTTTCTCGCTTTCACCCTGCTTGCCACGTGGTTTGTCATCAACTCGAAGCTGATCCTGATCGAGTCTTGAAAGTTCCCTGGTGCGGCAATATGCCGCAGCTTGCGCGCGCGATGCGCCATTAACATGCAAAGCTTATTTACCGCCCTTCGAGGAGCCAAGATGAAACGTCGTGAAATGCTCAAACTGTCCGCGCTGGCCGGCTTCGCCTCGGCCGCCCTGCCTTCGGTGGCGCAAGCCGAAAGCTGCCAGACCGACGGCACGCCCAACCAGTTCATCCCGAAAAAGGCGCCGGACACCAACCCGCTCGACAACGACATCGAGAAGTACCCGAAATGCCCGTACTGCGGCATGGACCGCAAGGAACACAACAAGACCCGGATGCTGGTCCAGTATTCCGACGACCTGGCCGACGGCGTCTGCTCGATCCACTGCCTGGCGCTCAGCCTGAGCCTGAACATCGACCGCGAACCGAAGGAAATCTGGGGCCCGGACTTCGCCGCCAGCGTCGAGCCGAGGCCGCTGTTGCCGGTCGACAAGCTGAGCTATCTGCTCGGCGCCGACCTCAAGCACGCGATGACCAGGAAGAGTAAACACTCCTTCGCTTCCGCCGAGGTGGCCAAGGAATTCCAGGCCAAGCATGGCGGTACGCTGGTCAGCTTTAGCGACGCGCTGCGTGAAAGCTATCTCGGCATGGCCGACGACGTCATGATGATCCGCAAGAATCGCGCCGAACGTCGTCGCCGCGCCATGGAAATGAAGCACGGATGATCAGCCGGCGCCGCTTCATCGCGCTGGCCCCCGCTTTCTGGGTGGGGGCCAGCTTCGCCCAGAAAGTGCCGATGCCGGGCAAGATGGATCTTTGCCCGGTGTGCGGCATGCTCGTCTCGAAGTATCCGAACTGGGTCGCCGTCGTCACCTGGAAGGATGGGCACGCCCATTTCTTCGACGGCGCCAAGGACATGTTCAAGTTCCTGTCGGACCTGGCCAAGTACGCGCCCGGCCACCAGACGCAGGAAATCGCCGCCATCCACGTCACCGATTTCTACAACCTGGAGCGGATCGACGCCCGGCGGGCACTCTACGTCATCGGTTCGGATGTCTACGGGCCGATGGGGCACGAGTTCGTGCCGCTGGCGACGCCGGAAGACGCCGCCGACTTTCTCAAGGAACACAAGGGGAAGAAGATCCTGCGCTTCGACCAGGTCGGCACCAAACTGCCGTTCCGGCTCGACGACGGCAAGTTTGATTAAGCCGCCAGGTTGAGGCGCGCCCGCAGGCCGCCGAGCGGCGCATCGAGCAGTTCCAGCCGGCCGCCGTAGAGGCCAGCCAGTTCATCGACGATAGCCAGTCCGAGGCCGCTGCCCGGCACCCGTTCGTCGCCGCGCTGGCCGCGCTGCAGGAGCAGCGCCCGGTCGGCGGCGGCGATGCCGGGACCGTCGTCGTCGATGTCGATGCGCAGCGTTGCGCCGTCGCTGGCGCAATTGACCTCGACCCGCCTGGCGGCCCACTTGCCGGCGTTGTCGAGCAGGTTGCCGAGCATTTCCTGGAGATCCTGGGCTTCGCCGCGAAATTGCAGGTTGCCGCTGGCGGCGAAGGTAAATTCGAGACCGCGCGCCGCATGGATGCGCTGCATCGCCCGCAGCAAACCTTCGATCACCGGGCCGACCGCGCAGCGCTGCCCCTTGCCCTGAGCCGCCGCGGCGACGCGGGCGCGGGCCAGGTGGTGGTCGATCTGGGAACGGGCGGTGGCGACCTGGGCGCGGACCAGATCGGCCAGCTCGCCGTTCTCGCCGGCAACGGCGTTGGCCATCACCGCCAGCGGCGTCTTCACCGCGTGTGCCAGGTTGCCGGCTTGGCTGCGGGCGCGTTCGACGAACTCGGCATTGCGTTGCAGCAGCGAGTTCAGTTCGTCGACCAGCGGCTGCACTTCGCTTGGATGGTCGCTGCCCAGGCTGGCCTGTTCGCCGTCGCGCAGCCGGGTCAGTTCGTTGCGCAGGCGTTGCAGTGGGCGCAGGCCGGCATGGACCTGGAAGATGGCG
>CAZFXO010000038.1:0-29813 GCA_964523045.1 uncultured Dechloromonas sp. | reverse complement strand
GCGGCGAGATCGGCTGGGGAATAGGCCGCTGCGTCGACGGACGGGGGGGCGGGAGGCATCGTTTCTCCGTACTGAAAATTGCCCGGCTTCATTTGATCACCGGCTGGGTTTCCCAACTGTGGTGGGGCGGCGGCGACGACAGTTCCCACTCCAGCCCTTCGGCGCCTTCCCAGACGCGGCCATCGACCTTGGGGCCGCCGCGCACGCAGCACCAGATGTTCCAGGCAAAGATCAACTGGCTGAGGCCGAGGATGAAGGCGCCGACCGTCGACATGGCGTTGAATTCGGCGAACTGCAGCGCATAGTCGGGAATGCGCCGGGGCATGCCGGCGAGGCCGAGGAAGAACTGCGGCATGAAGGTCAGGTTGAAGGAAATCACCGTCAGCCAGAAATGCAGCTTGCCGAGCCTTTCGCTGTACATGTGGCCGGTCCATTTCGGCAGCCAGTAATAGACGCCGGTCATCACGCCCATGATGCCGCCGGCGAACAGCGCGTAATGGAAGTGGGCGACGACGAAATAGCTGTGGTGGTACTGGGCGTCCGCCGCGACGTCGGCGAGGATCAGCCCGGTCAGGCCGGCGATGCCGAACAGCACGATGAAGCCGACGGCGAACAGCATCGGCGTTTCGAAGCTCATGGCGCCCTTCCACATGGTGGCGATCCAGCAGAAGAAGAGCACGGCCAGCGGCAGCGAGATGGCCATGGTGCTGAACATGAAGTAGATCAGCGCCGGCACCGGCAGGCCGGCGGTGAAGAAGTGGTGCGCCCAGACCACCACCGAGAGCAGGCCGATGGCGATGAAGCTGTAGACCTGCGCCTTGTAGCCGTAGGTCGGCTTGCGCGAGAAGGTGGCCAGCACATGCGGCATCAGCCCCCATACCGGCAGCAGCAGGATATACACCTCGGGATGGCCGAAGAACCAGAACAGGTGCTGGAAGAGGATGGGGTCGCCGCCGCCGGCCGCGTCGAAAAAATGGGTGCCGAAATGGCGGTCGGTGAGCAGCATGGTGACGGCACCGGCCAGCACCGGCAGCGTGGCGATCAGCAAAAAGGCGGTGATCAGCCAGCCCCAGGCGAAGAGCGGCAGCTTCATCATGGTCATGCCGGGGGCGCGCATGTTGAAGATGGTGACGATGATGTTGATCGACCCCATGATCGACGAGATGCCCAGGATATGCACGGCGAGGATGGCGAAATCGACGCCCATGCCGCCCTGCACCGAGAGCGGCGCGTAGAAGGTCCAGCCGGTGGCGATGGCGCCGTCGCCGATGCCGAACAGGGCCAGCGTGAACGGCAGGGTGAGCAGGATGGCGGCCGGCGGCAGCAGCCAGAAGCCCCAGTTGTTGAGGCGCGGCAGCGCCATGTCGGGGGCGCCGATCATCAGCGGCAGCATCCAGTTGGCGAAGCCGGTGGCGGCCGGCATCAGCGCCGCGAAGATCATCACCAGCGCATGCACGCCGATTAGCTGGTTGAAGAACTCGGGTTTCATCAACTGCAGGCCGGGCTGGAAGAGTTCGGCGCGCACGGCGAGGATCATCAGCCCGCCGACGAAGAACATGAGCAGCGAGAAGCTCAGGTACATCGTGCCGATGTCCTTGTGGTTGGTCGTCGTCAGCCAGCGCATCAGGCCGTCGGGGTAATGTCCGGCGTCGTGCGGGGCGGGGTGCGTGGTGGTGGCTGTATTCATCGCTCGACTCCTAGCGCAGGGCCTTGATCTGGGTGGGCTGGACCATGTCGCCCTGTTGGTTGCCGAAGCTGTTGCGTTCAAAGGTGATGACGGCGGCCAGTTCGACGTCCGACAGCGTGTTGCGGAAGGCCTGCATGGCGGTGCCGGCCTTGCCGTTCATCACCCGGTCGACGTGGCTGTCCGGGGGCGGCTTGCCGTTCATGTCGAACAGCGGGCCGGCGATCACCTTGCTGCCGGCCAGCGCCGGGAAGGCCGGGGGCAGGCCCTGGCCCTCGCTCTGGTGGCAGGCGACGCACTGTTTCTCGTACACCTCCTTGCCGGCGGCGATCAGTTCGTCCTTGCTCCAGGTCCGCTCGCCGCTGCCGGCCGCGGCCTTTGCCTCGGCCTTCTTGCTGTCCACCCAGGCCAGGTATTCCGGCTCGGGCACGGCATGCACCACCACCGGCATGAAGCCGTGATCCTTGCCGCACAGCTCGGCGCACTGGCCGCGGTAGATGCCGGGTTTCTCGATCAGCACCCAGGTCTCGCGCAGGAAGCCGGGGATGGCGTCGCGCTTGACGCCGAATTGCGGCACCCACCAGGTATGGATGACATCGGTCGACGTCAGCAGCACACGCACCTTCCTGCCCACCGGCAGCACCACCGGCTGGTCGACTTCCAGCAGGTAATGCTCGCCCTTGGCTTCGGCATTGGCGATCTGGTCACGCGGCGTGGCCAGTGTGCTGATGAACTTGATGCCGGCCTCGGGGTATTCGTACTGCCACTTCCACTGCATGCCGGTGACCTTGAGCACCATGTCGGCCCGCGTCTGGGTGTCCTCCATGTTGATTACCGCCTTGACCGCCGGGATGCCCATCAGCACGAAGTCGATGAAGAGCAGGATGGCAAACGGCACCAGCGCCCAGAACCACTGCAGCGCGCCGCGCGGCCCGGAGAACCTGGCCGCCTGATGTCCGACGCTTTTGCGATGGCGGATCATCGAATAGATCATGATCGCGAACACCACCACGAACAGTACGGTGATGATCAGCATGAATTCGTTGTGGATGTTCAGCGTCTCCCGCGCGATCGGCGTGACCGGTTCCGGGAAGTTGAAACTGTAGGCCGCCTGTGCGGCACCCGGCAGCCATGCCGGGGCGAGGGGGGCGAGGCGCCGAAGGTAGCGCCAGGTCAGCAGGCTTGAAGACGAAATTCCGGCGCAGCAATGCGCCGTCTCTCGCAAAAAATGCGTTGTGATCGTCATCCCGGCTCCCCCCTTCTGACAACCTGCTTTGCCATCTGAAGCGATATTTTTTAATTAGTTCCGTATTATTTAACTCAATGACACCTACACCCATGAAGCGCTACCGCTTGTTCCTGCTCAATGTTGCCCTGTTCCTGCTGCTGGGATGCCAGCCGGAACCGGTGAGCTTTCGCAACACCGACATCACCGGCGCCAGCTTCGGCAGGGATTTCTCGCTCACCGATCACCACGGCCAGCCACGCACCCTGGCCGATTTCCGGGGGCGGGCGGTGATCGTCTTCTTTGGCTACACCTCCTGCCCCGACATCTGCCCGACCACCCTGGCCCGGCTGGCCGAGGCGATGAAGGAACTCGGAGAAGACAGCAAGCGGGTGCAGGTGCTGTTCATCACCCTGGACCCCGAGCGCGACACGCTGGCCCAACTGAAAACCTATGTCGCCTGGTTCCACCCCGATTTCCTCGGCCTGCGCGGCGAGCCGGCGCAGATTCAGGAACTGGTCAAGGAATACCGCGTCTTTGCCAGCCGCCACGCGGTGGACGGCGGGCTCGGCTACGTCGTCGACCACTCCAGCGGCGCTTATGTTTATGACCCGGCCGGCAGGCTGCGCCTCCTTGTGCGCGACCCGAACAGCGTCCAGGATCTGGTGGCGGATCTGCGCGGCTTGTTGCGCTAGTCGGGCGCAAGACTGGCTGACCGAGGGCGCTTCACCGCTGCCGTCAGCCGGCGATGATTCCAGCAGTTCCGGCCCGGCGTCGCTCGAATAGCTGGAAGAACTGGGGCGGACGATGGCCGGGTTTGACGGCTGAATTTGGCCTGCTCTGTGTAAGAATCCGCCGGCTGGCGCGACCAATGGAAACTACTCCCCCGTGGCCCGGTCCACGGAGAGGCGGAAGGCAATCCCGCCGCCATCGGTTGCCGCTGTACGGAAGGTTTCGTCATGATTTCGCAAACACTTGTCTTCAACGGCATCACTTTCGCGCTGGCCGCCGCGCTGCTGGTCGGCGCCTGCGGCGATGCCACCTCTGCCGCCCAGGCGGTGAAGCCGAAAATGCCGGCGGTGACCGAGAGCGTCGTCCTCGGCATGGGCTGTTTCTGGGGCGCCGAGAAGCGGATGGCTGCGCTGCCCGGTGTCGTCGATGTCGAGAGCGGTTACGCCAACGGCGAAGTCGATGGCACTTACGAGGCCGTGCTGGCGCAGGAAAAGTTGCGCCAGTGGGGGCGTTCGGACAAGCGCAACCACGCCGAAGTGGTCAAGGTAACCTTCGATCCCGCCAAGACCGATCTTGAGAAGGTGCTGATCCAGTTCTGGGAAAGTCACGATCCGACGCAGGGCGACCGTCAGGGCAACGACGTCGGCAGCAACTACCGTAGCGCGATTTATACCAACAGCGATGCCCAGCAGGCGATCGCCCTGAAGACGCGCGATGTCTACCAAAAGGCCTTGCAGGCGGCCGGGCGCGGGGCGATCACCACCGAAATCGCGCCGCTGAAGAAGTATTTCAGCGCCGAGGAATACCACCAGGACTACCTGGTCAAGAACCCGAACGGCTACTGCGGGCTGGGCGGTACCGGCGTCAAGTATCCGCAGGCCGGTGTTGCCGCGACGACGCCGATGCCGGCGGCCGCCGCCCAGGCGCCGCGGCTGGACGCGGCGAAGCTCGATTTCCAGCGCCAGTTGATCGTCTTCGAGGCCGAGGATTGCGCCTATTGCCGCAAGTTCAAAGCCGAAGTGCTCGACCACTGGCAGTCGCCGGTTGCCATCGCGTGCACGCTCAATCCGCAGCCGCCCGAGGGCTGGACGCTGGAGAAAGCACTGTTCGCGACGCCGACCATCGTCCTCTTCGAGAAGGGCAAGGAAGTGTCGCGCTACACCGGCTACAACGGCGACAAGGAGCGTTTCTGGAAATGGCTGGGTTTCCACCTGCTGACGCCGGCGCAGCAGAAGATCGCCTTCGAGCAGGGGACCGAGTATCCGGGCACCGGCTCGCATCTGGATGAGAAGCGGCCCGGTACCTTCGTCGATCCGATCAGCGGCGCCGCGCTGTTCCGCAGCGACACCAAGTTCGACAGCGGCACCGGCTGGCCCAGCTTCTTCAATCCGCTGCCCGGCGCGCTGACCGAACATGTCGACGTCAGCCACGGCATGCGCCGGGTCGAGGTACGCAGCGCCAGTTCCGGCATCCACCTCGGCCACGTCTTCGACGACGGTCCGCCGCCGACCGGCAAGCGCTACTGCATCAACGGCAATGTGCTGAAGTTCGTTCCGGACCGCAGCAAGTAAGCGGGCAGCGCCGCCGCCGTGCGAAGCGGTGGCGCTGCGCGAAGCGCGCCGACAAGCCGGTGCTTGATGCCAAGGGTATACATCGGCCGTCGCCGGTGAAACAATGCGGCGCTTATCCAACTTCTCCGAGCGCCGATGGATATCGTCTTACTCGATGGCTGTGCCGCCAATCATCCGGTCAGCCAGCAATTGCGGCAACTTGCCGCGGCCCGCGGCCTCACGGTCAGCCATTTTGCCCTGGGCGCCATGAACCTGGCGCCATGCACCGGCGATTTTGCATGCTGGACGCGCACGCCGGGCGTCTGCCGGACCCGTGACCAGGCGCAAGAGATCCTGCGCGCCGTGCGCGCCGCCGGGCTGGTCGTCTTCCTGTCGCCGGTCGTGTTCGGCGGTTACAGCGCCGACCTGAAGAAGGCGGTCGATCGACTGCTCGGCCTGATCCATCCCTTCTTCAACGAGCGCGACGGCCTGACCCGGCATCGGCCGCGCTATGAAACCTACCCGCCGATGCTTTTCCTCGGCATCAGCGACCGCGCCGATGCCGAGATGCAGGCGACCTTCCGCGAGTACGCTGGCGGCAACGCGATCAACCTGCAGGCCGCGCGTTACGTCTGCCGCATCGTTGCGCCGCAGGCCGAGCGCTGGCGGGAAGAACTGGCCGACGCGCTCGACAGCGCGCTGGCGGCCGACGCCGGCGACGCTTTCCCGAAGCCGGCGGCCGACGCGATTGCCCAGGTCTGCCGGGCCGATCCCGGCCAGCCGACGCTGGCGCCGACGACGGCCGCCATCCTGATCGGCAGCGCCCGTCCCAAGGGCAGCAGTACCTCCGAGTCGCTGGCGCGCGGCCTGGCCGAAGCGCTGGAGCAAGCCGGAACCCGTTGCACGCTGGTACATGCGCAGGCTTTCATCAAGCCCGGTATCGCCGCCGACCGCGCGCTGGCGACGATGCTGGCGGCCGATCTGCTGGTTGTATCGGCGCCGCTCTACGTCGACGGCTTGCCCTACCTGGCGATGCGGGCGCTCGAACGTCTCGGCCGCCAACTTGGCGCCAGCATTTGCGGGCCGCGCCGCCTGGTCGGCATCCTCAACTGCGGTTATCCGGAAGCCGTGCACAACCGCAGCGCACTGCGTCAGTTGCGACATTTCGCCGGGCAGCATGGGCTGGCCTGGGCGGGTGGCCTGGCGCTCGGCGGTGGCGAGATGATCCATGGTCAGCCGCTCGACGATCACGTCCTGTTGTTGCGTCGGCCGATCCGTGCCCTGCGGCTGGCAGGTGGTGCGCTGGGCGCCGGTCAGCCGGTTCCCGAGGCGGCAATCGCCCTGATGGCCCGGCCGCTTGTCCCGGCCGCTCTTTTCCGCCGCCTGGCGGCGATCCGCTGGATCAAGGAAGCGCGCGACAACCATCTGCCGCGCAAGGCGCTCGACCTGCAGCCGCATCCCGGGCGTTCCTGAGTCAGGCCTGGTTTGTCGCGTAAGCGACACCGCCGGTCAGGCAGGCGTAGGTGGCGGGCAGGGCACCGGGCAGCGACCAGCCAAACAGCAGTTCCTCGGCGTCGGCGAGACTGGCGCCGGTGCAGAGAATCTGTTCGGACAAGTGGGCAAAGGCGGCCAGTCGGATCCAGAACAGCGTTTCTTCGGTCAGTCGGGGGTCCATGATCTTCTCCCGTGAGGTGGCGTCACGCATCACGCAACATCCGTTCCATCGGGAAGAAACGCCGCCGGCGGGGCTGGCTGGCAGGTGTCGGCACAGCCGGGGTGCGGCGCCGCTTCACAACGGTGCGCCTCTACTGGCTTGGATCAGTCATTCGCCGCCAGGTTCTCGCGGTTGCCGCCGAGCGCCGAGACCATCATCGGCAGCTTGATTTCCAGCATGCTGAGGACGACTTCAGCCTCGTGGATTTCGCTGCGGCGCAAGGCCTGTTCGATGCGCTCGGCGAGGTAGCGGATCTCGCCGGCGCCGAGGTTGGCGGCGGAACCTTTGAGCGTATGGGCGAGATGTTCGCCTTCGCGGATCTGTCCGCTGTGGATCAGTTCGCGCAGGCGGCTGGCGTCGTCGGCGTGGGTCGAGATGAAAAGTTCGATGACCCGGCGGTAGGTCGCCAGCTTGCCGTGTACGGCGCGCAAGCCGGCGTCGACGTTGAGGCCTTCGATGCCGCCAAGCATCTGCTTGAGGCGGGCGATCTGGTCCTGGACCTCGGGATCGGCGGCGCTGCTTTCGGCGGGAGCGGTCAGCGGTTGGGCCGGCAACCAGCGCAGCATGGTGCTGTAGAGTTGCTCGGGATCGACCGGTTTCGCGACGTGGTCGGCCATGCCGGCATTGAGACAGGCCTGGCGATCCTCGGCGAAGGCGTTGGCGGTCATCGCCAGGATCGGCGTTTCGCCGGCGCCGGGCAGGCGGTGGATCTGGATGGTGGCGGCGATGCCGTCGAGGCGCGGCATCTGCATGTCCATCAGGATCAGGTCGTAGGTGTTTTTGCGGGCCAGTTCGACGGCGACCAGGCCGTCCTCGGCAAGATCGACGGTGAGGCCGACTTCGCGCAGCAGTTCGATGGCGACTTCCTGGTTGATCGGATTGTCTTCCGCCAGCAGCACGCGGCGTCCCCGCAGACGGCTGAGGTCGAGCGCGCTGACCGGCAGCGGCTGGGCGGCCGCTTCGCCGCTCAGCGATTCGAGGATCGCGTCGTGCAAGGTCGAAGGGGTGACCGGCTTGCTCAGGCAGAGACGGATGCCGGCGTCGCGCAGTTGATCGGCCGGTTCGTCGCGGCCGTAGGCGGTGACCAGGATCATCACCGGCGGGCGCGGCAGATGCAGCGCCTGGATCTGCCGCGCCGTCTCGATGCCGTCGAGGCCGGGCATCTTCCAGTCGAGCAGGACGAGGTCGAAGGGCTGGCCGCGCTGGGCGGCGGCGGCGACCTGCTGGATCGCCTGCTGGCCGGCGACGACGCTGGCGCTTTGCGCCTGCAGCATGGACAACATGTCGACCAGGGCATCGCGTGCTTCGTCGAGGTCGTCGACGACGAGGACGCGCAGGCGCCGATCGATGCGGCGGCCCGCCTGTACTTCCGGGGCAGGGTTGCGGGCGGGCTGGAAGGGGATTTCCGCCCAGAAAGTGCTGCCCTGGCCTGGCGTGCTGGTCACGCCGACGCGGCCGCCCATCAGTTCGGCAAGGCGCCGCGAAATGGCGAGGCCGAGACCGGTGCCGCCGAAGTTGCGGGTGGTCGACAGGTCGGCCTGCTCGAAGGGCTGGAACAGCCGCGCCTGCTGTTCCGGGGTGATGCCGATGCCGGTGTCGCTGATCTCGAAACGGATGCGGATTTCTTCCGGCTGCGGGCCGTCGATCTTGCGCGCGCGCAGGCCGACGACGCCGTTCTCGGTGAACTTGACCGCGTTGTTGGCGAAGTTGAGCAGGATCTGGCCGAGCCGCATGCGGTCGCCGCACAGCATCATCGGCAGCGCCGGGTCGATGCGGGTGACGACTTCCAGGTTCTTGTCCGCCGCCTTGTCGCCAATCAGTACGTGAATGCTGCGGAAGAGGCCGTCAAGGTCGAAGTCGGTGTTTTCCAGGGCGAGCTTGCCGGATTCGATCTTCGAGAAATCGAGGATGTCGTTGATGATGCCCAGCAGGTGCTGGGCGGCGCCGCCGATCTTGTCGAGATGCTCGAACTGCCGTGGCAGCACCGCGTCGCGCCGCATCAGGTGGGTGAGCCCGAGGATGGCGTTCATCGGCGTCCGGATTTCGTGCGACATGTTGGCCAGGAAATCGCTCTTCGCCCGGTTGGCGGTTTCGGCGGCGAGCCTGGCCTGATTGACTTCGGCGGTGCGCTGTTCGACCAGGCTTTCCAGGTTCTGCTGGTATTCCCGCAGTTGTATTTCGGCTTCATGGCGGTCGAGCAGGGCCTGGCGGAAATCCAGGACGGCTGCCGCCAGCGGTGCGATCTCGCCATGCTTGCGGCTTGCCAGGCGTTCGATTTCCGGTAGCGGCGCCGGGCTTTCGCGGCTGGCGGCGAGGCTCATCATGCCTTCGGCAAGCAGCGACATCCGGCGGCTGAAGACGTTGGCGATGAGCAGCGCCAGCACCAGCATGCCCAGCATGCCGCCGATGACGGTGAGGCGGACCTTGGAAAAATGGCTGGCGAAGGCACTGGCTGCCGCTTCGCTGCGCGTTTCCACCCGCTTGCCGAGAATCAGCGCGAGATGGTGAGCGTGTTCCGTGAAGGCGACGAAATGGGCGCGCGCCTGGTCGATGTGCCGGCTGGCGGTGCCGGGATCGATGGCGGCGATGTCGGAAGCCATCACGACGTAATTGCGGTAGCCCTGAAAGTCCTCGATCAGCGCCTGCGACTGCGCTTCCCGGTCGGCGATCGCCTGCCGCCGCGTCTGTTCGACGAGGCTGTTGACGCGGCGGTCGAGCCCGGCCATCTGGTCGACCAGGCGGACATGGCTGCGGTAGAGCGCCGCTTCGTCGAGTTTGCCGTCGCGGGCGAGGCCCAGGGTGGTGCTGACCTTGAGTTGTTCATTGGCCAGCGTCTCGCTGAGCGCGTTGGCTTCGTTGAGCAGGGCGAGCAGGTCGCGCCGCGCCTCGGCGTCTTCGGCCTGCTGCTGCTTCAGGCTGTATACCGTGCTCAGGTTGAAGATCATCGCGCTGCCGCCGACCAGCAGCAGAGGCAGCAGGATGATCAGGGTCAGCGTGTGCCGGCCGCCGCGGCGGAGAAAGTTATCCATCTGCTACTCACTTGAGCAGGCCGGCCCAGTCGGCCGGATGGATGCTGGCGGCGTATTCGTAGCCGGCGGCGCCGGTCTGCCGGAAGACGACGATGGTGCCTTCAGGCTTGACGAAGAAACCGATCAGGTCATCGAGATTGGGCGCATGGGCGACGATCAGCGTGTTGCCGCCGGGCTTCACCGGTTCGGCGAGCAGCTTTTTCAGGGCGACGATCCGCGGCTGCTTCTGCTCGCTGGTCATGTTGGCCGAGTACATCAGCGGTTCGCTGATTTCGAACTGATCGCCGATCGCCAATTGCGCCGATTCCCGGGTGCGGCACATCGGGCTGACCAGCACGCGGTTGAGCGGCAGTTTCGCGCTGCGCAGGTTGCGGCCGATGTCGCGCATCAATTGGCGGCCAGCGTCGGAAAGCAGGCGTTGCGTCGAGCAATCATCGAGGTCCACCGCCGGGAAGCGGTCGGCCCGGCTGTTGTCGGTATTGCCGTGGCGCATGTAGAGCACGAAACCGCCGTTGCGGATCTGCTCGAAGAGTTCGCGGGTGATCGGTTTTTCGATGAAGGCCGGGGTATCGGCCGCGGCAACGGAGAGCGAGAGCAGGATGCCGGACAACAGGCAAGTCAGGGTTTTCATGAAATCGTCTCCGCGGGATTTTTTGTAAAGTTTTGTACATTAAAGCACAGCAAATGCTTATACGCGAGCGCTTTATGCGTTCGTAATTTTCCCGGTCGGGCCGTGCTTTTCAGGTGCCGCAGAAAGTCCGATAACTCTCGGTGAAGGCGCTGGGAGCTGGGTCTGCGTAGTCGGCGTCGGCGTCGGGGCGAGCGTCGAACGGATTGCGGACGACGCCGAGCAGGCGCTCGAAAGGCGCGAAATCGGCGCCGTCCACGGCGGCGTCGAGGGCGGCTTCGACCAGGTGGTTGCGCGCGATGTACAGCGGGTTGGCGCAACGCATCGCCGCCAGCAGCGCCGCCGGGCGTTGCGGCTGGCGCGCCTGCCAGCGGGCGAGCCAGGGGGCAAAGCGCGCCTCGCCGGCGATACCGGCAGGCGCCTCGCCGGCGGCCAGCTCGTACAGGGCGCGGAAGGCGAGCGTGAAATCGTCGCGGCCGGCCTCCAGCAGATCGAGGAAATCCTCGATCAGGCGGCGGTCATCGGCGTCGTCGCCGCACTCGTCGATCCCCAGCTTGGCGCGGAAGACGCGCAGCCATTCGGCGGTATGGCGGTTCGGGAAGGCCTCGATGATGTCCATGGCAACCGCGACGGCCCGCTCGGAGTCGGCGTCGAGCAGGGGCAGCAGGGTTTCGGCGAAGCGGGCGAGGTTCCACTGTGCGATCGTTCCCTGACGGCGGTAGGCGTAGCGGCCCTGGTGGTCGATCGAACTGAACACGGCGCCCGGATCGTAGGCTTCGAGAAAGGCGCAGGGGCCGTAGTCGATCGTCTCGCCGGAGATCGTCACGTTGTCGGTGTTCATCACGCCGTGGATGAAGCCGACGCCGAGCCAGCGCGCGACCAGCGCCGCCTGCCGTTCGGCGACCGCCTGCAGCAGGTCGCGGTAGGGTTGGCCGCTGCCTTCCCGGGGTCCGCCATGGCGGGCGATCACGTAATCGGCGAGGCGCCTGACCGCCGCTTCGCCAAGATGTTGGGCCAGGAACTCGAAGGTGCCGACGCGCACGTGGCTGGCGGCGACGCGGCTCAGCACGGCGCCGGGCAGCGCCCGTTCGCGGCGCACCGGGTCGCCGGTGGCGACGACGGCGAGGGCGCGCGTGGTCGGAATGCCCAGGGCGTGCATCGCCTCGCCGATCAGCGCCTCGCGCAGCGCCGGGCCGAGTGCGCATTTGCCGTCGCCGCCGCGCGAGAACGGGGTGCGGCCGGAACCCTTGAAGGCGATGTCGCGGCGTTCGCCCCGACGGTCGATGACTTCGCCGAGCAGCAGCGCGCGACCGTCGCCCAGTCGCGGCGAGAAACCGCCGAACTGGTGGCCGGCGTAAGCCTGGGCGACCGGCTCGGCGCCTTGCGGGACGCGGTTGCCGACCAGCGCGGCGATGCCGTCGGCGCTTGCCAGCGCTGCCGGGGCGGCGCCCAGCTCAATCGCCAGCTCGTGGTTCAGGAAACGCAGCGTCGGCTGCGAGGCGGGGGCCGGCGGCCAGCGCACGCAGAAATCGGCAAGGTCGCGGGCATAGCTGTTGTCGAAGGTGAACAGGTCGGGCATGGACGGCATCCGGAAGGCGGCGCCGGTTCGACCGGGGGGCGCCGCCTTGGTTCCGCTGGCCGGCGCCGGGAATCAGTCGGCCCTGGCGCCGCCATCCAGCAGCCTGTCGGATTTGATGGGGCGCAGCGTAAAAAGTGGGAGACGAGGGCAGTTTTTCACCGGTTTCAAGCGAATAGTCGTCGCTATTCGCTTCGAAATACGGGGAAAATGAACCGTCTTCCCACTTTTTGCAGCCGACTTGGTCAAGTCCGAGAGGCTGCCAGCCACGAACGGATCGATTCCTCGATGGCACCGAAGGGGTAGTCGTCCACCGGCTCGATCCCGGCGTCGGCCAGGCGCGATTTCGGACCGTCGCCGATGCGGGCGGCGAACAGCGCGCGGCAATCGGCGAGGGCGCGCAGGATGACCTCGCGCTTGTCCTCGTCGCCGTGACCGCCCTGGCAATAATGTTCGACCAGGCGTTTTTCGGAAAACACGGGTTGGCCAGCGTCGACGATGTAGATGCTGAATTCGTCGGCATGGCCGAAGTGCAGGTCGATCTGGCTCTGGTTCTTGGTGGCGACAGCGACGCGAAGCTGCTCCTGGGGCGTGCTCATGGTTCGTTCTCCTGGGAGGTGGGGGCGGCCGTCAGCTTACATGGGAGTGATGCCATATTCGGCGTAGATGGCATCCTGCGCCTTGCGGAAATCTTCCATCGTGAATTCGAAACCTTCACGCTTCAGGAATTCCCAGCCGGCATCGCTGCCGTCGAAGCTGTTGACGGTTTGACGGAAGCTGTCATCACTGCGCATGCGTTTGATATAGGCGACGGCCGAGGCGACGGACATGGTGGTTCTCCGGTGGGTTGAAATCAGGTTTTGCCTTCGTCGGCGGTGAAGCGCCGGCGCAGCCAGGCGCCGAACAGGTTGAGGACGGTGACGAGGGCGAGGAGGACGAGGATCAGTGCGCTCGCCTCGCGGTATTCGAAGAGGTGGAAGGCGGTGATGATTTCCAGGCCGAGGCCGCCAGCGCCGACCACGCCCAGCGTCGTCGCGGCGCGCAGGTTGTGTTCCCAGCGGTAGAGGGTGACATCGACCAGGCGCGGCAGGAATTGCGGCCAGATGGCGAAGCGGAAGATGCCCAGGCGGCTGACGCCCTGCGAGCGCAGCGCATTGAGCGGTGCCGGGTCGAGGTGTTCGAGCATCTCGGCGCAGAATTTGCCGAGCATGCCGGTCGAGTGGCAGGTCAGCGCGGCGACGCCGGGCAGCGGGCCGAAACCGAGCGCGGCGACGAAGATGACGCCCCAGACCAGGCCGGGCACCGAGCGCAGGACGTTGAGGAAGAACAGGATGGGCTGGCCGAGCCAGCGCCAGCCGACATTGCGCGCGGCGAGGGTGCCGAGCGGGATGGCCAGGGCGAGGCCGACGACGGTGCCGGCGATGCTCATCGACAGGGTTTCCAGCAGCGGCTTGCCCCAGTTGCGCCAGCGGCTGAAATCGGGCGGCAGCGCGTCGCCGGCCAGGGTCAGGATGGGATGCAGGGCGTCGCGGTAGCGCGCCGGGGCGAGCATGCCGGCGTAGGCGAAGGCCGCGACGACGATGACGATCAGCCCGGCCATGAGCACCGCCCGCTGCCCGTCGCGGCGGCGGACCTGGCTCAGGAGCTGCCCAAGCTCCGGCGAAACGGCGCTCATGGCCAGGCTGCCCATCACCTGGCCGCCGGCACGGCGTCCGGATTGGCCTTGCGGATCGCCTCGATCCAGCCGCGGACGCGGTCGACATCGGAATCGACGCAGGGGATGAAGGCTTCGGCGCGGAAGACTTTCAGTGCCTCGGCGTCATTGACGTTGATGAAGGCCTTGCGGATTTCTTCCTTGAAGGCCGGATCGAGCCCTTCGCGGAAGGTCCACATGTATTCCGGGATGGCCGGCGACTCGGCGAGGACGCGCACGGCGTTGGCGTCGAGCTTGCCCTCCTTGAGCAGGCGGTTGTAGATCGGCATCGACAGGCCGCCGGCCGCCACCTTCTTGTTGGCGACAGCGAGCGCGACGGCGTCATGGGCGCCGAGGACGCGCAGGGTGTAGTCCTTGCCGGAGGCGAGCTTGGCTTCTTCCAGCAGTTGCGCGCGCGGCACCCAGGTGCCCGAGGTCGAGGCCGGGTCGCCGAAGGCGATTTCCTTGCCCTTCAGGTCGGCCAGCGTCTTCGCCGGGCTGTCCTTGGGCACGATGATGACTGCCTGGAAGGTCGGGCCGACCTTCTCGTGCGACGGCCGCGCGAAGGGTTCCAGCTTGGCTCGGCGGCTTTGCAGGATGTAGGTGACCGGGCCGAGGTAGGCGATGTCCAGGCGACCGAAGCGCAGGGCTTCACCGGTGGCCGCGTAGTTGGCGCCGACCTGCAGTTCGACCGGGATGCCCAGGCGCTTTTCCAGATAGGCACGCAGCGGTTCGTTGAGACGCATGACGGTCGGCGCCGATTCGCCGGGCAGCAGGCCGATGACCAGTTTGTCAGGACGGCCGTCGGCGAGGGCAGCGCTCAGGGTGGCGAGGAAGGCGGGCAGGATGAGCAGGAGGCGCAGCAGGCGGTGCATGATTGGTTTCTCCGGGATGGATTGAATGGTTGGGGGCCCTGGCTGTCCTTCGCAATCGCCGTGCCATCCCGGGAAAAGCGGCTTTTGCCCGGGAAATGCGACCACTCCGTGCAAAAACCTGCTTTTGTACCGTCGCGTTCCTGCTGGCGCGGACGGCGCCGAACGTTTACGCCATCTCGTTCACATTTCCGAACACCTGCCGTTGCGCCTCACCGTCGAAGTCGGCCGCCGCACCGTCGAAGGCGACACGGCCGTCTACCAGCGCCACCACCTTGTCGGCCAGGGCCAGCGCGGCGTCGATCTGATGCATCACCAGGACGACGGTAAGCCCGGCGGCGTCGACCTGATCGCGCAGGGTGTCGCCGAGCTGGCGCAGCAGGGCCGGATCGACCGAGGCAAAGGGTTCGTCGCCGAGCAGCAGTTGCGGGTCGCGCACCAGGGCGCGGGCGACGCCGACGCGTTGGCGTTCGCCGCCGCTCAGGCAGGCGACGCGGGTGAGCGCGCGGTCGAGCAACTGCACCTTGGCCAGCGCCTGTAGCGCCCGTTCCTGGAAGTCCACCGGCCAGGGCAGCGGCGACAGCGGGTGACGCTGGTCGGCGAGGCCGAGCAGGACATTGTCGAGGGCGCTCAGGCGGTCGATCAGCGCGTGGTTCTGGAACACCGTCGAGGTGCGCTTGCGGTGTTCCTGCAGGTGGCCGCCGTCGTGCAGCGCGCCCATGCCGTCGACGCGGATTTCGCCGTCGGAGGGTTGCAGGAGGCCGTTCAGGGCCGAGATCAGCGTCGTCTTGCCGACGCCGGAACGGCCGACGATGGCGGTGATGGCGCCCTTGGGAATGTGCATCGAGACGCCGTGCAGCACCTCGTGCTGGCCACGATGCAGGGTGACCTGGTCGAGTTCGATCATTGCAGTCTCCGCTTGGCGGCGAAAGCCTCTTCGTAGGCACGGAAGGCGGTGATCAGGCGTTGCAGCACCGACGAGGCTTCGGAAAACATCTGCTGGAACAGCGGGTCGTCGACCTTCACCACGTCGCGCCGCAGATGGTCGCGGGTGTCTTCCAGTTGCCGACACATCTTGCGGATGTGGTGCAGCGGGTCGTGGCGAGAGAGCTTGTCAGGCATGAGCGCCTTCCGGCATGAGGTCGAATTCGGCGTTGCGCACGTGCAGGCCCATCGCCTTGCGCAGCCACAGCGGCGGTGCCTTCATCATGCTCTGCAGGCTGCTGATGACTTCGTCGATGTCGCGCGCCAACTCCATCTTCACCGGGAAAACCTTGCGCTCGAATACGCGTACCGCCGCCGGGTCGCTCAGCGCCTTGGTGAACAGGATCTGGCAGCCGCTGACCGCATCGACGCGGGCGCCCAGCGGGTCTTCGCCGCCGGCGGCTTCGTCGGCGGCCATCTCTTCCATCCAGCAGCCGCCGCCGGCCTTGCCCTTTCCGCCGCCCTTGCCGCCCTTGAACTGCAGGCAGTCGAGAAAGTCGGCGCTGTCGGGGCCGATATCGTAGATGACGATCTGCCGCGTGCTGATGAAATTGGCATCGACCTTGGTCAGGCCGTTGGTGGTGATGGCGATCTTGACGTGTCCGGGCTGGGTCATGATGGGCTCCAGGTGGGGTGGGTTCAGGTCATCGGCAGGCCGACGATCATTTCCTCGCGGCTGAAACGGCGGGCGAAATCGGCGGGCAGCGCGTTGCCGCCGGCGCGGATGCGCCAGGCTGCGAGGTCGGCGAGGGCGATCGTCCGTTCCTGCAGGGCTTCGACGGGAACGATGTGCAGGTGGTCGCCGAGCGGCAGGTAGAAATCGATCGGGAAGCGGGCGGCGTCGCGTTGTCCGTTGCCGATCTCGAGCACGAGCCGCGTCTCGTCGTGGGTGAATTTCGGGTTGTCGCAGTCGTAGCGAAAATGCCGGTTGAAGTAGGGGTATTTCTGGCGGAACTGGTAGAGGACGCGGTCCTCGTCGGCGAACTTGCGGATTTCGCCGACCAGGTCGAAGAAATACTGCAGCAGCAGCGCTTCGACGTAGGCGTCGGGGTAGGTCTGGCGCTGACTGTCGAGATAGCAGGCGACGGCGCCGGCCAGGATTTCCAGACCGCTCGGGGTGATATTCAGCGACAGCGCGCAGCGCTTGAAATTGCAGGCCAGCCGGAATTGGCCGTCGCGCCATTCGCGGTGGGCGTCGGCGTGCAGGCTGGCGATGCGGATGATGCGCAGGATGCGGTAAAGCTCGGCGACGACGCGCTCGCCGGTGTTGCGCCGGGGCAGGTCGAGGTAGCGTTGCCAGCTTTCCTTGCCCTCCTGCAACAGGGGATCGGCGGCGGCGAAATGCTCGTCCAGGCATTGCCCGGCGAGGCGGGCCAGCGCCAACTGCGGCAGCGGATCGTCAGTCGTTGCCGGCGGCGGCAGGAATTCCAGCTTGCGCTTCTTGGAATACAGCTCGATCTGCCGGTATTCGGTGCGCGGCAAGCCTTGTCCGGCGAGCGCCGCGAAAGCGGTGAGGTGCGTATGCATGGGATGCGCCTGGGCTGGCGCCGGGCGCGTGCCCGGCGCTGGTCGAGAAAGGGTGGCGACTGCCGTCCGCCAGCGGCGGACGGCAGCAGGGGCAGTGCCCGCTTACCACGTGTTGAGGATCCACTCCTTGTTTCGGGTGTATTCCATGTGCGCGAACATCGCGTTGGCGATCGCCTCGCCCAGTTCCATCGCCCCCCGGTAACCCATCGTCGGCTTGCGGTAGAGGCCGGCGCGGTCGAAGGTCGGGAAGCCGACGCGAACCATCGGGATGTTGGCGTCGATGGCGACGTAACGGCCCTTGGAATGGCCCATGATCAGGTCGAGCTTGAGGCCGTCCTTGATCCGCTTTTCCAGTTCCCAGAGGTCGGCGTTATGGACGATCTCCATGTCGAAGTGCGCCTTGTCCATCAGCGTCTTGATCCGCGGGTCCTTCTTGTACTTGCTGCCCTGATCGTCGCCGATCAGCAGCAGCACGGGTTCCAGCTCGACTTCGAGGCAGAACTCGGCAAGCCCGAGGACGAGGTCGGGGTGACCGAAGATGGCGACCTTCTTGTTGGCGAAGAACATGTGGGCGAGGTCGGCCAGCGCGTCGAGGGCGATGCCGCGTTCCTTGACCAGCGAATCGGGAATCGGCTTGCCGGTGATTTCGACAACGCGGCGCAGCATGGCGTCGGTGTTGGCGATGCCGTAGGGCGTATGCAGCGTATGGTCGGGAACCTCGAACTCGTCCTTCAGGTACTTGCTGGTCGAGTAGCTCTCGTAGCGGGCCAGCGACAGCGAGCCGATCGCCCCGGTGCTTTCCTGGATGTCCTCGATCGTCGTCAGGCCGTGCGTCTCGATGTCCTTGGTCGGCAGCATCGGCGAGTCGAAGTCCTCGGTGTCCATGAAGATGTGGTGCGGGACGCCCATTTCGTTCAGGTAGTGCTTGAGCAGCACGACATCGCCCGGATTGACCCAGCCCGGGAAGACGTTGAGCTTGCCGGTCGGCGCGACCTTCTTGGTGGCGACGGTCTTGACCATCGACTTCATGCACTCGGCGTAGCCGGTGACGTGGCTGCCCTTGAAGCTCGGCGTATGGACCGGGGCGAGGAAGATTTCGCGGTCCGGGAATTCTTCCTTGAGCGCCTTCTGGCAGTTGCGGATGCAGCCTTCGATATCGTCGCCGATGACTTCGGTCGAGCAGGTGGTGATGATCGGGATCAGGCGCAGCTCGGGATAGCGCCGGGCGAGCACCAGCACTCCTTCCTCGACCCGCTTGGCGCCGCCGAAGACGGCCGAATCCTCGTGCAGCGAGGTCGACGCGACGTCGAAGTTTTCCTTGAAGTGCTGGGCGAAGAGCAGGCGGACGAACATCGTGCAGCCTTGCCCGCCATGGACCAGCGGGATGCAGTCCTTGACGCCGATGCCGGCATACTGCGCGCCGGCCGGCTGACAGTCGTACATCGGGTTGATGATGCCGGCCCGCTCGCGCGGCACCAGCTTGACCTCGGCCGGCTTTTGCACGGCAATGTCACAGGTAGTCATGATTTTTCCTTTCGTCGGCGGTCCATCAATACAGGTGGTGGTTCAGTTCCCGGTTGGTGGATTTGGTGATCACCGTTTCCACCAGGCGGGCCTTGAGGCCGCTCATCAGTTGCGCGATTTCCGTCGCGCCGGATTCCTTGATCCAGGGATAGCGCTCCTTGAGGTCCTTGACCATGATCACGGCGTCGGAATAGAAGAGCTTGGCCATCGGCGACTCACGGTCGGGCGTCTGGCCGGTCAGCAGCTTTGCCGCCTGGTCGAGGACGCCGTCGATGTTTTCCTGACGGTCCCAGGTGCGGGAGAAGAACTGCCACAGGCAGCGTTCCTGGACGTAGTCGTACAGATCGTCGAGCTTGTCTTCGAGCATCATGCAGCCTCCCGGATGCGTTCCGGCACCTGGTAGGGGTTGGCGTCGCGGATATCGACCGCGGCCAGGTGGCGGAGGGGGTTGTAAACCGCGTTGTACATGTCGCGGGCGAGATTGACGAAACCTTCGAAGCCCATGTACGGGCCGTTGTGGTAGGCGTGGCCATTGACGTAGGGAATGTGCAGCTTCTTCACCAGTTCGCCGACACGCGGGCCGGTGAAGATGACGTCCGGCTTGACCAGGTCGATGATCTCGAAGAACTCCAGCTCGTTGCCGTCGTCGATGTAGTAGGTGCCTTCCTGACCGCGCGCGATGACTTTCTCGAAGTCTTCTTCGTGGCCGAACTTGGAGGACATGGCGACGACGTGCACGCCGAGGTCGTCCTCGACCGACTTGGTCCAGTGCCAGAGGCGCGGGCCGCCGGTCCAGATCGCCATCTTCTTGCCCTGCAGGCGTTCCTTGTACCAGTCGAGCTTCGGCTTCCACTTCGCTTCTTCCTCGGCGATCAGCGCTTCGCCGCGTTCTTCAATGCCGAAGAAGGCGCAGATCTTGCGGATGCCTTCGGCCATGTAGTTGAAGCCCCAGGAGTCGATGTCCAGGCGGGGAATGCCGTAGCGCTTCTTCAGTTCGTTGGCGATGTAGCCGGAGGAACGGGCGCAGTTCACCACGTTCAGCTTGGCCTGGTGCATGCAGCGCAGGTCGTCGTAGGTGCCGTTGCCGGTGAAGTGGGCGACGACCTGGATGCCCAGCTTGTCCCAGTAGGTCTGCAGCAACTGGGTGTCGCCCTGGATGTTGAAGTCACCGATGAAATTCATCGTGTATTCGCTGGTGATTTCCTTCTCCATCGTCTCGACCTTCTCGTTGATCCAGCCGATGTTGAGCACGTGGTGGCCCTTCGACTGCGAGACGCCGGCGAAACCCGGGCATTCGACGGTGAAGATATCGACGTCGGGACGCTCGCTCATCACCTTCTTCGTCACCGCCTTGATGTCGTCGCCGATCAGCGCCGTCGGGCAAGTGGTATAGACGATCATCCGCTTGATCTCCGGCATTTCGTCGAAGGCTTCGTTGATGCTCTCTTCGAGGCGTTTTTCGCCGCCGAAGACGACATGCGATTCCTTCATGTCGGTCGACCACACGTACTTCATGTTGAAGTGGCCGTTGTCGGTCGGGTAGCGCTTGGTGTGCCAGGTGTCGTAGGCGCAGCCGAGCGGGCCGTGGATCATCTGGATGGTGTCCTTCAACACGCCGCCGATCACCAGCTTGGCGCCACAGAAGGCGCAGCCGCGTTCGGACAGGGTGCCGGGGATGGTGGCGGCGTTGGCGATCGGGAGGAACTCGCGGGTATCCTCGTTGGGCGCCTTGAGATAGATGTGCTTCTCGCGCTCCGGAATGTCCTTGTCGCACTTCAAAAGGACCATGGGCATTTTCGTTCTCCTTGCAGAAAGAACCCCTTGCGGGGATCAGGGTTGGCTGCCAGTGCTTTGATTCGTCGGCAGGCCTGTTCAGCAGGGAGCGTGCCAAGCCCTTTTTTGGCGTTTTGCTGTTTTGCAAGTCATTGAAAGTCAGCGATTTTTCCGGGTTTGCGCGATTTCTCGCGAGCGCGGCGACGGCTTCGCCAGGCGGCCGCCGGTTCGCCCGCGTACTTTCCTGGGTGAAGTGTTCTTGGGTGTTCAGGCGCGTACGCGCCGTGCTCGGCTCAACGCAGGTTGAAGACGACGGGAACGACGACCCAGGCGCTGACCGCCTCGCCGTCGCGCAGGGCGGGCGAGAAACGCCAGCGCGGCAGGGTTTCCAGCGCGGCGCGGTCGAGGCTTGCGTCGCCCGAGCTGGTCGCCAGGCTGAGCGTGGCCACCGTGCCGTCGGCGGCGATCAGCACGCGGACCCGGACCTTGCCCTGGCGCGCTTGCTGGCGTGCCGTTTCCGGATAGGGCGGGCGCGGCGCGTAGCGCGCATACGGCAACTGGTCCGGCGACGGTGTGGCGCCGGCGGACGGGGTCGCGGCGGCGGCCTGCGGGGCGGCGCTGTCGCCGTTGGCGGGCGCTGTCGGCGCCTTGTCGCCGCTGGTTTCAGCGGGCGCTTCGGTGGGCGCCAGCGCGTCGGTCGCGGCCAGCGGCGGCGGTTTCGCCGCCGGCGGCAGGCGCTTCGCCGTAGGCGCGACGCGGCGGGCCGGCGCCGCCGGGGCGTTGGCAATCGGCGCCACGCCCAGTGCCACCTCGATCGCCGGCGCCGCCGGCGGGGCTTCGGGCGGGGCGGCGCCGGGCCAGGCGAGGAGGATGCCGTGCGCCAGCGACGAGGCCAGCAGCAGGCGGCCGAACGGCGATGCCGCCGCCGTCATGGCGCGGCCAGCGCCGCGCCGGGGATGCAGAGGCGGGCGGGCTGCCCGTTGCGGCGGACGATTTCGTGGATTTCGGCGGCAATGCCGTAGGTCCGGCGCAGGTAGTCCTCGTTGATCACCTCGGCCGGCGGGCCGATCGTGCAAGCGCCGTGCCGGTCCAGCAAGAGCGCGCGCGTCGCGTGCAGCAGCGCGTGATCGGGATGGTGGGTGGTGAGCAGCACGGCGCGTTCGCCGTGCCGGACGAGGTCGCGGACCTGCGCCATGACCCGGGTCTGGTTGCCGTAATCGAGGTTGGCGGTCGGTTCGTCCATGACCAGGATCGGCGCTTCCTGCGCCAGCGCGCGGGCGATCAGCGCGAGCTGGCGTTCGCCGCCGCTGATCTCGGTACAGGCGGCGTCGGCGAGATGGGCGATGCCCAGCCGTTCGAGCGCCGCCGCGGCGATCCGCCGGTCGCCCGGGCCGGGCGCGGCGAAGCTGCCGAGGTGGGCGACGCGGCCCATGGCGACGACGTCGGCGACGGCAAACGGAAACGGCGGCGTGTGCGCCTGCGGCACGTAGGCAACGCGGCGGGCGAACTGCCGGCGCGACCAGCCGGCGACGTTGCTGCCAGCGATGCGGACCTCGCCGCCGAGCGCCGGCAGGAAGCCGAGCAGGGTCTTGAACAGCGTCGTCTTGCCGACGCCGTTGGGGCCGAGCAGGCACAGCAGTTCGCCGGCGGCGAGCGTGAAGGAGACGTCGGCGAGCACGGTGCGCCGGCCGTAGCCGCAATGCAGTCGGTCGATTTCGAGCATCTTCGCCTTTCTCAGTGCCAGGCCTGCCGGCTGCGTTGCAGCAGGTAGAGGAAGAAGGGGGCGCCGATCACCGAGGTGACGATGCCGAGCGGAATCTCGACCGCGAACAGGGCGCGTGCCAGGTCGTCGACGGCGAGCAGGAAGGTGGCGCCGAGCAGCGCCGAGACCGGCAGCAGGCGGCGGTGGTCGGGGCCGACCAGGAGGCGCGCGACGTGCGGGACGATCAGGCCGACCAGGCCGATGATGCCGCTGATCGCCACGGCGCCAGCGGTGACCAGCGTCGCGCCGACGATCACCAGGAAGCGCAGGCGGCCGGTCGCCAGGCCGAGGGCGCGCGCTTCCTCGTCGCCGAAACTGAGCACGTTCAGGGTCCAGCCCATGGCCAGCAGCAGGAACATGCCGCCGAGTACCGGCAGCGCGGCCAGCGCCAGATCGTCGGCGGTGACCGAGGCGAGGCTGCCCATCAGCCAGAAGGTGATGGTCGGCAGCGTGTTGTTGGGGTCGGCGACGAACTTGGTCAGCGAGACGAAGGCGGTGAACAGCGTGCCGACGATGATGCCGGCCAGCACCATGAGCAACACCGGGTCGCCGCGGCGGGCGAAACTGGCGCCGATCGCCCAGGTGATGCCGACCGCCAGCAGGCCGCTGGCGAAGGCGCCGGCCTGGATGCCCGCCATGCTCCAGCCGAGCAGGATGGCGACGGCGGCGCCGAGGCTGGCGCCGGCCGAGACGCCGAGGATGCCGGGCGACACCATGGGGTTGCGGAACAGCCCCTGGTAGGCGGCGCCGGCGATCGACAGCGCGCCGCCGACGAGCAGCGCGGCGAGGATGCGCGGCAGGCGGATGTCGAGGACGACGGTGGCGACCTCCGGCGGCCAGTCGGCGGTGAGCGGCAGGACGCTGGCGGCGAGCACGCCGATCACTGTTCCCGGCGTCACCGGGTAGCGGCCGACGGCGAAGGAGATCAGGGCGACGGCAAGCAGCAACAGCGCCAGCCCGCCGAGCTGACGGCGGAAGGCGGGGCGGCGTTCGCCGTCGGCGGCGGCCAGCGGCAGGGCGGACGAAGCGCTGCCCGGGTTCATGGCTGTGCTCCCGCCGCCGGCTGGCTGAGCAGCGCCAGCCGGCTGACGCCAGCCTGGCCGAGGCGGCCGAGCAGGCCGACCACTTCGCCGTAGGCGATGCCCTGGTCGGCGCGCACCTGGAACAGGCGTTCCGGGTCGCCCGCCAGCAGTTGGCCGACGCGCTCGCCGATGGCGTCGGCGGCGATTTCCTCGGCGTCGAGGAAGAGGCGGCCGTCGCCGGTCAGGCTGACCACCACCGGCGTCGCCGGTTGGCGCGCCGGGCGGGCGTCGCTGCGCGGCAGCTTGAGCGGCACCTCGGCCATCGCCAGCGGCGCCGCGATCATGAAGACGATCAGCAGCACGAGAACGACGTCGATGAAGGGCGTGACGTTGATTTCGGCGACCGGCCGCAAGCCGTCGCCGACGTGGTCCAGCGGCATCATGATTTTTCCTCCGGCAGCGTCAGGCGCCCGGCCAGGCGCGACGCCGCCAGGTGCAGGCGGCGCGAGAGCAGGGCCAGGTCGCCGGCCAGCTTGTTGTAGGCGATCGCCGCCGGGATCGCCGCCAGCAGGCCGATGGCGGTGGCCGCCAAAGCCTCGGCGATGCCCGGGGCGACGGCGGCCAGGCTGTTGTCCTGGCGGCTGGCGATGCCGGTGAAGGCGTGCATGATGCCCCACACGGTACCGAACAGGCCGACGAAGGGGGCCGCCGAACCGATCGTCGCCAGGTAGTTCAGGCGTTGTTCGGCGTACATCATCGCCGCCGCCAGATCCTCGCGCAGCGCCCGCTCGATGCGTTCGCGGCGCTGCGCCAGCGCTTCGCCGGGCAGCGCGCGGCCGGCTTCGGCCTGCGCCGTGGCGCGCAGGTCGGCGGCCAGTCCCGGTGTCGGCGGGCCGCCGGCGCCTTCCAGGCGCTTTGCCTGGCGGCGTAGGCGCCAGACCAGCCAGGCCTTCTCCACGATGATCGCCCAGCCCAGCACGGAAGCGGCGATCAGCACGAACAGCACCCCCTTGACCACCGGGGTGGCGCTGGCCAGCAGCGCGGGCAGGGAATCGTCGAGCATGGCGCGCCTCCGGTCAGCTTTGCGGGTCGGCCAGCGCAAGCAGCTCGCGCACTTCGGCCGGGTTCAGTTCGCGGTGGTAGAAGAGGCGGAAATACTCCCGGGTGACGGCGACCAGATCGAAGTCGTAGTAATCCGGATAGAGCCGCTTGGCCAGCCAGAAGACGCCGAGGATGCGGTTGCTGCCGGGCGGGCGGTCGAACCAGCTGTACGGCAGCCAGGGAATCTGCAGCACGCGCTTTTCCTGCACGGCCTTGAGCTTGCGCCACAGCGGGCTGTCCATGATGGCGTGCCAGGTGGTCAGGCGGTCGGCCGCCGGCGTCCACACCAGGATCAGCTCGGGCTGCCAGAGGTGGAGCTGTTCGAGATTCACCGTGTTGCTCGCCTCGCCGGGCAGCTTGTCGACCTGGGCGACGTTGATGCCGCCGACGAAGTCGAGCACCTGGGTATGGCTGGAGCCGGCCGGGTTGGTCGCCAGGCCGTCCGGACCTTCGGCGTAATAGACGCGGATCTTCCGCTCGGCGGGCAAACGGCGCGCCGCGGCGCCGACCGGTTCCAGGCGGTGGACGATGAAGTCGTTGAGACGTTGCGCCTGCGCCTCGCTGCCGAGAACCTGGCCGAGGAAGGTGAAGCTTTCCTTGAAGCGGTTCAGGTCCTGGTCGATCAGGACCACCGGCAGGTGCAGGCGGGCTTCCATGCGCTTCGCCTGCTCGACGCTGGCGCTTTCCATGACCACCAGGTCGGGCGCCAGGCGCAGGATTTCCTCGTCGGAATACATCTTGCCGGCCAGCGGCGTGGCCTTCTCCGCCTGCAGCGCCGGGCCGAGGAAGCGCCGCGCGGCGTCCGTCAGCTTGCTGCCGTTGACCAGCTTGTCCGGCGCCAGCGCGGCGACGGCCGGCACGCAGTGGCCGACGGCGAAGACGCGCCGGACCTGGTCGGGGATGCGGACCTGGCGCCCGGCCAGGTCGGTGACCAGGCGTTCGGCGTGGGCGGGCGCGGCGGCGAGCAGGGCGAGCACGAGAAGGAGGATGGGGCGGGCTTGGTTCATGATCAGAACTCCATGCTGAGATCGACGCCCCAGGTGGCGCCGGGGTCGACGATGGCGCCGTTGGTGGTCGCCCAGGAGGCGCCGGCGCCGGTCTTGTGGCGGGTGAAATAATGCTGGTCGGTGATGTTCTGGCCGTAGAGCGACAGGGTCACGCCATGGCTGAAGCGGCGGCTGACATTGAGATTGACCGTCGTGAAGTCGCCGGTCGCCAGGCAGACGCCGTTCGGCGCGCTGCCCGTGCTGCCGGTCTTGTAGTAGTGGCAGTACCGGTCGACGCGCAGTGCGCTGAGGCTGCCGCGCCAGGCGCCGTAGGCGGCGTTCAGGCTGGCGCTGTAGCGGTTCTTCGGCGTCTCCAGGCTGCTCGTCCCGAGTCCGACCGAATCGTCCTTGAAGCGGCTCCAGCCGATCTCGTAGCCGAGGATGTCGCTGGCGAAGCGCCCCTTCAGGCTGAGTTCGAAGCCGCGCCGGTTCACCTTGCCCGCCGTGGTATAGACGGCGAGGCTTTCGTAGTTGCCGGTCTCGGGGTTGTAGACCTGGATGTTGGAGGCGCTGCTGTCGACCACCTTGGCGTTGCGGATGGTGTAGTAGAACGGCGTGAAGGAGAGATTGAAGGCCGCATGCAGGCTGGCGTCCACGCCCAGTTCCCAGCGGCTGAGGCGTTCGTCCGGCAGGCTCCGGTCGTCGACCGTGGTGATGGTGTCCGGCGTCGGCGTCTGGCTCCACGCGTAACGGCCGCTCAGGCGCCAGACCGGGTCGATCTGCCAGGCGCTGCCGAGCGAGAACAGGGTGGCGCGGTCGGTCCAGCTATCGTCGGAGAGTTTCATCGTGCTGCCGTCGGCGCCGTACTTGTCGCCGCCCTTGCTGATGTGCTTGCGGTCGATACGGGCGCTGCCGTCGATCGACCAGGCCGGCGTCAGGCGGTATTCGTCCCACAGGTAGAGGCCGTAGATCTCCTCTTCGCGCGGCGCGGGCCGGGCCGTCGGCAGGTATTCCGTGACCTGCGTGTAGGCGATCCGCTGCAAGCCGGCCTTGAAGGTGTTGCTGCTGCCAGTGACGGTGTGCGACAGATTGAGGTCGGTCGATTCGTCCCGGAAGCGGCGGGGCGGGACATCGCTGGCGCTGGTCGTGATGAACCAGCCCTTGCCGTCGGCCTTGCTGCTGCCCCAGGTCAGCGCCGTGGTATGGCGCTCGTTCCAGTAGCGGGCCAGGTTCAGCGTCAGGACCCGGGTGTCGCGCGGGTCGTAGCGCCAGAGTTCGGCGCCCAGTTGGCCCTTCTTCAGCCCCGAGGTCGGGGCGTTGCTGACGCCGATGTAGCGCTGGATTTCCCGCTCGCCCTGGTTCAGGAAGAGCGAAGCCATGGCCATGAAATTGCGGTCTTTCCAGCCGCCGCTCAGGGTCAGGCTGTCGCTGGTGTAGCCGTTGTTCCAGTGCTTGCGGCCCTGGCTTTCGCCGTGCTGGTAGCCGCCGTTCAGTTGCAGGCGGCCGTCCGCCCAACTGTGATGGAAACTACCGCCCGCCTTCCAGGTGTCGAAGCTGGCGTAGCCGGCGAGCACCCGGCCGCCGCTCGGGCCGCCCGGCTGGCGCAGGGTGTTGATGACGACGACGCCCTGGTTCGGGGTGCCGACCCGGCTGCCGAAGCCCATCACCGGCAGGATGCCGAGTACCGACGAGTCGCGGACGAACTGGATCGATTCGACGATATCGACCGGAATGTCGCCGACGATGCGCTGCGCCTGCGTCGCGGTCAGGTAGACGCCGTCGATCAGGAAGCTGACGGCGCCGCCCCGGTTGGTCGAGAAGTTGTTGATGCGCGAGCCCTGGCGGCTGATGCCCATGCCGAGCGCGGTTTCCATCAGGTCGTAGAGGTCGCGCGGGCGCAGCGCCCGGATTTCTTCCTGGGTGAAGGTCTGCGTCGCCTCGACGCTGGTCGGCAGGGCGGTGCGGGCGTGGGCCGGGGTCGCGGCGGCCGGCAGCGCGACGACGCGCTGCTCCTCGACGACCACCGGCGACAGTTCGGCGTCGGCGGCCCAGGTTGGCGATGCGCCGAGCAGCATCAGCGCGCTGGCGGCCCAGTTCATGGGGTTGGGGGTAGGCATCTGGCATTCCTCGTCTTGATCCGCGCCGGAGCGGCGCTCGCCGGTCGATAGCGCAATCGGCATGCCATGGCGGACCGGCGTACCCGACGGAACGGAGCGGCAGCTTGGTACCTGGCGGTACGCAAAATCAGGCTGGCGGACGGGAGCGGGAAGCGGACCGGTGTTCGCCGAGGGACGGCAATGCACGCGAAGGTACGCAACGGTACGGCGGTGGGGCATGGGTAGCCGCAGTCGGCGGGCGGCCTCAGGCGAGCTTGCGCCGGCGGCCCCGGCAGGATGCGTCTTGGTGTATATGCGTTATTTTCGGCCTGTGGTTGAGTTTATATAGCGAATCGTCCTATCTTCCGCACAGTTGCAGAGTTTTAGACGTTTTGCGTTTTGCGCCGCGACGAAATCAACCCTCACCGGCAAGCCGGGTTTTGGCAGAGGGGGGCGTGCGGCAATCAAGAAAAAGACCGGAACAATTTCGAAAGGAAGAACATGAGCATCACGACCACGGAGTTGGAACAGCTCCTCATGCAGCGCGCGCTCTCCGATCCGCAGCTGCTGGCGGCGGCCGAAGCGGCGCCGGATTACCGCATCCTGCCGAGCGCCACCGTTCTCAAGATCGGCGGCCAGAGCGTCATCGACCGCGGCCGTGCCGCCGTCTATCCGCTGATCGAGGAAATCGTCGCCGCCCGCAAGCAGCACAAGCTGCTGATCGGCACCGGCGCCGGTACCCGCGCCCGTCACCTCTATTCCATCGCTGCCGGCCTCAACCTGCCGGCCGGCGTGCTCGCCCAGCTCGGTTCCTCGGTGGCCGACCAGAACGCCGCCATGCTCGGCCAGCTGCTCGCCCAGTACGGCATTCCCGTCGTTGGCGGGGCCGGCTTGTCCACCGTGCCGCTGTCCTTGTCCGAAGTGAATGCCGTCATCTTCAGCGGCATGCCGCCCTACGAACTGTGGATGCGCCCGTCCGCCGACGGCGTCATCCCGCCCTACCGCACCGATGCCGGCTGCTTCCTGATGGCCGAGCAGTTCGGCTGCCAGGCGATGATCTACGTGAAGGACGAAAACGGCCTGTACACCGGCAACCCGAAGACCGACAAGAACGCCACCTTCATCCCGCAGATCTCGATCGACGAAATGAAGGCCAAGGGCCTGCACGATTCCATCCTGGAATTCCCCGTGCTCGACCTCATCCAGTCGGCGCGCCACGTCCGCCAAGTGCAGGTCATCAACGGCCTGGTCCCGGGCAACCTGACCCGCGCCCTTGCCGGCGAGCATGTCGGCACCATCATCACCGCGAACTGAGGAACCCGCCATGGCTGAAACCACCAATACCATCAAGCACGTTGCCTCGGCGCTCGCGCGTCAGACCCTGCAAGACAAGGATCTCACCCGTCCGGTTGCCGGCGTGCGGCCGATCCGCCTGCTGCCCTGGCTGCAGGTCGTCAAGGTCGGCGGCCGCATCATGGACCGCGGCGCTGCTGCCATCCTGCCGCTGGTCGACGAAATCCGCCGCCTGTTGCCCGAGCACCGCCTGCTGATCCTCGCCGGCGCCGGCATCCGTGCCCGCCACCTGTACAGCGTCGGTCTCGACCTCGGCCTGCCGGTCGGTTCGCTCGCCCCGCTGGCGGCCAGCGAAGCCGGCCAGAACGGCCACATCCTGGCCTCGCTGCTGGCCCCGGAAGGCGTTTCCTACGTCGAGCACCACACCGTCGCCAGCCAGTTGGCCATCCACCTGTCGGCCGCCCGCGCCGTCGTCGGCAGTGCCTTTCCGCCGTACCACCACCACGAATTCCCCAATTCGCGCATCCCGATGCACCGTGCCGACACCGGCGCCTTCCTGCTCGCCGACGCCCTCGGCGCCGCCGGCCTGACCATCGTCGATGACGTGGACGGCATCTTCACCGCCGATCCCAACGGCCCGGAAGGCGGCAGCGCGCAGTTGCTGGCCGACACCAGCGCCGCCGAACTGGTCAAGGGCAGCGGCCCGCTGCCGGTAGACCGCGCCATGCTGGAGGTGATGGCCACCGCCCGTCACATCGAGCGCGTGCAAGTGGTCAACGGCCTCGTCCCCGGCCGCCTCACCGCCGCCCTGCGCGGCGAACACGTCGGCAGCTTCATCCGTACCGGCGCCAAGGCCGCCTGATTTTCATCGGCCGCGACGCAGGAAAAGAGAAAGCCCGCAATCGCGGGCTTTCTCTTTTTGCGGAAGAAGCGCCGGCTTGCGGCGCTTTCCGGGAAGGCGGGCTTACTTGGCGGCCGGGGCGGCTTCCGGGGTAGCGGCTTGGGTCTTCGCGGCCTTCTTCGCCTTGTGATGCTTCTTGAC
>CAZFXO010000037.1:0-30291 GCA_964523045.1 uncultured Dechloromonas sp. | reverse complement strand
GCCGATCTTTTCGGCGATGCCCATGGCGATCGGTGTGGTCACCGATTTCGGCGCCAGCGAGGCCTGCGTCGCGCTGTCGGCGCCGAGCAGGCGGGCGATGGCGACTGCCGAGACGACGGCGGTCGCGCTGCCCGCCAGCAGTCCGGCCGAGATCGGCAGCAGCAGCTTGCGCACGCGGCGGAACTGCAGGTAGAGCGGCACCGCCAGCGCCACCGTCGCCGGGCCGAGCAGGAAGTGCACGAACTGGGCGCCGGCGAAGTAGGTCTCGTAGGCGGTGCCGGTCAGTCCGAGCAAGGTGCCGAGGATGGCCACCGCGATCAGCACCGGGTTGGCCAGCGGGTGCTGGCCACTCTTGCGGTACAGCGCGTGTGCCAGCTGGTAGGCAAGGAGGGTCACGGTCAGGCCGAGCAGCGGCGACGCCGCGAGATAAACCCAGATTTCGCCGATCGGGCCGCTCATTTTTCTTCTCCTTCGCTCAGGCGCTGGCACAGGCGCATGGTCCACGCCGTCACCAGCAAGGCGGCCAGCGTGCTGAGCAGCAGCGAGGCGACGAGCGCCGGCCAGTGTTCGCCGATGCGCGAGAAATGCAGGACGATGCCGGCGCCGGCCGGCACGAACAGCAGCGACAGGTGTTGCAGCAGGCCCTGGCTGGTGTTGCGCAGGTCTTCGTCGGGGCCGTCGCGCAGCACCAGCAATACGAAGAGCAGCAGCATGCCGGCGACCGGGCCGGGCACGGGCAGGGCGAGCCAGCGGACGAAGACTTCGCCGATCAACTGGCAGACGAGGAGGAGGGAAAGGGCGGCGAGCATGGCGGCATTCCTTGAAGCAAGGCCGCCAGTGTATTTGTGCCGGAATGTTTTGTTAATTGGCCGATTCGGCGAATGATTTTTTACTGGGTGTCAGTAATCCTCGTCGGTCGTCCACATCTCCGGCGTGAACCGGATCACCCGGTTGCGTCCGGTTTCCTTGGCCTGGTAGAGCGCCAGGTCGGCGAACTTGACCGCCTGCCAGAAGGTCGCGCTGTCGCCGGGGAAATCGGAGATGCCGATGGAAATCGTCTTCTGGATCACCGCCCCGCCGACCTGCACCTTCATCGCCTCGACCTCGCCGCGGATCTTTTCGCCGATCAGGCAGGCGTGTTCGGCATTGCTGTCGAGCAGGATGATCAGGAACTCCTCGCCGCCGTAGCGGATCACCAGGTCGGAGGCGCGCACCGCCTGCTTGAGCACGCCGGCCAGCGCCTTGATCACGGTATCGCCGGCGTCGTGGCCGTAGGTGTCGTTGACCATCTTGAAGAAGTCGAGGTCGAGCATCATGATCGCCGCGTGCGCCCGCTTGCGCTGCACGCCGGCGATCAGCGTCTCGACGTATTCCTCGAGGAAGCGGCGGTTGTTGAGGCCGGTCATCGGGTCGCGCAGCGTCGAATCGCGCAGGTTCTCCATCAGCCGTTTGGTTTCCAGCACCGGCGCGGTTTCCCGCAGGTAGACCTGGAGCAGCGGGGCGCACTCGTGCAGTTTCTTCTCCTCGTCCGGCGTGCACACGATCTGGACGATGCTGCCGACGGCGCCCGACTGGATGATCGGGAAGCAGACGTGGCGGCGCGGCCCGACTTCCGGTGGCGGCTGGAAGGCGTAGCAGATTTCCGGGTTGTCGATGCCGTCGACCGGGTGGCCGGTGCGCCGCACCCGGCAGGCTTCCGGACGGACCAGGATTTCCGGGTCGCACCAGCGGCAGCCGTCGGCCGGGCGGCCGTCGACGATCAGGCTCTTCATCTGCTTCTTGTGGCTGAGGATTTCGTAGAGCGAGAACTCCTCGCGGCCGAATTCCTTCTGCAGCGTGCTGGAGAGGCGGGTGTAAATCTCCGACTTGGTTTCGTCTTCCTCGATCGCCTGCTTGAAATGCGCCGCCTTCGACAAGCCCTCGACCATGTCGATGGTCGCCGTCAGCAGGTTCTCGCCCGGTGTCGCCGGCCGCTCGGTGAGGCGGGCGACGCTGGTGCCGATGCGGTTCAAGCCGCTGTCTAGGAAAGCCAGCAGGCGGTTCATGTCGCGCGCGATCTGGCCGATTTCGTCCTTGGTGCGCTGCTCGATCTGCGTCTTGAAGTCGCCGTCGAGCGCCTTCTGCACCGCCGCTTCGACCGCCGCCGCGGTGTTCGAGATCGGTCGCAGCATGCGCCGGGCGAGCAGTACCAGCAGCACGGCGAACAGCGTCACCGCGCCGGCGATGCCGCCCACCGTCAGCACCGCCTTGTCGCGCAGGCCGTCGATCGACATCGTCATGGTCACCGTGCCGAGCACGCTGCCTTCGGTCACCTGGTGGCATTGCAGGCAGTTCGGTGTGCCGTGGGCGGTGGCGATGTAGGGAATGGTGCCGCGGAAGAAGGTTTCGCCGTCTTCTTCGATGACGCCGAACGACGGCTTGCCGCTCGCCATCACCTGGCGTTCGATGGCGTCCGCCTGGCTTTCCAGGTTGAGGCCGCGGCCGAACTGGCGTTCGACTTCCGGCGAGCGGACGACGCGTGCCGAGCGCAGGCCTTGCACTTCGAGGATGCGTTTGAGGAAGCTCTCGCGGCGGTCGATGACGCCGTTGATCATCGATTCGGTCAGCGCCACCCGCACCAGTTCGCCGGCCGAGCGGATGTGGTCGGTCGCCGAGGCGATCGAGAAAGTGCGGAAGGCGTAGAGGCTGATCGCCACCAGCACGGCGAGCAGCGACACGGCAATCGCCGAAAAGAACAGCGTGACCTTGGTGTTGAGATTCACGATGACGATCCCGCAACACGGATTCGGAAGTGCGACATTATGTCCGAGCCGTCTTCTATTACGAAGGTGTTAAGGGGGGCGGCGCCGGAAAATCGCCGGCTTTGTTGATCAGGATCAAGCCGCCTTTCGCTGCGAACATCGCTTTGCATCGGGTCTTTGTCGGCGTTTATGATGATGTCAATTTCAACCCCGCCCGGAAGACATCGAGATGAACGCTTTGCCCTTCGCCAAAGGCCTCGGCCCGCTCGCCCTTGCCCTCGCCACGCTCAATCCCGCCCTGGCCGAAAGCCCCGGGCTGCTGCCCGCCCTCAACATCGACCTGGCGCAGACCACGGTCTCCGGCATCTCGTCCGGCGCCTTCATGGCCGTCCAGTTCGGCGTTGCCCACTCGGCCTCGGTGCGCGGCATCGCCGCCACCGCCGGCGGCCCCTACTTCTGCGCCGGTCAGGACGCCTGGGCCGGGGCCGGCGTCGGCAAGGCGATCGCCCGCTGCATGCAGGGCGATCCCGCCTATCCGGCGCAGCCGATCAGCGCCGCCGACCTCGACCACATGACCGCCGCCGCCCGCGCCTGGGCTGCCCGGGGCTTGATCGACCCGCTCGCCAACCTGGCGCGGCAGCGTCTCTGGCTGTTCCACGGCAGCAACGACGGCGTCGTCAAGCAGCCGGTCAACGCCGCGCTCGACCAGTGGTTCGCCGGCTTCACCCCGGCCAGCCAGCGTTTCATCCAGGACAGCTTCAACGCCGGCCACGCCCAGATCAGCGCCGCCTGCGCCGGCAGCACCTGCCAGCCCTGTGCCCGGACCGGCGGCGAGTTCATCAACGCCTGCTCGGCCAACGCCGAGGGCGCCCTCTACGATGCCGCCGGTGGTGCGCTGCAGATGTTCTACGGACCGCTGACGCGGACCGCCAGCGCGGCCCTCGGCGCCAAACCGCAAGCCTTCGATCAGCGCATCCACGCCCGGCGCGCCGGGGCCGCCGTCGCCCCGCTCAAGATTTCGCTGGCCGAGCAGGGGTATGTTTACGTGCCGAAGGACTGCGCCGACGGCGCCGCCTGCCGCCTGCACATCGCCTTCCACGGCTGCCAGCAACAGGCCGAAGCGATCGGCGAGGCCTTCGTGAACAAGGCCGGCTTCAACGAATGGGCCGACGCCAGCCGGATCGTCGTCCTCTACCCGCAGACGGTTGCCGCCGTCGCCCCGCCACAGACCCCGCTCAACCCGCAAGGCTGCTGGGACTGGTGGGGTTACAACGATTTCGGCTGGGACATGGCCGGCCATTACGCCACCGCTGGCGGCGACCAGATCGCCAGTGTCTGGCACATGGCCGAACGCCTGGCCAGCGGCCGCCGCGCCGCGCCGCCGGCGCCGTCCGCCGCTGCGCCCGAGTTGCGCGTTGCCGACCGCGCCGACAACCAGATCGTCCTCGCCTGGCATCCCGTTCCCGGCGCCAGTCTCTATCGGCTGCGCCGCGACGGCGTCGCCGTCGCCGAAATCGCCGCCGAGCAGGCGCCATCCTGGGTCGATAACGGCCTCCAGCCGGACACCGCCTACACCTATCGCCTGCTTGGCGTCGACGCCGAGGGCCGCGAAACCCCGCTCGCCAATACCCTGATCGTCCAGACCGCCAAGTCGCCCGCCGCCTGCGACCCCTATTTCTCGCTGGCGCAGAACCAGGCGGTGACCCGGAAAAACCGGCCGACGCGCCAGACCTGTCCTTGATCGCCAGCGGCCGGGTCACTGCCCGGCTGGCGCCGCCCCTATAATGGCGGCCCAGACACCGCGCGCAAGGCTCGGGCAGCCGGCGCCTCCCCGGCCTGTCGCGTCGCCGTTCCCGGCGCCGTGGTGTCGCTACCGATCGCACAGGACATGGACGAAACGACACAACTATTCGAGGACGTCGCGCACTATTTCAGCCTCCTCGCCGACCCCACGCGCCTGCGCATCCTGTTCACCCTGTGCCAGGACGAACGCCCGGTCAACGACGTCGTCGAAAAGATCGGCCTCACCCAGGCCAACATCTCGCGCCACCTCAACATCCTCTTCCGGGCCGGCGTCCTCGGCCGCCGCCGCGACGGCAACCAGGTCTTCTACCGCGTCATCGACCCCAACTTCGTCGACATCCTGCGCACCGTCAGCGTCACCGTCGCCAGCCGGGATATCGGGGAATTTCTGGGGGGTGATGCAGCGACGGAGGGGTAAACGACGGGGGGCTGGAGGTTCGAGGTTCGTAAACTGCGAAGCTCGAAATGTCTTTCCTGTCGTCGAGGTTAATTTCATCAACCTCGTCTACGAAGCCGGTAAACGGGATTGCGAGTTCCTGGCGGAAACATTTGACCTGTTCGAGGGCGTTTTCGGCGTTTATGTCGGCTTTGAAAAACATATCGCCTAAGCCCAAAATATCTGCCACAGCCACGAACAGATCAAAATCTGTTTGGGGTAACTGCAACTCGACTTCCGGCAAAATCAAAAGGGCGATGGTTAAGAGCAGGCACTACTGCTGGAAGACCTCACTTTCTGGTGGAGGAAGCGGAGAAGTCGTATCACCCTTGGTGGCGCTGGCATGCTATAAAACTCGGCTAGGTATTGAAAACGAATGGAATGTTCCGATGATTCGCGAATTGGAAGTGAGAAGTCTGCGAGCCTTGCGCTATGTCTCGGTGAGCCTTGAGCCTTTTCTGGTCATGGTGGGGCCTAATGCCTGTGGTAAAAGCACCTTGTTCGATGCGCTGTTGTTGGTGCGTGACGTCTTGACCAGCGGTTTGGATGCGGCGGTGTACGGGAGCTCGCGGATGAATATTCCTCCTCGAGCTGTCGATCCGCGCGATTTGACATGGTTGCGGGAAGGGGGCGGGGTCGAAATTGCAATCACATTGGAATTGCCAGGCGAGTTGGTCAAGAGGTTGGATGGACGCTACCGCTTCGCGCGCTATGAAATGGGGATTAGAACTGAAGGTGCGCTCGGCTTTAATCACGAAGCACTTTGGCTTTGCAATGAACTGAAAAAGCCCGCTGAGGCCTTGGCCAAAGGGCAGATAGATCTATTTCCCAATCAGCAAGAGGTGCCATCGCATATCGTTCGGCCTTCGAATACTAAAACGCCAGTGGGGTGGCGAAAGGTGGTCAGCAAAACCGTGGAAAGCGGAAATGACTATTTCCGTTCCGAAACTTCTGACTGGAACAACCTTTTTCGTCTGGGGCCAAGCAAAAGCGCATTAGCCAATCTTCCCGAGGACGAACTGAAGTTTCCGGCTGCGACCTGGACCAAGCGCGTGTTGATGGAAGGCGTCCACCGTTTGATGCTGAATGCCGAAAAAATGCGCCTTCCTGCACCCGCCGGATCTCCCAGCGATTTTTTGCCGGACGGTTCCAATCTTCCCTGGATCGTGCAGGAACTCGAGAAAAGTGACAATGCTGGAAGAAAAAAAGAGTGGGTTCAACATCTGGCATCGACATTGGAAGATCTCGAGGATGTTGCAACCAAAGAGAAACCAGAGGATCGATCCCGCTATCTGGAGTTGCGTTACAAGAACGGCTTGACCGCGCCATCCTGGGTGCTATCAGACGGGACTTTGCGCTTGCTCGCGTTGACTCTTTTGGCATATGCGCCCAAGGCGCCAAAGTTGATTTTGATCGAAGAGCCGGAGAACGGAATTCACCCTAAAGCGATTGAGACGGTCATGCAATCGCTGTCGTCGATCTATGACTCACAAGTCCTGTGTGCAACGCACTCGCCGGTGGTTCTTAGTCAGATGAAAGCACAACAGGTACTCTGTTTTGGCAAGACAGCGGAGGGGTCGGTTGATATCGTTAGAGGAAACCAACACCCCAGATTGAGAGACTGGCAATCGGCGCTGAACTTGGGCGATCTTTTCGCAACCGGGGTGCTGGAATGAGGGATTGCCTTTTTCTGGTCGCAGACAAGAACATGGAAGGCGTGCTGAAAGGCTTCCTCTCAAAACCGGATTTTCATCTGGCCTTGGGTTGTGCCCCCTTCGTTTTCGATCCCAAGCAGGATTTGTTTGTTGCCCATGGGCAGAACGATCCCGGTTTGTACACGCGGGCCAATGCCCTGTTGCAACCTTTTGTGCATACCCATAGGCACGCTGTCGTCATCGTAGATGCGGCCTGGGAGGGCTCGCCTGGATACGAGGCGATTTTGCAGAGGGTGCAAGAGCACATCAGCGATGCAGGTTGGGAGGGGGATTCCGGCTGCGCGGTGGTGATCGTCCCGGAATTGGAGAATTGGATCTGGCAGGATAGCCCGCACGTCTGTACGCATCTGGGATACACCGGGAGCTTTCAACAATTGCGGGCTGAATTGGAAGGCCTTGGATTCTGGAATACCGGAGAACCCAAACCGCATCAGCCCAAGGAGGCGGTGGAGCAGACACTGAAGCAGGCGAGGAAGCAGCGATCCTCGGCCATTTATCAGAGTCTGGCGGCACAGGTTTCTGTGAAACGCTGTACGGATTCCGCTTTGAATTCCCTTTTGGAAGCTATTCGCCGTTGGTTTCCGAGAGATGACACGTAACGCAGGGCATCACACAAAAACAAGAACTCGAACTCCTGTCGGTTGGCAAGAGCATGTTCCTGCCGACTTTGTCGAGCGGCTGCCTTGGCACAACGACTCCTACATCGATGGCGGTCCAAGTTCGCCGCCCGATATAGAAAAACTAGAATTGGTGGGGTTTGCCCTTTTCGTTTCGCTGGTGGATGACCGCAGAAGTTGTTATCGAAAAAAAACGCCGGGTTTCCCCGGCGCTTCTTCTTTCTCTGTCGGAGTTGGGTGTCTATGCACCTCTTTTCCGGGTAGTGCTTAGGCCATCGCCTCGTACAGCGGCAAGGTCAGGAACTCCGGGTATTCCGGGGTCAGCGACATCTTGTCGAAGATTTCGGCGGCCTGGTCGTAGGTGGCCGTGTCTTCGCCTTGGGCGGTGACGGTGGCTTTTACCTTGGCGAGTTCTTCGACAATCATCGGGCGAACAAGTTCCACAGAAATTTTGCGGCCGTCGTCGAGGATGCCCTTCGGCGAAACCACCCACTGCCAGACTTGCGAGCGGGAGATTTCGGCGGTGGCGGCGTCTTCCATCAGGTTGTGGATGGGCACGCAGCCGTTGCCGGCCAGCCAGCTACCCAGATAGTGGATGCCGACGTTGATGTTGTTGCGCAGGCCGGCTTCGGTGATCGGGGTGGTCGGGCGGAAGTCGAGCCACTGTTCGGGGCCGAACTTGCCTTCAACCTGCTTCTCGAACTGGTTCGGCTTGTCGCCGAGCACCTTGACGAACTCTTCCATGGCGATCGGCACCAGGCCCGGGTGGGCTACCCAGCCGCCGTCGAAGCCGTCGTTGGCGTCGCGGGTCTTGTCGTGACGGATGCCGGCCAGGGCCTTTTCGTTGGCCACCGGGTCGTTCTTGATCGGGATCAGCGCCGACATGCCGCCCATCGCCGGGGCGCCGCGCTTGTGGCAGGCCTGCACCAGGGCCAGGGCGTAGCCGCGCATGAAGGGCACTTCCATCGTGATGGCGCCGCGCTGGGCGAGGCAGAAGTCCTTGTTCTTCTTGAACTTCTTGATGCAGGAGAAGATGTAGTCCCAGCGCCCGGCGTTGAGGCCGGCGGAGTGCTCGCGCAGTTCGTACAGGATTTCTTCCATCTCGAAGGTGGCGAGGATGGTTTCGACCAGCACGGTGGCCTTGATCGTGCCTTGCGGCAGGCCGACGTGGTCCTGGGCCATGACGAAGGCGTCGTTCCACAGGCGGGCTTCGAGGTGGCTTTCCATCTTCGGCAGGTAGTAGAAGGGGCCGGCGCCGCGAGCGATCTGCTCCTTGGCGTTGTGGAAGAAGACCAGACCGAAGTCGAAGAGGCCGCCGGAGACGCGCTGGCCATCGACCAGCACGTGCTTTTCGTCGAGGTGCCAGCCGCGCGGACGGATCTGCAGGGTGGCGATCTTGTCGTTGAGCTTGTATTCCTTGCCGTTCTCGTTCTTGAACGACAGTTCGCGGCGGATCGCCTTGTACAGATTCACCTGGCCCTGGATCTGGTTTTCCCAGTTCGGGCTGTTGGAATCCTCGAAGTCGGTCATGTAGGAGTCAGCGCCGGAGTTGAAGGCGTTGATGATCATCTTGGCCTCGACCGGGCCGGTGATTTCGACGCGGCGGCATTGCAGCGCGGCCGGCACCGGGGCGACCTTCCAGTCGCCGTTGCGGATGTGCGCGGTCTCCGGCAGGAAGTCCGGCATTTCGCCGGCGTCGATGCGCGCCTGGCGGTCGACGCGGGCCTTCAGGAGTTCCTGGCGACGGGCTTCGAAGGCGCGGTGCAGCTTGGCGACGAATTCGAGCGCCTCGGTGCTGAGGATGAATTCCCATTCGGGCTGGATCGGGGCGGTGATTTGCACGCCGGCGGGCAGGGTAATGGCCATGGTCTCTCCTGTTGGATGGTTGAAGTTGAGAAGGAAATTCAGCTATGCAGGCCGCCGACCCAGGCGAGGACATCGCTCAGTTCGCGGCCGCTGCCGTGCGGCGTGACGTCGAGGACGTCGGCCGGCTGGTTGGTCCGATTGACCCAGAAGGTGGTGAAGCCGAACCAGGTCGCGGCGCAGGCATCCCAGGCATTGGCCGAGACGAAGAGGATTTCCTCCTTCGGCAACTGGAAGGCGTCGACGGCGAGTTGGTACACCTCGGGGGCGGTCTTGAATTTATGCACGCTGTCGGCAGAAAGAATGTGCGCGAACAGGTGGTTCATGTCGTTGTACTTGACGGCGATGTCGAGCATCGAATAAGTGCCGTTGGACAGGATGGCGAGCGGGTAACCCATCGCTTTCAGTGCTTCCAGCGTCGCCAGGTTTTCCGGGAAGGGGCGCAGGCAGGCGTACTGGTTCATCAGGTGCTGGCGCTGGCTGTCGTTCATCGGCAGTTCCAGCGCGCGGGCGGCGAAGATCAGCGCGTCGCGGGTGACTTCCCAGAAGGTCTTGAACTGGCCGCTCATCGTCCGGATGCGCGTGTATTCGACCTGCTTGGCCCGCCACAACAGGGTCAGTGCCTTGCCCTGGCAGGGGAAGTACTCTTCGGCCAGCGCTTCCATGCAATAGACGTCGAACAAGGTCGCGTAGGCGTCGAAGGCGATGGCTTTGGGCGAGGAGGAGGTTTCCGGCGTGATCATGGACATGGAGTTTATTGCTACCAATAAGATAAGATAAGCGGCAAAAGAAGCGGTTATTCTTTTACCAAAAGTAAATAATCAAATGGATACTTTCAAGCAGATTTCGGCATTTGTAAACGTCGCGACGCGCGGCAGCCTGTCCGCCGCCGCCCGTGCCGAAGGGGTGACGCCGGCCATCATCGGCCGCCGGCTCGATGCGCTGGAAGCGCGGCTCGGCGTCAAGCTGCTGATCCGCACCACGCGCAAGCTGACGCTGACCTTCGAGGGGCAGGCTTTCCTGGAGGACTGCCAGAAGGTGCTGACCGATCTCGCCAACGCCGAGGCGGCGGTGTCGCTGGGTGGCGTGCAGGCGAGCGGTTACCTGAAAGTCTCGGCGCCGGCTGGTTTCGGCCGCCAGCACGTGGCGCCGCTGGTCGGCGACTTCATGCGCGCCAACCCGGAAGTACGCGTCAATCTCAACCTCTCCGACCGTCTGGTCGACCTGATCAACGAGAACATCGACTGCGCCATCCGCATCGGCGAACTGACCGATTCCAGCCTGGTCAGCGTCCGCCTGGGTGAAATGCGGCGCATGGTGGTGGCCAGCCCTGCCTATCTGGTCGAGCACGGCGTGCCGCGTTCGCCGGACGATCTCGCCGGCCACAACTGCCTGTCGCTCGGCCAGCAGCGCGGCTGGGTGTTCCGCGATCCGGCCGACGGCAACATCGACACCTTGAAGGTGACCGGCGATTTCGAGTGCAACGACGGCGCCGTGTTGCACGAATGGGCGCTGGCCGGCCGTGGCCTGGCCTGGCGCTCGCTGTGGGAGGTCGGCCGCGACCTCAAGGAAGGCCGCCTGACCTCGGTGCTCGACGCCTGGCAGGCGCCGCCGATGGGCATCTACGCGGTGTTTCCGCAGCGCCGTCATCTACCGTTGCGGGTCCGGCTGTTCATTGACCTGCTCAAGGAAAACTACAGCCGGCCGAGTTACTGGGAGCTGCGCTGACCATGCGCCAGCCGCTCTATCGCGCGCTCGGCGTGCTGTCGGTGCTGCTCGGGATGATCGGCGTCGTCCTGCCGCTGCTGCCGACGACGCCTTTCCTGATCCTCGCCGCTTTCTTCTTCGCGCGTTCGCACCCGGAATGGGAGGCGCGGCTGCTGGCCGATCCGCGGGTCGGCCCGGCGATTCTCGCCTGGCGCGAACGGGGGGCGATTCCGCTGCCGGCCAAGCGGCTGGCGACCTTGTTGCTTGGTATCAGCGCCGGCGTCGGCTGGTTCGGACTGCCCGGCGATTGGCGCTATCTGCCGGCCGGTTGCGGCGCCCTCATCCTGTTATGGATGTGGTCGCGTCCGTCGGCTTGAGCGACTGACAGCTACCGTCCGGCCAGACGACGGCATCGCGGCCCTGGCGCTTGGCCTCGTACATGCGTCGGTCGGCGCGCCAGATCAGCGTCTCGCAGGCACCGATGCCGTCCTCGTCGCTGCAGGCGATGCCGAAAGAAGCCGTCATCTGCCGGCCGTCCGGGCGTTGTCCCAGGCCCTGCTGGCGCAGGCGCAACAAGAGCAGCGGCACCTTGTCGAGCGGCGTGTCGGGCAGGACGGCGACGAACTCCTCGCCGCCCCAGCGAATCAAGAGGTCGCTGCGGCGCAGTCCGGCGCGCAGGTTGTCGGCGAACAGGCAGAGGCATTGGTCGCCGGCTTCGTGGCCGAACAGGTCGTTGATTTCCTTGAAACGGTCGAGGTCGACGAAGGCCAGGGTCAATGGCTTGCCGGCCATGTGGTTGAGCCGGAACAGCAGTTTCAGCGCATCCTCGCCGGAGCGTCGCGTATAGGCGCCGGTCAGCGGGTCGTGCATGGCGCGCACGACGAGCGTCGCCATGTAGTGGCACTGGCTCATGCCGGAGAACATGGCGACGCCCAGCATCATCAGCATGAACCACAGGGCGCCGCCGTAATGCGCGAGGTCGGGCGCGGTGCCGCCGAGGATCTGGCCGAGCAAACCCATGCCGATCACCGGCAGGGCGAAGAGCAGGGCTTCGAGCGCGGTCAGCGGGAAAATGGCGAGTCCGCCGAGGACGATGGTCGGCAGGTAGGCGTAGAGCTGGGCGACCAGCTTCTGGGCGTTGGTCTGGCTCGCCTGGGCGAGCATTTCCGCCGACAGCAGGTGGAACAGCGAGGGAACCAGCAACAGGATCAGCAGCGCCGCCAGCGCCTGGGCGTAGGGCCGGGTCAGCGAGGTTTCGCGCGGCCAGGCGAGGGCGGCGAAGATGGCGGTGGAGGCGAGGCGCAGGCCGATCAGCTTGGCGGCGGTCTCGAGATCGAAGACGGCGAGGTCGATGATTGCGAAGAACGGGATCAGGATGGCGAACAGCCCGGCGATCAGTTGCACGCGGGCGACAATCACCGAAGACGCGTGGCGGCGCAACTCGTTGCTGCGGCCGGCCGGGGTCAGCATGTCGAGCAGTTGCTTGCTGCTCAGTTGCGAGGGGGCGAGGATGTTCTCGCTGATGCGCGCGCGCAGTGATTTCATGACGTCAGGTTCTGGCTACATGCGAGCGGCATCAGGCTGGAAAAAAGCGGGGCCGTCCGGTGACGGTCCCGCTTTGACGATGGGCTGGCCCGCATTGCTGAATCAGGCGACGCTGGCCTTGCGCAGCAGCCCGTAAAGTTCGTCCTTGAGCGCCAGCTTTTCCTTCTTCAGCGTCTCGATTTCGACCGGACCGGCCGGTTCGATGTGGCTTTCCATGTTCTTGATCTTCTGGTCCAGTTCGTTGTGCTGATCGAAGAGGTTGAGGAAGTGACGGTCCGTGGTCTTCAGTTGGGTGATCAGGTCACGGTATTCGGGAAACATGATGCTCTCCTTGTTTGTGTCGTTGTGTCCGTCTCCATTGTACGACCGGGGCCTGGCGCTGGTAAGGGGGCGCGCTCAGTAACGGTGGTAGGCCATGCCGACAAAAGGCGGAATGCGGCCGACCAGGCTTTCCAGCAGGATCAGTTCGGCGTCCGTGTGGTTGATCACGCGGGCCGGCGCCATCATCCGCTGGCGGTCGGCGTTGAGGTAGAGCGGGTGGTCGTGGTAGGTGGTGGCGATTGTCTCGAGGATTGCCGTTTCGCCGGGGGCGCGAATTTCGGCCTGGCCGTAGCACAGGCAGAAATAGACCTGCGCCGGGCTCGCCTCGATGTAGCAGGCGGTGCCGCGGATGCCGATGGTCGCGGTCGGCGTCTGCAGCGATTTTTCGCCCTTGCCGAAAACGCCCATCAGCTTGCCTTGCAAGATGCGCAGGACGCGCCGGGTGGCGTTGTCCTCGATGACCTGGACGGCGGAGTCCGCCCGCTGCAGATAGGCGTCGCTGCCGATGATGTAGATCGCCTGGGCATCGGCGCCCGTGACGATACGGTCGCCGGCACCGATCGTCATGCGCGGGCGGGCCGGCTGGCCGTTGACCGTGACCTCGCCGCTGAACTCGTGCAGACCGGGCGGCGGCAGCGCCTTGCCGGCGGCCCAGGCGCGGCTGGCGAAGGAAAAGCGCTCGCACACCGCAAGCGTGGCGAGATGGCGGATCAATTGGCGACGATTCATCGGTGGTCTTCTCCGTTGGGTGGTCTGGTTGAGCAGGTACTGCCGATCTTTGGCAAGCGTAAGGAAGCGGCGCCGGAAAAACGCTGCGAAAGCTATCGCTCAGTCGCTGGCTGGGCGCCCGCCCCAGGGCATCACCGGGACCGTCGATATCGCGTTGGCCGGTGCCCCTTCGATCAGGCGCCGGCTGATCGCCAGGTAGATGAGCACCTTGCGCTTCGCGTCGTAGCTGCGATGGATGGCGGTTTCCTTGAAGAGCAGCGAGGTGTTCTCGCTGAAGACGATTTCGCTCTCGGGCAGGCCGGCGGGCAGGGTGACCGGGCCGACCTGGCGGCAGGCGATGGAGAATTGCGACGGATCTTCGGCCAGCCCCAGGCTGCCCTTGATGCCGCCCGTCTTGGCCTGGCTGACATGGCAGGTGACGCCGGGAATCTTCGGGTCGTCGAAGGCATAGACGCAGACCCGGTGGTTGGCGCCAATCAGTTTCCAGGCGGTGGTGACGCAGCCGATTTCCTCGGCCTGGGCGGTGGCGGAAAACAGCAGCAGAAAGGCCAGATGGCGAGGTTTCATTTTCATGTTTCCGGTCAAGGATGCTCGGCGAACAGCATAGCAAGCGCTCGTTCCGACGGCCAATGAAAAAGGCCGGCCCCTTGTGGGAGCCGGCCTTTGCTGCCGCGGGATGGTGCGGCTGTGCCTCTTAGTGGAACTGTTCTTCTTCGGTCGAGCCGGTCAGTGCCTTGACCGAGGACGAGCCGCCCTGGATCACGGTGGTGACGTCGTCGAAGTAGCCGGTACCAACTTCCTGCTGGTGCGAAACGAAGGTGTAGCCCTGTTCGCGAGCAGCGAATTCCGGCTCCTGAACCATCTCGACGTAGTGCTTCATGCCTTCGCCGCCAGCGTAGGCCTTGGCGAACTTGAAGGTGTTGTACCAGTTGATGTGGATGCCGGCCAGGGTGATGAACTGGTACTTGTAGCCCAGATCGGACAGGCCTTGCTGGAACTTGGCGATGGTCGCATCGTCGAGGTTCTTCTTCCAGTTGAAGGACGGCGAGCAGTTGTAGGCGAGCAGCTTGCCCGGGCAGGCGGCTTGCACGGCTTGTGCGAATTCGCGGGCGAAGCCGAGGTCAGGCACGCCGGTTTCGCACCAGACGAGGTCGGCGTACGGGGCGTAGGCAACACCGCGGGAGATCGATTGCTCCAGGCCGTTCTTGACGCGGTAGAAACCTTCCTGGGTGCGTTCGCCGGTCAGGAAAGGCTTGTCGTTCTCGTCGTAATCGGAGGTCAGCAGGTTGGCGGCTTCGGCATCGGTACGGGCCAGGATCAGCGTGGACACGCCCATGACGTCGGCGGCGAAACGAGCGGAGATCAGCTTTTCGACGGCTTCGCGGGTCGGCACCAGGACCTTGCCACCCATGTGGCCGCACTTCTTGGCGGCAGCTAGCTGGTCTTCGAAGTGCACGCCGGCGGCACCGGAGGCGATCATGTTCTTCATCAGTTCGAAGGCGTTCAGCACGCCACCGAAACCGGCTTCCGCGTCGGCAACGATCGGCAGGAAGTAGTCGATGAAACCTTCGTCGCCCGGATTGATGCCACGCGACCACTGGATTTCGTCAGCGCGCTTGAAGGTGTTGTTGATGCGGCGAACCATGGTCGGCACGGAGTCGTAGGCGTACAGCGACTGGTCCGGGTACATGGTTTCGGAGGTGTTGCCGTCGGCGGCAACCTGCCAGCCGGACAGATAGACGGCTTCCAGGCCAGCCTTGGCCTGTTGCATGGCTTGGCCGGCGGAGATGGCGCCGAAGGCATTGACGTAGCCCTTCTTGGCGCCGCCGTTGACCTTGGCCCACAGATTTTCGGCGCCGCGCTTGGCGAGCGTGTATTCGATCGGCAGGGAGCCACGCAGACGGACCACGTCGGCAGCGGAGTAGCCGCGCTTGACGCCCTTCCAACGGGGATTTTCAGCCCAGTCCTTTTCCAGGGCGGCGATTTGCTGTTCGCGAGTGCTCATGTCTGTTCCTCAGTAGTTGGGTTGGGAAATCGGGTTGTTGCGCCGGGACGAAAACTGTCGGGCGATGGGAGAAGTATAGAGAAATTCGTGCATGGCAGCAATGGTCTTATATAAGACATAAGATAATAAATTTAGTCTATAAAACAACATATTACGCGTCGTTTTTTTGCAATGCGAAACGCCATTCGCGCCGGTGAAATGCGCTGCAGCAAATCGGGGCTGGGGTGTTCGCGCGGGCGGCTCAACATTGTGGCTTGACTGCAAAGGGAAATAGGCGTTGAATTCATCAAATTTACTAAATATGGTTGCACATGGAATTTTTTAAACGCCTCTACGACTGGAACGAGCGCACCTTCTGGAATTCTCTGACCAAGAAGTTGATGAGTTTCCTGCTGCTCTTTTTCATCGATCTTGGCTATCTGGCGATCTACTTCGACCAGCAGCGGACAGTTGCCGAGACCTTGAAGGCGTCCGGGGTTTCTGCGGATGCGATACAGCGCATCGCCGACGGCCTCGATCATGGCCTGTTCCTGATGATCACGCTGACGGTCGTCGCCTTGAGCTGGAATCTGCTGCAGATTCTCTACATCCGTTACCTGATCCTGCGCCCGGTGCGCATGATTGCCCAGATCTTCGACGAGATCGCGCGCGGCGAGGGGGATTTCTCGCGCAATCTGCCGACCATCACGCATGATGAATTGCGCACGTTGGCCGAGGCTTACAACCGCTTTGCCGACAAGATGCGCGAAATCATCAGCGAGGTGCGCAAGATGAGCGTCAACATCGCTCGCGAGGCGGTGGTGGTGAAACGCTCGGTGGCGTCTACCGCCGAGCGCGCCAACCAGCAGGGGGAGATCGCCAATTCGGTGTTCGGGGCGAGCAGCGAGGCGGTGCAGGCGATTCAGGAAGTGTCCAGTTCGGCCGATCTGATTTCACATTCGACCGACAGCAACCTGGCGACCGCCCGCCATTCGCTCGCGGAAATGCAGGAAATCGTCGCCAAGGTACAGGGAGTCAGCGATCAGCTCAATAATTTCAACAATACCGTCGGCCATCTTGCCGAACGTTCCGACAGCATCCGGCAGATTGCCGGGTTGATCAAGGAGATTGCCGACCAAACCAACCTGCTGGCGCTCAATGCGGCGATCGAGGCGGCGCGCGCTGGCGAGATGGGACGAGGGTTCGCCGTGGTCGCCGACGAGGTGCGCAAGCTGGCGGAGCGCGTGAACAAGGCGACCGAGGAAATTTCCAGCAACATCGGCGGCATGATCGATCTGGTTCGGGATACCCAGCGCGAGAACGAGGTGATCAACGGCGACATCCGTCAGGCGCGCGAAGTGGTCGAACGTTCGTCCGGCGATTTCCGGCAGATGGTCGGCAATTTCGAGCGCACCGGCGACCAGTTGACGCAGATTGCGGCGGCGATGGAGGAGTTGTCGGCGACCAATTCCCTGGTCCATGACTCGGTCCGTCAGGTGCATGACCTGTCGGTCGAAGTGGTCGGCAGCATGAAGGATTCGGAACAGACCTCGCAGATGTTGAGCAAGGCGACCGAGAGTGTTCAGGAACTGGTGTCGCGCTTCAAGATCGGCCGTGGCGCCTTCGATTTCAACGTGGACCAGGCGCGCCTGTTCCGCGACCAGGTCCAGGAGAAGCTGACCCAGTTGGCCGCGTCCGGCGTCAATGTCTGGGATCAGGATTACCGGCCGCAGCCGGAGACCAATCCACAGAAGTACCTGGTGAGTTATTGCGCCGCTTTCGAACAACAGATGCAGCCACTGTTCGAGCAGGCATTGGGCAGCCTGCGTGGCGGCGTCTACGCGCTGATCGTCGATGCGCGCGGTTACGGGGCGATCCATAACCGCAAGTATTCGCAGCCGCTGACCGGCAACTATCAGAACGATCTGGTCGGCAACCGCACCCGTCGCATCTGGGACGACGTGACCGGCCAGCGCGGGGCAAAAAACACCTTGCCGTTGCTGGTTCAGACCTATGCGCGCGACACCGGGGAAATCCTCTCCGAGATCAACCTGCCGATTCTGGTCGGCGGCCGTCACTGGGGTGGGGTGCGGGTCGGCTGCGACAGCGCAGTGCTGCTCGAGACCTGATTGCGCTCGATGCGGGCCTGCCTGTCTCAGTGATCGAGCAGGCTGGCCCCCTGGCTGGCGCCGTGTCGGGTCCGACGGTCCATCTCGCGTTCGGCGTCCTTTGCCTCCTGCAGCAGGCGTTCGGCAAGATCATTGGCGGCGCCCTCCAATTGCTGGCAGGTGCGCATCGCCGGCAGCCCGAGGATGCCGCGGTCGATCCGCTGCGCGTAATCGCGGGCGATGCGGACGTGTTCCATTTCGTGGTTTTTCAGCGCCGCCAGGTAACTGTCGAAGCGTTGCCGGATCGCCGGGGCGGCAGTAGTCAGGCGCGGTAGCGTGATTTCCGCCGCCAGCCGGGTCCGGTTGCCGGTGATGCGGCAGCGCCCGTCGGCTTCCTTCCACCAGCGGTAATGCCAGTTCGCGCGCCATGCCGTGTAACCATGGAAAACTGCGCCATCCTGACGGATCGGCGTTGCCGCGTTGATCGCGGCGAGCAGGGTCATGCCCGGTCGATGCGTGCTGTCGTAGTACTTGAAGACGAGGTTTTCATCGAACTCGGCGACGGCCGGCAACGCGGTCAGCGCGAGCAGGCCGGCGGCGAGTCGGGAGAGGAGGTTCAGAGCAGCGGCCGGGCGGCGACCAGGACGCCGTCCTCGTCGGCGTACAGCCATTCGCCCGGATGGAAGGTGACGCCGCCGAAGGTGACGGCCAGATTACGGTCGCCAACCCCCTTCTTGACCGTCTTCTGCGGATGGGTGTTGAGCGCGCGAACGCCGATGTCGATGCCGTTGATATCACCGGAGTCGCGGATGCAGCCGTAGACGACGACGCCCTCCCAGCCGTTCTTCTGGGCGAGGATCGCCAACTGGTCGCCGACCAGTGCGCAACGCAGCGAGCCACCGCCGTCGATGACCAGCACCTTGCCCGAGCCCGGTTCGTTGAAAATTTCACGAACCAGGGTGTTGTCCTCGAAAATCTTCAGCGTGACGATCTCGCCGCAAAACGCCGGGCGTGCGCCGTAGCGCTGGAACATCGGGGCGACGACGCGGACGGTCTTGCCTAGTTCGGCCTCGTATTGGTCGCAAAGGTCGGGGGTCTTGAAGCTCATGTTGGGGTCTCCGAAATAGAAAAAGCCGTGCAATCTTGCACGGCTTTCAGGGGGCGGCGCAATCGTCAGGCGACCGCTTCGGCTTTTTCTTCCTCGAAATCGAGCTTGATCTTGCCGTCCGTGTCGATATCCACGTTGACCTTGCCGCCGTTGGCCAGGCGGCCGAACAGCAGTTCGTCGGCGAGCGCCGAGCGGATCGTGTCCTGGATCAGGCGGGACATCGGGCGGGCGCCCATCAGCGGATCGAAACCCTTGTCGGCGAGCATTTCCTTGACCGCATCGCTGAAGTGCGCCTCGACCTTCTTCTCATGCAACTGCTCTTCCAGTTGCATCAGGAACTTGTCGACGACGCGCAGGATGATCGCGTGATCGAGTGCGCGGAAGGAGATCGTCGCGTCCAGCCGGTTGCGGAATTCAGGCGTGAACAGGCGCTTGATTTCCGCCATCTCGTCGCCGGCTTCCTTGCTCGCGGTGAAGCCCATCGACGCCTTCTGCAGGTCGGCGGCGCCGGCATTGGTCGTCATGATGATGACGACGTTGCGGAAATCCGCCTTGCGGCCGTTGTTGTCGGTCAGCGTGCCGTGGTCCATGACCTGCAGCAGGATGTTGAAGATGTCCGGGTGCGCCTTCTCGATTTCGTCGAGCAGCAGTACGCTGTACGGCTTCTTGGTCACTGCTTCGGTCAGCAGGCCGCCCTGGTCGAAACCGACGTAGCCGGGAGGAGCGCCGATCAGCCGCGAGACGGCATGGCGTTCCATGTATTCCGACATGTCGAAGCGGACCAGCTCGATGCCCAAGCAGTAGGCGAGCTGGCGGGCGACTTCGGTCTTGCCGACGCCGGTCGGGCCGGAAAAGAGGAAGGAACCGATCGGCTTGCCCGGATTGCCGAGGCCGGAGCGGGTCATCTTGATCGCCTGCGCCAGCGCGTCGATCGCCTTGTCCTGGCCGAAGACGACGTTCTTCAGGTCGCGGTCGAGGTTCTTCAGCGCGCTGCGGTCGTCCATCGAGACGTGCTGCGACGGGATGCGGGCAATCTTGGCGACGATTTCCTCGATGTCGGTCTTGCCGATCGTCTTCTTCTGCTTCGACTTGGGCAGGATGCGTTGCGCTGCGCCGGCCTCGTCGATGACGTCGATCGCCTTGTCCGGCAGGTGACGGTCGGTGATGTAGCGGGCCGACAGTTCGACCGCCGAGGTCAGCGCGGTGGCCGAGTACTTGATGCCGTGGTGCGCCTCGAAGCGGGCCTTCAGGCCCTTCAGGATGTCGATCGTCTCGGCCACCGAGGGCTCATTGACGTCGATCTTCTGGAAACGCCGCGACAGGGCGCTGTCCTTCTCGAAGATACCGCGGAACTCGGTATAGGTCGTGGCGCCGATGCACTTCAACTGGCCGGACGAGAGCGCCGGCTTGAGCAGGTTGGAGGCGTCGAGCGTACCGCCCGAGGCGGAGCCGGCACCGATCAGGGTATGGATTTCGTCGATGAAGAGGATCGCGTTCGGGTTGTCCTGCAGCGACTTCAGCACCGCCTTCAGGCGCTGTTCGAAATCGCCCCGGTACTTGGTCCCGGCCAGCAGGGCGCCCATGTCCAGCGCGTAAACATTGGCGTGCGCGAGAATCTCCGGCACCTCGCCTTCGACCACCTTGCGCGCCAGGCCCTCGGCGATCGCCGTCTTGCCGACACCGGCTTCGCCAACCAGCAGCGGGTTATTCTTGCGCCGCCGGCAGAGCGTCTGGACGACGCGCTCCAGTTCCTTGTCGCGACCGATCAGCGGGTCGATCTTGCCTTGCAGGGCGAGCGCGTTGAGGTTGATGGTGTATTGCTCAAGCGGGCCGGCATCGGCTTTTTCGCCCTCGGTTTCAACCTCGCCTTCCGGTGCGGCTTTCTGCTGCGGCACCTTGCTGATACCGTGGGAAATGTAGTTGACCACGTCGAGCCGGGTAACCCCCTGCTTTTGCAGGAAATACACCGCGTGCGAATCCTTCTCGCCGTAGATCGCGACCAGCACGTTGGCGCCGTTGACCTCCTTCTTGCCGGATGACTGCACGTGCAGAATGGCGCGCTGAATCACGCGTTGGAAACCGAGCGTCGGTTGGGTGTCTATATCTTCCTCGCCACCGACCACTGGTGTGTGTTCGTTGATGAAGTTCGTTAGATCCTTGCGCAGTGCATCAGGTTTTGCTCCGCACGAACGCAAGGCGTCGGCTGCCGATGGGTTGTCGATCAGGGCGAGCAGGAGGTGTTCGACGGTGATGAACTCGTGGCGCTTCTGGCGCGCCTCGACAAAGGCCATGTGCAGGCTGACTTCGAGTTCCTGGGCAATCATCAGTTTTCCTCCATGATACAGGCGAGCGGGTGTTGATGCTGGCGAGCATGCTTGCTCACCTGATCAACCTTGGTGGCCGCGATGTCACGCGGGAATACCCCGCAGGTACCGCGACCTTCGTTGTGAACTTTGAGCATGATTCGCGTCGCTTGTTCAGTGTCCAACGAAAAAAAACGTTGCAGAACTTCAATGACGAACTCCATCGGCGTGTAGTCGTCGTTCAGCAACACTACCTTGTACATCCGTGGCGGTTGCAGCTCACTGCGCAGTGCAGCAAGCTGACCGCCTTCCTGAATTTTGGTGGCCATGCGCTCGATTCTATACAGTCCGCTCCAATCTGCAACATCCCGGGGCGCGAGATCACGACATCTTCGAAGACGTTGCATGCAATTTTCCTGCCTGCTCGATTGTTGCACTGCGGTATGGAAAAATGTTGACGGAAAAATTCAAACGGCGTAAAAAATCGCTGTTTGGATTCAAACCGTCTTACGGCTGCCAAGTGTGCCAGGTTGTTGAGCTCAAACAGGGAGACGGGGAGACCCGGAAATTTTCAGGCTTTTTGTAGGGATGTAGCAGACATGGCAATCGGTACTGTCAAGTGGTTCAATGATTCCAAGGGCTTCGGCTTCATTACGCCCGATGATGGCAGCGAAGATCTCTTCGCCCATTTTTCCGCCATTAACATGAATGGCTTCAAGACCCTGAAGGAAGGCGAAAAGGTTTCCTTTGAGGTCGTGCAAGGCCCGAAGGGCAAGCAGGCTTCCAACATCCAGCGCGCCTGAAGCGTCTCGATCGCGAAGCAGCCGCCTGATATCCAGGCGGTTTTTTATTTTCCTGTCGTTGTCGCGTCAGCCGACGTCGATTTCGTCGTGCTTTTCCTTGCCCGTGTTGTCGGTCCAGTGTACCGCCAGGCGATCACCCGCCTTGATGTTGCGGGTCTTGAATGTAAACAACGGGTTGGTGGCGATCGACGTGTTTAGCTGACCGTCGATCAGGCGCTGTTTATTCAGTTGAACAGTGAAACTCTGGATGAAGTGCGCGGGAATCGTCCTGCCCGCTTCGTCATGGCGTTGTCCGCTTTCCATCGGGTGCTGCATCAGGATGCGGATGGTGGCGACGTCGCCCTGAAGTTGTGCGCGAATCTTGATTTCTGCACTCATTTCAACCACCGCATCCGCCAAGCGTGACTTTGACTTCCCGGATGGCGACGTGCGTCCTGCCGTCGCTGGTTCGGACCAGTGCCCTAAGCTGCGTGCTTTCCGCCAGTTTGATCTGCAGCTTGGCATAGGGCAGGGCGTTGCCGGAGAAGCTGATTTCCGCGCAAAGTGGCATCGGATTCCGGTCTGCCAATAGCAGCAGGCTGCGCGCGCCGGGCAGGTTGCTGGTGATCTCGACGTCGACTTTGGCGCCGTTCTCGGCTATCTCGGGGGCGTTGATGACGATGTCGCGGCTTTCCGTAGTATTGCTGACACCTAGCTGTTGCAGGGCTTCTGCCGTGCTGCGGGCGGTGAAAGCGCGGGACTTCCATTCGCTGGCGAGGACGCGCCCCGGTCGCAGCAGCCCACTCCCGAGCAAGGACAGAAGAAGGCTACTGCGAATTCCGTCGCGCAGAAATTTCCGGCGCAGTTCCGAGGGGTTTTTCATGGCCGTGCTCAGGGAGCTTGCCAGTGTCCGGACTTGCCGCCCATTTTTTCCACCAGACGGACATGATCGATGCGCATGCCGCGATCGACGGCCTTGCACATGTCGTAGATGGTCAGCAGGCCGATGCTGGCCGCAGTCAGTGCTTCCATTTCGACGCCGGTGCGGCCGGTGCATTCAGCAGTGACTTCGCAATGCACGGCGGAGGCAGCGATATCGATGGTGAATTCGACGCTGACCCGGGTCAATGCGACCGGATGGCAGAGCGGGATCAGTTCGCCAGTGCGTTTGGCGGCCTGGATGGCGGCGATGCGGGCGACGCCCAGGACATCGCCTTTCTTGGCCGAGCCATCGCGGACCAGGGCCAGGGTTTCCGGTTGCATGCTGATGCTGCCGGCGGCGCGGGCGCGGCGGGCGCTTTCCGCCTTGGCGCCGACATCGACCATGTGGGCCTGGCCGGCGCTGTCAAAATGGGTCAGGGGGGAATCGCTCACGGTGGATTACGTTTGGTTACCAAGCGCCGATCAGGGCGGAAAGAAGGCTGCGCTATCATAGCACCATGTTTTCGTTGCGCCGCCCTCTTGCCTTTCTCCTGGCTGCCCTGCTGGCGGCACCGCCAGCGGTCGCGCAAAATCTGCCTGAACTGGGCGAAGTCGCCAGCGAGGAACTGCCGGTCTCCCTGGAAAAGCGTATCGGCCTGCAGATCATGCAGGAAATCCGTCAACGCGAGATCAGCTATCTTGATGACTACGACATCGAGTCTTACCTCAATCAGTTGGCCGGGCGCCTGGCAGGCGTCAGTACTGATCCCGGATTCGGGTTCGAGATTTTTGCGCTGACCGATCCGGCGATCAACGCCTTTGCCATGCCTGGCGGCTACATCGGCGTCCATAGCGGCCTGATCCTGGCTGCGCAGAGCGAGTCGGAGCTTGCCGGTGTGCTGGCACACGAACTGTCGCACGTGACGCAGCGTCACATTGCCCGGCAGATTTTCCAGTCGAAGCGGATTGGCATCGCCTCGATGTTGGCGATGGGGCTGGGCTTGCTGGCGGCGCGTTCGAATTCCCAGGTAGCGGGGGCGGCGATCGCCACTTCGCAGGCCGGTGCCATTTCCGCGCAACTTGCTTATTCGCGCGATTTCGAGCGCGAAGCCGACCGTATCGCTTTCGACATGCTGGGTCGCGCCGGATTCGACGAGCGCGGCATGGCCGGCTTTTTCGGTCGCCTGCAGCAGTCGGTCCGGCTCTACGAGAACAATGCAGTGGCCTATCTGCGCACCCATCCGCTGACCGGAGAGCGTCTCGCCGACATGCAGAACCGGGAGATCGGGCTCAACTACCGACAGGTGCCCGACAGTCTCGACTTCCATCTGGTACGCGCCCGGTTGCGTGCCCAGCAGGGCAGGCCGAGCGATGCGGTGAAGGAGTTTTCCGAGCAACTGACCGCCCGCAAGTTTGCCAGCGAAGCGGCTGCCCGTTATGGACTGGCGCTGGCCCACTTCCGCAACCGCGCCTGGGCCGACGCCCAGCGCGAGGTCGACACAGCCCGTGCGCTGGGCGAGACTTCGCCGATCCTTGAGCATCTCGCCGCCGACGTGCGGCTCGCGGCCGGTCATGGCGAGGATGGTCTGCGTCTCTACCGGGCAGCGATCAGTCGTTATCCCCGCAACATGGCGCTGATCTACGGTTACGGCGCCGCCTTGTCCGAGCAGCGGCGCTTCGGCGATGCCCTGAAGCTGGCCGACGAGCAGTTGCTGTTGCGGCCCGACGATCTGCGTCTGCATCGCCTGCGTGCCGCCAGCTATGCCGGCATGGGCCGATTCGGGGCGCAGCATCGGGCCTTGGCCGAGGTTTTCGCGTTGCAGGGGCAGACGGCCGGGGCGATCGAGCAGCTTGAGCTGGCGCGGAAGGCGGGCGGTGATTTCTACGAGTTGTCGGCAATTGACTCGCGGCTGCGCGAACTCAAATTGCGGCGGCTTGAGGAACTGAAGGAAAAGAACAATTGAGAGTAGAATCCCGGGCTTGATCCAACTATATGACGACCATGGAATTTGATCGCGAACTCGACGTCAAGGGGCTGAACTGCCCGCTGCCCATCCTGCGCACCAAGAAGACCCTGGCCGAAATGGAGTCCGGTCAGGTGTTGCGCGTTCTCGCCACCGATCCGGGTTCCCTCAAGGACTTCCCGGCTTTTGCCCGGCAGACCGGTAACGAACTGGTCGCCAAACGGGAAGAGGACGGCGTCTTCGAGTATCTGCTGAAGCGCAAATAAGCCCCGGATTTGCCGCGTTTTTCGAAGATCGGCGGGCGCCTGCGGGCGAACCCGCCGCTTGGCGTTTCAGCGACTGTTTCGAATATTTCGCCGCGGCCAGCATTGACGACCTGCATGCCGTTCTGGCGCGGATAGCCGCGCAGCCCGCGTGGACCGTCGTCGCGCTCGACTACGAACTGGGCTATCTGCTCGAACCGCGCTCGGCGTCGCCCGCTTGGCGACCCGGCGCCAGACCGCTGGCTCGCTTCTGGCGTTTTCGCGACTGCCAGCACCTGCCGGCGGAGGCGGCCGAGCAATGGCTGGCTAGCCAGGTGAGCGGCGCCGCCGCGGGTGTCGGCGGATTGCGCGAAGCGCTCGCCGCAGCGGACTACCGCGCCGCGCTGCAACGCATCCAGCAGTGGATCGCCGCTGGCGACTGCTACCAGGTCAACTTCACCTTTCCGTTCGAATTCGACTGGTTCGGTGCGCCGCTCGACCTCTACGCCCGCCTGCGCCAGCGGCAGCCGGTTCGCTACGGCGGTTTCGTCGGCGATGACCGGCAAGGGATCGTCTCCCTGTCGCCGGAATTGTTCGTCGAGCGTCGCGGCGACCGGCTGCTGACCCGGCCGATGAAAGGGACGGCGCCGCTGGATGCGCCACCGGAAGCGTTGCGCGATTCGCTCAAGGATCGCGCCGAAAACCTGATGATCGTCGATCTCCTGCGCAACGACCTCGGGCGCATCGCCGCCAACGGCAGCGTGCGCGTCGAGCGCTTGTTCGAGATCGAGGACTATCCGAGTGTGCGGCAGATGGTCTCGGAAATCTCGGCGACGGTGACTGGGCGCAGCTTCGGCGACATCCTGGCGGCGCTGTTCCCCTGCGGCTCGATCACCGGGGCGCCGAAGATCCGCGCCATGCAGATCATCGGCGAACTGGAGCCGGCGCCGCGCGGCATCTATACCGGCGCTTTCGGCTGGCTGGCGCCGGACGGCGACTGCCGCCTCAATGTTGCCATCCGCACACTCGAACTGGACGCCGACCGCCGCGGACGGCTGGGCATCGGCAGCGGCATCGTCGCCGATTCGGAGGCTGCCGCCGAATGGGCCGAGTGCAGTCTGAAAGCCGCCTTCCTGCGCGATTGCGATCCCGGCCTGCAACTGATCGAGACCTTGCGCCGGGAGAACGGCGTTTATCCGATGTGGGCCGGCCATTACGAACGCCTGCGCCGTTCCGCCGCCTGGCTCGGCTTCCCGGTCGACGAACAGGCGCTGTTGCGCGCGCTCGCCGAACAGCCGACCGCCGGCACCTGGCGCGTCAGGCTGATGCTGGACAAGACGGGGAAGATCGAGGTGCAGTCCTTCCCGCTGGCTGCCACGCCGCCGCAGACGCTGGGCGTCTGGCTAGCTGGCACGGCGATCGACGCCGACGACCCGCTGCGCCGCCACAAGACAACCGCGCGCGCCGTGTACGACGCGGCGTTGGCCGGCTTGCCGGCGGACGTGTTCGACGTGGTCTTCCTCAACCAACGCGGCGAGGTCGCCGAAGGCGCGCGCAGCAATGTTTTCGTCGAGCGCGATGGCGTGCTGCTGACGCCGCCGCTGAGCAGCGGCGTTTTGCCCGGCGTGCTGCGCGCCAGATTGCTCGCCAGCGGGCGGGCGCGCGAGGCGGTGCTGTTGCCGGCCGATCTGGCCGATGGGTTTTGCTTAGGTAACGCGCTACGCGGCCTGGTCCCGGTCGAATTGCGGCCGGGCGGCGAAATCTAGGGAAACTTCACGGCCGACCGTGAAATCCGGGGATTTTCGCGGTCGACCGTTGATCTTGCGGCTTTTTCAGCCGGCGGCCTGGCGCCGCTTGTTCAGGTAAAGCAGGGCGAGCGAGACGAGGGCGCCGAGCAGCGCGTAGAGGAAGACCTTGCCGCCGATTTCCTGGTATTCGACCAGCACCGGCTGTTCGTTTTCGATCCGGTAGCGCACCGTCGTCTGGAAGTTCCAGGCCGAGGCCTTGCTCTGCATGCCGCCGGGCAGCGTTTTCCACTGCACGGTGATCATCTCGTAAGCCGTTTCGCCGCTTTCCTCGGCGGGAAGCAGCGAGCTCACCCGGCCGTCGGCGCGGGCGGCGGCCAGCTGGCCGACCGGGACGGCGCAGGTCTGGCCGTCGGCGCAGCGCACGGCGAGCGGGTAGTCGGGCAGCCATTCGCCGCCCTTCTGCCAAGGCCAGAACATGAACAGCCCCAGCCCCCACAGCCAGACCAGGACGCAGAACACCATCAGGGCGCTGAAGATCGCAGAGAAGCGTTCTGTGTGCTGCGGTGCGTTCATGTCAGGCTTCCAGTTTGGCCAATTGCTGCTTCAGTTTGTCGAGCGTCGCGCCGAAGTCGGCAACCCGCTGCTTTTCCTGCTCGACCACGGCGGCCGGGGCGCGGGCTACGAAGCTCTCGTTGCCGAGCTTGGCCTGGGCGGAAGCGATCTGCTTTTCCAGCTTGTCGATTTCCTTCTTCAGGCGTTCTTTCTCGGCAGCGACGTCGATCTCGACCTTGAGCATCAGGCGCGTTTCGCCGACGACGGCGACCGGTGCCATCGCATCTTCCGGCAGGTCGGCGAGAATCTGCACTTCGGACAGCTTGGCCAGCGCCTGCAGGATAGGCGCGAACTCGGCGATCTCCGCACCGCCGCCGGCGACCAGCAGCGGCGTGCGCTGCGCCGGCGAAATTCCCATCTCGCCGCGCAGGTTGCGGCAGGCATGGGCCAGCGCCTTCAGGCGGTCGACCTTGGCTTCGCTGGCAGCGTCGATCTTGTAGTCCTCAGCGCGCGGGTAGGCGGCGAGCATGATCGAGTCGTGCGTCTTGCGCCCGGCAATCGGCGCCACGGTCTGCCACAGTTCCTCGGTGACGAAGGGAATCAGCGGGTGGGCCAGGCGCAGGATGGCTTCCAGGGTGCGGATCAGGGTCCGGCGGGCGCCGCGCTGCTGGGCCTCGTTGCCGGTCTGGACCTCGACCTTGGCGATTTCCAGGTACCAGTCGCAGAACTCGTCCCAGACGAACTTGTAGATGGCCTGGGCGATCAGGTCGAAGCGGTAGTCGGTGAAGTGGCGCTCGACTTCCTGCTCGACGCGCTGCAGCTGGCTGACGATCCAGCGGTCGGCGAAGGAGAATTCCAGCGGCGCGTTGCCGCCGCAGCTCGGGCCGTCCTGCTGGTGGTCGAGCGCCAGGTCGTGGCCTTCGACGTTCATCAGCACGAAGCGGGTGGCGTTCCACAGCTTGTTGCAGAAATTGCGATAGCCGTCGCAGCGGTTGAGGTCGAACTTGATGTCGCGGCCGGGCGAGGCGAGGCTGGCGAAGGTGAAGCGCAGCGCGTCGGTGCCGAAGGCCGGGATGCCCTCCGGGAATTCCTTCTTGGTCTTCTTGGCGATGCTCTCCGCCTGCTTCGGGTTCATCAGGCCGAAGGTACGCTTTTCGACCAGCGCGTCGACGCCGATGCCGTCGATCAGGTCGATCGGGTCGAGCACGTTGCCCTTCGACTTCGACATCTTCTGGCCTTCGCCGTCGCGGATCAGGCCGTGCACATAGACGTGCTTGAACGGGATCTTGCCGGTGATCTGCTTGGTCATCATGACCATGCGCGCGACCCAGAAGAAGATGATGTCGAAGCCGGTGACCAGCACCGATGACGGCAGGTATTGCTTGAGCAACGGGTTGGCGGCGTCGACGGCTGCGTCACCGGTCCAGTCCAGGGTCGAGAACGGCCACAGGGCGGACGAGAACCAGGTGTCGAGGACGTCCTCGTCGCGGCTCAGGGCGCCGGTGTAGCCGGCCTTGGCGGCGGCAGCGCGAGCTTCTTCCTCGCTATGGGCGACGAAGGTCTCGCCGTTCTCGCCGTACCACGCCGGAATCTGGTGGCCCCACCACAGTTGGCGCGAGATACACCAGTCCTGGATGTTGTTCAGCCACTGGTTGTAGGTGTTGACCCAGTTTTCCGGGTAGAACTTGATCTCGCCGGAGTGCACGACTTCCAGCGCCTTCTCGGTGATCGACTTGCCGTCATCCCCAGCCTTGGACATGGCGACGAACCACTGGTCGGTGAGCATCGGCTCGATGACGACGCCGGTGCGGTCGCCGCGCGGCACCTTGAGTTTGTGTTTGTCGACCTTGACCAGGATGCCTTCGGCTTCGAGGTCGGCGACGACCGCCTTGCGGGCCTCGAAGCGATCCAGGCCGCGATACTTCTCCGGCGCGTTGTCGTTGATCTTGCCATCCAGCGTCAGGATGGAAATCATCGGCAGATCGTGGCGCTGGCCGACCGCGTAGTCGTTGAAGTCGTGCGCCGGCGTGACCTTGACGCAGCCGGTGCCGAATTCGAGATCGACGTAGCTGTCGGCGATGATCGGGATTTCGCGGCCGGTCAGCGGCAGCTTCACCATCTTGCCGATCATGTGCTTGTAACGTTCGTCTTCCGGATGGACCATCACGGCGGTGTCGCCGAGCATGGTTTCCGGCCGCGTCGTGGCGACGACCAGGCTATCGCTGCCATCGGCCAGCGGATAGCGGATCTGCCACATGAAGCCGTCTTCCTCTTCCTGCACCACTTCCAGATCGGAGACGGCGGTGTGCAGCTTCGGGTCCCAGTTCACCAGGCGTTTGCCACGGTAAATCAGGCCTTCGTTGTAGAGGCGGACGAAGGTTTCGGTAACGACCTTGTTGAGGCCGGCGTCCATCGTGAAGCGCTCGCGCGTCCAGTCCGGGCTGGTGCCCATGCGGCGCATCTGCTTGGTGATGGTGTTGCCCGAGTATTCCTTCCACTCCCAGACCTTTTCCAGGAACTTCTCGCGGCCAAGGTCGTGGCGCGAGATGCCTTGCGCGTCGAGCTGGCGCTCGACGACGATCTGCGTCGCGATGCCGGCGTGGTCGGTGCCCGGCTGCCACAGTGTGTTGTGGCCGCGCATCCGGTAGTAGCGGGTGAGCGCGTCCATGATCGTCTGGTTGAAGCCGTGGCCCATGTGCAGCGTGCCGGTGACGTTGGGCGGCGGCAGCTGGATGCAGAAATTGTCCGGCTTGCTGCTATCGACGCCGGCAGCGAAGTAATTGCGGGATTCCCACTCGGGATACCAGCGACGTTCAATGTCGGCGGGTTCGAAGGCTTTGGCGAGTTCCATGGGCTTGTTGCAAAAGGAGAAAACCGGCGATTATACCGGAGCGCGCCCCGCCCTTCGTTGCCTTCTCAGCGTCGCCGGTGGCGTTTGAAGGTTTCCGGATCGCCGAGCAATTCGGCGACCGTCGTCGCAACGATCTTCGGAATCTCGGCGAGCAGTCGGGCTTCGATGCGCCGACCGAGTTCTTCGGCGAGGGCGGCGCCCCAGTCGGTATCGAGCGGTGGTACCGGTGTCGTCGCCGGATTGCCAGCCGC
>CAZFXO010000036.1:0-33943 GCA_964523045.1 uncultured Dechloromonas sp. | reverse complement strand
CCGGTCAAGCTGGCCTACTCGGCCAAGAACCGTTCCGCTTCGATCCGCATCCCGTTCGTCGCTTCGACCAAGGCACGTCGTATCGAAACCCGCTTCCCGGATCCGATCGCCAACCCGTACCTGTGCTTCTCGGCGCTGCTGATGGCCGGTCTGGACGGTATCCAGAACAAGATTCACCCGGGCGACCCGGCTGACAAGAACCTCTACGACCTGCCGCCGGAAGAGGATGCCAAGATCCCGACCGTCTGCGCTTCGCTCGAGGAAGCTCTGGAAAACCTGGACAAGGATCGCGAGTTCCTGACCCGTGGCGGCGTCTTCTCCAACGACTGGATCGATGCCTACATCGCCCTGAAGATGGAAGAAGTCAACAAGATCCGCATGACCACGCACCCGGTCGAGTTCGATCTCTACTATTCCTGCTGATATCTCGCCGGAATCAGGAAGGGCGGGGGTTTCCCCGCCCTTTTTTTGTTCACTTTTCGGCAAGTCGCTCGTTTACTCCGGTACACTGACCCGGTTTCCAGGAAGCATGACGATGACACGCAAGCTGCTAATTCTCTCCCTGGCGCTGGCACCGCTGGCGCTGTCGGCCCAGACCATCTACAAGTGCACCGATGCCGGCGGCGGCGTACTGATCTCCAACAGCCGGGTCAACAAGAACTGCCAGGCGATCGTCAGCGAAGAGCACAACACGATCCCGGCGCCGCGCAGCGCGCCACGCGCCGCCGGTAACCCGACACCGGCGGGTTTCCCGCGTGTCCAGGAAGATACCCAGAAAGCGCGTGACGGCGACCGCCGCCTGATCCTCGAGCAGGAACTGGCCGGCGAACAGCGCAAGCTGGAGCAGGCGCGCAAGGAACTGGCCGAGCAGGAGGCCATCCGCACCGGCAATCCGGCCGAAAGGACGGCGCCCTACCGTGATCGTGTCGCTCAGCACGAACGCAACCTGCAGGCGATCCAGAAGGAACTGAGCGGCCTGCGCTGAATCAGGCGTCAGGCGTTGCCGCTGGTTTTCCCAACCTTGTACCAGGCAGCGTAAAGCGCCGGCAGGAAGAACAGCGTCAGCGCCGTGGCGACGATCAGGCCGCCCATGATGGCGGTCGCCATCGGCCCGAAGAAATCGTTGCGCGACAGCGGGATCATCGCCAGCACTGCCGCTGCAGCGGTCAGCGCGATCGGTCGCAGGCGGCGCACCGTCGATTCGACGATGGCCTCGCAGCGGGCGCGTCCGTTCGCCAGGTCCTGCTCGATCTGGTCGACCAGGATCACCGAGTTGCGCATCACCATGCCGAACAGGGCGATCGTTCCGAGCAGCGCCATGAAGCCGAAGGGGCGGTTGAAGACGAGCAGGAAGAGGGTGATGCCGATCATCCCCAGCGGCGCGGTGAGCAGCACCATGGCAACGCGCGAGACGTTCTGCAACTGGATCATCAGGATGGTGACGACGGCCAGGATGAACAGCGGCAGACCGGCGCTGACCGAATTGCCGCCCTTCGCCGATTCCTCGACCGAGCCGCCGGGAACGATGCTGAAGCCGGCGGGCAGCCGCTGGCGCAGGTTGTCGATGGGGCCCTGCAGATGGTCGACGATGGTCGCCGGTTGCGTCGTCCCGTAGAGGTTGGCGCGCACGGTGATGGTCGGCACGCGGTCGCGCCGCCAGACCAGGCCGGGTTCGAAGACCGGCGTCAGGCGCGCGATCTGCGCCAGCGGCACACTGCGTCCGGTGGGCGTCGGCAGCATCAGGCCGGCGAGGGCGGCGGGATCGTGGCGTTCCCGGTCGCCGCCGCGCAGGACGACCTCGATGCGCTTGCTGCCTTCGCGCAGCGTGCTGACGCCGTAGCCTTGCAGCGACATGGCGAGCAGGGCGGCGACATCCTGGCTGGAAACGCCGAGCAGGCGCGCCTTGTCCTGGTCGATGTCGACGGCGATGGTCTTCGACAGCTCGTGCCAGTCGAAATTGACGTTCGACAGCCGTTCGTCGCTGCGCATGATGCTCGCCACTTCCTCGGCGACCTGGCGTAGCGCGGCGATGTCCTCGCCGGCCACCCGGTACTGCACCGGGTAACCGACCGGCGGCCCGTTCTCGATCCGGGCAACGTTGGCGCGAACCCCGTCGGGGGCCTGCCGGTAGTGCTCGATCAGGCGTTCGCGCAGGGCTTCGCGGGCCGCCATGTCGCGCGTCTCGATAATGAACTGGGCGACGTTGCTGGCCGGTAGCTGGCGGTCTAGCGACAGGAAGTAGCGGGGAACGCCGCTGCCGATCCAGGTCACGTAATGGGAGAAATCGTCGTGGCTGGCGCGGTCGGCCTCCAGCCAGTCCTCGAGCGCCCGCGCAGCGTTCCCGGTGGCGGTCAGCGAGGCGCCTTCCTGCAGGCGTAGTTCGACGTTGAGTTCGAGCCGGGTCGAGTTGGGGAAGAACTGCTTCTGCACCTTGCCCATGCCGAAGATGGCGAGCACGAACAGCAGCAGCGTGACGCCGATCACCAGCCAGCGATGATCGACGCAGAAGCCGACGAAGCGCCGGAAGCGCTGGTAGAACGGCGTGCCGTAAACATCGTGGTCGACTGGATGGGACGGTCCGTAGGCGCCGAGCCGGCGCGCCAGGCGATCGAGGCGCGGCCAGCGCGCGGCCAGCCGGCCGGGCGTCTGTGCCGCGCGCGGGTCGGGCAGCAGCTTGTAGCCGAGCCAGGGAATGGCGATGACGGCGGCCAGCCAGGAAATCAGCAGGGCGATGGCGTTGATCTGGAAGAAGGCGAAGGCGTACTCGCCGGTCGATGACTTGGCCAGCGCGATCGGGATGAAACCGGCGACGGTGACCAGGGTGCCGGAGAGCATCGGCCCGGCGGTGCTGGTGAAAGCGAAGGAGGCGGCGCGGGTGCGTTCCCACCCCTGTTCCATCTTCACCCACATCATCTCGACGGCGATGATCGCATCGTCGACCAGCAGGCCGAGCGCCAGCACCAGCGCGCCGAGCGATACCTTGTGCAGGCCGATGTCGAGGCTGTGCATGGCGAGGAAGGTGACGGCGAGGACCAGCGGGATCGAGACGGCGACCACCATGCCGGTGCGCAGGCCGAGGCTGATGAAGGTGACGGCGAGGACGACGATCACCGCCTCGGCCAGGGCCTTGACGAAGGCGTCGATCGAGCGCGTCACGGCGGCCGGCTGGCTGACCGCCTCGTGGATGTCGACGCCGACCGGCAGCGTCGGCCGCAGGCTGGCCAGCTTTTCTTCCAGGGCCTTGCCCAGGGCGATGATGTCGCCGCCCGGCGCCATGGCGACGCCGATGACCAGCGCCGGCTTGCCGCCGAAGCGGACCTGGATGCCGGGTGGCTCGCTGGTACCGCGGTGCCCCCGGGCGATGTCGCCGAGCCGGAAGCTGCGGTTGTTGCTGCGGATCAGGGTATCGGCGACGGCCTGTTCGCTGTTGAAGGCGCCGCTCGGTCGCAACTGGATGCGCTCGTCTTCCATCTCGAAGAAGCCGGCGCCGTTGACTGCGTTCTGCTGCGCCAGCGCCTGGCCGATCGCGGCCGGGGCGATGCCCAGCGTCGCCAGTTTGGCGTTGTCGAGATCGACAAAGATCTTCTCGTCCTGGATGCCGAAGATGTCGATCTTGCCGACACCCTTGACCGGCAGCAGCGCGTCGCGGATGCGTTCCGCCTGGTCCTTGAGCAGCGGGTAGTCGAGGCCTTCACCGGTGACCGCGAACAGGTTGCCGAAAACGTCGCCGAACTCGTCGTTGAAGAAGGGGCCCTGGATGCCCTCGGGCAGGGTGTGGCGGATGTCGCCGATCTTCTTGCGCACCTGGTAGAAGATTTCCGGCATCTGCGCCGAACGGTAGCTGTCCTTGGCGAAAAAGATCACCGTCGCTTCGCCGGCGCGCGAATAGCTGCTCAGCCGGTCCACGGATGGCAGCTCCTGCAGCTTTTTCTCGATCCGTTCAGTCAGTTGCAGTTCGACCTGCTGGGCGGTGGCGCCCGGCCAGTAGGCCTGGATCACCATCGCCTTGAAGGTGAACGGCGGGTCTTCCGCCTGGCCGAGCCGGCCGTAGGCGACAATGCCCATCAAGGCGAGGGCGAGCATGAAATAGCCGACCAGCGTTCGGTGGTGCAGCGTCCAGTCGGAGAGGTTGAAGCGCTGGTTCATCTCAGCGCTGCGCGGCCGGCGCCGGGGCGCTGCGGGCAAGCACCGCCTGCCCCTCGATCAGTTGCGAGATGCCGGCGATCACCACCGCTTCGCCGCCACGCAGGCCGCCGACGATCTCGGCGCCGTCGGCGCGGAAATTGCCGACACGCACCGGCAGCCGGCGCAGTTTTTCGGCCTCGACGACCCAGACGAAAGGCCCCTGACCGTTGTCGCCGACCGCCGCCAGCGGCACCACCAGGGCGGCGACTGGTGCCGTATCGAGGCTGACGCTGGCCGTCATGCCCAGCATCGCTTGCGGCGGCGCTTCGAGCAGGCTGATGCGCGCCGGATAGGTGCGCGTCTGCGGATCAGCGACGGCGCCCAGTTCGCGCAGTTTGCCGGCGATCGCCAGCTCGGGCGCCGACCACAGTCGGACGGTGATTTTTTCGGCCTGGCGCAGTGCGGCGACGCGGCTTTCCGGCACGGCGACCAGCACTTCTTTTTCTTCCGGGCGGGCGATGCGCAGCACCGGCTGGCCGGCGCCGACTACCTGGCCGGCGTCGGCGAGGACGGCGGCGACGACGCCGGGGAAATCGGCACGCAGGCTGCCGTAGTCGGCTTGGTTGGCGCTGATGCTACGCTGCGCGCGCGCTTGTTCGAGGCGCGCCTGGGCGGCGTTGAGGGCGTGCTGGCGGGTGTCGAAGGCGGCCTGGCTGACGAACTTGCGCGCCAGCAGACCGGCGTAACGCTCGCGTTCGGCGCCGGCTGTCGCCACTTCGCTCTCGGCGGCGGCGACCTGGGCGGCGGCGGCGCTCGCCGCGAGTTTCAGGTCCTGCGGGTCGAGACGGGCCAGGACCTGGCCGGCACGGATTTCGCTACCGGCATCGACAAGGCGCGCCTCGATCTTGCCGCCGACCCGGAAAGCCAGCTCCACCTCGTGCCTTGCGCGGACCTCGCCGGTCAGTTGCATGCCCGAGGATGGTGCGGCTGTGGCAATATGCACCATGACGGTGCGTTTTTCTTCTGTGCGCTCCGGGGCTTTGCCGCAGGCACCCAGGAAAGCCAGCACGGCGAGCAGCAGCAAGCGGGAGGCGCGGATGGCGACGGTCATGGCGCAGACGGGAAAAAGGAGTTCCGGGATGATAATGAACAGCGGGTCATTAAGGCAAGCAAGGCAAAGCGGTCACGGGGGCGTCGCATGGGCGTGACCCACGCCAACTTCGCCGGGCTCGATCTCCTGGCGTCGGCGGTACTGCTGATCGACGACGAGCAGAGCATTCGTTACCTGAATCCGGCCGGTGAAAACCTGCTCGCGGTCAGCAGCCGGAGCGTGCTCGGGCGGCGCCTGAGCGAGGTCTGCAAATGCTCGTCGACGCTGCAGTCGGCGATCGACAACGGCTTGCAGAACAACTGGGGCTACACCGGCCAGAATATCGCCCTCGGCCGCGCCGACGGCGAAACCTTGCACCTCAACTGTACGGTGACGCCGTTGCGCCCGGACATCGCCGCCGGCATGCGGCTGCTGCTCGAACTGCAGCCGATCGAGCACCACCTGGCGGCGACCCGCGAGGAAAGGCTGCTCGAGCAGCAGCAAGCCAACCGCGAACTGATCCGCAACCTGGCGCACGAGATCAAGAATCCGCTCGGCGGCATCCGCGGCGCCGCGCAACTGCTCGAACACGAACTCGGCAACCCGGCGCTCAAGGAATACACCCAGGTCATCATCAAGGAAGCTGACCGCCTGCAGGACCTGATGCAGCGTCTGCTGACGCCGCACCGGGCGATGCTGCCGACGACGGTGAACATCCACGAAATCCTCGAGCGGGTGCGCAGCCTGCTGATGGCCGAGTTTTCCGAAGGCCTGAAGATTCGCCGCGACTACGACATCAGCCTGCCCGAACTGGTCGGCGACCGCGAGCAACTGATCCAGGCCGTCCTCAACATCGCCCGCAACGCGGCGCAGGCGATGGCCGGCCAAGGCGAGATCGTCCTCCGCACGCGGGCGCTGCGCCAGGTGACGCTGGCCAAGAAGCGCTACCGCATGGCGCTGGAACTCAAGGTCATCGACAACGGCCCGGGCATTCCCGAGGATATCCGCGAGCGCATGTTCTATCCGCTGGTCTCCGGGCGCGAGGGCGGCAACGGCTTGGGTCTGACGATCGCCCAGAATTTCGTCCAGCATCATCATGGCAGCATCGACTGCTACAGTCGGCCGGGGCAGACGGTATTCACCATCCGTTTGCCGATCGAGCCGGCCTGAGTCTTGCTAAAGCAATCGGACAAACAAAGAGAACGAGGCATGACATGAAACCGGTATGGATCGTTGACGACGACCGCTCGATACGCTGGGTACTGGAAAAGACCCTGTCACGCGAGGGCATCGCGTTCGAGAGCTACGCTTCGGCGAGCGAGGCGATCGCCCGTCTCGAGAGCGGCGAGGACGCGCCGCAGGTGCTGGTCTCGGACATCCGCATGCCCGGCCAGTCCGGGCTCGACCTGTTACAGGAAGTGAAGAACCGCCACCCCGGCGTGCCGGTCATCATCATGACTGCCTACTCGGACCTGGAAAGTGCCGTGGCGGCCTTCCAGGGCGGTGCGTTCGAGTATCTGCCCAAGCCCTTCGACGTCGATCAGGCACTGGAACTGATCCGGCGGGCGATCGACGAGTCGATGCACCAGAGTGGTGCGGCTGAGGAAGAGGGCCTGGTACCGGAAATTCTCGGCCAGGCGCCGGCGATGCAGGAAGTCTTCCGCGCCATCGGCCGCCTCGCGCTGTCGCACGCGACCGTGCTGATCACCGGCGAATCGGGGTCCGGCAAGGAACTGGTGGCGCGGGCGCTGCACCGGCACAGCCCGCGCGCCGAACGCCCCTTCGTGGCGATCAATACGGCGGCGATTCCCAAGGATTTGCTCGAATCCGAACTCTTCGGCCACGAGCGCGGCGCCTTCACCGGCGCCCAGGCGCAGCGGCGCGGCCGCTTCGAGCAGGCCGAGGGCGGCACGCTGTTCCTCGACGAAATCGGCGACATGCCGTCCGAGTTGCAGACCCGCCTCTTGCGCGTGCTGTCGGACGGACACTTCTACCGGGTCGGCGGCCATTCGCCGATCAAGGCCAACGTCCGCGTCATCGCGGCGACCCACCAGAACCTGGAAAACCGGGTCAAGGACGGGCTGTTCCGCGAAGACCTCTTCCATCGCCTCAACGTCATCCGCATCCGCCTGCCGGCGCTGCGCGAGCGGCGCGAGGACATCCCGCTGCTCACCCGGCACTTCCTGCAGAAGAGCGCACGCGAACTCGGCGTCGAACCGAAACGCCTGTCCGAGGGCGCGCTCAAGTACCTGTGCGGCCTGGAATTCCAAGGTAACGTCCGGCAACTGGAAAACCTCTGCCACTGGCTGACCGTGATGGCGCCGGGGCAGCAGGTCGAAGTTGGCGACCTGCCCAGCGAGTTGCGCGAGGCGCCGCCGCAGATCCAGGTCGGCGACTGGGAGAAGGCGCTGGAAGGCGAAGTCGACCGCCTGCTGGCGCGCGGTGTGCCCGATGTGCACGGCCTGTTGTCGCAGAGCTTCGAGCGCATCCTGATCTCGCGCGCGCTGGCCCACACCGGCGGTCGCCGCATCGAAGCGGCGCAGGCGCTGGGTATCGGCCGCAACACGATCACCCGCAAGATCGCCGATCTCGGCATCGACGGCGGCAAGGAGAGCGCGGGAGAGTAAAATCTCCCGCATGCCCCTGATCGATCCTGTTCTGTTGAAAGCTCGGCTCGGCGCGCTGGCCGGCCGTTTCGACGTTGATGCGCTGGCCGAGTGCGATTCGACCAGCAGTGAATTGCTACGCCGCGCCGAGCGCGGCGCCCCTTCCGGTAGCGTTATCGTTGCCGACCGCCAAGCGGCCGGCCGTGGCCGGCGCGGGCGTAGCTGGCTGGCGAGCGCCGACGGCTGCCTGATGTTCTCCGTTCTCTGGCGCAGCCAGCGCGGCTTGGCCGGTCTCGGCGGCTTGTCGCTGGCGGTCGGCGTCGCCCTGGTGCGGGCGCTGGAAAGCCTGGGCGCCGCGGGCGTCCGCCTGAAATGGCCGAACGATGTGCTGCTCGCAACTCCGGCCGGTGACGCCAAGCTGGCCGGTATCCTGATCGAGCTGGCCGGCGGCCGGCGCGAAGCGCAGGTCTGCATCGGCATCGGCCTCAACCTGCAGATGCCGCCGGGCGAGTTCGGGCAACCGGTCGCCGGGCTGGCGCAGGCGCTGCCGGCGCTGCCCGAGCGTCATGATCTGCTGGCGACGATCCTCGTCGCTTTGCTCGGCGTACTCGACGACTTCGCTGAGCGCGGCTTTGCCGCGGTCAGGGACGAGTGGCAGGCGCGCCATGCCTGGCAGGACCGCGCCGTGCGCCTGATCGAGGATGCTTGCCCCGAGCGCAGCGGCATCTGCCGCGGCGTCGCCGAAGATGGCGCCTTGCTGCTGGAAACCGCCGCTGGCTGCGAGCGTATCCTCGCCGGCGACGTCAGCCTGCGGGTAAACGCATGATCCTCTGCATCGACAGTGGCAACAGCCGCATCAAGTTCGGCCTGTGGAACGGCGCCGACTGGTGCCGCAGCGGTAGCTGCCCGCAGGCCGATCTCGTCGCCCTGGGTGACGTCCGGGCCGCGTGGCCGATGCCGCGCCGGATCATGCTCGCCAATGTTGCCGGCGCCGCCGCCGAAGTACGGATTCGCGCCGCGCTCGGCGACTGGGCCGGGCGGCTCGAGGTGGTGCGGAGCACGGCGCAGGCGGGCGGCGTGCGCAACGGCTATCGCGATCCCGGCCGTCTCGGTGTAGACCGCTGGTGCGCGCTGATCGGCGCCCGGGCGCTGCGGCCGGGGGCGCTGCTGGTGGTGATGGCGGGCACCGCGACGACGATCGACGCGCTCGATGGCGACGGCAATTTCCTGGGCGGACTGATCCTGCCCGGGCAGCAACTGATGCTCGGCGCACTCGCCCGCGATACCGCCGCCCTGCCCTTCGCCGCCGGGGAGCATCGGCCCTGGCCGCAATGTACCGACGACGCCATCGTCAGCGGCGCCATCGAGGCCCAGGTCGGCGCCATCGAGCGGGCCTGGGCGCGGCTACCGGGTAGCGAGCGGCATTGCCTGCTGTCGGGCGGCAACGCCGGATTATTGCAACCGCATCTTGCCATGGGCATGTCGCGGACGGACAATCTACCCATGTACGGGCTGCTGGAACTGGCCCGCGAAACGTCCAGAGAGACCTGATCCATGGAAATCATTCCGGTTGCCGAACTCAAGATCGGCATGTTCATCACCGAACCGGACTGTCCGTGGACCGAGTTTTCGTTCGCGCTGCAGGGGTTCATCATCAGCAAGCCCGAGCAGGTCGAGATCTTCCGCAAGAAATGCCGTTTCGTGCAGATTGACCGCTCGCGCTCGCTGAACGAGCACTTCGTGGCACCCAAGGAGCGCGTCGACCGCCAGTTGCAGGCAGCCCCCTTGAGTGGCGCCGGCAGCCAGGAGGAAGACGTTTATGGCGAGGTCCAGCCGCTGAGCGCGGAACAGGTCGTGCTGCGCCAGCGCCGCCGTCGCTTCCTCGAACTCCTGCATGGCCAGGAGGGCGACGAGCATGTCCGTTCGCTGACCCGCGAACTCGATTACATCGAACCGCGCTACGACGACCTGCTCGAAGCCCTGAAGCAGACCTTCCGCAGCGTCACCGCGGAAATGCAGTTCGATTTCGCCAATGTCCGCGAAGGCGTGCGCGACATCGCCGGCAGCCTGAAGCGCAATCCCGACGCGGTGATGTGGCTGCTGCGCCTGAAGAGTCTCGATCAATACAGCTTCGACCATGCGATGGACGTCGCGGTGCATGCCTTGCTGCTCGGTGGGCATATCGGCTGGCGCGGCCAGCAACTGCTCGAACTGGGGATCGCCGGGCTGCTGCAGGATGTCGGCAAGACCCAGGTGCCGGCCGAGGTGCTGGCCAAGAAGGAAGCGCTGAGCGAAGCGGAGCGGCAACTGGTGCGCTCGCACGTCGCCAGTTCGCTGGAAATCCTGACTACGCAGGGCAAGTTGCCGGGCGACGTGCTGCAGATCGTTTCCCGCCACCACGAGCGCTGGGACGGCAGCGGCTACCCGCGCGGCCTGCGCTTCGAGCGCATCGGCCTGGCGGCGGAAATCGCCGGCCTGGTCGATGCCTTCTGCGCGATGCTGCGCAACAAGCCCTACCGCAGTGCGATCGGCCACCAGGAAGCGCTCGAGGAGTTGTTCCTGCAGCGCGGCAAGCAGTTCAACCCGGTGCTCATGGAGCAGTTCGTGCAATGCGTCGGGCTCTACCCGATCGGTGTGCTGGTCGAGTTCGAATCGGGCGAGGTCGGCGTGGTGATCCAGCAGAACCGCGTGCAGCGCTCGCGGCCGCGCGTGCTGTTGATGCTCGATCAGGAGAAGCAGCCGGTCCGCGATTACCGTCTTGTCGACCTGCGTCAGCCGGAGCTGGCCGCCTTGCGTATCGCCCGGGCGCTGCCGAACGACGCCTACGGACTGTCGTCGCATGACTACTACCTCGGCTAGCCCGGAATCGCTGATCGACTTTGCCGCCTTCGCCCTGGCTGAGGACGACCTGCGTTCCCTGGCCAGCCTGGCGCCGCTGTGGCAGGCGTCGGTGGCGGCGGAATGCGCGCGCTGCGAGCCGGATGCGGCGCTACAGCATTTCCTCGAACTGACCGATCTGTTGCCCGGCGAAATCGCCGATCCCGAATGGCAGCAACGCTGGATACGCGCCTGGCACGAACTGCTGGGACGCGGTTACGGTCAGGTCGAAATCCTGCGCTGGTTCTTCAACATCGTCGAAGCCTGCGAAAAGACCTTGCTCGGCGGGCGCGACAGTGTCGGCCGGGTGCTGCTCTCGCTGGTCGGCACCCTGCGCCGCAGTGTCATTGCCGCCGTCACTTGCGTGCTGGAAGTGGACGAACTGGCGCAGCAGGAAGCCATCGGCCTGCCCGGCGAGCTGGCTGCCCTGCGCTTCCTGCGCGAACTCCTGCAAGGCGGTCGGGTGGTCGGTCTGCTCTCGATCTCGCTGACCAACCGCGATTCCTTCACCTACCTCGACGCCAACGACCTGCAGCGTCTGCCGGCGACGCTGGCGCGGCGGATGCGCCGCCATCTGCGCGAGGAGGACCGGGTCTTCATCGGTCGCGAAGGCGAGTGGCTGGTCGTCCTGCCCGACATCAAGGTGATGTCGCAGCCGACCCTGGCGGCCGCTCATATCGAACGGATGTTCGGCGAGCCGGTGCCGCTGTTCAGCGGCCGCAAGGTCATGGTGCGGCCGACCATCGGTGCCGCGCTGCTGCCGCAGCACGGGGCGAGCGCCGAAACGGCCCTGCACGCCGCCCGCCTGGCGCGCTGGGGCGCGCAGGGGCGGCGGCAGTCTTTCGCCTGGTTCGACGCCGGTTTTGCCGAAAGCTGGCAGCAGCGCCACGAACTGGCCGAGGAGTTGCGCGAGGCCCTGTTCCAGGAGACGCTGGAACTGCACCTGCAGCCGCAGAACGATCTGGCCGATGGTCGCTGCATCGGCGGCGAACTGCTGTTGCGCTGGCGGCACGAACGAACCGGCTGGGTGCCGCCGCCGCTAATCATGGAAATGATCGAGGAAAACGGCTGGCGCCTGATGTTCAACGACTGGTTGCTACGCGCCGTCATGCGGGCGGCCGCCGAGCTGGAAAAGGCCGGCATCGGTATCGGCCTCTCGTTCAATCTCACCGCCGCCGACATGCTCGACGACGATCTACCCGAGTTCCTCGAACAGAACCTGCTGACCTGGCGCATCCCCGGCGAGCGCTTCACCCTCGAACTGACCGAATCGGCGCTGATGTTCGACCGCGCCAAGGGGTCGTCGATCATGCACCGGCTGCGCAAGCTGGGCTGCCGGATCGCCCTCGACGATTTCGGCACCGGCTATTCATCGCTCAGCTACCTGGTCAGCCTGCCGCTCAACGAACTCAAGGTCGATCGCTCGTTCGTCGTCGCCATGCTCGATTCGCCGGACAGCCTGCGCGTCGTCAGCACCATCGTCGACCTCGCCCGCGATCTCGGCATGATGCCGCTCGCCGAGGGTATCGAGGACGAAGCGCAGCGCGATCAGTTGCTGGCGCTCGGTTGTGTGGCGGGGCAGGGTTATTTTTACGGGAAGCCAATGACGATCGACGAATTCATCGTCTGGTATCACGGTGAGCAGCAGCACTGAACAAGGGAGCGGTAAATGGCATTGGGAACTTTCTTCGGCAAGCAGTTCATTGACGTCCTGCAATGGACGGAACCCGGCGACGGCACGCTGGCCTGGCGTTACCCGGTGGCCGACCAGGAAATCCAGAACGGCGCCAGTCTCACCGTGCGCGAAGCGCAGGCCGCCTTGTTCGTCGATGAAGGGCAGATCGCCGACTGCTTCGGTCCCGGCCGCTACCGGCTGACGACGTCCACGCTACCGTTGCTGACCAACCTGCGCCACTGGGACAAGCTGTTCGAATCGCCGTTCAAGAGCGACGTCTATTTCTTCTCGACCCGGCGCCAGATCGACCGTACCTGGGGCACGGCGACGCCGGTGACGATCCGCGATAGCGAATTCGGCGCCGTCCGCCTGCGCGCCTATGGGACCTATGCCTACCATGTCGTCGATCCCGCGGCTTTCTTCCGCAAGATTTCAGGCAGTTGCGAACGCTATGATCGGGACGAACTGGAGGGGCAGTTGCGCAGCTTGCTGGTGGCCGGGCTAAGCGGTTTGTTCGCGCAGTCGGCGATTCCTTTCCTCGATCTTGCCGCCAACCAGCAGGCGCTGGCGCAGGCGATGCAGGAGCGGGCGACGGCGGATTTCGCCGAACTTGGCCTGCAGCTCGATACCCTGGTGCTGCAGAATTTCTCGCTGCCCGACGAGCTGCAGAAGGTGCTCGACCAGCGCATCGCCATGGGCATGGTCGGCGACCTGACGCGCTACACGCAGTACCAGGTGGCGAGCAGCATTCCCGACGCGGCGCGCAACGAAGGCGGGCTGGCGGCGATGGGCGCCGGTCTCGGCTTCGGCCAGATGGTCGGCCAGGCGGTGGCGGCGGCGACGCCAGCGGCACCGGCGGCGGTCAATGCCGACGAGGTGGTGGCGACGCTGGAAAAACTGCATGCGCTGGTGGGCAAAGGCATCCTGTCCCAGCAGGAGTTCGATGCCAAGAAGGTGGAGCTTCTGAAGAAGCTCGGCTGAGCGCGGCGTCAGTCGCCGCCGCCACCGCCACAACCGCCACCACAACCCCCGCCGCCGTCGCCGCCTCCGTCGGCGCTGCCGGAGTCGCCGCTGCAGCCGCTGCTGCAAGCGATGTGGCTGGCGCAGTAGCCATCGCGGCCGGTGCCACCGGCAGCCAGGCAATCGAGTCGATAGACGAAGCCGCCGGCAATGCCCAGCGTGGCGTCGAGTGCGAACAGGCGGGGCAGGCGCTGCGGCTGTTTCGGATCGATTCCCTCGTGCGCGCAAGCCAGTCGCCAGGCGCGCTTGAGACCTTCGCCGGCCTCGGTCGGCGAGCGCATCGCCTCGGCCGGCGTGTGATGCAGGAAGCGGCCGAAGGCACGCTGGCAGAACTGCCGGTAATGGCGGGTGAACAGGATGAACTCGTGCCAGGCGTCGTCGACCGCCTGCGACGGCATCGCCACCATGTGCCGGCCGGCTGCGTTGCAGATCAGGAAGTAGTCGCGCAGGCCCTCGCATACTTCGCGCCGCTGGCCGGCGTCGAGTTCCGGACGGCGCGCTGCCAGGCGGCGGTCGAGCCGTTCCTGCAGCGGGAAGCGTTCGATGAACGCCGCCCGCCCTGCCTGTCGCCATTTGCGCCAGGCCAGGCCGAGGCCGAGCAGGACGGCGGCGAGCAGGACAAACTTCATCAGCGCACGTCGAAGCAGAGGTATTTGACTTCGAGGTATTCCTCGATGCCGTACTTCGATCCCTCGCGGCCGATCCCCGACTGCTTGATGCCGCCGAAGGGCGCCACCTCGTTCGAGATCATCCCGGTGTTGACGCCGACCATGCCGTACTCCAGCGCCTCGCCGACGCGCCAGCAGCGGCCGACGTCGCGGGTGAAGAAATAGGCGGCGAGGCCGAACTCGGTGTCGTTGGCCATCGCCACTGCTTCTGCCTCGCTGTCGAAGCGGAAAAGCGGCGCCAGCGGGCCGAAGGTTTCCTCGCGGGCGACGCGCATCGCCGGCGTCACGTCGGCCAGCACGGTCGGCTGGAAGAAATTGCCACCGCGTTCGTGGCGGGCGCCGCCACAGAGGACGCGGGCGCCCTTGGCGATGGCGTCGGCGACGTGGGCCTCGACCTTGGCCAGGCCGGCAGCGTTGATCAGCGGCCCTTGGGCGACGCCGGCTTCGCTGCCGGCGCCGACCTTGAGTTGGGCGCTGCGCTCGGCGAAACGGGCGGCGAAGGCTTCGTAGATGCCGGACTGGACGAGGAAGCGGTTGGCGCAGACGCAGGTCTGGCCGGTGTTGCGGTACTTGGCGGCGAGCGCGCCTTCGACCGCTGCCTCGACGTCGGCATCGTCGAAGACGATGAAGGGGGCGTTGCCGCCGAGTTCGAGCGACAGCTTCTTGACGGTCGGCGCGCACTGCGCCATCAGCAGCCGGCCGACTGCGGTCGAGCCGGTGAAGGAGAGCTTGCGCACGGTCGGATTGGCGCATAGTTCGCCGCCGATCGCCGCCGGCTGGCCGGTAACGACGTTGAAGACGCCGGCCGGGAAGCCCGCCTGTTCGGCCAGCGCGGCCAGCGCCAGGGCGGTCAGCGGCGTCGCCTCGGCCGGTTTGACGACGACCGTGCAGCCGGCGGCCAGCGCCGGCGCCACCTTGCGCGTGATCATGGCGAGCGGGAAATTCCACGGCGTGATCGCGGCACAGACGCCGATCGGCTGCTTGACCACGAGCAGCCGGGTGGTCGACGCCGGGCTGGGGATGCTCTCGCCGTAGGTGCGCTTGCCTTCCTCGGCGAACCATTCGACGAAGGAGGCGCCGTAGATCGTCTCGCCCTTCGCCTCGAGCAGCGGCTTGCCGCCCTCGGCGGTGATCAGGGCGGCGAGATCGTCGGCATTATCGAGGATCAGGCGGTTCCAGTTCTGCAGCAACTGCCCGCGGCGGCGCGCGGTGAGCGCCCGCCAGGCCGGCAATGCGGTGTCGGCGGCGGCGATGGCGCGCTGCGTCTCGGCGGCGCCGCAGCAGGGAACCTCGGCGATGCGTTCGCCGCTGGCCGGGTCTACGACAGTCAGCGTGGCACCGTCGTCGGCACCGATCCATTGACCATCGATCAGGTTGGCGCTGCGCAGGAGAGTCGGGTTCTGCAAGTTCATGGGCTTGAAAAATCCTGTAAAAACGTTAAGTTACGAATAACTTCAAGAAAAGGCTTTAAGCGATGCGTCGATTGTTCTACTGGTTGTCGCTGCTCGTCTGCCTGGCCCTCGCGGCCTGCGGCAGTCCCGGGCCGCGTGGCGGATCAACTATAACCCAGGGACCGCGGGCGGTCAGCGGGCAAGCCAACGAGGTCGTCATGCTGGCGATGGGCTTGATCGACACCGGCTACCGTTTCGGCGGCAAGAACCCGGAAGCCGGCTTCGACTGCAGCGGCATGGTCGCCTACGTGTTCGACAAGGCGGCCGGCGTCAAGGTCAGCGGCAGCGCCGCCGACATCGCCCGGCGCGGCCGCGCCGTCAGCCGCGACGAACTGCAGCCCGGCGACCTGGTCTTCTTCAACACGATGAATCGCCCGTTCTCGCACGTCGGCATCTACATCGGCGAACAGCGTTTCGTGCACGCGCCATCGACCAACGGCCGGGTGCGCATCGAACGGCTCGACAGCGAGTACTTCGCGCGCCGTTACGAAGCCGCGCGCACCTTGCTTGATTGAATACACTGCGAGTCATGGACGCGCTTCCGCCGATGAGGGTACAATTGCGGCCTTTCCGCCCGTAGCTCAGCTGGATAGAGTACTGCCCTCCGAAGGCAGGGGTCGTGCGTTCGAATCGCGCCGGGCGGGCCATAAATTCAAGGACTTACACTTCGGCGTAAGCTTTTTTTACATCTAAGCTGGGTTTTTGCTGCAATTTTGCAGCAGTTGACGCTATACCTTGTCCCGGGTGGGACGTTCCCTCCGGGTAACCGAAACCGGAGACAAGGATGGCATCCATCACCAAGCGCGGCCCCTACCAGTTCCAAGCCCAGATTCGCCGCAAGGGCTACCCCAACCAGCAGCGTACTTTTGAAACCAAGCGGGAAGCCGAGGCGTGGGCTACGGACATCGAGTCGCAGATGAATCGCGGCACGTTCGTTGACCGGTCAGAAGCCGAGCGCACCACCTTTGGGGAAGCTTTGGGCCGCTACGCCCGCGAGGTCACCCAGGACAAGCGGGGCTGGGAAACGGAAATGCACCGCATCAAGGCACTGCAAAAGCACCCCTTGGCAGGCCGTTCCTTGGCCAGTCTGCGCAGCCTCGACTTCGCCAACTACCGGGACGAGCGCCTAAAGGAGTGTAGCTCGGCTACCGTAAAACGTGAGCTGGTCATCATTTCCCATGTGTTCAACACTGCCCGCGCGGACTGGTCACTGCCGATTGACAACCCTATCGCCAGCATCCGCAAGCCGCAGGCTGGGCAGCACCGCGAGCGCCGATTGTCCGAGGATGAGCAGGTCCGGCTGTTGCAGGCAGCCGAGGAGAGCAAGGCAGCAACCCTCAGCTTCTGCATCGTCCTGGCTTTGGAGACCGGCATGCGGGCGGGGGAGATTGTCGGGCTGCGCTGGGAGCAAATTGACTTGCCCAACAGCGTCATTCGGCTGGACATGACCAAGAATGGGGACCGGCGTGTCGTGCCGCTTTCCGAAGCGGCAGAAGCCGCTATTCGCTTACTTCCCCGGCCGATTCACGGCGGTCGCCTGACGAAGTTCTACGACTCACGAGGGTTGAGCGCAGCGTTTCGCCGTGCTTGCGAGCGCGCCGGTATTTCCGGCCTGCGTTTCCATGACCTACGGCACGAGGCAGCATCGCGGCTCGCACCGCATATGCCGGTGGCCACCCTGGCCAAGGTCATGGGCTGGAAAACCATCCAGATGGCCATGCGCTACTACAACCCCACCGCTGCCGAACTGGTCGCGGCGGTTCGCGCCGCAGCGTAAGCCGGCAAGCCCCCCTCGCAAGAGGGGGGCTTCTTTAGAAGCCGTCGTTGCTCCAGTCCAAGCCAGTCGATGGCCACGGACTATGCTGCCAGGCGTTGTTGTCTAAGCCATACGGATTGCCGCCGACATCGACGCCGCCATAGCTGGCGTCGTTCATGGGCAAGCCGGTGGCCGGGTTGATGGGGTTGAATGTGGTTTCATCAAACATGCTTATCTCCTTGTAAGCGGTTAAAAGGCTCTGCCAGCAACTGGCATCGCAGGGAAGTCAATCTCAACTGACCGGATTCCAAGATTCCGAGCCCCCGCCGTATTTCCGGCTTTGGCGCTGGGGGTGGCATCTGCTTCTACGCCGTCTTTCCTGAGTTCGTCGCCCTGGCGAACCCATGACTCTGGCCCACAGACCAGGCCGTAAGGGCGCTGCCGAGGCCGCAGCCCGCAGGGACCGGGCGATGGAGTGCACGTAGTGCCGCAGGCCCTTGCGGTGTGGACGGCCTGGGTCAAGTTCGCCGAGGATGGGTGACGGAATCAGGTGGCGGAGAAGGCCATCCAGGCGCCAAAGCCGACAGTCGCGTCCGTATCAGGGCGCGACGCCTCGCACGGTCTGGCGACAGTCCGTGCCACCACCGCAGCAAGCCGCAGGCGCGCAGTTCTTGGGCGAATGCCGAGGACGGAGAGGAGCCGCGCTGGGCCGTAGGCCCACACGCGGGGCCAGGGCATCACTGCCCGCAGCCCCCGGAGTCGCACCGAGCCCCAGCGAGGTCGATGCAGGGCGGGGGGAGCCGACTGGCGCTGGTGGCCCTAGCCACCAGAGGTCCGCCCACGGACCGGCAGCCAGACGGGGGGCAAAGCCCCGGCGCCCCAAGCCGCAGGCGCGGGAAACCCAGTCACGTCGAGCACCGCGCAGACCAAAGGCGAAGCCAAAGCCTGCGGCGCGTCCAGCGACACGGGGTGATTGGGTTTCCCGCGCGTGGAGTGGCGCGCGCAGCGCAGAACGGAAGGCGTGGGGCGCCCCTGTCTTTCGGGACACGGGCGGCGTCCAGACGCCCGAGCTGCCGGCCGACCGTCCAGGGCAGGGAAAGGTAGCGCTGGCCCTCAGCCGCAAAGCGGCTGTTCGCTCCTCCTGTTCGTCCCCCGTCGAAGGGGGAAACGAACAGGATGCTTGCACGCTATACCGGTTATCGACCTATTGGAGATAACTCATGGCGAACAAGGATGGCCGGGCTGTTGCCCGAGAAAACGAACTGCGCGTGATGCGGGCACTGCACCGCTGCGGCTGGTTGCGTACCCGCGACCTGGCAGCCCTTGTTTGGCAGCGATGGGCGAGGAACCCTACCGGTGAACCCAGCCTCGCGCCATCGGCGCCAACTGCCGCCGGTTTACGCATGGCGCAGCGGACCCTGAGCCGCCTACGTGGCAAGCGCCTGGTGTTGAGTAGCCGGGCACCCGATGGCAGCCTGATTCACACATTGGCCGAAGCCGGCGCCCGAGCTTTGCAGCAAATCGGTGTGGCTGCGGCAACCGGCAAGGACCTGGTGCGCAACTTCAGCAGCGGCCATTACCGGCACCGCTGCATCGCCAATGCAATTGCGGTCAGTGCCATCGTCGCCGGCTACCGCGTATCGACTGAGCGGGAGATTGCCCAGGGCTTGTGGCTGGGTGGTGAGCAAGGTATCGCCGGCAAGAAGCCGGATGTGCTGATTCGCTCCGGTCCGTTGGTGTGGTGGGTGGAGGTCGAGCGCTCCCGCAAGAATGCCAAGGACTATGCCCGATTGCTGAAATGGCTGGGCACGGTTGCCCAAGATGCCTTCCGCACTTCTGGCGCCGTGCTGCTGGGCGAGAACATGCGTTGGGCGAAGGTCGTATTTGTCTGTACCGCTACCTTCCAGGCCAAGCTATGCCGAGACCTAGCCGGGGCCGGTTGGAAAAAAGTTCACTTCGACACGTTCCTATCCTTCCAAACTTCGCTATACAGTTTTGAGGACATAACGTTTTCGTAATGAGGCCATGGGGAGCGGCCTGGGTCGGTACCGCTCTGCACGCTTATTCTCGTAACGGCGAAAATTCCGCCGTTCGCCCCGCCGGACGCGTCACCGACCCCGGCGGGGTTTTTGTTTTTCGCTGCAAGAACAATCCCTCGCCGCTCCGGCGTCAAAGGGTGTCCTAAACCGAAGCTTCGTGCCCCACACCTATCACCTTGGCTGGCCGTAAGTTCGCGTTTTGGAGCAATCCAACCCGGCGACAACGCCCTTAGAGGGTGGGCCTGTCAGTCCTCTGACACAATGAAACGGTCAGAGGTCGGGAAGGTGGCATTCCGAAGGTAAGTTTCGACATCTCTAGCGATGTCGGTAGCTGCTTCCGGTCTTTCCTTGCACTTTGCCGCCCACGCTCGTCCAGGGTGCAAGACATCCCAACGGGGACGCATGCCGTTATATCGCCCGCTACCGGGGTCATGGTTTCCGAATCCATCAATGAGGGCGTTCCAAACAGGCGAGTAGCGTGCGATGAGCAACGATTCACCAAGCGGAATCCATATATCGTCCACGACGAGAAAGCGGCAGGTGAAGTCGTCAATGCTCAGACTTTCGACGGCTCGAATACTTTCAGCGTGTTCAGACAAGCGATTGAAGAGCGGCTTTCCTCCAACCGCCCCTGCTCCTCCACCTTTTCTTGCCCCAGCCGGAACAGCCTTGCCAACATAAATAGGGGCAGCCTTGGCGTCCTTGTTTCGTTTGGCGATTTCCGCATAAGGGGCGAATGAGCCGGCGTAATAGATGGCGTAGATGCCAGCCCCCTTGAACTCCGGCAGTTCTCCTAGCGGATGCACTTTGCTGGCGAGCATCGCTTCTGCAACGCTTGCCCCCAAATTCTTCTTGTCCAACGGGTTGAAAGGAATGATGTCCGCCGTCATGCCACACCTTTTACCTTCGGTTGAGAGTGGGCAAGCGCCTGCATCTGGGAGAGAACGAGCCTTTCGGCGATGCTCGCGGCAACGATTCGGCCAAGCATGACCGGAACGGCATTCCCGAGTTGCCGCATGGTCTCTGTCCACGAACCGTGGAAACGGTAGCCATCAGGGAAGGTCTGGATGCGTGCTGCCTCCCTGACGGTGAAATACCGGACAGACCCATCTTCGCGGACAAGCATGTTCTCGCCGCCGGGAACGCCATGGTCTCCCGCTTTCAAGGTCTTCGCAGGCAAGTCGAGGGGGCTTCCAGTATGTCCCGGGTAGACCTTCGCGCCATCTTGAAAACGATGGTCTGGGATATTCCTTGCCGCCTTCGATTTGGGGTCAGGCAAGCCGACTAAGGCATCGCGGACGGTTCGCCAAGGGAGAGTGCTAGGCGGAAGCATTCCAAGCCTCTTGACGCGCGTGGCGTGCTTCTCCGGGGTTGCAGGCTTCTTGATGCCATGTCGCGTCCAGTAATCGCCGCTAACGAACTGGTCATAAAGCAGAGCATCTAAACTGTGCGTGGGTTTCGGGAAAGACCATTCGACTCCGAGGTCGGAACGGAATCCGACGATGAAAACCCGTTCCCGCTTCTGAGGAATGCCGTAATCAGCGGCGTTCACGAGTGTTGGCACGACGTTATAAGTTAGCCCCTTCCCTATTGCTTTGCCCGATGCCTTTTCCTTTTGCAGGCGGAGGAAATGGCTCATCCAATCCTCGCTCTTCCGCTTCCCTACCTCGGGGAAGGTGAGTTGAAGGAGGATGTATTGATAGTAGTTGGCGAAAGAAGAACGGGTTAGCCCCTTCACGTTCTCGACAATGAAGGCTCGCGGGCGAAGCCTGCGGACGATGTCTACCGTCGCGGGAAACATGTCGCGGCTGTCGTCGTGTGCCTTGTGCTTTCCGCCCATCGAAAAGGGTTGGCAAGGTGGTCCACCCGCAAGAAGGTCGATACCTTCGCCGACGGTTTCCCAATCGAAAGCCCTGACATCGCCTTCATGAACATTCCAGCCAGCAACGAGCGGATAGCCGCAAGCCCCATTTTCGCGGATGGTGTCGCAAGCCCACTTGTCCCATTCGACGACGGCTTGGGGCTCAAAGCCTGCAAGGTGAACTCCCATCGCCAGCCCACCTGCTCCTGCATATAACTCGACGCATTTCATCCGATAGCCCTCTCATCAAGGAATCGCCGCAACCTTTGCGCGAGCAATTCCTTGTCTTTTAGTTCGCACTCCCAGACGACGCAAACACGCCAGCCCGCTTCCTGTAATGCAGCAACCTTGCGAGCATCCCGCTCGCGGTTGCCTTCGAGTTTCACTGTCCAGAACTCCACCTTGGATTTCGGCAGGCGAGCCAGCGGACAACCTTCGTGCCGATGCCAGAAGCAACCATGAACGAAGACCACGGAACGCCGGGAACGGAAGACTAAATCAGGCTTTCCGGGTAGGTCTCGGCAATGCAGACGATACCTATAACCCATGCCATGAACGAGCCTGCGAACAGCCATTTCTGGTTTCGTGTCCACGGAGCGAACCAACGCCATGCGTTGGCTCCGTTCTTCGGGTGACATCGTGTCAGCCATTTTACTTTCGGAAGCCCTTTTTGAATATGGAGTAAAAGGAAAGTATGCATCAGTGACAAGCTGGCGGGCTGATACTGCGTAGCTTGGCGCCCCACGGTGTCCAGACATAGGGGGAGCGATGAACCTCGCCAGTTGTCATGTCTACCCAGCCGCCGCCAGGATGACGACGAGCGCGGCCGTGGGCAGGAAGCAAAGCCAGCAGCCAACGGGGTAAGGCAGCCCGTGATACCGTCGTTTTGCCTGCTTCGTCGAGTCCGCCATAGCCGTAGAGGCGGGCACCCTTTGGCAACTTCGTAGCACCGTCGAACTTGGCCATGTACTTTGCCCAAGCGCCAACGCTACGGCAGGTTTCCACCCAGGTGCTGCCCCATGGCCACCACTTGGACAGCTTGGCGGGGGCCAGTGTGAAGCCGCGAGGTAACCAGAGAATGAGGTGGTAATGCAGCTGCCCAGCACACTCCAGGACCCAGACGTAAGGCAGGCTATGGCCTGCTCGCTTGAGTGCCCGGCGCAGGCGGTCCAGAAAGCTGCTGATGTGCTTTGGTGAGAAGGCAGCGGTGTCGCGGTAGGTTAGGGTCAAGGCGACGGCTCTGAGCTTGGCGGTTTTTGCAAACCGGCGTTGCTCTCTGATGATGCGAGTCAGCTTCTTTCGCGCCGAGTTTTTACGCTTTCTGGATGATGGTGCCGGACTTGTTCCAATCTTTCTGACAAGTTCAGCGAAACGGACAACGGATGCGGCGGTGATGGTTGGTCGCGTGACGACCGGGGTTGGTGGTACGGACAACATGGGCACACCTCGTGCGTGTGCCGCGTCAGCGAATTAGCTGTCCTCAATGCAATATAAATATGTCCTCCGCGTGCTGATTGCGGCGGTGTTTTCAGTGGCCGCGTCTATACTCAATTGTCAGTGAGCACAGGCGCGCTTTCAGCGCACCCCACGCCCCGGTTTCGGCCGGGGCGTTACCTTGGGGTACGGGAAGGTATAGCTCAGTGCGTGCGTTGAGTAGCGACCTGTTCAGCTTTGGAAGGCCGGCCAGGGCGTCGAGTTACTGAAGGCTGCACCGGAGCTGGTGGCGTTGTCGAAGGCTGCTGTCGTTCCAGCCAGGCCTCGACATCGGAAGGGCGGAAACGAAGCAAGCGGCCGAGTTTGATGGCAGGTGGCAGGTCGCCGCCCGTGGAGTGCCGGTTGTAGATGGTTTGCTCGGCGAGACCGAGGGTGATTGCGAGGGTTTTGGGAGTGAGGAGCTGTTCCACGACGCCATGTTCCTGGGTAAGCAGTCACATGACTGCCCTCAGTATAGGAACGTCGTTTACAGTTCGTTACGGGCAGTTACCCGAGCCCCGATTTGCCATGCTGCAAATTTGCTGCACAAAACCCGGTATGTCCAAGTAAAATGGAGAAACACAAGGTAAGTTAGGTGTTTGAATTTAGGCAACTTCTCTTGCCTGGAGAATGTTATTAGAGGCCCTCCGAAGGCAGGGGTCGTGCGTTCGAATCGCGCCGGGCGGGCCAGAATATCGAATGGGTTAAGTCTTTCCGACTTAACCCATTTTTGCTTTCTGGCTGCCGGAATCCTGGGGCGTGTTCACAGCCGCCACGGCAAACGCCGTCCCGCTGCTTACTGTGAACCTGCCCTAATGCTCCAGGTAGAGCGTCCGCTTGCGTTGGCTGTGGCGCAGAAGTGCCCATTGCAGGGTGCCGGTAATGGCGGCGAGCAGGGCGAGCGGCAGCACGCTGCTGTTCAGCAGGAGGCCGACCAGGTTGCTGATGGTCAGCGCGCCGGTCATGCTGATCGCCCCGAACAGCCCGGCAGCGCGCCCGGCGGAGCCGGGGAAAGGCGCCAGCGAGCCGATCTGGGCGCAGGGGAAGATGATGCCGTGCGAGAACATCGACAGGCATTGAAAGGCGACCAGCAACCACCAGTTCATCACCCCCGCCAGGCAGCAGACGAGGAATGCCACACCGGCCAGCGCCATCACCGTGCTGCCGGCGAGCAGTGTCCTTTCCGTACCCAGTGCGACGAGCAGGCGGCGGCAGAGGAAGGCGCCGGCGAGATAGCCGGCGCAGCCGCTGGCAAAGCAGTAGCCGTAATTGCCGGTCGATACGCCGAGCAGTTCGATCAGCACGAATGACGAGCCGGAGATGAAGACGAAGATGTTGCTGTAGCTCAGCGTGCCGGCCAGCGCATAGCTGCGGAAGACCGGATGGGTGAGCAGACTGCGATAGCCGGTGGCCTGCCCGCTGCTTCGAGCAAGCGGCGCTTCCTGCCAGCGCCAGGCCAGCGCCAGGAGCAAGGGGACGATGCAGGAGAGAAAGACGAAGGCGGCCTGCCAGCCGAAATGGACCTGCAACTGGGCGCCGATCACCGGCCCGGATACGACGGCGAAAGCCATGTAGCTGGATGCCTGGGCCAGCTTGGCAGCGCCGATCGCCGGGGAGTAAAGGTCGCGGATCAGGGCGCGCGCGGCAACAATCGCGGCGCAGCAGCCACAGGCCTGGGCGAAGCGGGCGGCGATCAGCAGATCGATGCTCGGGGCCAGGGCACAGGCCAGGCTGGCAAGCAGGTAGAGGCTCAGCCCGCCGAGCATGACGCGACGCCGACCGAAGCGGTCGGAGAGGGGGCCGCCGAGCAACTGGGCGAGGCCGAAGCCGACCGAGAAGAAGACCAGCGTCTGCTGGACCAGGATCTTCGGTGCCGAGAAGGCCTCGCCTAGCCGCGGCAACGAGGCCAGGTAAAGGTCGGTCGATAAGGGCTGCAGCATCAGGCAGCCGGCGATCAGGAGGATTAGCTGGCGTTCGCTCACGAAGATATCCGGAAATGGGTCAGGGGAAACTCTATCGGTCGCCAGCGCTCCCCCCTATGCGGTAAATCGACTAGGAGCTATTCCGTATTTGGCTAACCGCCGCTCCTGATCATGGAATGGTGAATAAATATCGCAATATTCAATACCTGATATGGCTTTGCCTCCCTAGGCGGGGGCGGGCGGCATTGACGACAATCCGGAGCGCTAATGGGCATTCTAGCGGTGTGTTTTTAGCGACTCGATAACACTGACTTACGGAGACAAAACATGAAAGCCAAACATCTGCTGGCGCTTGCCGCCCTGTCCACGCTGATTCCCGGGCTTGCCCTGGCCCAGGAGGTCGTCCTCAAGGTTGCCCACTTCGTGCCGCCGACGGCGCCTGGCCACACCAAATTCATCGCCCCCTGGTGCGACAAGCTGGCGAGCGAGTCGGCCGGGCGCATCAAGTGCCAGATTTATCCCGCGATGCAACTGGGCGGGACGCCGGCGCAACTGCTGTCCCAGGTCCGCGACGGCGTCGCCGATGTGGTGTGGACGCTGCCGGGCTATACCCCAGGCCGCTTCCCGGTGACGGAAGTGTTCGAGCTGCCGTTCATGACCCGCGAACAGGAAGGCTCCTCGCGCGCGCTCTGGGATTTCGTGCAGAAGAACACCCTGAACAGTGAATTTGCCGGCTTGCATCCGCTGGCGACCTGGGTGCCCGGTCCCTACACGCTGCACCTGCGCGCCGCCCAGCCCAAGGTGATGGCCGATCTCAAGGACATGAAGATCCGCAGCTCTTCCCGTCTGACCACCCGCCTGCTGTCGGCACTGGGCGCCAGCCCGGTCGGCATGCCGGTGACGCAGATGTCCGAAGCCCTGTCCAAGGGGGTGATCGAGGCCACCATGCTGCCCTGGGAAGTGGTGCCGGCGATGAAGGTGCATGAGCTGACCAAGTTCTCCGCCGAGTTCGGCGGCGACCACACGCTGACGACGACGACCATGGTCTTCGTCATGAACAAGAAGAAGTACGACAGCCTGCCCGCCGACCTGAAAAAGGTGATCGACGCCAATAGTGGCCGTGAGACCTCGGCTTGGGTCAGCGGTCAGTTGAAGAGTGCCGACGCCGCCAGCCGTGCCGCGACCCTGAAGAACGGCAACACGATCTACCAGATCCCGGCCGAAGAGACCGCCAAGTGGAAGAAGACCGCCAGCACGGTCAACGACGAATGGGTCAAGGAGATGTCGGCCAAGGGTATCGATGGCAACAAGTTGCTCGCCGAGGCCAACGCCCTGGTCGATCAATACGCGACCAAAAAATAATCCGGGGACGGGCCGGTGGCACGCCAGGCTGTGCCGCCGGCCCGTTGTCGAAGGAAGCGGAGAGCGAGATGGCTGAAGTGATGGATGAGCCGCGGAGGCGCAAGCTGGGCGCCGTCGGGCGGACGATCGAGAAGTTGTGCCAGGCGATGGCGATCATGGCCGGTGCGGCGTTCGTGATCGAGATGTTGCTGTCGGCAATCAGCGTGCTGATGCGTATGGTCATCGGGCGCGGGGTGGGCGGCGACTTTGAATTGGTGCAGATGCTGTCGGCGGTGGGCATCGCCCTCTGTCTGCCGTATTGCCAGTTCCAGAAAGGACATGTGTTCGTGGATTTCTTCACGCTTTGGGCGCCGGCTTCGCTGAAGCGCCTGCTCGACGCGTTTGCCGCCCTGCTCCTGGCAGCCTGCGCTTTTTTCCTGGCCTGGCGGATCTGGGACGGCCTGGGCGAATTGCGCGAGTACGGCGAAGCGAGCATGGTGCTCAACCTGCCGATCTGGTGGGGTTACATTCCCGTGGTTCTGGCTTTCGTCATGCTCGGCATCGCCGCGCTGCATACCGTGCATGGGGAATTGCTGGGAGAGCGTGATGAGTAGCACGACGATAGGTCTGATCATGGGCGGGGTCATGATGTTCTTCATGGCGGCGCGGATACCGGTCGGCATCACGATGTTCCTGACCGGAGCCATCGGCTATGTCTGGGTCGCCGGGCTCGACCCCCTGCTCGGTTTCCTGAAGAACGCGCCCTACGGGCGGTTTTCGCTGTACGACCTGTCGGTCGTTCCCCTGTTCCTGCTGATGGGCCAGTTCGCTACCCACGGTGGCCTGTCGCGCTCCCTGTTCAAGGCCGGCAACGCCTTCATCGGTCACTGGCGGGGCGGCATGGCGATGGCCGGGACCGCCTCCTGTGCCGGCTTCGGGGCGATCTGCGGCTCCTCGCTGGCGACGGCGGCGACCATGGCCCACGTCGTCCTGCCCGAACTCCGGCGTCACCAGTACAGCCATTCGCTGGCCGCCGGTTCGCTGGCTGCCGGCGGCACGCTGGGGATCCTGATTCCACCGTCGGTGCCGCTCGTCATCTACGGCATTCTCGCCGAGCAGAACATCGCCAAACTCTTCCTCGCCGCCTTCGTGCCGGGCGTGCTCGCCGCGCTTGGCTACATGGCAGTGATCTCGATCGTTGCCCACCTGAATCCGGGCGCCGCCGGTCCGGGCTCGCCGCGCCATTCCTGGCGCGAACGCCTGGCGGCCCTGCTCGAAACCTGGCCGGTGCTGCTGGTCTTCCTGGTGGTGATCGGCGGCATCTACGGCGGTTTGTTCACGCCGACCGAAGCTGCAGCCATCGGCGCGCTGGCGACCGGGGTCGTCGCCTGGAGATCGGGCGGGCTGAAAGGCAAGGGGCTGCTCGAGTGCTGTTTCGGCACGGCCAAGGGCACCGGCATGATGTTCCTGATCCTGCTCGGCGCCGACACCCTCAACTCGTTCATGGCGATCTCCCAGCTTCCGGCCGAGGCCGCCAATTGGGTACAGCAGATGGGTTTCGGGCCATGGACGGTGTTGCTGGCGATCATCGTCGTCTACCTGGTGCTCGGCTGCGTCATGGACAGCCTGTCGATGATCCTGCTGACCATTCCGATCTTCCTGCCGATCATCCTCGGCATGGATTACTGGGGGCTGAGCGCCGACGACAAGGCGATCTGGTTCGCCATCGTCGCGCTGGTCGTCATGGAGGTCGGCTTGATCACGCCGCCGGTCGGGATGAATGTCTACATCATCGGCGGCATTGCCAAGGACATCCCGATGGCCACCATTTTCCGCGGGGTCATGCCCTTCCTGGTTTGGGACGTTCTGCGCATCGGCCTCTTGCTGCTCTTCCCGGGGATTTCCCTGATCGCGCTGCGGGTCTTCGCCTGAGCGCGGATTCCGGCGCGCGTCACGGCCGCCTGTGGGCGGCCGTTTTTCATTTGCGGTTCCGGCCGCGGAATCCTCCCGGAGAAGACCCGGTCAGGCGCTTGAAAAAGCGGCAGAAATAGGGCGGGTCGGAAAATCCCAGTTCGTAGGCCAGCTGGGAAACCGGAACGCCGGTGTAGATCAGCCGGCGCTGGGCTTCCAGCAGCAGGCGTTCCTGGATCAGGGCGAATGCCGTGCGGCCGAAGCGCTTTTCGCACAGGCGATTGAGCCGGCTTTCGCTGAGATTGAGTTGCCGGGCGTAGCTGCCGACCGGCCAGTGTTCGAGGTAGTGTTGGTCGATCATCTGGCGAAAGCGCTCGGCCGTTTCGCGCATGCCGCCGTCCGGTTGGGCGTCTTCCTGGCGCAGCGTGGCGCGCACCAGGAGCAGCAGCAGTGAGCGCACCTGCCAGACGTAGAGCGTCGTGCTGCCGGCGCCCGGGTGCGCGAATTCGGCCTTGATCTGTTCCAGCACCGCGCGGATGCGGGCGGCCGTGTCGTCGCTTGCCAGGGCGAGGACTTCGGCGCTCCCGCGCAGCACCGAAAACATCTGGCTGCCGTCCGGCGAAGCGCTGGCCAAGCCGGCGGCGTCGAGGGTCAATACGCAGCCCTCGGTGCCGGGTTGGAATTTGAAGGCGTGGATGACGCCTTCCGGAATGACCACGGCAAACGCCGCGCCGTATTCCCGTTCCTCGCTGTCGAGGCGGATGCGCGCGCTGCCCGAAAAAACGAACAGCAGTTGCAGCAGCCCATTGTGCACATGGGTTTCGATCTGCCAGTTGCGCGCTGCACTACGGGCCGAGATTTCCTCGATGTGAAGAAACTCGCGCTCGGTTTCGCGTTGGCGTTCCCCGTAAAGCGAGAACTCGGGAACAAGAATGCTCATGCCTGTCGATTTCCTGCCCTGGCCCGAAAAGGGCGCTTGGTGTTGCGGCTGTATTTGTCGGAATAGTGCAATTGATTTTGCTCTCGGGATGGCTGCAGCGGAACCCCTGGGCTGCTTTGCCGCTGCCGGCGGGGGTGGTCGGTAAAAAACGGTTTGGGCTGGGCTGTTCGATCTTCCCGATGAGGGGGCGGCGCTGCAATCAACTTTTCCTGTATAGCAGATATATGGATTTCGATAAAAGAAAAGTCCAATTGATTGCCTTGATCGTCCAAGGCTTTGACGCCGCCAGCCCCTAGTCTTGCAAGTAGTCCGGAGCCACGGACACGACGATTCGAGCGCCGCGAAATCCCAGGCTGGGTGTCCGGGCGCTCGATCCAATCCAACAGGAGACAAGAATGAAAACCAGCGTTTGTATCATCGGCGGCGGCCCCTCGGGCCTGATGCTTTCCCAGTTGCTGCACCTGCAGGGCATCGAGACGGTCGTTCTCGAACGGCAGAGCCGCGAGTACGTGTTGAGCCGCATCCGGGCCGGCGTTCTCGAACATGGTTTTGCCGAGCTGATGCGCGAGGCGCAGTGCGGCGAACGCATGGACCGCGAGGGGGAAATCCACGAGGGCTTCATCATCGCTCACAACGGCAGACAGAGCCGCGTCGATCTGCACAAGTACAGCGGCGGCAGCTCGGTCGTCGTCTACGGCCAGACCGAACTGACCCGCGACCTCTACGAAGCGCGCGACCGGATGAACGGCATCGTCATCCACAACGCCGAGGACGTGCAGCCGCACGATCTCACCGGCAAGCCCTACGTGACTTACCGCCAGGGCGACGAGATCGTGCGCATCGACTGCGATTACGTGATCGGCGCCGACGGCTTCCACGGCGTCAGCCGCAAGTCGATTCCGAAGAACGTGCTCAAGGAGTACGAAAAGGTCTATCCCTTCGGCTGGCTGGGTGTGCTGTCGCGCACCAAGCCGGTGTCGCCGGAACTGATCTACGCCCGCCACGAACGCGGTTTCGCCTTGTGCTCGCTGCGCTCGCAGGTACTGAGCCGTTATTACGTCCAGGTGCCGCTCAGCGACTCCGTCGAGGATTGGTCGGACGAGCGCTTCTGGGAAGAACTGAAGCGGCGCCTGCCGGAAGACGTGGCCGAGCGCCTGATCACCGGGCCGTCGATCGAGAAATCGATCGCGCCGCTACGCTCCTTCGTCGCCGAGCCGATGCGCTACGGCAATCTGTTCCTCGCCGGCGACGCCGCCCACATCGTGCCGCCGACCGGCGCCCGCGGTCTGAACAGCGCCGCTTCCGACATCTATTACCTGTATCACGCGCTGGTCGACCACTACAAGAAGGGCGACGACAACGGTCTCGACAACTATTCGGCCAAGGCGCTGGCCCGGGTGTGGAAGGCGCAGCGCTTCTCGTGGTGGATGACGACGATGCTGCACACCTTCCCGGACAGCCTGCCTTACGACCAGAAGCTGCAGCAGACCGACCTCGACTACCTGTTCTCGTCGGAAGCGGCGCAGCGTTCGCTGGCCGAGAACTACGTCGGCCTGCCGTTCTGAGTTGGCCTTGCCGCCCGCCGGCTACTGTGCCAGGCGGGTGGCGACGACGCGCCGGATCAGTTCGATCAGCGCCCGCTGCGTCGCGGTGATCTGGCGGTGCGAGTTCATCCCCAGCGACAGCTTGGCCTTCAGACCGTCGCCCTGGACCGAACGCAGTATGAACTTGCGCTCGCCGGCCAGGTTGGCAACGGCGGTCTGCGACAGGATCGCGTAGCCGAAACCTTCGCCGACCAGGTCGAGAATGGCGTTGATGCCGTCGACCTCGAAGGCGATGCTTGGCCGCAGCCCAAGGTTGGCCAGTGCGCTTTCGATCAGCATGCGGATCGCGTTGGGGCGACTGGGAACGATCAGCGGGTAGTCGGGCAGCTCGTCGATGGCGACCGGTGTGGTCGGCCGGCTGTCGGTTTCGGGGCTGACCAGAAAGAGTTCTTCTTCGAGCAGCGGCGTCAGGTCGACGTCGGGCGACGGCGTCGCGTTGTAGAGCAGGGCGACGTCGAGGCGGCCGGAAACCAGCGATTCGTGCATGCCCGCACTCATGCCCTCGCGGATCGCCAGCTTGGCGGCGGGGAAGTTCTCCTTGAACTCGCGGAAGATCGGTACCGCCAGGATCTTCAGCAGGCTCGGCGGCAGGCCGAGGGCGACGTGGCCGACCAGTGCGCCGCGCGCCCGTCCCAGCTCCTCGCGCAGGCGTTCAACCTGATATAGGATGCCGCGACCGTATTCGAGCAGTAGTTTGCCGGCGTCGGTGGTGACGACGCCGCGGCCGTTGCGCAGGAGCAGGTTCTGTTCGAACTCCAGTTCGAGCATCCGGACCTGCCGGCTCAGCGCCGGCTGGGCGATGTCGAGGAGGATGGAGGCGCGCGTGAAACTGCCGAGTTCGGCGACGCGGACAAAGTACTCCAGCTGCTTGAGATCCATGCGGGTGACTCCTGTAACAAAACGCGATAGCTGATGGCGGCGCGGGCCGCGGCGGTTTTCAGGCGTCCTTGCCCAGGCTGGGGTCGATCATGATCGCACTCAGGGTATGCAGCACCTGCCGCAGATTCTGCTGCAGAGCATTGCGCTGGGCGACGGTGAGCCTGGACAGCATGCCGCCTTCGAGACGGGCGACGTGTTCGTGCGCCTGATCGAGCAGCGCCTGGCCGGCGGCAGTCAGGCTGAGGCGGACGATGCGGCCGTGCGAGGGGTCGGGCGCGCGTTCGACCCAGCCCTTCTTTTCCATCAGCTTGATCATCTCGTTCGCCGACTGCGGCGAGATCAGCGAGCGCTCGGCGAGCTGGGCGTTGCTGATTTGCGACTGCGATTCGAGGAAGGAGAGCGCGGTGTATTGGGCGACGCTCAGGCCGAGCGGCGTCAGCGCGTCGCGGATGCGTCGGTTGACTGCGTGGTCGAGGCGGCCGATCAGGTAGCAGATGCCGCTGGGGCGGAGCTTGTCCTGGCTGTTCGGGCCGTCGGTCGGTGAGTTCATGGCGATTCTCGGTGAATTTCCGGTGCTGCTCAGGGAAGTGAGGGTTGGCAGGTTGCCTGATATCGAAGGGCGATCTTACCGCAGCCGGCGCTCGTCTGGGGAGCGGCAAAAATTAATCATTGGGAAATCGGTTGCAGGGTATTGCGTTTTTATTTTTATCCCTTATGATTCGCTTCATATCAGGTAGCCTGATATTACCAACCACTAAGGAGACGGAATATGTCTAAGTATGAAGGCCGCTGGAGCTGCGTTAAGGTCGAGCTCGAAGAAGGCATCGCCTGGGTCACGCTGAACCGCCCGGAAAAGCGCAACGCGATGAGCCCGACGCTCAACCGCGAAATGATCGACGTGCTGCAGACGCTGGAAGTCGACCAGGAAGCCGTGGTTCTGGTGCTGACCGGCGCCGGCGATTCGTGGACCGCCGGCATGGATTTGAAGGAATACTTCCGCGAAACCGACGGCAAACCGGAAATCTTCCAGGAACGCGCCCGCCGCGATGCCTGCGAATGGCAGTGGAAGTTGCTGCGCATGTACAACAAGCCGACCATCGCCATGGTCAATGGCTGGTGTTTCGGTGGCGGCTTCTCGCCGCTGGTTGCCTGTGACCTGGCGATCGCCGCCGACGAAGCGACCTTCGGCCTGTCCGAGATCAACTGGGGCATCCCGCCGGGCAACCTGGTCAGCAAGGCGATGGCCGATACCGTCGGTCACCGCGAATCGCTCTATTACATCATGACCGGCGAACCGTTCAGCGGCCAGAAGGCGGCCGAGATGGGCCTGGTCAACAAGAGCGTGCCGCGCGCCCAGTTGCGTGACGAGGTCCTTACCCTGGCCAGGAAGCTGCTCGCCAAGAACCCGGTCGTGCTGCGCTATGCCAAGAACGGCTTCAAGCGCTGCCGCGAACTCGACTGGGATCAGAGCGAAGACTACCTGTACGCCAAGCTCGACCAGTGCATCGGCCGCGACCCCGAGCAAGGGCGCAAGGAAGGCATGAAGCAGTTCCTCGACGACAAGACCCTGAAGCCGGGCCTGCAAACCTACCAACGCGCCAAGTAAGCGCCAGCGTGAAAAAAATACCGGTGGCCCCACGGGGCGCCGGAATTCCTATCCAGGAGGAGACGATGAGAAAAGTTGAATTGCTGATTGGCGGCGAAAGCCGCCCCGCGGCCAACGGCGCCAGCTTCGAGCGGCGCAATCCAGTCAGCGGCGAAGTTGCGACGCTGGCTGCCGCCGCTACCCTGGCCGACGCCGATGCGGTGGTGGCCGCTGCCGCTGCCGCCTTCCCGGCCTGGGCGGCGCTGGCGCCGAGCGCGCGGCGCGCGCTGCTCTTGAAGGCGGCCGAGATCATGGACCGGCGCGCGCCGGAGTTCGTCGCCACCGGTGTTGACGAAGCCGCGTCGACGCCGATCTGGTACGGCTTCAACGCCATGCTGGCGGCCAACATGCTGCGCGATGCGGCCGGTCTGGTCACCCAGGTCGGCGGCGAAGTGATTCCCTCCGACATCGACGGCAACCTGGCCATGGCGGTACGCCAGCCGGCCGGTGTCGTGCTCGGCATCGCGCCGTGGAATGCGCCGGTGATCCTCGGTACGCGCGCCATTGCCGTGCCGCTGGCTTGCGGCAACACCGTCGTCCTCAAGTCCTCCGAGCTGACTCCGGGCCTGCACCGCTTGATCGGCGAGGTCCTGGTCGAAGCCGGCATCCCGGCCGGTGTCGTCAACGTCATCTCCAACGCGCCGGCCGACGCACCGGCCATCGTCGAGCGGCTGATCGCCAACCCGGCGGTCAAGCGCGTGAATTTCACCGGCTCGACCCACGTCGGCCGGATCATCGGCCAGCTCGCCGCCAAGTACCTGAAGCCGGCGGTGCTCGAACTGGGCGGCAAGAACCCGATGCTGGTACTCGACGACGCCGACCTCGACGAGGCGGTGACGGCGGCGGCCTTCGGCGCCTACTTCAACCAGGGCCAGATCTGCATGTCGACCGACCGCATCATCGTTTCGCGCAGCATTGCCGCGAGCTTCGTCGAGCGGCTGGCAGCCAAGCTGGCGACGATGCAGGCCGGCAAGCCGGGCAGCGAAGGCTGCATCCTCGGCGCCATGGTGACGCCGGAAGCGGCGGCGCGTGTCGAGCGCCTGGTCGCCGACGCCGTCGC
>CAZFXO010000035.1:0-34444 GCA_964523045.1 uncultured Dechloromonas sp. | reverse complement strand
AAGCTGGTCAACAACCGCTGGGTGGACATCAACTGGCTGTCGATGGAATCGACCAGCACGCCGGGCGTACACGTCCTCGGCGACGCCATTTTCCCGGCGCCGACCATGCCCAAGTCGGGCCACATGGCGAACCAGCACGGCAAGCTGGCGGCGGCGGCGATCCTCAATCTGCTCGCCGGCCAGGAACCCAACCCGGCGCCGGTGGTGATGAACACCTGCTACAGCTTCGTCGATTCGAAGAACGTCATCCACGTCGCCTCGGTGCACCAGTACGACGCCGCGACCAAGCTGGTGCAGCCGGTCAAGGGCGCGGGCGGCGTCTCGGCAGCACGCAACGAGCTGGAAGGCAAGGTGGCGCTGGCCTGGGCGAAGAACATCTGGGCCGACATGCTGGCCTGAACCTTCTCCGGCAATGCAAACGGCCGCCCACGGGCGGCCGTTTTTATTTCGCGGCTGACCTTCAGTCGAGCGTCGCGATGTAGGCGGCGACGGCGTGCCGCTCGAGATCGGACAGCTTGGAAGCGACGGTATGCATCACCGCGTTGTCGTTGGTCCGTTCGCGGCTGTTGAACAGGCGCAACTGCTCCTCGATGTAACGCGGATGCTGCCCGGCCAGGCGCGGCAGTAGCGGCGTGCCATAGCCCTTGGCACCATGGCAAGTCGAGCAGCTGGGCAAGCCGGTGAACTGGTTGCCGCGCTGGAAGACGAACCTGCCGACGGCGACCAGATCGGCGTCGGTGACTTCGCGCGCCGGCACCTGTTTCTTCTCGAAGAAACGCCCCAGCGCCTTCATGTCTTCCGGCGTCAGCTCCTCGGCCTGCGGCTTCATCGTGTCGCTTTTGCGCTTGCCCGACTTGAAATCGCCGAGCTGCTTGACGATGTACTCCCAGTGCTGTCCGGCCAGCCGGGGAAAGACCGCGCTCGCCGCCTCGCCTTCCATGCCGTGACAGAGAAAACAGCGCCCGCCGACGATTTCCTCGGCGCGCGCTATCTCGGCCGCGTCCTGAGCGTTAGCCGCGCCAATCAGCCCGGCGGCGCCGGCAACCCCGAGTGCAACCCTTGCCCATGCTTTCATTTGTCCCCACCTTGATATTGTTGTCGAACATCAGCAAATCGTAATTTGCTTGAGCAGGACACGCAAGGCGTTAGGCGTGGCCAGTGCTGCCGAAGCCGCCCTCACCGCGATCGCTCGCGGAAAATTCATCGACCACGTTGAAGCCGACCTGCAGGACCGGCACCACGACGAGCTGGGCGATGCGTTCGAGCGGCGCGATGGTGAATGGCAGTTGGCCGCGGTTCCACATCGATACCATCAATTGCCCCTGGTAATCGCTGTCGATCAGGCCGACCAGGTTGCCGAGGACGATGCCGTGCTTGTGGCCGAGGCCGGAGCGCGGCAGGATCATCGCCGCCAGGCCGGGATCGGCCAGGTGGATGGCGATGCCAGTCGGCACCAGCACGGTCTGCCCGGGTGCCAGTTCGAGCGCTTCGTCGAGGCAGGCGCGCAGGTCCAGGCCGGCCGAGCCGGGGGTCGCGTAATGCGGCGGGTTGTCCTTGAGGCGGGAGTCGAGAATCTTGACGTCGATGCGATGCATTAGTGATTTCCTGTCAGTCGGGCAATGTGTTCGATCAGTTGCCGGGCCAGCGCGTCCTTGCTGGCCGGCGCGAGGGGATGGCTGCCGCGGTCGTCGAACAGCACCAGCCGGTTGTCGTCGCCGCCGAAGCCGTCCTGGATCAGGTTGCCGGCGATCAGCGGTATATTTTTCTTCTGCCGCTTGGCTTGCGCGTATTCCTCGAGATTGCGGCTTTCCGCGGCGAAGCCGACGCAGAATGGCCCACCCGGCAAGGCCGCGACCTCGGCCAGGATGTCCGGATTCTCGACCAGCTCGATCGCCGGCACGCCGCCGTGGTCCTTCTTCAGCTTGTGCTCGGCGGCATTGGCAACCCGGTAATCGGCAACCGCGGCGACGCCGATGAAGATGTCCGCGGCCGCCGCTCGCGCCATCACCGCGCCGTGCATGTCGAGCGCGCTACGCACCATGATCCGCTCGACGCCCAGCGGCGCCGCCAGCGCCACCGGCCCGGAAACCAGGCTTACTTCGGCGCTGGCCTGGCGCGCGGCGCGGGCGATCGCGTAACCCATACGCCCGGACGACAGGTTGGTGATGCCGCGCACCGGATCGATCGCCTCGAAGGTCGGTCCGGCGGTGATCAACACGCGCCGCCCGGCCAGGCATTTGGCGGCCAGGAAATCGATCACCCGTTCGACGATCTCCTCGGGCTCGAGCATCCGCCCCGGCCCGACCTCGCCGCAAGCCTGGGCGCCGCTGGCCGGGCCGAGCAGGCCGACGCCGTCCGCCGCCAGTTGCGCAACGTTGCGCTGCGTCGCCGGGTTCTCCCACATCTGGCGATTCATGGCCGGCGCCACGAGCAACGGGCAAGCCCGCGCCAGCACCATGGTCGCCAGCAGATCGTCGGCCAAGCCATGAACGATGCGCGCCAGGAAATCCGCCGTCGCTGGCGCCACCAGGATCAAGTCGGCCTGGCGCGACAGATCGATATGCGCCATGCCGTTCGGCATCGTCGGGTCCCACTGATCGGTGAACACCGGTTTGCCGGACAGTGCCTGGAAGGTGGTCGGCGTAACGAAGTGGGTTGCCCCCTCGCTCATCGCCACCTGGACATCCGCTCCCTGGCGCACCAAAAGGCGGACCAACTCCGCTGCCTTGTAGGCGGCGATGCCGCCCGTGACACCGAGCACGATACGCTTGCCACTTAATTCCATTGTCATTTATCGGTAAGATAGCCGGACCCGTATTCTACTGGAGTCCGGAACATGGCGATTACCGATTGGCCGGCCAACGAAAGGCCACGCGAAAGACTGCTCGCCCTCGGGCCGCAGGCCCTCTCCGACGCCGAACTGCTGGCCATCTACCTGCGCGTCGGCGTGCGCGGCCGCAGCGCCGTCGACCTCGCCCGCGAACTGCTGCGCCGTCACGACGGCCGCCTGAGCAAGCTGGCCAGCGCACCGCTGGCACAACTGGCGACGACACCGGGCATCGGTCAGGCCAAGGCGGCGCAATTGCAGGCCAGCTTCGAACTGGCGCGCCGCGCCCTGGCCGAGGAAATGGGCGAACGCGACAACTTCACCTCGCCGGAACTGGTGCGCGACTGGCTGCGCCTGCAACTCGCCGCCCATCAGCACGAAGTCTTCATGGCCCTCTGGCTGGACGCGCAAAACCGACTGCTGCTCGCGGAAACCCTGTTTACCGGCACCTTGACGCAGACTTCGGTCTATCCCCGGGAAGTCGTCAAGCGCGCCTTGAGCGCCAACGCCGCCGCCGTCATCCTGGCGCACAACCATCCGTCCGGGCTGGCCGAGCCCTCCAACGCCGACCAATTGCTCACCGGCAGCCTCAAGCAGGCGCTGGCGCTGGTCGATGTCCGTCTGCTCGACCATTTCATCGTTGCCGGCAACGCCCGCCCACTCTCGTTCGCCGAGCGCGGCCTGATCTGAATATAAAAAAAGCTTGCCCAAGCAATACCTTCCGGATAAAATCGCGGGCTTTCTTCTAGCCAATTCTGGAGCACCATCATGGCGCGAGTCTGCCAAGTAACGGGTAAAGGCCCGATGGTTGGGAACAACGTTTCCCACGCCAATAACAAAACGAAGCGCCGCTTCCTGCCGAATTTGCAGTATCGTCGTTTCTGGGTCGAAAGCGAGAACCGCTTCGTCCGTCTGCGCGTTTCCAACGCCGGTCTGCGCGTCATCGACAAGAAGGGCATCGATGCCGTCCTGTCCGACCTCCGCGCCCGCGGCGAAATCTAATCAAGAGGAACTGACAAATGGCTAGCAAAGGCGGTCGCGAAAAGATCAAGCTGGAATCCACCGCGGGTACCGGTCACTTCTACACCACTTCCAAGAACAAGCGCACGACGCCTGAAAAACTGGAATTCATGAAGTACGACCCGAAGGCCCGCAAGCATGTGGCCTACAAGGAAATCAAGCTGAAGTAACTTCGGCTGATACAGAAAAACCCGCCGCTGGCGGGTTTTTTTATTGCCTGCGAAATCAAGCGCCCCGCTTCACCAGCAGCAGCGCATACAGCGCAATCCCGGCAAACAGCAACAACGACCAGTTGGCCATCGACAGCCCCAGGAAAACCCACTCCTTGCTCGAACAGAAACCCGTCGCCAGGAAAAGTGACGGCCATTCCATGCCTAGCCAATCGACCAGACGCTCGATCAAGTCGGGATTGGTAAAACCGCACTCTGGCGCCAGATCGGGAAACGCCTGCATCCAGGTCTGGTAGGCGGCAACCCCGACCCCGAGTACCGCCAGTCCGCCGATCGCCATCGCCCACAGCGAAGCGAGAAGCGGCACCAGGAAACCGAGCAAGGCCAGTCCGCCGATCAGCAGGTAGAGCACACGCTGAAAGATGCAATAAGGACAGGGCGAAAGACTAAGCAAATGCTGCAACTGCATGCCGGCCGCGGCAACGCCAAAACACCCCAAAGCCAGTGCGGCGAACCAAGCCCGCAAGGGATAGCGGGAGAAAAAACCCGGAAATACACCGAACATCAAAATCTCCAAAACCAACAACAAATAACAATATTTCGCAAAATTCTTGCGAGCGCGGCTTGATTATCGCAAAATGTAAGGATAAGGCGCCAAAAAGGCCACATTATTGCGGAGACAAGTTTTGCCCAACTCTTCCCCACAGCGGGACAGCGAGCATCTGCTCGCCCTGCTCGCGGCGTGCAATACGCCACGGCTGTCAGCCTCCGAGGAGGCCTCAATGTTACGCCAACAATGCCAGCTCCTCGTCGACCGCGGCGGTTATGTCTCGGCGAGGGTTTCATGCGCGCGGGGCTGGGCAAGCGTAGACGCCGGGGAGGAAAACAGCTTTGGTGCTTCGGACGGCAATCGGACAAGCGACACATCCACTTCCGGACAGACGGCCAAACTGACCCTTTCTCTCGACGCAGCGCAGATGCTGGGAAAGCTGCACATCGAAAAGCGCGGCCAGGATTTCACGACTGCCGAGCGCCTTGCGCTCGACATCGTGGCCAAGAACATGGGGGCCACGCTGTCCCGCATCCGTCAGGCCACTGCCGGCAAGCAACTGGAATCACGCTTGCGCCAGCTTTCCCGGGCCCTCGATTCGAGCCTCAACGGGGTGATGATCACTTCCTCGACTCAACTCGACCATCCCATCGTCTATGTCAATCCGGCATTCGAGAAAATCACCGGCTACACTGCGGCGGAAGTCATCGGCCGCAGCGGTCGTTTCCTGATCGGCGAGGATCTGCAGCAACGCGGCCTGGCGGCAATTCGCGAAGCGCTGCGCAAGCGCCGTCAGGCCCACGCCATCCTGCGCAACTACCGCAAGGATGGCACGCTGTTCTGGAACGAATTGTTCATTGCCCCGGTCCGCGACGAGGGCGGTAGCTTCACGACGCATTTCGTCAGCATCATCAACGATGTCAGCGAACGCATCGGCTACGAGAAACAACTTGAATTCCATGCCAACCATGACCCACTGACCGGCCTGGCCAACCGCAACCTGCTCAATGACCGGATCGGGCAAGCGCTGGTCCAGGCACGCAGCGACGGCACGATGACCGGTGTGCTGCAACTGGGCCTGGACCGATTCCGCTGGATCAACGACAGTCTCGGCCACGCTCTGGCAAACGAAGTCCTGCGGGTGATCGCGCAACGCCTGCGTGACTGCGTCCGCGACACCGACACCGTGGCCCGACTCGCTGGCGACGAGTTCGTCATCGTCATCGGCAGGTTGGCGAGCGCGGACGAGTTGGCCAGCTCCGCCAGCAAGATCCTGCGTGTCGTCAGCCAGCCCATTCCCTGCGCCGATAGGGAAATCGTCGTCACCGCATCGATCGGCGCCGCGCTCTCCCCCTGCGACGGAGCGCAGGGAGAAACCCTGTTGCGCCATGCCGATATCGCAATGCACCAGGTCAAGGCGGGGGAACGCAACAGTTATCGTTTTTTCACGCCGACGACTCGCCAGTCTGCGACTGACCGCCTGCGCCTGGAGGGTGATTTGCGCCACGCCATCGCCCGCGACGAGCTGGTGGTGCACTATCAACCTTTAGTTGAACTGAAAGGCGGCACGGTGATCGGCGCCGAAGCGCTGGTCCGCTGGCAACATCCGCAACGGGGAATGATCCCGCCGGATGAATTCATCCCGCTGGCAGAGGAAAGTGGCCTCATCATCGACATCGGCGAGCGGGTATTGCGGCAGGTTTGTCGCGACCTCGGCAAATGGCGCGACGAAGGCCTGCAAGCCGGGCGGATCTCCATCAATCTCTCAGCCCGCCAGTTTCGACGTGCCGACCTCGTGAACAGCATCCGGCAAAACCTCTCCGAATCTGCCGTCGACGGAAACCAACTGGCCTTCGAACTGACCGAAAGCGTGGTCATGCACGACCTCGAGCACACCTCTGAGGTGCTGGGAGAAATCCGCAAACTGGGTGCTTGCATTTCCCTCGACGATTTCGGTACTGGCTACTCCAGCCTCGCCTATCTGCGCCGATTGCCGATCGACATCCTGAAAATCGATCGCAGCTTCGTTCGCGACCTGCATCTCGAACCCGATGCCGCGGCCATCGCTCACGCGGTCATCGCCATGGCTCACAAACTGGGCCTTGGCGTCGTCGCCGAAGGGGTTGAATGCAGAGAGCAACTGACCTTGCTGCAGGAATTCCACTGCGAAGAGGGACAGGGCTTTCTGTTCAGCCGCCCCTTGCCAGCCGGGCAGTACGCCGCCATCCTGGAGCAAGGACGACTGCTGCCGGTCTCCCTGCCGCCCGACAACGCGCATCGCCCAGGCGAGCTGAGCGCGTCAGCCAGGCGAACCAGAGGAGCGCCGAGCATCGGCGTCGTCCCGCCATGATATTCACTGTGGACCGCTGCTTCTCCGCTCGCTAAACTGACGACCATGACCACGCGCATCCTGCTTGTCGAAGACGACGAACGTCTGGCCGGACTGACGGCCGAATACCTGTCCCGCAACGATCTCGAAGTCAGCATCGAACCCCGCGGCGACACCGCCGAGGCTCGCATACTCGCCGAACAGCCCGATCTCGTCATCCTTGACGTGATGCTGCCCGGCAAGGACGGATTCGAGGTCTGTCGCGGCGTCCGCCAGCAATACCGTGGCGTCATCCTGATGCTGACCGCCCGCGACGAGGACTTCGACCAGATTCTCGGACTCGAACTCGGTGCCGACGATTACATCGCCAAGCCGGTGCAGCCACGCGTATTGTTGGCGCGGATCAAGGCCCTGCTGCGCCGCCTGCCGGCCACCGGCGACGATGCCGGCGACAGCGACTCACAGGTCTTCGGCCAGTTCCGCATCAGCCAGGCTACCCGTACCGCCACCCTCAACGCCCAGGTGATCGACCTGACCACCGCCGAATTCGACCTGCTCTGGCTGCTCGCCAGCCATGCCGGCAACGTGCTGTCGCGCGACGACCTGCTGCAGGAGTTGCGTGGCATCGGCTTCGATGGTCTCGACCGCTCGATCGACGCCCGTATTTCGCGACTGCGCAAGAAGCTGAACGACGACCCGGAAAACCCCACGCGCATCAAGACTGTCCGCGGCAAGGGCTACCTGTTCAGCAAGCATGACTGGAACTGAAGCAGACACCCCATCCGGCAAGCCTGGCCGCCAGGGGCTGGCCCGCTCCTTGTTCCGGGTCTCTTTGCCACGCTGGCGCGGTAGCCGCTACAGCCTGTCCAAGCTCTTCCTCAATTTCTACCTGCTGGCGATGGGCTCCTTCGTCGCCATCGCCTTCATCGCCGATTTCATCATCTCGACGGCGCAACAGGGCATCACCGACGACTACGCCCGCCGCTTCATGCGCGGCACCATCACCCTGATCGAGGATGAACTCTTCCGCCACCCCCGACGCCAGTGGGAACGCAAGATCCGGGAAATCGACGATAAGTTTTCCTACAAGCTCGATATCGTCGAACGCCGCTCGCTCGACATTCGACTGACCAGCGCCCAGGTCGAGAAACTTGATGCCGGCGATATTGCCATCGCCCACGACCATGACGTGATGTATCACCGCCTGGGCACCAGCAGCAAGGTTCTCGTCGTCGGCCCGCTATCCGCGACCCACAACCCGGAACACAACGAACGCCTGCCGCTCGATCTGCGGTTGCGCCTGCTGACCTGGAGCCTGATTGGCGTCATTTTCGCGATCGCCCTCTGGTTCTGGGTACGCCCCGTCTGGCGCGATCTCGAATCGCTGCGCCAGACCGCCCGTGACCTTGGCGACGGCGACTTCGAAGCCCCGCCGCCAGTCGTACATACGCAATTGTTCGCGCCGCTCGCCGACACGCTGATCAGCATGTCGGAGCGGGTTCGCCAACTGCTGGCGACGCACCGAGAACTATCTTGTGGCATTTCGCACGAACTGCGCACGCCGATCGCCCGCATGCGCTTCGCCCTCGAAATGCTATCGGAAACTGCCGAGATCGGCGAACGCCAACGCCTGTGGGCGATGATGGAAGCTGACCTCGACGAACTCGATCAATTGATTGACACCAGCCTGACCTACGCTCGTTTCGAACGAGAAGCCCCGGAAGCCCATTTTTCCAGCGTCGCTTTCGCCAACTGGTTAAGCGACGAGGTCGATTCGGTCAGGCTGCTCGGTCGCCAACTGAATGTCAGCGTCGACACCAGTCTGCTGCCGGAAAACCTCCGGGTCGACCTTGACCGCAAGGCAATGCCCTACGCCCTGCGCAACCTGCTGCGCAATGCCTTCAAGTATGCCGCGCGGGAAATCCGGGTCAGCAGCGAACTTCTCGGCGACCAGATTACCGTTCATGTCGACGACGACGGTATCGGCATCCCGGAAGGCGAACGCGAACATATCTTTTCCGCCTTCACCCGTCTCGATCGCTCACGAGACCGTTCGACCGGCGGCTATGGCCTGGGCCTGGCGATCGCCAGGCGCGTTCTCGAACTGCATGGCGGAACTGCCTACGCCGACGCATCGCCGCTTGGTGGCGCCCGCTTCACCCTGCGCTGGAAAGCACATCAGTAGCCGCCGGTTACACACCGTCATCATACAAAGCCTTGCGGTTACTTCGCCGCCACCTAGCCAGCACAGCCTCGAGCGAAGGTATTACCTAGAATGACAGCCATGACGAACCCGGCTTCATCCCAGGAAATGGAAGAGGACATCATGCTCGAAACCAACATCAAGGCGTTCATCGCCGCTGCCCGCTATTACCTGCTCGGCCTCCTGCCTCCGCCAGCAAGCCAGCAACTGGCAACCATACCGGCCAGGCGCCAACCTTGATCGGTCACGCCGTGTCGGGCGATCTGCCTTTCCACGAAAGCCTGGCGGTTTTCCTTGGCATAACCGGAGCGCAGTGGCTGATCGAAGGCGATGCGGAGCCGTTTGATGCACTGCTGCTGGCACTGGCGGTTGGTGTGGCAATTTATGTAGCAAGACATCTGCGCTCGATTCACCGGGACTGAATCTACCGGCGTCGCCCACGCCTGGCTTTTCCCGGGCCCTTCAGCGCGTCAGCCAATAGAGCGCGGCGATCGTCTTGGCGTCCGTGATCTCACCATTGAATATCGCTTGCCTGGCATCCGCCGGCGAAAGCTCCAGGACATCCAGAAATTCATTGTGATCGAGTGCCTGCTCGCCAACCGAGCGCAGACCGTTAGCGAGGAATATCTCGATCCGCTCGTCGGCATAGCCGATACAAGGATGCATCGTCCCCAGGTGTATCCATTCCGCGGCCCGATACCCGGTTTCTTCGAGCAGTTCCCGTTGCGCGGTATCAAGCAGGGTTTCCCCGGGATCGATCTTGCCCGCGGGCAACTCCAGAAAGACTCGCCGCAACGGGTAACGGAACTGCCGCTCGAACAGCAGGCTACCGTTAGGCAACTGCGCCAGAATAACCACTGCGCCGGGATGGCGGATGTATTCCCTGACCGAGATCTTGCCATCGGGCAGACGCACACGGTCTCGCCTGACGTCGAGCATGACGCCCTTGAATACCGATTCGCTCTCGACCTCGGTTTCCTTCAGGTGGCCGTCCATCTCCATGATTCGCTCCCAAGAAAAACGCCCCGACCAGCGGGGCGTCATTTCGATTTGAAAACCCGATTTACAGCGAGCGCAACAGGGCGTAAGCGCAGAGCGACATCAGCACCTGCGGGAAGACGCCAAGTACCGCCACCGCCAGACCGTTGACCGAAATCAGCAAGCGCATGTCGAGGCCGGCAGAAATCGGGGTTTCGTCGGCGGGGGCATCGAAGTACATCAGCTTGACGACGCGCAGATAGTAGAAAGCGCCAATCAGCGAGAAAAGGATGGCGACGATCGCCAGCCACAGGTAATCGGCAGCGACCACCGCCTGCAGCACCGAGAACTTGGCGAAGAAACCGATGAAGAACGGAACACCCGCCATCGAGAACATCAGCATCATCATGATTGCTGCGAACCACGGACTACGCTTGTTCAGCCCCTTGTAGTCGTCGAGGTTGTCCGCTTCAAAACCGGCGCGAGCCATCAGCAGGATCATACCGAAGGTACCGGCCGACATCAGCACGTAGGAAATGACGTAGAACATCGACGAACTGTAGGCATTGAGCGCGTAGCGAGCATCCCCGGAAACGACGCCGGTGACGATGCCAAGTAACATGAAACCCATGTGCGAGATCGCCGAATAGGCCAGCATCCGCTTCAGGCTGGTCTGCGCGATGGCCGCGAGGTTACCGACGGCCATCGACAGCACCGAGAGGACGATCAGCATGTCCTGCCAATCCGCTGCCAGGGTAATCAGGCCGCCCACCAGCAGACGCATGACGATGGCAAAGGCCGCCAGCTTGGGGGCCGAGCCGATGAGCAGGGTTACCGTCGTCGGTGCGCCGTGATAGACATCGGGCACCCACATGTGGAAAGGAACCACGCCGAGCTTGAACGCCAGCCCGGAAACCAGGAAGACCAGACCGAAGACCAGCACGGTGCGATTGCTTTCCGCACTGTAAAGGGTTTCGGCAATGCGGCTGATCTCCAGCGAACCAGTGGCGCCGTAGATCATCGACATGCCATAAAGCAACAGACCGGAAGCCAGCGCACCGAGGATGAAGTATTTCATCGCCGCTTCGGTCGACGCGACGCTGTCGCGGTTCATCGCGACCATGCCGTAGAGCGACAGCGACAGCAGTTCGAGACCGACGTAGATGGTGACGAAGTTGTTGGCCGAGATCATTACCATCATGCCCAGCGTCGCAGTCAATGCCAGCACGTAGTACTCACCCTTGTTCATCGTCGGGCGGTCGAACAGGTAACCGCGCGAATAGAACAGCACAACGATCATCGTCATGTAGACGAAGAGCTTCAGCAGGTCAGCCATCATGTCATCGACGAACATGTTGCTGAAGGTGTAGGTAATGTCTGCGGAGCTGGTATAGACCTGAATCGCGGCACAGCCGAGCAGCGTCAGTTGGGTCAGCAGGAAGGTCGGCGTGCGGCGGCTGTCCTTGACGAACAGGTCGACCATCAGGATGACCAGCAACATCGCCGCCAGGAAAATTTCCGATGCAGCGGGCAGGAGATCGGGAACAACGAAATTGTCGAACATGTCGGCTACCGTTTATTGAATCTTGCTGATGGCCACGTGACGCAGCAGGTCATTGACCGATGCGTGCATGAAGTCGGTGAAGACCTGGGGATACAAACCCATCCACAGGGTGCACAAGGCGAGGACCGCCAGGATGGCGAATTCACGGCCGTTGATGTCACTCAATTCGGCAACATGATGGTTGGCCACGTCGCCGAAAATCACCCGCTTGTACATCCACAGGGTATAGGCGGCGCCGAGGATCAGCGAGGTGGCGGCGGCGAAGGCAACCCAGAAATTGAACTTGACGGCACCCAGGATGACCATGAACTCGCCAACGAAGCCGGAAGTCGCCGGCAGCCCGGCGTTGGCCATCGAGAACAGCATGAACAGCGCGGCAAACTTCGGCATCGTATGAACGACACCACCGTAATCGGCAATCTGCCGGCTATGCACGCGGTCGTACATGACGCCGATCGAGAAGAACATCGCACCGGAAACGAAACCGTGCGACACCATCTGCACCAGCGCGCCTTCGATACCCATGGCGCTGAACATGAAGAAGCCCAGTGTGACGAAGCCCATGTGTGCGATCGACGAATAAGCGACCAGTTTCTTCATGTCTTCCTGGATCAGCGCCACGAAACCGATGTAGACCACGGCGATCAGCGACAGGGCGATGACCAGCCCGGACAATTCGTGCGATGCATCCGGGGCGATCGGCAGCGAGAAACGCAGGAAACCGTAGGCGCCCAGCTTGAGACCGATTGCGGCCAGCACGATCGAGCCGCCGGTCGGTGCTTCGACGTGCGCATCCGGCAACCAGGTGTGCACCGGCCACATCGGCACCTTGACGGCGAAAGCAATCAGGAAGGCGAGGAAGATACCAATCTGCGGTGCCATGCCAAGCGGCAGTTGATGCCATTCCAGGATGGAGAAACTGCCACCGGACTGGAAGAACAGATACATCTGGGCGATCAGGAAGAGCAGCGAACCGAACAGCGTGTAGAGGAAGAACTTGAACGCTGCATAAACTCGGCGCGGACCGCCCCAGACGCCAATGATCAGGTAGAGCGGAATCAACGAGGCTTCGAAGAAGACGTAAAACAGGATGCCGTCGAGTGCGGTAAAGATGCCGTTCATCAGCCCGGACATGATCAGGAAAGCGGCCATGTACTGGGCAACCTTCTCCCGAATCACTTCCCAGCCGGCGGCGACGACGATGATCGTGATGAAGGCGTTGAGGATGACGAAGAGCATCGAAATGCCATCTACGCCAAGGTGATAGTGGATGTTGAAGCGGGGAATCCAGCTACGGAGTTCGACAAACTGCATGCCGCTCTGGGCGACATCGAAACCGGTCCACAATGGCAGGGTGACCAAGAAGCCCAGAATGGCGCCAACCAGGGCTAGCATCCTGGCCATGGGCGCATTGCGGTCGCCACCCGTGAGCAGGACCAAGAGCCCGGCGGCGATGGGTACCCAGATGGCGAGAGATAGCAGGTAGTTCGACATGTTATTCCTTGCTGTTCTGCGAGCGTTTCATGCTATGCGCGGTTGATCCACCAGGTCATCATGGCCAGCAGACCGATGATCATGGTGAATGCGTAGTGATAAACGTAGCCGGTCTGGAACAGCCGGGTGATGGTCGATACCCAGCCGACCACCTTGGCCGCACCATTGACGATCAGGCCGTCGATGATGCCGACGTCGCCACCGCGCCAAAGCACCTTGCCGAGCAGGCGCGAGCCACCGGCGAAGACGGTTTCGTTGATCTGGTCGAAGTAGTACTTGTTTTCGAGAATCGTGTTGATTGCCGAAAAACGACGCTGGATCGCCGCCGGGATGTCCGGCCGCTTCATGTAGAAGAACCACGACAGTGCCACGCCGGCCAGCGCCAGGAAGAACGGCAGCGAGGTGAAGGCATGCATGCCCATGGCTGCGGCACCATGGAATTCTTCGATGAAATGGTAGAACGCAGGATGCGCTGCTTCGTCGATGTAGATGACACCCTTGAAGTAATCACCGCCCAGCATCGGACCAATGCCGATGTAGCCGATGATCAGCGACGGAATGGCCAGCAGCACCAGCGGCAGAGTCACCACCCACGGCGTTTCGTGGGGCTTCTGGCCCGGCGCGAGGCCGTGGTGGTGATCGTGGGCAACCTCTTCGTCGTCGTGATCGCCATGGTGTTCGTGATGATGGGCTTCATCAGCCTTGCCGAAGCGCTCTTCGCCGTGGAAGACGAGGAAGTACATGCGGAAGGAGTAGAAGGCGGTAACGAACACCCCGGCGAGGACCGAGAAGTAGGCGAAGCCCGCACCGGGAATGTGCGAGAGCTTGACCGCCTCGATGATCGAATCCTTGGAGTAGAACCCGGCCAGGAAAGGCGTACCGATCAGGGCCAGCGAGCCGATCAGCGAAGTGATCCAGGTGATCGGCATGTACTTCCGGAGACCGCCCATGTTGCGGATGTCCTGATCGTGATGCATGCCGATGATCACCGAGCCGGCAGCAAGGAACAGGAGCGCCTTGAAGAAGGCGTGCGTCATCAGGTGGAAGATCGCCACCGAATAAGCCGAAGCACCGAGGGCAACGGTCATGTAGCCGAGTTGCGACAAGGTCGAGTAGGCGACAACGCGCTTGATGTCGTTCTGGATGATGCCGAGGAAGCCCATGAACAGCGCGGTGATCGCGCCGATGGTGATGACGAAGGAGAGCGCCGTCGTCGACAGCTCGAACAGCGGCGACATCCGGGACACCATGAAGATGCCGGCGGTAACCATGGTTGCGGCGTGGATCAGTGCCGAGATTGGCGTCGGGCCTTCCATCGAATCCGGCAGCCAGACGTGCAGCGGCACTTGCGCCGACTTACCCATGGCGCCAATGAACAGGCAAATACAGGTGACCGTCATCAGGGACCACTGCTGATCGCCCCAGATGTTGATCTTGGTATCGGCAAGCGACGGTGCCAGCTTGAACACTTCGGCGTAGTCGAGCGTGCCGAAATGCGCCAGCACCAGACCGATGCCGAGGATGAAGCCGAAGTCGCCGACACGGTTGACCAGGAAGGCCTTCATGTTGGCGAAGATCGCCGTCGGACGGGTGTACCAGAAACCGATCAGCAGGTAGGAGACGAGGCCGACTGCCTCCCAGCCGAAGAAGAGCTGGGTGAAGTTGTTGGCCATCACCAGCATCAGCATCGAGAAGGTAAACAGCGAGATGTAGCTAAAGAAACGGTTATAGCCCGGATCGTCGTGCATGTAGCCGATGGTGTAGATATGCACCATCAGCGAAACGAAAGTGACGACCAGCATCATCGTCACAGTCAGCGTGTCGATCAGGAAACCGATCTCGAACTTGTAGTCGCCACTGGTCAGCCAGGTGTATACCGGACCGTTGTAGGTGTTGCCGGCCATCACGTCCTGGAAGATGAACAGCGAAGTGATGAAGGCCGTGGCAACGCCGGCGATCGTTGCCGTATGTGCGAGCCAGCGCGGGATGACGCGGCAGAAAAGGCCGGCGATCATGGCGCCGAGCAGGGGCGCCAGCGGCACGAGCAGGTAGAGTTTTTGCATTTCCATGGTTAACCCTTCAGGCTGCCCAGGTCATCCACGTGGATGCTCTTGAGGTTGCGGAACAGCACGATCAGGATCGCCAGGCCGATGGCGGCCTCGGCGGCGGCGACGGTCAGGATGAAGAAGACGAAGATCTGCCCGGAGAGATCGCCAAGATAGTGCGAGAAGGCGACGAAGTTCATATTGACCGCGAGCAGCATCAGTTCGATCGCCATCAGCAGGACGATCAGGTTCTTCCGGTTGAGGAAGATGCCGACCACGCTGATCGCGAACAGGATCGCGCCAAGGATCAGGAAATGGGAAAGAGAAAGCGTCAGCATGTTGGCCCCGGGTCAGTCTTTTTCAACAGGCATCTGGATCACGCGCATGCGGTCCTTGGCCTTGACGAAGACCTGCGTATTCGGATTGGAAATCTTCGATTTCTTCGGCCCGCGGTAGGTCAGCACGATGGCGGCGATCATGCCGACGAGCAGGATGATCGATGCGAGTTCGAAGGGGAACACGTAATCGGTGAACATCAGCGTGCCGATTTCCTTGGTGTTCGATACGCCGGCCGGAACGACAGCCTCGGCAGCGGGCACCTGGAAGTACTTGCTGCCGAGCACCAGTCCCATCTCGAGGACCATCAGCAAGCCGAGCACGGCACCGAGCGGCAGGTATTGCCAGAAGCCCTCGCGGATGCGGTCGAGGTTGATGTCGAGCATCATGACGACGAACAGGAAGAGCACCATGACCGCGCCGACATAGACGAGGATGATGGCGATCGCCAGGAACTCCGCCTGCAGCAGGGCCCAGATGCCGCCGCAGGTAAAGAAGGCAAGCATCAGGTGCAGTGCGGCGTAAACCGGGTTGCGCGCGGTGATCACGCGCAGGGCGGCGAACACCAGGATCGCGGAGAGGAAGAAGAAGACGAAAGTCGGAAAATCCATCGCGGGCACCTGTCAGCGGTAGGGCGCATCAAGCGCGCGGTCTTCGGCGATCTGCGCTTCGTAGCGCTCACCGTTGGCCAGCAGCATCTGCTTGGTGTAGTAGAGGTCGCCGCGCTTTTCGCCGTGGTACTCGAAAATGCGCGTTTCGACGATCGCGTCGACCGGGCAGGCTTCCTCGCAGAAACCGCAGAAGATGCACTTGGTCAGATCAATATCGTAGCGAGTGGTGCGACGCGAACCGTCGTCGCGCGGCTCGGCCTCGATGGTGATTGCCATCGCCGGGCAGATCGCCTCGCAGAGTTTGCAGGCGATGCAGCGCTCCTCGCCGTTCTCGTAGCGGCGCAAGGCGTGCAGGCCACGGAAACGGCCGCTTTGCGGCGTCTTTTCTTCCGGATACTGGACGGTGATCTTGCGGGCAAAGAAATACTTGCCCGTCACCGACATGCCTTTCAACAGCTCCTTGAGGAAGAGGCTGTTGAAGACTTCCATCATCGAACCCATTCTTATTCTCCTCAGTTCCAGATGTTCAGCGGGGACAGCATCCACGCCCCGACGACGACCAGCCAGATCAGGCACAGCGGCAGGAAGACTTTCCAGCCCAGGCGCATCAGCAGGTCATAGCGATAGCGGGGGAAGGTGGCGCGGAACCACAGGAAAAGGACGAGCACGAAGAACATCTTGGCGAACAGCCAGAGGATGCCGTCGGGCAGGAAGCCGACCGGCGACAGCCAGCCGCCGAGGAACAGCAGCGAGGTCAGCGCGGAGACCAGGATCATGTTCGCGTATTCGGCCAGGAAGAACAGCGCGAAGGCCATGCCGGAGTATTCGACGTGGAAACCGACGATTTCCGACTCGCCTTCGGCAAGGTCGAACGGCGCGCGGTTCAATTCGGCGGTACCGGCGATCAGGTAGACCACGAACATCGGCAGCAGCGGCAGCCAGTTCCAGGACAGGAAGCCGAGCCCGAAATCGGCGAAGCGTCCGCTGGCCTGGCCATTGACGATCTCGCCGAGATTGAGGCTGTTGGAAACCATCAGCACGGTAATCAGCGAGAAGCCCATGGCGATTTCGTAGGAAACCATCTGGGCGGCGGAACGAATCCCGCCGAGGAAGGCGTACTTTGAGTTGGACGCCCAGCCGGAGAGGATGATCCCGTACACACCGATCGAGCTGATCGCCATGATGTAGAGCAGACTGGCATCGATGTCCGCCAGCACGAGGCCGTCGCCAAACGGCACCACGGCCCAAACGGCTAGCGCGGGCGCCATCGCCAGCATCGGCGCGACGATGAAGACACCCTTGCTCGAACTGCTGGGAACGATGACTTCCTTGAGCAGTAACTTGAGACCGTCGGCGATCGGCTGGATCAGACCGTAGGGGCCGACCCGGTTGGGACCGATACGGACCTGCATGTAACCGATCACCTTGCGCTCGACCCAGGTCAGGTAGGCAACGCCCAGCAACAGCGGGGCGACGATCAGAACGATCTTGATCAGGGTCCACACGGCCGGCCAAACGCCGCCGAAAATCCCCTGTCCGAAACTCATCAGTGCGTCCATTTATGCACGCTCCACGGAAATCGCGCCGAACATCTCGCCCAGCATTGCGGTCGTCGGATGGGCCGCGGCAACGCGGACACAATTGGCCGGCACCTTGTCGTCGGCCTGGGCAAGCAGGGTGGCACCCCCGTCGCCCTGCCGGACGCGAACCGTCGCCCCGGCTTCAATGCCCAGCGCAGCCAAGGTCGCGGCGGCGGCGCGCAGAGTCGGCGCCTTGCCGTCGGCCGTCTGTTGCAGGGCCGGCGCGCGCCGTGCCATGGCATCGGCGAAATGGATCGGCACATCGGCGATGCGCTGCAGCCCGCCGTTGGCGGCGGCCGGCAAAGCCAGGGCGACACCGTTCAACCCGTTGTCGAGGCCAACGGCGAACTCCTTGCCAGAACCCAGCGCCTCGTCGCGCACCGCCTCGCTGCTCATGTAATCGAAGCCATCGAGGGTCAGAACGTTGCCGAGGACACGCAGCACCTTCCAGGCCGGGCGCGCATCGCCGCGCGGCTTGACGACGCCGTTGAAGGACTGGATGCGACCTTCGATATTGACGAAGGTACCGGAAGTCTCGGTGAAAGGCGCCAGCGGCAGCATCACGTCGGCGTAATCGAGTGCCGGCGCATGTTTGAACGCCGACATGACGACGACCATCTTGGCTTGCCGCAGTGCGGCCAGTGCCTGCTGCGGGTTGGCGCAGTCGTATTCGGGCTCGACGCCGAACAGGACGTAGCCCTGGCGCGGCTGTTCGAACATCTGGCGGGCATTGGCGCCGCTCGGCAGAACGCCGGCCAGGTGCGCGCCGACGGTGTTCGCGCCCTCGCCCAGGAAGCCGACGCTGGCGCCGGTGATTTCACCGAGCAGGCAGGTCAGGGCGTGAATCTGGGTGGCATCGGCCGATTGCGTGGCAACGTTGCCGAGGAAGAGCGCGCGTTTTTCTCCGTCGAGCAGGCTTTGCGCGATCTTGCGGCTTTCGTCGCAGACCGCGACATTCTCGAGGCCGGCCGGCGTCGCCAGCCCCTTGGCTTCGGCCGCGGCGCGAACCACCGCCGCCAGCGCGAAGACCAGTTGCGAGGGCGCAACGGTCAGGCGGCCGTGCAGATTGATCAACTGGTCGTCCGCCGTCACCGAAACGAGGCTGACCTTGGTGTACTTCTTCGCCGCCTGGCGCAGACGTTGGGCGATCAGCGGATGATCCTTGCGCAGGAAGGAACCGATCACCAGCGCCGCATCGAGATTCTTGATCTCGGCCAGTGGCAGGCCCAGCCACGGCGCACCGGCACGCATGCCGTCGCTGCCGAAATCGGACTGACGGGTGCGGAAATCGACGTTGCCGCTGCCCAGCCCTTTCATCAGCTTGCCGAGCAGGAAGAGTTCCTCGACCGTCGCGTTCTGGGCGGCCAGCGCAGCAATGGCGTCACCGCCATGGTTGCGGACGATGTCCTTGAGGCCGTGCGCCACGTAGTCGAGCGCAACGTTCCAGTCACACTCGACCCAATCGCCGCCCTGCTTGACCATCGGCCGAGTCAGGCGCTGATCGGAATTGAGCGCCTGGTAGGAGAAACGCTCCTTGTCGGAAATCCAGCACTCATTGACCGCTTCGTTTTCGCGCGGCAAGACGCGCATCACGCTGTCGTGCTTGACCTGAACCACCAGGTTGGCGCCGACCGAGTCGTGCGGGCTGACCGACTTGCGCCGCTGCAGTTCCCAGGAACGCGCGGTGTAGCGGAAGGGCTTCGAGGTCAATGCGCCGACCGGACAGAGGTCGATCATATTGCCGGAGAGTTCGGAGTCGACCGAGCGACCGACGAAGGTCTGAATCTCGGAGTGCATGTTCCGGTTGGCCATGCCGAGTTCCATGATGCCGGCGATTTCCTGGCCGAAGCGGACGCAGCGCGTGCAGTGGATGCAGCGGCTCATCTCTTCCATCGAGATCAGCGGACCGACGTTCTTGTGGAAAACGACGTGCTTTTCCTCGGTGTAGCGGCTCTGCATCGGGCCGTAGCCAACAGACATGTCCTGCAGCTGGCATTCGCCGCCTTGGTCGCAGATCGGACAATCGAGCGGGTGGTTGATGAGCAGGAATTCCATCACCCCCTTCTGCGCCTTGACCGCGAGATCGGAGTGAGTAAACACCTTCATGCCATTGGTCACCGGCGTAGCGCACGCGGGCAGCGGTTTCGGCGCCTTCTCCACCTGCACCAGACACATCCGGCAGTTGGCGGCAATCGAGAGTTTCTTGTGATAGCAGAAATGCGGGATGTACACGCCCAACTGCTGCGCGGCATCCATCACCGTGCTGCCGTCGGGCACTTGCGCTTTCTTGCCGTCGATTTCGATTTCTAGCATGTCGCTACCTTGTAGCCAGTTTTCTTGAGCAACCCGTCAGGCCGGGATCTTGTGGAAACCGCTGCCGGCCCACTGAACGTCCTTGGGCACCAGACAGGTCTTGTGTTCGATGTGATATTCGAATTCGCTGCGGAAGTGCTTGATGAAGCTCTGCACCGGGAAAGCCGCCGCGTCGCCGAGCGCGCAGATGGTGCGACCGGCAATGTTGCCGAGCACGCTGTTGAGCAAATCCAGATCCTCCGGCTTGCCCTGCCCGTTCTCGATCCGATGCACCACCTTGTACATCCAGGCAGTGCCTTCGCGGCAGGGCGTGCATTGGCCGCAGGATTCTTCGTGATAGAAGAAGGACAGGCGCTCCAGCGCCTTGACCATGCACACCGTCTCGTCCATGACGATGACGGCGCCGGAACCGAGCATCGAACCGCCCTTGCTGATCGAGTCGTAATCCATGGTGCAGTCCATGATCACCTCGGCCGGCATGATCGGCGCCGACGAACCGCCGGGGATGACCGCCTTCAGCTTGCGCCCGCCGCGCATGCCGCCACACATCTCGAGCAGCGTCGCGAACGGCGTACCGAGCGGAATTTCGTAGTTGCCAGGGCGATTGACGTGGCCGGACACCGAGAACAGCTTGGTACCGCCGTTGTTCGGCTTGCCCAGGTTGAGGAACTCCTCGCCGCCCATGTTCAGGATGAAGGGGATGGAAGCGAAGGTCTCGGTGTTGTTGATCGTCGTCGGCTTGCCGTAGAGACCGAAGGAAGCCGGGAACGGCGGCTTGAAGCGCGGCTGGCCCTTCTTGCCTTCGATGGATTCGAGCAGCGCGGTTTCCTCGCCGCAGATGTAGGCGCCATAACCGTGATGGGCAAACAACTCGAAGCTGAAATTGGAACCGAGAATATTCTGGCCGATGAAACCGGCGGCGCGGGCCTCGTCGAGAGCAGCCTCGAAGCGCTTGTAGATTTCCCAGATTTCGCCATGCACGTAGTTGTAACCGCGCGTCGCCCCCATCGCGAAGGCGGCGATGGCCATGCCTTCGATGACGGCATGCGGGTTGTAGCGCATGATGTCGCGGTCCTTGAACGTCCCCGGTTCGCCTTCGTCGGTGTTGCAGACGATGTACTTGTCACCGGGGAAGGAACGCGGCATGAAGGACCACTTCAGACCAGTCGGGAAGCCGGCACCGCCACGACCGCGCAGCACGGACTTCTTGACTTCGCTGATCACGTCTTCCTGGGTCATCCCGCTCTGCAGGATGCGCTTCAGTTGCTCGTAACCGCCGCGTGCCACGTAATCCTTCAGCGACCAGCCATCGTCGCCCTTGAGACCGGCCATCAGGACCGGGTTAATCGCCCCCATCATGGCCATTACTTGCACTCCTCGAGCAGCTTGTCGATCTGTTCCGGGTGCATGTGGCTGCACATCGAACGGTTGTTCACGATGAACACCGGCGCATCACCGCAGGCCCCCATGCACTCGCCTTCCTTGAGCGTGAATTTGCCGTCGGCGGTCGTCTCGTTGTAGCCGATGCCAAGCTTCTGCTGCAGGTATTCGCCGGCGTGATAGCCGCCGGACAGGGCGCACGGCAGGTTGGTGCAGACCGTGATCTTGTACTTACCGACCGGCTTGAGGTCGTACATGTTGTAGAAGGAAGCCACTTCGTAGGCCGCGATCGGCGGCATGCCGAGGTAGTCGGCAACGGCCTCGATCGCTTCCGGTGGCAGCCAGCCCTTCTCTTCCTGGGCGTGGGCCAGACAGGCCATGACCGCCGACTGTTTCTGATCGGCGGGGTACTTGGCGACCTCGCGGGCGAATTTCTGTAGGGTGTCAGCGGAAAACATCAGCGGTCAATCTCGCCAAAAACGATATCCTGGGAACCGATGATCGTCACGACGTCAGCCAGCATGTGGCCGGTTGCCATTTCGTCCATCGCCGCCAGATGGGCAAAGCCGGGCGCACGAATCTTCATGCGGTAAGGCTTGTTGGCGCCATCGGAAATGAAATAGATGCCGAACTCGCCCTTCGGATGCTCGATCGCCGCATAGGCTTCGCCGGGCGTGACATGGATGCCTTCGGTGAACAGCTTGAAGTGGTGGATCAGCTCTTCCATGTTCGACTTCATCGCTTCGCGCTTCGGCGGCGCCACCTTGTGGTTGTCAACGATCACCGGGCCGGGGTTCTTGCGCAGCCAGTCGACGCACTGCTTGATGATGCGGTTCGACTGCAGCATCTCTTCCATGCGGACGAGGTAGCGGTCGTAGCTGTCGCCGTTGACGCCGAGCGGAATGTCGAAATCGACCTTGTCGTAGGCGGCGTAGGGCTGCTTCTTGCGCAAATCCCAGGCGACGCCGGAACCGCGCAGCATGGCGCCAGTGAAGCCGAGCTGCATGGCGCGCTCCGGACTGACCACGCCGACGTTGACCAGACGCTGCTTCCAGATCCGGTTGTCAGTCAGCAGGGTGTGGTATTCCGAATGGTATTTCGGGAAGCGCTCGGTGAAGTCCTCGATGAAATCGAGCAACGAGCCGCTGCGGTTGTCGTTGAGTTCCTTCGCCTTCTTGGCACTGGTCCAGGTCGACTCGCGATATTGCGGCATGCGATCCGGCAGGTCACGATAGACGCCGCCCGGCCGGTAATAGGCCGCGTGCAGACGGGCGCCGCAGACCGCCTCGTAGGCGTCCATCAGGTCTTCGCGCTCGCGGAAGGTATAGAGCGCCATGGTCATCGCGCCGACGTCGAGCGCGTGACAGCCGATCCACAACAGGTGATTGAGGAGACGGGTGATCTCGTCGAACATCGTCCGGATGTACTTGCCGCGCTCCGGTACCTCGATCTGCAACAGCTTTTCGACGCCGAGGCAGTAGGCGTGCTCGTTACACATCGTCGACACGTAGTCGAGACGATCCATGTACGGCACCGACTGCACCCAGGTGCGAGTTTCGGCCAGCTTCTCGGTTGCCCGGTGGAGCAGGCCGATGTGCGGATCGGCACGCTGGACGACTTCGCCGTCCAGTTCCAGCACCAGACGCAATACGCCGTGCGCTGCCGGGTGTTGCGGACCGAAGTTCAGGGTGAAATTGCGGATATCAGCCATGTGCCGGATCTCCGTAGGTATCTTCGCGGACGATGCGCGGCGTGTTTTCACGCGGTTCGATGGTGACGGGCTGATAGACAACGCGACCCTGATCGGGGTCGTAGCGCATCTCGACATGCCCGGAAATCGGGAAGTCCTTGCGGAACGGATGGCCGATGAAACCGTAGTCGGTCAGAATGCGACGCAGATCCTCGTGACCGACGAAGGCGATGCCGTAAAGATCGAAGGCCTCGCGCTCGAACCAGTTGGCACTCTTCCACAACGAAGTCACCGAATCGACCGCCGGGAAAGCATCGTCTTCGGCGAAGACGCGGACCCGCAGGCGGAAGTTGTGCGCGATGGACAGCAGATGGGTGACGGCAGCAAAGCGACGCCCCGTCCAGGCGCCATCGCCGTAGGTGGAGTAATCGACGCCGCAAAGGTCGATCAATTCCTCGAAGGAAAAATCGGCCTCGTCGCGCAGCGACTTCATGAACTCGAAATAGTCGACCGCGGCGACTTCCACGGTCAACTCGCCCAGGGCAAGCTTCGTCGACTGCAGCTTTTCCCCGAAACGTTCCTGCAGTTTTTGGCTAAGCGCTTCCAGCTTGGCAGACATAAGGAATCAGCCTCGAAAATTAGCGGGCAATGGTGTTGGTGCGGCGGATCTTGTTCTGCAACTGGATCAGACCGTAGAGCAGCGCCTCGGCGGTCGGCGGACAGCCCGGCACGTAGATATCGACCGGAACAATCCGATCGCAGCCACGCACCACCGAGTAGGAATAATGGTAGTAGCCGCCACCGTTGGCGCAGGACCCCATGGAAACCACCCAACGCGGCTCCGCCATCTGGTCGTAGACCTTGCGCAGCGCCGGCGCCATCTTGTTGGTCAGGGTGCCAGCAACGATCATCACGTCCGACTGACGCGGACTGGGACGGAACACGATACCGAACCGATCGAGGTCGTAGCGCGAACAACCGGCGTGAATCATTTCGACAGCGCAGCAGGCCAGGCCGAAAGTCATCGGCCAGATCGACCCGGTGCGCATGTAGTTGATCAGCTTGTCAGCCGTGGTGGTGACAAAACCTTCCTGCAGGATTCCTTCAATCGCCATCTCTCGACCTTATTCCCATTCCAGCGCGCCCTTGGCCCAGGCATAGACATAGCCCACGGTCAGGATGGCGACGAAAATCAGCATCTCGACAAAACCGAACGCCTTGATAGCGTCGGTCGCCACGATATCTTTGAAGATCGTCGCCCACGGCACAAGGAAGGCGACTTCCAGATCGAAGAGGATGAAGAGAATGGCGATCAGGTAGTAGCGCACATCGAACTTCATGCGCGCATCTTCGAACGCCTCAAAACCGCACTCATACGGGGACAATTTTTCAGCATCGGGCTTGCGCGGCCCAAGCAAAAAACCCATCGCCACCGGCAACACACCGACAGCAACACCCACGAGAACGAACATCAGAATTGGGAAGTACGCTTCCATCATCCGCCGCCAAATTGTCGTTGTTCCGATAGGGAATCCCCGGCCCGCCGGAAACCCCCAACGCTTTTGGTGCCGACGGCGAGACTCGAACTCGCACAGCTTGCGCCACTACCCCCTCAAGATAGCGTGTCTACCAATTTCACCACGTCGGCACATCTGCACAACCCGCCCGCACCTACACCGAGCGAACTGCAAATTTATTATTTCGGAATATCTTGCGCCTTGGAACCACCTGCCACAGGGGATTCCGGCGCATCGCCAGCGGCCGGAGCCGCCGACGGAACAGACTGCGATTGTACAGATTCTTGCATCAGACTACCAGTCGTTTTCGGCTTCTCGGAAGCCACATAAGCCAGCGAGAGACTAGTCAGAAAAAACACCGTAGCCAGAACGCCGGTTGTCCGACTGAGAAAATTAGCCGACCCGGAAGCACCAAAAAGACTGCCGGACGAACCACTGCCAAACGCAGCCCCCATATCCGCCCCCTTGCCGTGCTGCATCAGTACCAGAGCAATGATCGCCAGGGCCACCAGAATATGGACCGTCAATAACACCGAAAACAACCAGTTCATCTTTTACGCCTATCAGTTCGCGACTCGACAAATCGCCAAGAAATCACCTGCCACCAAAGCAGCCCCACCAACCAGACCGCCATCGATATCGGGCTGCCCGAATAACTCTTCCGCACCTTGCGGTTTCACACTTCCGCCGTAAAGGATCCGCACTCCGGCTGCCACCTCAGGATCGCGTGCAGCCAGCACAGCCCGAATCCCCGCATGCACCGCCTGCGCCTGCGCCGGCGACGCGGTACGCCCGGTACCGATAGCCCACACCGGCTCGTAAGCGACAACCGCCTGGCGCATGGCGGCGATTCCCGCAGCCTCCAGCACGGCAAATAGCTGCCGATCAACCACCTCCTGCGTCAGCCCATCCTCGCGCTCGGCGAGCGTCTCGCCCACGCAGAGCACAGGAATCAGGCCAGCCGCTTGCGCCGCCACAAACTTGGCGGCAACGACCGCATCCGATTCACCATACAGGCTACGTCTTTCGGAATGACCAACCAGGACATGCGTACAACCGACATCCCGCAACATTGCCGGCGCCACTTCGCCCGTGAACGCCCCTTCAGCATGCTCGCTCAGGTTCTGCGCACCCAGCGCCACCCCGGTCCCCTGCAGGACAGCATGCACCTGAGCCAGATAAGGATACGGCGGACAGACCAATACGTCGCAACTCAAACCATCGAGCCCGGCCACGAGCAGAGCCAGCAGATCGTCGTTACGTGACCGACTACCATGCATTTTCCAGTTACCGGCAACGAGCTTGCGACGTGCAGACATGCCACCCCCGAGGAGAAAAACCTAAGGATTATAGCGAGCGCTTACGACACCGGTCAATGTTGGCTCAAGTGAAACTCAAGCGGCAGCCGCCGCACGCACCACTGCGGCAATTTCTTCAGCAACTTGAGTGACCTCGGCAGCATCCTCACCTTCGACCATCACACGCAGCAGCGGCTCGGTCCCCGAAGGACGCAACAAGACCCGCCCTCGCCCGCTGAGCTTCCGCTCGACCGCGTCATGTGCAGCGATGATCGATGGACAACTCCGCCACACGAAGCCTTTGCCAACAGGAACATTGATCAACTTCTGCGGGTAAAGCTTCAAGGTACCAAGCAATGCCTCAAGACTACCGCCCTTTTCGCGCAACGCAGCGAGAACCTGCAACCCGGCGACGATGCCGTCGCCCGTCGTATGACGATCGAGAACCAGAATATGCCCGGAGTTCTCGCCTCCGAAAAGCCAGTTATTCCGCTTCAGGCCCTCTACAACATAGCGGTCACCAACGGCAGCGCGCTCGAAGGCGATCCCCATCGCCTGCAGGGCATGTTCCAACGCCAGATTGCTCATCAAGGTGCCAACCACCCCCCGCACCTCACCTCTTTGTGCGCGATGACAAACAATGGCGTGCAACAACTGGTCTCCGTCGTAGAGGTTACCTCGAGCGTCGACCATCTGGATACGATCAGCATCGCCATCCAACGCGATACCGAGATCAGCGCGATGGGCCAGCACCGCATCGCGCAAGGCCTGCGGTGCGGTAGCCCCGACCTTGTCATTGATGTTCAGTCCATTGGGGTCGATACCAATCGGGACGACCTCCGCCCCCAGTTCATGAAAGACATCGGGCGCGATGTGGTAGGCCGCACCATGCGCGCAATCAACGACAATCTTCAGGCCACGCAGATCGAACTCGTTCGGAAAGGTGCTCTTGCAGAATTCGATATAGCGCCCCCGCGCATCTTCCATGCGCCTGACCTTGCCCAACTCCGCAGATTGGGCACAAAGCATCGGCTGGTCGATAGCCGCTTCGATCGCCTGTTCGACCTCGTCGGGCAACTTTGTGCCTTGTGCCGAAAAGAACTTGATTCCATTATCGTAGTAAGGATTGTGCGATGCCGAGATGACGATCCCGGCCTGCAAGCGCAATGCACGCGTCAGATAGGCAACGGCTGGAGTCGGCATCGGCCCGACCAGGCAGACATCGACACCCGCCGCAGAGAGACCAGCCTCCAGGGCCGACTCGAGCATATAACCAGAAATCCGGGTGTCTTTGCCAATCAAGACCGTCGGCCGCTCGTCGGCCGGCATTTCGAAGGTTTCAAGCAGAACCTTGCCGGCAGCGTAACCCAGTCGCATCACAAAATCGGGGGTGATCGGCGCTTGCCCGACCCGCCCACGCACACCATCAGTACCGAAATATTTTCTGCTCATTTTTTTCCTACTTTTCAACAGCAGACCAGACCGCGAGCGCATCTCGCGTTGCCGCTACATCGTGAACCCGGACGATGCCTGCGCCGCGCTGGACAGCCAGTAACGCAGCCGCCACACTTGCCGCCTGGCGCCCCCCAACCGGCCGACCGGTAATCTCTCCCAGCATCGACTTGCGCGACACACCGACCAACAAGGGAAGATCGTTCCAGAAGTCGCCATTCAGCGCCCGAAACAGCGCCAGATTGTGCTCCAGCGTCTTACCAAAACCGAAGCCCGGGTCGAGCACGATACGCTGACGATCGATTCCCGCAGCAACACAACGCTCCACCGCTGCCGCCAGCCAGCCGGACACCTCGGCGACGACATCACCATAAATCGGCGCCTGCTGCATGTTACCCGGCACTCCCCGCATGTGCATCACGCACACCGCACATTCACTATCGGCCACGGCCGCCAGGGATTCCTCGGAGGCAAGACCGGCGATATCGTTGATCATGTCGGCACCAGCATCGAGCGCTGCCCGCATGACCGCCGGCTTGTAGGTATCGATTGAAATGGGTACGCCCCAGGCGACGATCTCTCTCAATACCGGCAGCAGACGGCGCAATTCCTCGTCTTCCGGCGTAGGCTGCGCGCCGGGGCGCGACGATTCGGCGCCGAGATCGAGAATATCCGCCCCGGCTTCGAACTGCTGGCGGGCATGCTCGATCGCCCGCGCCACATCATTGACAAGGCCGTCACCGGAAAACGAGTCCGGCGTCAGATTGACAATCCCCATGAGCAGGGGACGCTCACGCTTGAGGTGATATTTACCGCAATGAATCGTAGTCATGAAGGAAAACCGGGGGCAACCGCCCCCGGTAACGAAATCGATAAAAGTCAGGCCGTAGCCGGCGCGCTCGGCTCGGCGCCAGGTTTTTCATCCGGCGGCGTAGACCGGGACAGGCTTTGCGTCGGCTTGGGAGGCCGCGGCGGCTTACCGGCCATGATGTCATCGATCTGCTCGGCATCAATGGTTTCCCACTCGAGCAGCGCCTTGGTCATCGCCTCGACCTTGTCGCGATTGTCTTCCAGCAACTGACGGGCGAGTTCGTATTGCTGATCGATGATGCGGCGAATTTCCGCATCGACCTTCTGCATCGTCGCCTCAGAAACGTTCTTATGCTGGGTTACCGAACGACCAAGGAAAACCTCACCATCGTTCTCGCCATAGACCATAACGCCAAGGTCGGACATACCGTAGCGCGTCACCATGTCTCGTGCCATCGCCGTTGCCCGCTCGAAGTCATTCGAGGCACCGGTGGTCATCTGGTCCATGAACAGTTCTTCGGCAATGCGACCACCGAAAAGGACGGCAATGCGTGACAACAGGTACTGCTTGTCGTAGGCGTAGCGGTCCTGCTCGGGCAACTGCATGGTCAAACCGAGGGCACGGCCACGCGGGATAATGGTGACCTTGTGCACCGGGTCGGACTTCGGCACCAGCTTGGCAACAACGGCATGACCGGACTCGTGGTAGGCCGTGTTCATCTTCTCTTCCTCGGTCATCACCATGCTGCGCCGCTCGGCGCCCATCATGATCTTGTCCTTGGCCTTCTCGAAGTCTTCCATGTCCACCAAGCGCTTGTTGGCACGAGCGGCGAACAGCGCGGCCTCGTTGACCAGGTTGGCGAGATCGGCACCAGAGAAACCCGGCGTACCGCGGGCGATGATGTCGGCCTTGATATCGCCGGCGATCGGCACCTTGCGCATATGCACCTTGAGGATTTCCTCGCGGCCGCGAATGTCCGGCAGCGGCACGACGACCTGGCGGTCGAAGCGCCCCGGACGCAGCAAGGCAGGATCAAGGATGTCCGGCCGGTTGGTCGCAGCGATGACGATGATCCCGGTGTGCCCTTCGAAACCATCCATCTCTACCAGCAGTTGGTTCAAGGTCTGCTCGCGTTCGTCGTTGCCGCCGCCGAGACCGGCGCCGCGGTGACGACCGACCGCATCGATTTCGTCGATGAAGATGATGCACGGTGCGTGCTTCTTGGCATTCTCGAACATATCGCGGACGCGCGCGGCACCGACGCCGACGAACATTTCAACGAAGTCGGAACCGGAAATCGAGAAGAACGGTACCTTGGCCTCGCCGGCAATCGCCTTGGCCAGCAGCGTCTTGCCAGTACCGGGGTTGCCGACCATCAGCACGCCCTTCGGAATGCGCCCGCCGAGCTTCTGGAACTTGGACGGATCGCGCAGGAAATCGACGATTTCCTGCACTTCTTCCTTAGCCTCGTCGCAACCGGCGACATCGACAAAGGTGATGGTGTTCTGCGCCTCGTCCATCATCCGTGCCTTCGACTTGCCGAAGGAGAACGCGCCGCCCTTGCCACCGCCCTGCATCTGGCGCATGAAGAAGACCCAGACGCCGATCAGCAGCAGCATCGGGAACCAGCTGACGAAGATGTTCATCAGGAAGGACGGTTCTTCCTCCGGCTTCGCCTCGATCTTGACGTCATACTTCAGCAGGTCGGAAACCAGCCACAGATCGGGCGGCGAATAGACGGTCAGGCGCTTGCCTTCCTTGGTCGTCGCCTTCAGTGTCCGACCTTCCATGACCACCTTGTCGATTCGCCCCTGCTTCACCTCTTCCAGAAACTGCGAGTACTCGACGCCGCCGGCCGCGACCTGACGCGAATTGAACTGGTTGAAGATGGTCATCAGCACAAGGCCGATCACCATCCAGATCGCGAGATTTTTGAACATGTTGTTCAAGTGGGCACTCCTTCAATTACGTCGAGCGACAAAAATGTCATTCTAAACAAAATCTGTCAGCGCAAGTTGCGGCCGAGCAGGTAAATCTCCGGGCTGCGGTCACGCGAAGCATCCGGCTTGCGCACCGCCACGGTCTGAAAAGCGGCCCGCATCGCCTTGACGAAGGCTTCGTAATCGCTTCCCTGAAAAACTTTGACCAGAAAAGCACCATCCGGTTTCAAATGCGCCTGCGAAAACTCCAGACCGAGTTCCGCCAGATGCATGACCCGTGCCTGATCAACCAGAGGCACCCCTGACATATTGGGCGCCATGTCAGACATAACAAGCCCCACCCGTCGCTCGCCGAGCAATTCTTCCAGTTGCCGCAGCACCTCGTCCTCGCGAAAATCGCCCTGGATGAAGTGCACGCCGGGGATCGGCGCCATTTCCAGCAGGTCGAGCGCGAAGACCAGACCACCACTACCAACCCGTTGCACAGCCACCTGCGACCAACCGCCAGGCGTCGCGCCGAGGTCGACGACGACCTCACCACGCTTGAGCAGTTTGTCCTTGTCGTCAATCTCCATCAGCTTGAAGGCTGCGCGCGAACGCCAGCCTTCTTTCTTGGCAAGTTGGACGTAAGGATCGTTTACATGCTCCTGCATCCACGCCTTGCTGGTTCTGGTTCGTTTCATTCGGTAAAATGCCGTTTTTGAAAGGTTTTCCAATGCAACAACTGACTTCTGCCCAGGTTCGCGAACTGCGCGCCCAGGCTCACGGCCTCAATCCGGTCGTCTCGATTTCCGAAAACGGCCTCAGCGATGCGGTGCTCAAGGAGATTGACGTCTGCCTGAAGGCACATGAACTGATCAAGATCCGCGTCTATGGCGACAGCCGCGAGGACCGGCTGGCTTATCTTGAGCGGATCTGCAGCGAACTGTCTGCGGCGCCGGTCCAGCACATCGGCAAGCTGCTCGTCGTCTATCGCGAGAATCCCGAAAAAGCCGTCGCCAAGGATACGGCAAAACCGCGCCCGGCGGCACCGCGCCGCACCAAGCGCAGCTACCAGGGCTGATCAGCGCACCCCGCGACCGCTCCACAGGACCAATCCGAGCCCGCACAGGCTCTGCAGCAGATAGACGATGCTGGAGATGCCGTGCCAGGTCGCGAAACGGTCGCGCACCACACTTTCCATCACTTCGCGCGGCAGCGCCTGAAGCTTGAGTTGCACCATCAGCGGCTGGATGCCGAACAACTGGACTGCCGCCATTCCTGCCATGACCAGGACCAGCCAGAAACCGGCTTGACGCAGCACGCGCGTACCGGCGCGGGCAGCCAGGAATAGCAACAGGTATAGCGCCGCCCCGAGACCGAACCAGCCGATCAGCGCGAACAGCTTGCCAGCCAGCACGCCGGCTAACTGGCGATCGCCGAGTTCAGCAAACAGCACCGGCGCCGCCAGGTAACCAATCGCCCACAAACCGCCAACCCACAGTGTGATTGCAAACAGATAGAGGGCTTCGGAAAGGCGACGCATGGTTTACTCGTAACGGACGTCGATGATTTCGTACTCGCGGATGCCACCCGGTGCCTGCACCTGCGCGACATCGCCGGCGTACTTGCCGATCAGCGCTCGAGCGACCGGCGAATTGACCGAAATCTTGCCGGTCTTGATATCCGCCTCGTCCTCACCAACGATCTGGTAGCTCACGGTGTCGCCGGAATCCTGGTCTTCCATCTCGACGGTGGCACCGAAAACGCAGCGACCGTCGGCATCGAGCAGCTTGGGATCGATGATCTGGGCATTCGAGAGTTTGCCCTCGACTTCCTGGATACGCCCTTCGATGAAACCCTGGCGCTCCTTGGCGGCATCGTATTCGGCATTTTCGGAGAGGTCGCCGTGGGCACGCGCCTCGGCAATAGCGGCGATCACCGCCGGACGATCAACCGTTTTCAGCCGATGCAGCTCTTCGCGCAGTCGCTCAGCGCCGTTGACGGTCAGTGGAACCTTGTTCATGTAAGCCTCGCTAAAAAGCAAACCGCCGGCGCCTGCCACAGGCGACCCGGCGGTGGTACGAGTGAATCAGCCCAGTTGCGCGTGCAGCGCCTGGATCGGATAAACCACGAGTTCGCCCCGGTTGCGGATGCCATCAGCGGCCGCTTCGGCACCCCAGATCGTCGTGTACATCGTTACCCGCGCCTGCAGGCCAGAAGTACGGATCGAGCGCGAGTCGTTGATCGCGCCACGCTTTTCCTCGACGGTATTGATGATCAGCGCAATCTCGTTGTTCTTGATCATGTCGACGATGTGCGGACGGCCTTCGGTCACCTTGTTCACCGGCTGCACCGCCAAGCCGGCAGCCTCGATGGCGTGCGCCGTGCCACGCGTGGCTACTAGCTGAAAGCCGGCTTCGTGCAGGTGGCGGGCGATCTCGACCGCCTTCGACTTGTCGCTGTCCTTGACCGACAGGAAGACCTTGCCCGAGGCCGGCAGCTTGACGCCGGCCGCCAGTTGCGACTTGACGAAGGCTTCGGCAAAGGTCGTGCCGACGCCCATGACTTCGCCGGTCGATTTCATTTCCGGGCCGAGGATGGTATCGACGCCCGGGAACTTGACGAAGGGGAAGACCGCTTCCTTGACCGAGAAGTACGGCGGCACGACTTCCTTGGTGATGCCCTGCACCTTCAGGCTCTGGCCGGCCATGCAGCGGGCGGCAATCTTGGCGAGTTGCAGGCCGGTCGCCTTGGAGACGTAAGGCACGGTACGCGAGGCGCGCGGATTGACTTCTAGCACGTAGACGTCGTTGTCCTTGATCGCGAACTGCACGTTCATCAGGCCGCAGACGTTGAGCGCCTTGGCCATCAGCTTGGTCTGGCGGCGCAGTTCGTCCTGGACAGCGGCCGACAGCGAGTACGGCGGCAGCGAGCAGGCCGAGTCGCCGGAGTGCACGCCGGCTTGTTCGATGTGTTCCATGACGCCGCCGATGATCACTTCGTCACCGTCGGACAGCGCATCGACGTCGCACTCGACGGCGTCGTTCAAGAAGCGGTCGAGCAGCACCGGCGAATCGTTGGAAACCTTGACCGCTTCACGCATGTAGCGTTCGAGGTCCTTCTGCTCATGGACGATTTCCATGGCCCGACCGCCGAGCACGTAGGACGGACGGACGACCAGCGGGTAGCCGATTTCCTGCGCCAAGCGCAGCGCATCCTCTTCGGTACGCGCCGTGCGGTTGGGCGGCTGCTTGAGGCCGAGGTCGTGCAGCAGCTTCTGGAAACGCTCGCGGTCTTCGGCGATGTCGATCGATTCCGGCGTCGTGCCGATGATCGGCACGCCATTGGCTTCGAGAGCGAGCGCCAACTTCAACGGCGTCTGGCCGCCGTACTGGACGATGACGCCGACTGGCTTCTCGATGGCGCAGATTTCCAGCACGTCTTCGAGCGTCAGCGGCTCGAAGTAGAGGCGATCGGACGTGTCGTAGTCAGTGGACACCGTTTCCGGGTTGCAGTTGACCATGATCGTCTCGTACCCGTCTTCGCGCATCGCCATCGCGGCATGCACGCAGCAGTAGTCGAACTCGATGCCCTGGCCGATGCGGTTCGGACCGCCACCGAGGACCATGATCTTCTTCTTGTCGGTCGGCTGCGCTTCGCATTCCTCGTCGTAGGTCGAGTAGAGGTAGGCGGTGCCGGTGGCGAATTCGGCGGCGCAGGTGTCGACACGCTTATACACCGGACGCACGCCGAGGGCATGACGGCGGGCGCGGAACTCGGACTCGCTGGTCTTCAGCAGGTAGGCCAGACGCCGGTCGGCAAAGCCCTTCTGCTTCAGGAAGAGAACCTCTTCGGCGGTCAGCGACGAGAACTCGCGTTTTTCCACGGCCAGTTCGAGATCGACGATCTCCTTGATCTGGGTCAGGAACCACGGATCGATCTTGGTCAGTTCAAAAACGCGTTCGACCGACATGCCGATGCCGAAGGCGTCGGCGACGTACCACAGGCGATCCGGCGACGGGCGAGCGAGCTGTTCGTCGATGGTTTCCGGGTCGACCGACTTCAGGTTGAAGCCGTCGACGCCGACTTCCAGACCGCGTAGCGCTTTCTGCAGCGACTCCTGGAAGGTACGGCCCATGGCCATGACTTCGCCGACCGACTTCATCTGCGTGGTCAGCGTCGAATCGGCTTGCGGGAATTTTTCGAAGGCGAAACGCGGCACCTTGGTGACCACGTAGTCGATGGACGGCTCGAACGACGCCGGCGTCTTGCCGCCGGTGATGTCGTTGGCCAGCTCGTCCAGCGTGTAGCCGACGGCCAGCTTGGCGGCGATCTTGGCGATCGGGAAGCCGGT
>CAZFXO010000034.1:1119-35726 GCA_964523045.1 uncultured Dechloromonas sp. | reverse complement strand
TGCTGCTGCCTGATTCCGATTAACTCGGAAAGACGGTGGTCGCCGGACGGTTACCGACCAGGCACTGAAGGCCCTATATCGCTGCCACGCTTACCAACTCGCCACCGTCCCTGCTGGGATGGGGTGGCTTCCGACTTAAGCTATCACCCGCCGCTGTCTGCCTCACCGTGCTACCGGTGTCACAGAACCGCTGGCCCGAGCAGCCTGGAGCACTTGCCCCATCTGTCCGATGCACACCTTCCGATGTGCTTTGTAGAGGTTCGCCGTGTTGGCGACGTTCCGCACTTTCATGCGGCTCCGCCGACGGGATTTACACCCGCTTTCCTTTTAATCTCGGCTGCCGGACATTTCCTTCCAGCGCCTTTGCACGTTCGCACCCGTCCGAGGCGGATCGCCTCCGGTATTGCATGAGATAAAGACAAGGGGTTACTCGTGCTGGGCACGGATTAGTCCTCGTCCTCCCTCTCGCACGTGGCGGGCTCGATTAAGAGCACCACGCGCTACGTGACTCCCCAGTTGGCAACCGGGGTGCTGGCACTGCCAGCGTCAAAACATGTCAGGGGGCGTTGGCGCGCCCCACTGACCCGCAGGTCGAGGTGTTGGCGCACCGTAACCGTATCGCCGACTGCTGCGATTTGGCCTTGCTCAGTATAGTCAGCTTTCGCGCTTCTCTACCGCGTTCGCTGGCTACACCCATCCCAGTCCATTTGTTCGCTTCGCTCAATCGTCTCATTGAACGCTCCGGCTCCGCCTGCGCGTGGGTCGCTCGGGACGAGCCCGAGCGACTTCAGCTCGCGCTTTCCTATACTAAATTTTGAGAAGGAACCGCGATGGATCAGCCGCTACGAGCCCCCCGAAACCGCACTGCCGAATTACAACTGATACTCCGCCTGGTCAGCCAGGGCTACTCGCTCTGGACGGCTGACCAGATTCCCATCGGGAAGCTGCCAGGGTTCCTCGCCAAGTGGGAACACTATCGGCTCCTGGCTGACCCAGCAGCCCGCGCCTATCGGAAGCAAAGCGGACGAGCCAATACGTATCTCGTACTCGAACATCGATTCAACGAGCTTGATGCCGATGCGGGGCCACGGGAGCCTATTCACTGGCTGATGCTCGGCACCCCGGGGCGCGATGGCTTAGGCGATGACTCTGCCCACCCTGGCCCTATTCTTGATGCTGGCAACAAAGAGCAGCGCATCGAATGGATGGGCTACCAGCTGACACGCCAGCCCAAGCACTACAAAACCGCCGACGGGACCTTGCGCAAAGAAATCACCTGGACCTGGCGTTTGCCTGGGCGGCGTTACGGGGAGTGGGAAGCGCTGCTGGTTGCTGCGGCGAAGCAGCGTGACTACCCAGCCATCAACCAGGCATTCACTGTGTTGAGTACCTTGCCCATGTTCGCCGGTATCCGTGAGCAAGTGAGGCGACTGCATATCGAAACGAATCGCGTCCTGAAAAAAATGGGCGGCTCGATGTTGCCGCCACTCGATTTGCCTTTCATGACCATGCTGCCGATTTGGCTAGATCGGAAAGCGCCGTGAGCACCGCCTCGTGGACGATTTTCCGGCTTTAGCGCTATACCCAGTAATGCCTTTCCGGGCAGAGTTTTTTTCAATCTGCCCGTGACGGGATTCAGGACATGATGACGATGAAGCACTTGAGGAAGAAACCATTTATTACCCCGGCACGGGCACTCAACTTGAGTGCCCATCATGTCGTCACCAAATTCGATTTCCCAAGTCGGTAAAAATTACCCTGGCATTCCATTGTCAGATTCTGCTATGGTACCTGGCGTCAGATGCCACCTGGCCCTGCGTTCGCCGATTTCCGAGCAGCCCAGCGCCGCAGAACTGGTCCTGATTTCTGGCCTGCTGCCCGAACTCATCGAACAACTACTGTTCGATGCCGATGTTGATTACAAGGAGTGATGCCCATGGCGGTTGCAATCTACGCTCGTGTCTCTACCGTTAGACAGTTCGAAAAGGACTTGTCTATCCCTGACCAAATCAAGCAGATGCGGGATTGGAGCGAGCAGAACGGCTATGTGGTTTCCAAGGAGTACATCGAGAAGGGCGCGTCGGGGACGGATGACCGCCGACCGGCATTTCAGGAGCTGATTGCCGAGGCTTGTCAGAAGCCTTCGCCCTACGAGGCGGTGATTGTGCATAGCCTGTCGCGCTTTTACCGTGACTCGCTGGAGTTCGCTTTGTACGAACGCAAGCTCAATCAGTGTGGGGTCAAGCTCATTTCCATCACGCAACAGACGAGCGATGACCCGTCCGGCGAGATGGCGCGCAAAATCTTCTCGATTTTTGACGAGTACCAGAGCAAAGAGAACGGGAAGCACACTTTGCGAGCCATGCGGGAGAACGCCCGCCAAGGTTACTGGAATGGTTCTCGACCCCCGTTCGGTTACACCACTGAGGCAGCGCCAATCAGCAAAGACAAGGTCAAGAAGCGGTTGGTCATCGACGAATCCGAGGCGCGGATCGTGCGCCAGATTTTTGAGTGGTATTTACGCGGGGATGGTGGCGCCGGTAGCGGCGCCAAATTCATTGCTACGGAACTGAACCGCCTGGGCTTGACCCATCGCGGCACGCAATGGACCCGTGGCCGGGTGCATGAGGTGCTTTCAAACGTCACCTACACCGGGAATTTCTATTTCAACCGGATGTGCAACAAGACCGGCGAGAAGAAGCCCGAGAGCGAGTGGATTCACATGGCGGTGCCGGTCATCATCGCAAGTGAGACCTTCGAGACGGTTCAGGTTCGGAAGGCCTCGCGCAGCGCCGATGTCGTTAATCCGGCCATTGTTGGTTCAAAGACCTTGCTGACGGGAATCGCCAAGTGCGGTCTGTGCGGGGCTGGGATGACCCTGATGACCGGCAAAGGCGGCAAGTACCGCTACTACAAGTGTGCGACCCGCACCTGCAAGGGCAATCACCTGTGCGAGAACCCGGCGGTACCGATGGACAAGCTCGATAACGCCATCCTCAATCTGCTGGCCGAGCAGGTGTTCACCCCGGAGCGGGTGATGACCATGCTCACTGAACTGCGGGGCGAAATCGAAGCTCGTCAGAGCAACGAGAAAAACGAGATTGCCGGCTTGCAGAAGGAATTGGAAGAACTCGACAAGGCGACCGCGCGTTTGTATGAGGCGGTCGAGAAGGGCCTGCTGCCGCTCGACCAGACCTTGCAGGTTCGCAGTGAAAAGCTCAAGGTGCAGCGCGAGGAACTGGTCAGCAAGATTAATCGCTTCGGCCGTCGCCGTGCCTTACCGGAGTTTCAGCCGGGGCAGGTCACCAATTTCTGCAAGGCCTTGCGCGCGAAATTGCTGGATCGTTCCAGCGGCTTCGGCAAGGCCTACCTCAACTGTCTGGTCAGCGAAATCAAGGTGACGGGCGGTGAGGTGGTTGTTTCTGGTAGCAAGGAGATGCTTGCCATGGCCGTCGCGGACACAAAAAAGGGCACTTCTGTTGAAGTGCCCAAATCTGTATTCGGTTGGCTCCCCGACCTGGGCTCGAACCAGGGACCTACGGATTAACAGTCCGGCGCTCTACCGACTGAGCTATCGGGGAATCTTGCTGTCGTTGCGACAGCGGCGCGCATTATAGTCAGAAAACGCCGTCTGGCACAGCTTTTTGCGAATTTCTGGCGAACGGGGGTCAAAGGGGGCAACTCAGGCGGTAAACAGCTTTTCCGCCGGGACCGGGCGTCCGAGCAGGTAGCCTTGCAGGATGTCGCATCCCAGTTTCTGCAGAAACTCTCGCTGAGCTTCGGTCTCGACGCCTTCGGCGACCACTTCAAGGCCCATCGCGTGCCCCATCGCCAGCGTGGCGGAGCAGATGGCGGCGTCGTTGGCGTCGGTTTCGATGTCATGGACGAAGCTCTTGTCGAGCTTGAGGCGCTGGATCGGCAGCAGCTTGAGATAGGAAAGCGAGGAATAGCCGGTCCCGAAGTCGTCCACGGCGAGGCTGACGCCAAGTTGGCGCAGTTCGTTGAGGATGCGGATGGTTTCCCGGGGTTCCTTCATCGCCGCCGATTCGGTGAGTTCAAGTTCGAGGTATTCCCCGGGCAGGTCGTAGCGCTGCAGGACATCGCGCACCTGCGCCACCAGCCCGATCTGGCGCAACTGGTGCTGCGACAGGTTAACCGCCATGGTCAGCGGACCAATACCCTGGTCCAGCCAGTTACGTAGCTGACGGCAAGCCTGGTCGAGAATCCATTCGCCGATTCTCAGGATCAGACCATTTTCTTCGGAGATGGCGATGAAACGGTCGGGCGGCACCCAGCCCAGTTCTTCGTCCTGCCAACGCGCCAGCGCCTCGACGCCGACGATTTTCTTGCCGGCGGCGTCGTATTGCGGCTGGTAATGGAGCTGCAGCAACTGACGCTCGCAGGCGAGGTAGAGGCGCGACTCGATGCGTCGCCGTTCGCGGCTGGCCTGGTTGAGTTCCTGCCGGAAAAACTGGAAGTTGTTGCGGCCCTTGGCCTTGGCATCGTAGAGCGCGAGGTCGGCGTGCTTCATCAATTCTTCGTAGCTCTCGCCGTCGTCCGGGCAAAGACAGATGCCCATGCTGGCCGAGACACGCAGCACGTGACCACCCAGTTCATAGGTGGCCCCCAGGCGCTCGATCACTCGACCGGCCAGCCGGCCGACCCGCTTGGCATCGGTTTCGTCGAGCAGGATCGCGAATTCGTCACCGCCCAGACGGGCCACCAGGTACTCGTCCCGACCGTCGCCCTGCAGACGCGTCGCGGCCTCCTGCAACAGTGCGTCGCCGACCGGGTGACCGAGGCTGTCGTTGATTTCCTTGAAGCGGTCGAGGTCAAGCAGGATCACGGCGACGCCACCGCCATGGCGCTGGCAGTGGGCCAGTGAGTTCTCCAGGGACAATTCGAACAGCAGGCGGTTAGGCAGGCCGGTAAGCGGGTCGTGATGCGCCAGGTGCTCGATCCTCGCCTCGGCTTCCTTGCGCTCGCTGATGTCGGTGAAGATGGCGATGTAGTTCTCGATCTTGCCCTGCTGCGAACGCACCACGGAAATGGTCATCAGCTTGGGATAGACATTGCCATTCTTGTTGCGATCCCAGATTTCCCCTTGCCACAGCCCGTCTTCCTGAATCGCTTTCCACATCGCCCGGTAATCCTCGACGCTGGTACGCCCGGAGGAGAGAAGCTTGGGGTCGCGGCCGATGACCTCTTCCGCGTTGTAGCCGGTGAGACGGGTAAACGCCGGATTGACTTCAATGATGCGGTTGCCGCGGTCGGTGATCATGATCGCCTCGCCGCTGTAACTGAAGACCTGCGAGGTCAGGCGCAACTGGTATTCCGCCTGTTTGCGGGCCAGCAGGTTGCGGACCCGGGCCTGCAGCACCGAGGTAGTGACCGGCTTGGTCAGATAATCGTCGGCGCCGATGTCTAGCCCATCGATCTGGGTCTGTTCCGAGGCATCGGCACTGACCAGGATGATCGGAATATCCTGTGTCACCTCCTGCTCGCGCAGACGGCGCAGGACTTCGAGGCCGCTCATCTCCGGCATCATCACGTCGAGCAGGATGAGCCCTGGCCGGTGCTGGGCCACCAGCGCCAGCGCTTCGGCACCGCTGGTGGCGAACTGGACGTCGTAGAGGACGCCGAGCGAGCGCCCGAGTACGAAGACATTTTCCGGCGCATCATCGACGATGAGGATGCGCGTCTTGCCCGTCATGCATCCCCCCACGGCGCATCGCCAGCCCGCCGGAATGTCTCCAGTGCCTCGCGGGCTGCCGCGTAGCGTAAATTGCGCACCTCGCGGGCAACGCTCCGGAAATCGTCGCGTCGGGTGGACTCAAGCAGCAGCATTTCGATTTCGCTACACAGTTCGTGGGCCGAGAACAGGTTATCGGCAAGCATCAGGGCCAGTTGTTCAAGACAATGATTTAACTGCACCGGATCACACTCGACTTCACCGCCAGCCACCGCCGCGATCGGCTCGGGCTGGCTGTCGAGCCAAGCGACGATGCCGTCGAACAGCGCCTGGTGGACAAGCAGGAAGTCGCCCAGCAAGGCCTCGCTGTCACCTTCGCCGTTCAACAAATGCTTTTCCAGGGCGAGCGCGGCGTCGGCCAAACGCGTTGCACCGAAGTTTCCGGCCACCCCGCGGACCTTGTGCAGTTGGGCGGCAGCAGCGGCCGGCTGGCCAAAACGGATCATGGCCTGGATTTCGCGCGGCATCTCGGCGTATTCATCGACAAAACGCTGCAGCAGCAGGCGCAGGAAATCGGCATCGCCCATCAAACGCTGATACGACTGCAGACGATCGATGCCGGCAATCTCCGGGAAACTCTCGCCCCCACCCGACGGCGGCTTCATCGCTGGCAGTTCGGGCAAGCGTTCGACCGGCAGACTTCGTCCGCGGTAGGCCTCGACCTGCATGCGCACGCTGCGGATCAGCAGCTCCGGTTCGAGCGGCTTGGTCAGCACCTCGTTCATCCCGGCCTGCAGAGCCTGCTCGATCTGCGTGTGCAGGACACCGGCGGTCAAGGCAAGGATGGGCAGCCGCTTCAAGCCGAATTCGTTGCGGATGGCACGGGTGGCGGCCAGACCATCCATGATCGGCATCTGGACATCCATCAGCACGACATCGTAAATACTGCTCGAACTGCGCAGCAGATCGAGCGCCTCGGCGCCGTTGTTGCAGACGTCGACCCTGGCTCCCTGCCGCTCGAGCAAGCGCCGGCAGACATCCAGATTGAGCGCGCTGTCGTCCACCACGAGCACCCGGACCCCCGGCAGCCAATGGCTATGGCCGTCGTTCAACGAAGTCGCGGCAAGAACGTGCGCGTACCCCCGTCCGCAGGCAACCAATGCCTCATTGACGCTATTGAACAAGGAGGACGGATTGATCGGCTTGACCAGCACCTTGGGTGCTGCGCTGCCAGTATCGGGCGACACTTTGGCAAGCACGACGGGAACACGCTCGTCAGCCAGCGCCTCCTTCAACTGGCGAACGCCCTGCTCCCCGGTCATGTCGCTCAGTCGTTCATCGACGATCACGCAATCGAGCGGAATCTCTTCGCTGCGGCGGCGCAGCACGGTATCGATCAACTGCGCACCGGATTCGACCGCGGCCACCCGCCAGCCGAGCTGCTCCGACATGCCGGCGATGGTTTCGCGCACTCCCGCTTCGGCCGCGGCAACCAGGAGGTCGAGGGAACGCGCCTGGACCCGTTTGCCGATCTGCAGCAGTTCCCCTTGCCCGATGCCGAGCGGCAACTCGAACCAGAACAGCGAGCCCTGGCCGGGCTGGCTTTCGACGCCGACTCGCCCGCCCATGCCTTCGACCAACTGACGGACAATCGACAGCCCGAGCCCGGTGCCACCGTAGCGTCGGGTGATCGAGGCATCGAGCTGGGCAAACGGGGTGAATAGCTGGGCAAATCCCTCGCTGCTGATGCCAATACCGCTGTCCTCCACTTCTCCGCGCAACCAGAACATCCCGCTGTCGTTCTGGGCGCTGCTGTCCACGCGCCCGATACGAACATTGACGCAACCTCGTTCGGTGAACTTGATTGCGTTGCCGATCAGGTTGCTGAACACCTGGCGCAAGCGCAAAGCGTCGCCGATCACGATGGCCGGGACGCTGGCCGGCAACGGCGCCAGACGCAGCTCGAGCCCCTTGTCCACCGCCTGCGACCGGAAGATCGCGGCGACTTCATCGAGCAGTTCCTGCAACGCGAACACGCGCGACTCGTAGATCATTTCCCCGGCCTCGATCTTGGCCAGGTCAAGCACGTCGTTGATCAGCGCGAGCAGCGCGCGGCCGGCGCTCAGGATCGACTCGACATACTGACGCTGCTCCTTGGTGAGGGACATTTGCGCCAGCAGGTAAGCCATGCCGATCACGGCGTTGAGCGGGGTACGGATCTCGTGACTGGTGTTGGCCAGGAAAGCGCTCTTCGCCAGGTTGGCCCGTTCCGCCTCGCGCTTGGCCTCTTCCAGCGCCTGCAGGGCGTGCCGGCTGACGGTCACGTCGTAGCGCAGGGAAACGATCTTTTCCAGTTTGCCATGGCGATCGAACTGCGGCGCGATCACCGTATCGACCCAGAACAACTGGCCGCTCTTCGAACGATTGCAGATATCGCCCCGCCAGGCACGCCCGGCCCGGATTTCCGCCCACATCCGGCTCCAGAAATCGGCCCCGTGCAGGCCGGAGCCGATCAGGCGATGATCCTGGCCGATCAGTTCCTCGCGGGAGTACTCGCAGATCTGGCAGAACTTGTCGTTGACCTGCACGATGGCGCCGCTGGCATCGGTCACCGAATAGATCAACTGGCGGTCGATGCTGTGCAGCAGCAGTTCGTTCTCGCGCAGGATTTCGGCCAGTTGCAGGCGGCTTTCGGTCAGTTCGGTGACGTCATGGACGATGGCATGGAAGCCGACCACCTCGCCGCCCAACAGGTCGGGCAGGTAATGCGCCAGGGCGTGTCGTACCCCCTGGCCATCCGGCCGGGGAATATCGAGTTCAAAGGTCTGCGCCTGCCCGGACAGCACGCCACGCAACTGCGCCTGTGTGCGCTCGAACAGGGTTTCCCCGAACAGTTCGCGCAGCGACATGCCATCCAGACCACCCGGATCGACGGCAAACCAGTCGGCAACGGCGTGATTGGCCACCCGGATGCACTGCTTGCTGTCCCAGTAGCCGATCATCGACGGAACGGCATCGAGCACGGTCTGCAGCGTGCGCCTGGCCTCGTCGAGTTCCCGGGTGCGATCCGCCACCTGGATTTCCAGCGAAGCGTTGAGCCGGCGGATTTCCTCCTCGGCCCGCTGCATGTTGCTGACGTCTTCGGAAAAAATGACGATACCGCCGATTTCATTGGCGTTATTGACCCACGGCCGGACCTCCCAGCGCAACCAGATGACCTTGCCGTCGTCCCGGGTGAAGGCTTCGCGCTCGGCACGCAGCACCTCGCCGGCCAACGCCCGCCGGTGGACCTCGCGCCAGGCCGGACTGATCTTCGGAAACACGTCGTAATGCCGCTGCCCAGGCAATTGTTCTGCGTCGAGCTGGTAGTCGCTGGCCCAGCGCTGGCTGACCGCCAGATAACGCATCTCGCGATCGAACATGGCCAAGGCGGCCGGCGCCTGGTTGACGAAGCGTCTCAGTCTCGCCTCGCTCTCTTTGACACGCTGCCGGTTGCGTAACTCGCGGAATACCGCGATGGCCAGCAACAGGGAAAGGACGGCACCGAGCGCCAACGAGGCTGCCGGATGGCTACGCGGCGTCAGGGCGTCGAACTGGGCAAGCGAACGGTAATCGGCTTGCCAGCGCCGACCGAAGATGTCGATCTGGCGGCTTTCCCGCAAGCTGCCCGGAGCGACATCGTTGCCTCCGACGCTGTAGAACGCCGCGCCGAGACCATCGCCGCCGACCTCGGAGAGGGTCAGCGCGACTCCCTCCTCGTCAAGCAACAGGCCGCTCAGCACCTCGTCGATCAGCAGCGGCGCGTACGCCGCCCCGATCGCCGCCCGCTGGCGCGCCGCCGCGTCGGCCGGCACTGCGTGCGCTTCGTAGATCGGCAGGAAGAGCAGAAAGCCCTGACGCACCTTGCCTTCGGCCTGGACCAGCGTGATCGGATGGGTCAGCGTCGCTTCGCCGCTGGCGAAGGATTCGATGATCGCCCGGCGCCGGTTGTCCTCGGAACCGATGTCGAGACCAACCGCCTCCCGGTTGGGTCCTTCCGGCTCGATGAACTTGATGACGAAGCGCTCGTCATCGTGTGGCCGCAACATGCGGATCCGGAAATTCTCCCGGCCGCCGGCCGCCACGTTGGCGAGAAATGCCGCTTCCTGGTCAGGCGCCACCCGCTCGATGAAACCGAATCCGCGCACCCCGGGAAATTCCCGGCCGGGATCGCGCGAGCGGCTGAGCATCTGGAAACGCGCCAGCGGCATCTGCCGGCTGCCGTAGGCGAGCAGGGCCGAACGTGTGCCGCGCAGACCATGTTCGTAGGAACGCAAACGCGACTGCAACTGCAGTGTCGTCTTGTTGATCTGCGCGACGAAGCGCGCCTGACGCAAACTCTGCGCCGCCTCGTGGCGATTCGCCACATAGGCGCCCGTCGCCAGCAATCCGCACAGGAAAACCAGCACCGCCCCCAGGGCGGCGCGCCTCATCGAGTGATCCATCGTCAACTTCGCGAGCAGCGACATCGCCCACCATCCAATTGGAATATTGCTGTCCCGATCTCCCGCACAGGGAAGGATCCATGGTCCGACGGATTCTTCCCGTTCCCCTGCGCGGACAATACATTCTGGCGCTTGTGACTGTAAATCCGCCAATGAGTTCGCCAAAGCGCTCCACAACGGTGCATCGTCAGCAACTGGCGATCACCCGGGCCGCCAACGCGGCGGCCTTCAGCCGCCGGTGGCCGACATCAGGCGGACGACCTTGTGCGGGGCGGTGGTGAAATCGTGCTGCCAGGGCTTGCGCCCGATGGCCTGGCGGATCGCCTCGTCCAGCCCGGCCGGCGAGAGCGCCGGATCGCGCAGCAACTGGCGCAGGTCGACCTGGTTCTCCTGGCCCAGACAAAGCTGCAGCTGGCCGGCGGCGGTGACGCGGACGCGGTTGCAGCGGTCGCAGAAGTGCTGCGAGATCGGCGTGATGAAGCCGATCGAGAACTGCCGGTCGGGCGAACACAGGTAACGCGCCGGGCCGCCGCCGGGCAGGACATGGTCGATCAGCCCGTGCCGCGCCTGCAGCGTGCGGATGACCGACTGCAGCGAGCGCGTGCCGATGGCCTGGGCGGCGGTTCCCATCGGCATGTTTTCGATCAGGCGCAGGATGAAACCGCGCTGGCGGCAGAAGTCGATCATCCGGTCGAGTTCGTCGAGCGAGGAATCGGGTAGCCAGACCTGGTTGATCTTGATCAGCCGGAAATCGAGCGCCGCCGCCGCGTCGAGCCCGGCCAGCACATCATTCAGGCAATCGCGGCCGGTGATGCGGGCGAATTCGGCGCGGTCCAGGGTATCGAGGCTGACATTCAGGCGGGCGACGCCGGCCCGCTTCAGGTCGGCGGCCTGCGCTGCCAGGCGGGTGCCGTTGGTACTCAGCGAAAGGTCGTCGATGCCGTCGATGGCGTGCAGGCGGCCGATCAGTTCGGGCAGGCGGGCGCGGGTCAGCGGTTCGCCGCCGGTCACCCGGATGCGGCGCACGCCGAGACGGGCGAAGGCTTCGGCCAGGCGGACCGTCTCGTCGAAGGACAGCCAGTCGCCGGCGGCCGAATAGCAGGCCGAACTCTCCGGCATGCAGTAGGTGCAGCGCAGGTCGCAACGGTCCGTCACCGACAGACGGAGGTAATCGACGACACGGTGGTGGCTATCTACAAGCATGGCGCAAACGCTCCCGGAACCTCTGAGATGCGCCGATTATGCGAGCTTGCGCACGCCGGAAAAGCCTTCTACCCCTTAATTGCTGGCGGCATCGCCGAAGGCGCCGGAAAAGCGGCCGCCAGCCCCGGAAAACCGTGCTTTTGCCGCCCACGCCGCCCCCTGGGTGGCGGCCCATACCCCGCGAGCATCGATTGCGGCGTACCACCAAAGCGCCAGCCTTCCGGCAACACCGGAGCGAGCGCCGGACAAGACAATAACAAGCCACTGTTTTCATTTGTTTTTTCAAAAACCCGCTCTACCACTTCCGAGGTATATGCCGCTACCACCGGCGTTTTACCCCCCCTGTCGGAGCTGCCGCGCACTTCCTAAGATGCGCTTGCCATCCATCACGGACCCAGCCCGACCATGCAACCCACCACCCTGTCGCGACGCAATTTCCTGCTCGGCCGCCGGACGCCCGAGCCGGGGCCGCAAGTCGTGCTGATCGGGCCGGGCTGCCTGGCCGGCAACGGCGTCGTCTGCCGCAGCTGCGCCGAATCCTGCGCCGTCGGCGCCATCCGCTTCCGCCCGCGTCTTGGCGGCGTTGCCCTGCCCGAACTGGATGCCGAGCGCTGCACCGGCTGCGCCGAATGTCTGCCCACCTGCCCGACCCGGGCCATGGTGCTGCAGGCCGTACCTACACCGCCCACTTTGACAGGGGATTGCTCATGAAAATCGTCAGCCTGGTTCTCAAGTATCTGCCGGACCGTCTCGCCGACGTCCAGGCCGCCGTGGACGCCATCCCGGGCGCCGCCGTCGCCCACGACGACGGCAAGGGCCAGTTGATTGCCCTGATCGAAGACGGCACAGGCTACGCCGTCTCCGACTCGATCATTGCCGTACATCAGGTGCCGCACGTGATGTCGGTGACGCTTGCTTACGAATACAGCGACGAAGCGCTCGCTACTGAGGAGGTTTGACCATGAGCATGAATCGACGTGAATTCCTGAAGACACAAGCCGTCGCAGCCGCCGCGGCGACTGCCGGCATCCCGCTGGCCGGCATCGCCAGCGCCGAGGCCGCCCCGAACCCCACCGACATTCGCTGGGACAAGGCGGCCTGCCGCTTCTGCGGCACCGGTTGCTCGGTCCTGGTCGGCGTGCAGAAGGGCCGCATCGTCGCCACCCAGGGTGACCCGGACGCGCCGGTGAACCGCGGCCTGAACTGCATCAAGGGCTATTTCCTGTCGAAGATCATGTACGGCGAAGACCGCCTGACCCAGCCGCTGCTGCGCATGAAGAACGGCAAGTTCGACAAGGACGGCGACTTCCAGCCGATCACCTGGAAGCAGGCTTTCGACATCATGGAACAGAAGTGGAAGGCGGCACTGGCCGCCGACATGAAAGCCAACGCCGGCAAGCCGGTGAACGAGATGGTATCGACCGTCGCCATGTTCGGCTCCGGCCAATGGACGATCTGGGAAGGCTACGCCGCCAGCAAGCTGTGGAAGGCCGGTTTCCGCTCCAACAACCTCGACCCCAACGCTCGCCACTGCATGGCTTCGGCCGTTGCCGGTTTCATGCGCACCTTCGGCATCGACGAACCGATGGGCTGCTACGACGACATCGAGAACGCCGACGCCTTCGTGCTCTGGGGTTCCAACATGGCCGAGATGCACCCGATCCTCTGGTCGCGCATCACCGACCGCCGCCTGACCCACACCGAGTCCCAGGTGCACGTGTTGTCCACCTTCGAGCACCGCAGCTTCGAGCTGGCCGACAACGGCATGATCTTCGTGCCGCAGACCGACCTCGCCATCCTCAACTACATCTGCAACCACATCATCCAGTCGGGCAAGGTCAACAAGGCCTTCGTCGACAAGCACGTCAATTTCAAGATGGGCGAAACCGACATCGGCTTCGGCCTGCGTCCGGCGCACGCGCTGGAGAAGGACGCCAAGTCGAACGGTTACCCCGGTGCCGACGGCAAGCCGAAGGGCGACACCGGCGCCGCCAAGCCGATCAGCTTCGAGGAATTCAAGAAGTTCGTCGCCGACTACACGCTGGAAAAGGTCAGCAAGATCTCCGGCGTCCCCGCCGACCGCCTGAAGAAACTGGCGGAAATCTACGCCGACCCGAAGAAGAAGGTGGTCAGTTTCTGGACCATGGGCTTCAACCAGCACACCCGCGGCACCTGGGTGAACAACATGATCTACAACGTGCACCTGCTGGTCGGCAAGATTTCCGAACCGGGCAACGGACCGTTCTCGCTGACCGGCCAGCCCTCCGCCTGCGGCACGGCGCGCGAAGTGGGCACCTTCGCCCACCGCCTGCCGGCCGACATGGTGGTGATGAACCCCGAGCACCGCAAGCACAGCGAGGAAATCTGGAAGCTGCCGGATGGCACCATCAGCGCCAAGGTCGGCTACCACGCCGTGGCCCAGAGCCGGGCGCTGAAGGACGGCAAGATCAAGTGCTACTGGACGACGACCACCAACAACATGCAGGCCGGCCCCAACATCAACGGGGAAATCTACCCGGGCTGGCGCAACCCGGAAGCCTTCGTCGTCGTTTCCGACTGCTACCCGACGGTGTCGGCGATGGCCGCCGACCTCGTCCTGCCGTCCGCGATGTGGACCGAGAAGGAAGGCGCCTTCGGCAACGCCGAGCGGCGCACCCAGTTCTGGCGGCAGCAGGTCAAGGCACCGGGCGACGCCAGGTCCGACCTCTGGCAGTACATCGAATTCTCCAAGCGCTTCAAGGTCGAGGAAGTCTGGCCGGCCGAGCTGCTCGCCAAGGCGCCGCACCTGAAAGGCAAGACGCTGTTCGACGTGCTCTACAAGAACGGCCAGGTCAACAAGTTCCCGCTCGCCGATCTGGAAAAGGCCAACGGCCACGCGATCAAGGGCTACATGAACGAAGAGTCGAAGGAACTCGGCTTCTACCTGCAGAAGGGGCTGTTCGAGGAATACGCGATGTTCGGTCGCGGCCACGGTCACGACCTTGCCAATTTCGACGTCTATCACAAGGCGCGCGGCCTGCGCTGGCCGGTGGTCGGCGGCAAGGAAACGCTGTGGCGCTTCCGCGAAGGCTACGACCCCTACGTCAAGGCCGGCGAAGGCATCCGCTTCTACGGCCACAAGGACGGCAAGGCGGTGATCTTTGCCCTGCCCTACCAGGACCCGCCGGAAAAGCCGGACAACGAGTTCGACCTCTGGTTGTGTACCGGCCGCGTCCTGGAGCACTGGCACACCGGCACGATGACCCGGCGCGTTCCCGAACTGCACCGCTCGGTGCCCGAAGCCGTCGTCTTCATGCACCCGGACGACGCCAAGAAGCGCGGCATCCAGCGCGGCATGAAGGTCAAGGTCGCCTCGCGGCGCGGCGAAATCCAGTTGCGCGTCGAGACCAAGGGCCGCAACAAGCCGCCGCAGGGCCTCGTCTTCATCCCCTTCTTCGACGAAGGCAAGCTGGTCAACAAGCTGACGCTCGACGCCACCTGTCCGATTTCCAAGGAAACGGACTACAAGAAGTGCGCCGTCAAGATCGTCCGCGCCTGAGTCACGAAGCCACCGGCAATCCACCGTGAAACCCGAACCCACCCACCAGCAGAGAAAGGAAACCGGCGCGCTTGCCTCCCAGGCGCGCCGGAAATTCCTCAACCGCATCGCCGCCGCAGCGGGCGGCGCCGGTGCGCTGGCGCTGGGTTCGCTGTTCGCCATGCCGCCGGCGGCGGCCCGTCCGGCGCAGGCGCTGCGCCCGCCCGGCGCCCTGCCGGAAGCCGAGTTCGCCGGCGCCTGCCTGCGTTGCGGGCTGTGCGTCCAGGCCTGCCCCTATGGCACCTTGCGCCTGGCCACGCCAGGCGACGGCCTGGCCACCGGCACGCCGGTGTTCACGGCGCGTAATGTGCCGTGCGAGATGTGCGAGGACATTCCCTGCATCAAGGCCTGCCCGTCGTCGGCGCTCGACCATCGGCTGACCGAGATCAACAACGCCCGTATGGGTCTGGCGGTGCTGATCGACCATGAATCCTGCCTCAACTTCCTGGGCCTGCGTTGCGACGTCTGTTACCGGATCTGCCCGGTGATCGACCAGGCGATCACCCTGGAAAAGCTGCACAACCCGCGCTCCGACCGCCACGCGCTGCTCTTGCCAACGGTACACGCCGATCATTGCACCGGCTGCGGCAAGTGCGAAAAGGCCTGCGTGCTGCCGACGCCGGCGATCAAGGTGCTGCCCAGGCCGCTCGCCCAGGGCGCGCTGCCCGAGCATTACCGCAAGGGCTGGGAAGAGAAGGAGCGCCACGGCGGATCGCTGATCGGCGAACAGGTGCAGATGCCGGTACGCGGCCTGGAAGACAAGGCTCCCGGCGACACTCGCCTCAACTCGGATTGGAAACCATGACCCCCGGTCGCGAAGCCATCCGCAGCAAGGGCTGGTGGGCCGCCCAGCGCTGGTTGCTGCTGCGCCGCGCCAGCCAGTTGCTGGTGCTCTCGCTGTTCCTCAGCGGGCCGTGGTTCGGCCTGTGGATCGCCAAGGGCAACCTGGCCTCGTCGCTGACCTTCGACCTGCTGCCGCTGAGCGACCCCTTCGTCCTGCTGCAGTCGCTGGCCGCCGGCTTCATGCCGGCGCTGAGCGGGCTGCTCGGCGCGGCGCTGGTTCTCGTCGCCTACAACCTGATCGGCGGCCGCGTCTTCTGCGCCTGGGTCTGCCCGGTCAACGCAGTCACCGACAGCGCGGCCTGGCTGCGTCGCCGGTTGGCCATCAAGACCGGCCGTGTGCCCGACGCCGCCACCCGCTACTGGCTGCTCGGCGCCGTCTTCGGGCTCGCCGCGCTGAGCGGCAGCCTGGTCTGGGAAACCGTCAACCCGGTGCACCTGATGCAGCGCAGCCTGATCCAGGGGCTGGCCGGCGCCCTCGCCGGCGGCATGACGATGACCCTGAGCGTGCTTCTGCTGGTTTTTCTCTACGACCTGCTGGTCGCCAGCCGCGGCTGGTGCGGCCACCTCTGTCCGATGGGCGCCTTCTACGGCCTGCTCGGGCCCAAGGGGCTGCTCCGCGTGGCGGCCAGCCAGCGCGCCGCCTGCAACGACTGCATGGACTGTTTCGCCGTCTGCCCCGAGCCGCAGGTGATCCGTCCGGCACTCAAGCAGGACGGCCAGGTTTCCCCGGTGATCCTCGACCGGGACTGCACTGCCTGCGGACGTTGCATCGACGTCTGCGCCAAGAACGTCTTCAACTTTACTCATCGGTTCGACCAAAGGAGCGATTCATGAACACTACGAGCCGCCTGTTTTCCTCCGCCATCCTGGCGGTTTTCCTGGCCCTCACCTCGCTGACCTCGGCAGTTGCCGAACCGAAGCTGAAATCGCTGCGCGGCAGCGAAATCCAGGATGTCGGGACGGAATCGGCCGATCCCTTCAAGTCGGAGAAGGACCGGGCGCCGATCGAGCGCAACTACGTCCAGCAGCCGCCGCTGATTCCACACAAGGTCGAGACCTACACGGTGACCAAGAACTTCAACAAGTGCATGGATTGCCACGCCTGGAACCGCTACAAGGAAACCGGCGCGACCAAGGTCTCGCTGACCCACTTCAAGACGCGCGACGGCCAGGAGCTCTCCAACATCTCGCCGCGCCGCTACTTCTGCCTGCAGTGCCACGTGCCACAGGCCGACGCCAAGCCGCTGGTCGGCAACCGCTTCCAGGCGGCCGAAGGCATCGGTCACTGAACGCCGAGCGGGGAGGAAAACATCATGCAAGCACTCAAATCCCGTCTCAAGGGCCTGGGTGGCTGGGCGATGGCCCGGGTCAACCTGATCGGGCCGCTCGCCCTGGCCGGTCTCTTCGTCGCCGGCATCCTGTTCTGGGGGGCCTTCAACACGGCGATGGAATGGACCAACCGCGAAGCCTTCTGTATTTCCTGTCATGAAATGCAGGACAACGTCTATCAGGAATACCGCAACACGGTCCATTACTCGAACCGTTCCGGCGTCCGCGCCACCTGTCCGGACTGCCACGTGCCGAAGGAATGGGGCCCGAAGATCTGGCGCAAGATCCAGGCTTCCAACGAAGTCCTGCACAAGGTGCTGGGTTCGATCGACACGCCCGAGAAATTCAACGCCAAGCGCCTCACCCTGGCCCAGCACGAATGGGACCGGATGAAGGCCACCAACTCGCGCGAATGCCGCAACTGCCACAACTTCGAGTATTTCGACTACGGCGTCCAGGGTAGCCGCTCGGCGCGCATGCACCAGACCGGCCTCAACGAAGGCAAGACCTGCATCGACTGCCACAAGGGCATTGCCCACAGCCTGCCCGAGATCAACCAGTCGATCGGCGCCGCCAATACCGAAGGCGCCACGCCGGAGCAGTTCCATCCGCCGCAGCCGGCCAAGCCGGAAGCGCCACCCGCGGCCAAATAAGCGGGACAACAGGGGGCCGGGGCGCCCCCTGTCGCTTTTGGCCAGCCGATCTTCGATAATGGACCGCCCGATGCCCGAGTCTTCGCCCGCCCCGCCCGTGATCGCCGCCCTGCTCAACACCCTGCGCCATTCCATCCTGGCTCGCCTCGGCCTGGCCATGGTGATCCTGGCGACGCTTTCCTTCCTCTCCGTGCTGATCTCGACTGTGATCGCCGACAGCAGCGTCGGCAAGGCGAGCGCGATCAATCTTTCCGGTTCGCTGCGCATGACCAGTTTCCGCCTGCTCAGCGAACTCCAGCAGAGCAACCAGCGGGCGCTGGCGGCGCAGACGCTGGAACAGTTCGAACGCCGGCTGGAAACGCTGGAGCGGTCGGTTGCCGGCCATGCCGGCTCGGCGCTCGACCAACTGCTGGTCGAGGTCCGCCACCGCTGGGAAGAGGAAATCCGTCCGCTGGCGCGCGTCGCCACCGCGCCGGAAGGGACGGCCGCCCCGGAAGCCGTCCAGCAACTGGCGCAGGACATTCCCGGCTTCGTCACCCGGATCGACGAGGTCGTGCAGTTGATCGAACTCGACCTCGAAGAACGCATCCGCCTGCTGCGCGCCACCCAGTTCGCGCTGCTCGGCCTGATGATCGTGGTCAGCCTGGTCACCACCTGGATGCTGCGCACCCTGCTCTTCCGGCCGCTGGCCGACCTGCTGAAGGCGGCGCGCAGCGTCACCGCCGGTTCGTTCGGCACCCGGGTCCGCCACACCGCCCCCGACGAACTCGGTCAGCTCGGCCAGGCCTTCAACGCGATGATGGACGAGATCGCCAGCATGTACGGCCAGCTCGAGGCCAAGGTGGCGCAGAAGACGGAGGCCATGACGCGGACCAACCAGTCGCTCGAACTGCTCTACCGGACCAGCCAGCAACTCTCCTCCGGCGACCTCGGACTGGAAACCATCCGCAGCGTCCTGCGCGAGATCGAGGAGGCGCTGGAACTCGGCCACAACGCGATCTGCATCAGCGAGCACGGCCAGTTGCCGGCGCAGCAGGTGGTCGGCAGCCTGAGCACCGGCGAAAACCTCCGCCTGCGCGCCGAGCGCGATTGCGCCACCTGCTTCCAGCAGGCCGGAATGCCGCCCGAGCAACAGACCGGGCGCACCGGCGACGGCCGGCAGATGATCGTCTTTCCGCTTGGCGACAACGCTTCGCTGCACGGCGTGATGCCGGTCATGCTCGACGCCGCCAGCCCGCTCCCGCGCGAGAAGCTGCGCACCCTGGAGACGGTCAGCCGGCAGATTTCGAACGCCCTGGTCAACATGCGCCGGGCCGAGGAACGGCATCGTCTGGCCGTGCTTGAGGAACGCGCGGTGATCGCCCGCGAGTTGCACGATTCGATTGCCCAGTCGCTCAGTTACCTGAAGATCCAGGTTACCCGCCTGGAAAAGCACCTGGCCGACAATCCGCAGGCGATGCCGATTGCCGAGGAACTCAAGCTCGGCCTAAACGCCGCCTACCGCGAACTGCGCGAACTGATCACGACCTTCCGCCTGCGCGTCGACGAACGCGGCTTCAGCGCCGCACTGCAGGAAACGGTCGAGGAATTCTCGCGCAAGTGCGGCTTTCCGATTGCCCTCGACAACCGGCTGTCCGGCATCGTCCTGACGGCCAACGAGGAGATGCACGTCATCCGCATCATCCGCGAAGCGCTGGCCAACATCGAGAAGCACGCCGCGGCGAGCAGCGCCGGCATCGAGATCGGCCTCGACGAGGCACGCCGCGTCCGCGTCTGCGTGCGCGACAACGGCCGCGGCTTCGACCCGCAGACGGCGCCGCGCAACCACTACGGCTTGATCATCATGCGCGACCGGGCGCAGATTCTCGACGACGGCAAGGTCGAGGTGAGCAGCCCGCCGGAAGGCGGCACCGTCGTCTGCCTCGATTTCCGCCCCGAACAATTCAGCCCCAAGGAGGCCCGATGACGACGCAAACCCCCGATCCGCTGATCCGCACCCTGGTCATCGACGACCATCCGCTGTTCCGGCGCGGCGTCTGCCAGCTGCTCGGCCTCGAACCCGGCTTCGAGATCGTCGGCGAAGCGGCGAGCGGCGAGGAAGGCATCGAACTCGCCCGCCGCCTCGACCCCGACCTGATCCTGCTCGACCTCAACATGAAGGGCCTGGGCGGCATCGAGACCCTGCGCGCCATGCGCGACGCCGACATCGGCGCCCGCATCCTCATCCTCACCGTCTCCAACGCGGCCGAAGACCTGATCGCCGCGATCCGCGCCGGCTCAGACGGCTACGTGCTGAAGGACACCGACCCCAACGACATGCTGCGCCTGATCCGCAACGCAATGGAAGGCCAGGATGCGATCAGCCCGGAACTGATCGGCCTGCTGACCCTGGCGCTGCGCCAGGAAAGCCTCGGCGAAGCGCGCAGCCAGGCCGGCCTGACCGAACGCGAAACGGCAATCCTGCGCTGCCTGGCCGCCGGCATGTCGAACAAGCTGATCGCCCGCGAGTTCGACATCATGGAAAGCACGGTCAAGGTGCATATCCGCAACCTGCTGAAGAAGCTGAAGTTCCGCTCGCGCGTCGAAGCCGCCGTCTGGGCGGTGAGCAAGCAGATCTCCTGAGGCGCCGCCAACCTTGATCGCCGGGCGGGCTGACCGGATAATCGCCGTTCCCGACGTCGCTTGGAATGCCCATGCCCTCCCCGATCAACGCCGGCAAGCCGGCTGCCGCGCCATGAAGGACTACCTGCCCGACTGGGCGCATCCCTGGCTGGACGTCATCACGCTCGGCCTGCAGATCGTCCTCATCGTTGCCGCCGCGCTGCTCCTGCGCAGCCTCGTCGTGCGCATCATCACCCGCCTGGTACGCAGCCACAACCTGCCGCTGGAGCTGATCGTCGGTGGCCGGCGCTTCGCCAGCATCCTCATCTTCATCGGCGTCATCCTGCTCGTGCTCGATCGTTTCGACGTTTCCGGCGCGGTGCTGTGGACCGCCATCACCGGCTTCGCGACGGTTGCCGCGGTCGCCTTCTTTGCCGCCTGGAGCGTGCTCTCCAACATTTTCTGCGCGGTGCTGATCTACACCACCCGGCCCTTTCGCCTGCACGACCACATCGAAATCCTGGAAAACGGCGACAAGCCCGGCCTCGGCGGCGAGGTGCTGGACATCCGGCTGATCTACACGACGATCCGCGAAACCCTGCCCGACCGCGAACCGACCTTGCTACAGGTGCCCAACAGCCTGTTTTTCCAGCGCCTGTTGCGAGTCCGCATCGTCGACGGCGAACTGCCGCCGCTGCACGACTGATCGGCGCTTGACAGCCGGCCGGCTGCTCGCCGACACTGCCCCCATGAACTTCACTGCCAGCGCACTTCGCCGACGCCACACCGCCGCCCGACGTCAATCGGGCGAGCCGGGCCGCGCGTACGCGCAGCGACGGCGGATGGCAGCGCGCCAAGTCACGGCGCCGACGCTAGCTTAAGCGTCCCCCGCTTTCCCGCACAGGCCACGGCTCACCCCGTGGCCTTTTTGTTTTCCCCGTGTTTTTCTCAACGCAAGGAGTCGTCCGTGAACCATCCCGCATCCCTTCCCACTCCCGCCAGCCTGATGCCGATCGCCGCCCGCCCGGACGTCCTCTTCGTCCGTGGCGAAGGCGCCTGGCTGTTCGATGCCGAAGGCCGCCGCTACCTCGACTGGATGCAGGGCTGGGCGGTCAATTGCCTGGGCCATTCGCCGCAGGTGATCGTCGATGCCATCGCGCAACAGGCGGCGACCCTGCTCAACCCCGGCCCGGCCTTCCACAACCTGCCGGCCATGCGCCTGGCCGAAAAACTGACCGCGCACAGCGGCTTCGACCATGTCTTCTTCGCCAGCTCCGGTGCCGAGGCCAACGAGGGCGCGATCAAGCTGGCGCGCAAATGGGGGCAGTTGCACAAGGGCGGCGCGCACGAGATCGTCACCTTCGTCGACGGCTTCCACGGGCGCACGCTGGCGACCATGTCGGCCAGCGGCAAGCCCGGCTGGGATACGCTGTTCGCGCCGCAGGTGGCGGGCTTTCCGAAAGCGCGGCTGAACGACATCGCCACGGTCGACCGGCTGATCGGGCCCAAAACCGTCGCCGTCATGCTCGAACCGATCCAGGGCGAAGCCGGCGTCATCCCGGCCAGCGGCGACTTCCTGCGCCAGTTGCGGCAACTGTGCGACGAGCGGCAACTGCTGCTCATCGTCGACGAAGTGCAGACCGGCGTCGGCCGCACCGGCCACCTCTTCGCCCATAGCGCGCACGGCATCCAGCCGGACATCATGACGCTCGGCAAGGGCCTCGGCGGTGGCCTGCCGATCTCGGCGCTGCTCGCCACCCGCGCCGCTTCCTGCTTCGCGCCCGGCGACCAGGGCGGCACCTATTGCGGCAACCCGCTGGTCTGCGCCGCCGGGCTCGCCGTGCTCGACACCCTGCTCGCCGACGGCTTTCTCGCCACCAGCCGGCAGCGCGCTGAGCAGCTTGCCGAGGCGCTGCGCGCGCTGTCCGCCGAACTCGGCCTCGGCGCGGTGCGCGGCCAAGGCTTCCTGCTCGCCCTCGAACTCGGCGCCGACCTTGGCCCGGCCATCGTCGCCCGCGCCCGCGACCTCGGCCTGCTGGTCAACGCACCGCGCGCGCATTGCCTGCGGCTGATGCCGGCGCTGAACACCAGCGCAGCGGAGATCGCCGCAGGCATCGCCCTGCTCCGCCGCGCCATTGCCGACGTCCAGGCGGACCAGGCATGAGCCCGGCCGAAAGCACGATCTGGCTGGCTGCCAGTCGCATCATCGACTGGCAGCATCCGGCCGTCCTCGCCCAGGCACATCAACTTGCCGCCGGGCGGAACGGCGACGCCGCCATCGCCGCCGCCTGTTTCCAGTTCGTGCGCGACGAAATCCGCCACAGTTGGGACCACCGGCTGAACCCGGTCACCTGCGCCGCCTCCGCCGTGCTCGAACACCGCACCGGCTACTGCTACGCCAAGAGCCACCTGCTCGCCGCGCTGCTGCGCGCCAACGGCATCCCGGCCGGCCTGTGCTACCAGCGCCTGAGTATCGCCGAGGGCCGCCCGCCTTACTGCCTGCACGGCCTCAATGCAGTCTATCTGGCGGAATACGGCTGGTACCGCATCGACGCGCGCGGCAACAAACCCGGCGTCGACGCGCAATTCACGCCGCCGGTCGAACGCCTGGCGTTCGCGGTCGACCAGCCCGGCGAGGCCGATTTGCCGGACATCCACGGCGTACCGCTGGCGGTGGTGCTGCAAGTGCTGGAAAACGCTGTCGATTACCGCGAGGTCGCCGCCAAACTGCCCGACATTGCCGACTGAGCCGAAAAACCATGCCAAGCGAGTGACAGCCGGCCGCGCCGGCGTCAACGAGTGCAAGCTGATCGAAGTGGCGAAATAAGTACGCCGGGCTAAATCACAGCAAGCAAGGGGCGGCCAAAGGCTTGCAAGTATCGTTTGAGCGGGAAAAGTACAAGCATGGCCAGCGCCTCGGCGCGGTCCCACCCCAGCAATAACCGTCCCTTTGCTTGTTATGCATGCAAGCAACTCGCCGGGGCGGAATACGCCCCGTCCACTTACTGCGCCTCCGGGCTGCAGTGCAATTCCGGTTTCCCCGCTGTCGCCAGGCAAACGGCAACGATCCCCAGGCCATCAACGCGGATGACCCAATCCTGGCCGCCGCTGGCGGGGTTCGGGTAGAGCTGGCGCAGGTGGCGGCGCAGGCTGCCGCTGCGGCGGTCCTCGAGGAGATCGGCGAGGCGCCGCGGCCGGTAGCTGGCGCCATCCGGCGTCGCCAGGCGGTAGCTGGCCAGCGCCCGCGCGTAGGCGTCGAGCGCGAATGCGGTCTGCTCCGCGAGCTCGCGCCGGGCGGCGCTGTACCAGGACTCGCCGAGCAGCGCCAGCCCGTAGCCGGCGACGGCGACCACGAACAGCATCAGCAGGTAGGTATAGCCGCCCTGCCTACCAGTCGGCGTAGCGCGACCCATCGAGTCCCTTCCCTTCGGCGCCGCTGTGCAGGTCGCCGACACCGATGCCGTTTTCGCCGGCGGTGATGTGCCAGGTGTCCGCCCTTTCGGTGAGCGGGTCGGTCGGCCGCTGGCGCAGGTAGCGTTCGGCGACCAGTTCGTCGAGCGATTCCGGCGAACGCCCGCGGTCCATGTGGAATTTGTCGAGCGCGTCGCGGACGATGAACAGCGTCTGGCGCAGCGCGGCTTCGCGCGAGCGGTCGAGATGGACGAAGTAGCGCGGCGCGGCGATGGTCAGCAGGAGGGCGATGATCGCCATGACGACCATCATCTCGAGCAGGGTGAAGCCCTTTTCCCGGCTACCACGCACGATGCGGCACTCCGTTCAGGCCGACCGCCGGCGACAGCGAGTAGACGTCGAAAACGTCCTTGCCCGCTTGCGGGTCGTCCGGCGGACTGGCGTAGGAACGCAGCCCCCAGGTGGCGGCGGCGGGCGCCCGCGGATCGGGGTGGAAGGGATCGCGCGGCAGGCGGCGCAGGAAATACAGCAGGCGCCCGTCGGCGCTGCGCGCATCCGGCACGCCCTCGGTCAGCACTTCAAGATTGGGCGGGTAGCCCGCGCCGTCGGCCTGACGGGCGATCAGGCCGGACTCGTGGGCCTGGTGGTAACGGTCGAGCGCGCTGCGGATGTCGCGCAGGGCCTGGCGCAGTTCGCGCTCCTGGGCGCGCTGGTGCACCAGTTGCGAGAGCGGGGCGATGCCGGTCGCCAGGACGCCGATGATGGCGACGACGATCGCCATCTCGATCAGGGTGAAGCCGGCGGCCGTCTGCCGTTTCATTGATTCGCCGGCGCCGGGCTGGCCGCCTCCGGTAGCGCGGCGCCGCCATCGCGCCATTCGCCGCCCGGCGCGTTCCAGATCTGCTGCGCCGCGCTCGGGCGCGACGGCGCGCGCAGCACGCGCGGGGTGATCAGCAGGACGATTTCGGTTTTCGCGCCGCTGTCGCGCTTCGACGCGAAGAGGCGACCGAGCACCGGCAGGTCGCCAAGCAGCGGCACCTGGCTGGCGCTGCGTCGCTCCTCGTCGGAAATCAGGCCGGCAAGGATCTGCGTCTGGCCGTTGCGCAGGCGCAGGCTGGTGTTCGTGCTGCGGGTGCCGACGATGTAGGCGAGCGATTGTTGCGGCCCCATCACCTCGCGCACCACCGATGACACTTCGAGGCCGATCTTGATCCCGACGTCGTCGGCGTCATGCACCTGCGGCTCGACATCGAGCTTGAGCCCGACATCGAGATAGCTGACCGAGGCCGCCACCCCGACGTTGGCGGTCGACGTCGTGGTGAACAGCGGCAGCTTCTCGCCGATGTGGATGCGCGCCTTCTCCCGATGCTTGACGCGGATGCGCGGGTTGGCCAGCAGGTTGCCGTTGCCCTTCTCGCCGCGCAGGTTGAGCAGGACCATCGGATTCGGCGCGTACAGGGTGAGCTGGCCGGTATGCCTGAGGTCGACGTTGCCGGGCGCCAGTTCGCCGCCGGGGACGGGGACGGTCTGCACGACGCCGCCGCTGAGCAGCGTCGTCGTGGTCGTCGGCGACAGGGCGCCGAGGCCGATCTGGTCGGGGAATTTCAGGCCGAGTTCCTGCAGGCGATTGCGGCTGATCTCCAGGACCTCGACTTCGAGCATGACCTCGGGGTCGGCGGCATCGAGCCGGGCGACTAGGAATTCGGCCTGCCGCACCACCTCCGGCGTATCGCGCAGGATCAGCACGTTGAGCCGCTCGTCGACGTAAAGGTCGCGAGCCTTCAGCACTTGTTTGAAGACGTTCTGCACCTGCTTGGCATCGGCATTTTCCAGCGAGAAGCTGCGCGTCACCAGTTGCCGGTAGCTGCGCTGCTTGTCCGATTGGGCCGGGTAGATCAGCAACGTGTTGGCCGAGACGATCTCGCGTTCGAGCTGGTGCGCCTTGAGGATGAGGCCGAGCACCTCCTCGAAGGGCAGGTTGCGGACGACGATGGTCACCTTGAGTTCCGGGCTGACGTCCTGGTCGAGCACGATGTTGAGCCCGCTGGTCTTGGCCAGGGCCGTCACCACGTCGCTGAGCGGCGCATCCTTGAGCAGCAGGCTGACCGGGCGCCGGAAATTCTCCGCCAGCCGGATTGGCGGCGGCAACGCGGAAACCATGGCCGGCGCGGCTTCGGCAGCCGGTGGCGGCAATGGAACGGGCGGCGCGCGCCACTCGGCGACCCGCTGTTCGATTGGCGGCGGATTTTCCGCGGCGCTCTGCGGCAGCAGGCCGCAAGCGGCCAGCGGCGCGGCAAGAATCAAGACGAGGAAGCGCTTCACGGTTGGACTCCGGAGGATTCGAGTTCGAACTCGCGACGCTCCTGCGTCACGGTGTCGACCAGGGTAAGTTTGGCGATCGCCAGCCGCTCGACCCGGAAACGCTGGTCGATCAGTTCGCCGCGCCGGGCCATGGCGGCGCCCTGGGCGGTGCGGTAGAGAAGCTGGCGCTGTCGACCGCTGGCGTAGATACCGAGGATTTCCGGCCAGACGACGCTCTCCCCCTGGACTTCCGGCACCGCCTCCGGCGCCGGCGCGACGACGGCTTCTTCCGCCACCGGCGGCCGCGGCGGCAGCGCGGCGACGACACTTTCGGCCTCCGGCACCGACGACTCGGGCAGGGAAACGTAGACGGTGGCGAGCAGCGTCAGCCCGGCGGCGAGCGCGATCAGCCGGCGCCGCAAGGGCCAGCGCTCGCGCCTCGATACCGGCTTCAGTTGAAAAACCGGTGGCCGGCGGCGCCGGGCAGCCAGTGGCAAGGCCTGCCAGCGCCCCGGCGCGGCGAAGGCCCCGGCCGGCGTCCAGCCCCGGCACCAGATCGTCCGCTCGCCGGCCGGCCAGGCCAGCTCGCCCAACCAGCGCTGCAGTTCGGCCTCGCCGGCGGCAAGGTCGCCGACCACGAAGCTGCGCCAGCCCAGCCAGCGCCCGCGGGTCCAGGCGCCGACGCTGATCCGGTCGGCGCCGAAGACGGCAAGCGCGCCCTGCGCCGTGGCCGGCACCCGGGACAGGGCCTCGCCCCAGACCGTGAGCACCTGGCGCAAGGCCCGGCGGTCGGCCAGCGCAGCGGCGACCTCGGGCAGCAGGACGCTGACCAGGCAGTTCGCCGACGATTTCCACCAGCCCGGCCAGGGCAGGCCGGCGGCGCGCGCCTCGCGCCAGTCGCCGGCTGCCAGTGCGCCGTCGAACACCTCGCGCAGGCGATGGCCGATCAGCGCCCGCCGCTCCTCGCCGCGCAAACCGCCGGCCGGCAGTTCGACCAGCAGGGTGCGCGCCCAGGCATCATCGACCAGGATTTCCCGGGCGACGCCCGCGCTGGCGTGTATTGCCGCCAGGGCCGCGGCGAGATCGCCGGGACGTAGCGGCGCGCCGCCGGCCGTCCGCTCGGCGATGGCGACGCCGGCCGGGCCGATCTGCCAGGAAGCGGCTTCAGTCGGCCAGCGCACGCGCTGCCTCCTCGGGAGAAATCTCGCCGCTCAGCAGGCGCGGCCGCAAGCCGACCGACCAGTCGGTGACGCCGCGCTCGGCGGCGAGGTGCTTGAGCTGGCGGATCGGCATGCGGCCGACGATGGCCTCGCGCAGTTCGTCGTCGAGAACCAGATGCTGGGCGACCGCCAGGCGGCCGCGGCTACCGCTGCCGCGGCACGCCGGACAACCCTGGCCGCGGCGCAGCCGCCGCTCGTCGGCGTCCAGCGCCAGACGTTCGGCCAGGCGCGCGCCGGCTTCGGCCGGCACCAGGCAGTGCGGACAGTTGAGGCGGAGCAGGCGTTGGGCGACGATGCCGATCAGGCTGGCCGACAGCGCGTAGAGGTCGATCCCCATGTGGGTGAAACGCTGTATCACCTCGAAAACGCCGTTGGCGTGTACCGAAGACAGCACCAGGTGGCCGGTCAGCGCCGCCTGGACGGCGATCTCGGCGGTTTCCGGATCGCGGATCTCGCCGACCATGATGCGATCCGGGTCGTGGCGCAGGATCGAGCGCAGGCCGCGGGCGAAGTTCAGACCCTTGCGTTCGTTGACCGGCACCTGCAGGACGCCGGGCAACTGGTATTCGACCGGGTCTTCGATGGTGATCGTCTTCTCGCCGGCCTGCGCGGTCTCCATCAGCAAGGCGTAGAGGCTGGTCGTCTTGCCGCTGCCGGTCGGTCCGGTGAGCAAGAGCATGCCGTGCGGACGAGCGGCGAGGCGGCGGAGTTCGTCGGCCTGGGCCGCGGGAAAACCGAGCGCGGCGAGCGACAGGCGACCGTCGCCGGCCGCCAGCCGGCGCTTGTCGAGGATGCGCAGGACGACATCCTCGCCGTGCAGGCTGGGCATCACCGAGACCCGGAAATCGATCGGCTGCTCGCCCTGGCCGTCGAGCGCGACCTTGAAGCGGCCGTCCTGCGGCACGCGCGTCTCGGCGATGTCGAGATCGGCCAGCACCTTGATCCGCGACACCACCTGCTCGGCCAGCGCCCGGCCGCCGGCCTCGTTGACGCCGCCGACTTCGAGCAGGCTGCCGTCGATCCGGAACTTGATCGACAGGCCGTTCGGACAGGCTTCGAGATGGATGTCGCTGGCGCCGTCGGCCACCGCGTCGTGCAGGGTCGAATCGACCAGGCGGACGACCGGGTTGTCCTCGACCGCCAACGAATTGAGCGTGATCCGCGCTTCCGCGCTGCCTGCCGGCAGCGCCGCCGACGGCACCTCGGCGAGGGCGCGATAGGTGTCGCTGGCAAGTGCCAGCTGTTCCTGCAGCCAGTCGTCGGCGCAGGACTGCCAGTGCCAGGGCTCGCCCAGGCGGGCGTCGAGCCAGGCGATCAGCACGGCGTCCGGCGGCTCGACGCGGGCCAGGCGCAAGGCGCCGGACGCCGCGCGCAGGGGCAGCATCTGCCAGCGCAGCAAAGCTGCCAGCGGCAGTTCGGGAAGACAGTTCAGGGCGATCTCGTTCATCTCAGCCCAGTCCTTCCGCCAACTGGAAGATCGGCATGTAGAGCAGCACGACGATGCCGCCGATCAGCAGGCCCATCGCCGCCATCAGCAACGGCCCGGCGAAACGGGAGAGCATCTCGCTGGCATGCAGGACGCGCTGGTCGTGAAAGGCCGCGGCCCGGCCGAGCAGTTCGCCCAACTGGCCGGATCGTTCGCCGGCCTGGATCAGGCGCAAGGCCACCGGGGTCACCAGACCGTGATCAGACAAGGCGGCCGACAGGCGCCGCCCTTCGCGCACGCTGCCGGCGACGGCGGCGGCCGCCGGGCGCAGGGTGAGCGCCAGGATGTCGCGGCTGAGGTCGAGCGCCTTGGCCAGCGGCAGACCGGCGGCGAGCAGCAGGCCGAGGCTGTGGAAATAGTGGGAGAGCTGGATTTCGCGCAACAAGTGACCGACCCCGGGCAGCCCGCCGATCCAGGCCGTCAGGCGTGCCCGCCAGGCCTGCTGGCGCCAGAGCAGGATGGCGCCCGCCGGAATCAGGGCCAGGCCGCCGAGGATCAGCCCGGCGCGGCCGCTGGCGAAATCGCCCCAGGCCAGCAGCAGGCGCGCCGCCCAGGGCAAGGGTCCGAGGACGTCGCGATAGACCAGGGCAAAACGCGGTACCACGTAAAGCATCAGGAACAGGACGACGGCGCCGCCGGCGACCAGCAGCAGCAGCGGATAGGTTGCCGCCGCCCACAGCTTGTCGCTGAATTCGCCGAGCTGGCGCCGGTAGCCGACGTAGCGGGCCAGCGCCTCGGCCAGGTTGCCGGTGCGTTCGGCCGCCTTCAGCATCGACTGCAGGATCGCCGGAAAATGCGCCGGCTGGCTGGCCAGCGCCGCCGATAGCGACTGCCCGGTGGCGACCACCGCCAGCAATTGGGCGATCGCCTGCCGGAAATCGGCATCGTCCTCGCTGTCGGCCAGCGCCGCCAGGCTTTCCGGAACGGAAATCCCGGCCGCCAGCAGGGTCTGCAACTGATCGCAAAAGATCAGGTGACGGTCGTGGCCGCCGCGGCTCCGGCGCAGGCCGGCCCAGGCCGGCCAGTGCGGCCGGATCGAGAGCAGCGTCGTGCCGTCCCGGGCGAGACGGGCACGCAACTCGGCGGCGCCGGCGGCGTCGTGGAGTTGGCTGACGACCGAGCCGTCGGCAGTGAGGCTGCGGACCTTGTAGCGCATCGACCTTCCCTAGTTCGAACTGATGTCGGCGTTGCCGTCCTGGCCGCCCGGCTTGCCGTCCTGCCCGTAGGAGAGGACTTCGTACTCCCCGGCGCGCCCCGGCGCGAAGTAGGCGTAGTTGTTGCCCCACGGGTCCTGCGGCAGGGCCTTGGCCAGGTAGGGACCGTGCCAGCGCGCCACCCGCGCCGGCGGCGCCAGCAGCGCCGCCAGGCCTTGTTCGGTGGTCGGATAGGTGCCGACGTCGAGCCGGTACTGGTCGAGCGCCTTGCTGAAGGCCTCGATCTGCGCCTTGGCCACCTTCACTTCGGAACGCCCGACCTGGGAAAAGAAGCGCGGCGCGACGTAGCTGGTGAGCAGGCCGATGATGACCAGCACGACCAGCATCTCGAGCAGGGTGAAACCCCGCGCCGGCGCGGCCGACCTGGGTCGGCCGCGAATCGACGAAGTAGCTGCGCTCACGCGAAGCTGTCCGTCATCAGGTTGGAGAACCACTGGCGCATTTCCTGGAGGTTTTCCGCGCTCGCCGACGGGGCTTCGGCCGGGTTGTTGGCCACCACCTTCATCGTCTTGCTGACCGGATCGTAGGCGAACACCGCGGTCAGCCACGACGCCTGGGTCGACGAAACCGGCGAATAGCAGGCCGAATTGGTCATGATCGCCGAATCCGGCGCCAGTCCGAGCAGGGCACGGACGATCGCGTCGGCGCAGACCTTGGCTTCCTGGTTGGCGATATGGCCGGCCTTGGGCTGGGTGGTCGCCGACGAGTCGCCGATGATGTGCACGTTCTTGGCGGCGGTCGATTCGTAGTTCAGGACATTGACGCCGGCCCAGCGACCATTGACGTTGACCAGGCCGTTGCTGGCCAGCACCGCACCGGCACGCTGGTTGGGGATGATGTTGAGCACGTTGGCCTTGATCGAGGTCCCGGTCGCCGTGACGACGGTGCGCGTCGACGCATTGACCGAGGCTACCGCGACGCCCGGGCGATAGTCGATGCCGAGCTTGCTGAAAGCCACGCCGAAGGTGTGCGCTTCGGCAGTGATGCCCGGGTTTTCGTCGAGGACGATCACCTTCGAGCCCGGCTTGTAGCGCTTGAAATAGTCGGCAACGATGCAAGCCCGTTCGTAGGGTCCGGGCGGGCAGCGGTAAGGCGCCTTCGGAATGCTCATCAGGAAAGTCCCGCCGGCCTTCATGCCCTGAATCTGCGTGCGCAGCGTGGCGGTCTGCGGCCCGGTCTTCCAGGCGTGCGGCACGAGCGCCTGCGCGGCGGCGCTTTCCAGACCGGGAACGACATCGAACTCGATCCCCGGCGCCACCACCAGATGGTCGTAGAACAAGGGAGCGCCGACATCGAGCGTCACCTTCTTGGCCACCGGATCGATACCGCGCACCGTCGCCTGGACGCGCTTCACGCCATAGTTGCTGACCAGGCGGTTCCAGTTGAAATTGAGGCTGTTGAGGGTCAACTGGTTGTTCAGGACCAGATTGCTCATGATGTTGGAAACGTAGGCCGATGCCGGCTCAACCAGGGTCACCTGGACCTTGCTGCCGCCCCACAGACGCAGGTACTTGGCGACGGTTGCGCCGGCCATGCCGCCACCGACGACGACGACCCGGCCGCTGGCGGCGTAGGTGGTCGGCACCGGATGAACCGGCGCGTTGCTGGGAATCCAGAGCGGGCTGGTGCCGGTCAGGCTGGCCGGCAAGCCGTCGGCCAGGGCACGCGACAGGGGCAACATCGAGAGGCCGCCGGCACCGAAGGCGGCGAGGATTTTTCTGCGATTGACGTTCATTTCATTCTCCCCGGCTCATTTCTTGACGCTGGCGAAATACGCGGCCATCGCCGCAATCTGGGCATCGGTATAGGCCGCCGCATGCACTCCCATGATCCCGTCCTCCTTCTCCACCTTCATTTCCGCCAACTCGGACTTGAGTTCGCTCGCCGACATGCCGGCGAGACGCTCGAATCCCGATACCGCCTTGCCGTTCGTGCCGTGGCACTGAAAGCAGTTGGACGCCAGGAGACGGCCGTTGGGCGGCGTCCCGGCAACCTGGGCGATGCCCTGTAGCGGCAGAGAGGCCGCCAGCAGGATCCATGCACTTCTTTTCACCATGATCGATTCCTCCTGATCCTAATAAATCGCCAAATTCGAATATTTCTCTATGCCGATATACGAGGCACGACTACGACCGTAGCCGTCAATGCCCCACCGCCATGAAACGCGACGGGACGCCAAAATGAAGCGCCTCACAAAATTAACGTGGTAATTTTTCCCACGCAAATTCATCTTAGTGCCGAACCTCCCCGCTGTAAACCCCTTCGCCGACACCCGCGCCGTTCGTGACGCCACCTGGAAAAACCCACCAAAACAAAGGGAAAGTACGCCAACGGCATCGGCGATGAGAGGAATTCGCTTTACCGAAAGCGACTTAGGTGGAAAAATGTTCCACATAACACTTTTACCCGAGCACCTCCCCCCAGCTCAATTGGCCAACAGAGGCAATGACAGAATCCCCGATCCGCTCGGCACTGCTTGAAGCGATGCAGCGCATCCTGGCCCCGCTCGTCCGGGTCCTGCTGACGCACGAGATCACGCTGCCGGTGGTGATCGAAATGCTCAAACGGGTCTATGTCGACGTTGCCGACCGCGACTTCCGACTCGACGACAAATCCTCGACCGACAGCCGAATCAGCCTGCTGACCGGCGTCCACCGCAAGGACGTCAAGCGCCTGCGCGAACTGCCAAAGATCAGCGCATCCCTGCCGCCCAGGGTTTCCTTGAGCGCCCAGATCGTCGCCCGCTGGATCACCGACGGCCGCTGGCTGGACGACGCCGGCAAGCCGCGCCCTCTGCCCCGCCTGGCGCGGCACGGCGGCGAGATCTCCTTCGAGGCCCTGGTGGCGAGCGTCAGTCAGGACATCCGGCCGCGCTCGGTCCTCGACGAATGGCTGCGCCTGGAGATGGCCAGTATCGACGCCGACGACCGGGTCGTTCTCGCCACCGACGCCTTCGTACCGCGCAAGGGCAACGAGGAAAAACTCGCCTACTTCGCCCACAATCTCGGCGACCATGCGGCGGCGGCGGCAGACAACGTGCTCGGTGCGGCCCGGCCCTGGTTCGAACGCAGCGTCCATCACAACGGGATGACCCGCGACGAAATCGAAGGCATGCGCGCGCTGGCGGCGGAAATCGGCATGCAGATGCTGACCCGCCTGCACAGCGCTGCCACAGATGCCCAGCAGGCCCGCCCGGAGCAAGCATCCGACAGCGACCAGCGCTTCACCTGCGGGATTTACTTCTACAGCGCCGAAGAACAGCGCCAAGCCAGCGAGCCGGACCGATGAAACGCCGTTTCCTTGCCGCCCTCCTCCCCTTGCTGCTCCAGGCACCGGCCTGGGCGGCGCCGGTCTGCGTCGATCCGGAGCACCCTGAACTCAATCACCCGGCGCGCGCCGGGGAATCCGGCGGCGGCATCGGCGGCACCGGACACCAGTCGGGCGACGGTGGCATCGGCGGCACCGGACACGAGCCGGGCAATGGCGGCATCGGCGGCACTGGCCGGACCCCGGGCGGCGGCGGCATTGGCGGCACCGGCGCACCGCAGGTCGACGCCGCTGCGGTCGGCATCGTCGGCGTCATCAGCGGCTTCGCTTCGGTCTGCGTCAATGGCGTCGAAGTGCATTTCGACAACGCGGTCCCCGTCAGCGACAACGGCGAACCTTCGGCGGCCGGCAAGCTGGCGGTCGGCCAGGTTGTCTCGATCGAGGCCGGCCAATCACCACGCGGCCTGGAAGCCAGGAACATCGCCATCCTCCATGCGCTGGAAGGGCCGGTTACCGACATCCGCCCGGGGGGCAAGCTGATCCACGTCATGGGCCAGCCCGTCGTGCTCGGCCCCAATACCCGGTTGGCCGGCGCGCCGCTGGCACCGGGGCAACAGGTCAAGGTCAGCGCGCTCAACGGTGCCAACGGCAAGCTGTTCGCAACGCGGATTCAGACAGCCAAGCTGGAACAGGTCAGCGTCCAGGGCGCGGTGGCGCGCACCGGCAACGGCGCCAGCGTCAACGGCGTCAAGGTCGGCGCGCCGCTTGCCGGCAATGCGGCGGTCGTCAGGGGCAAATGGACTGGCAACACCCTGGTGCCCAGCAGCGTCAAGCCTGACCCCAGCGTCCGTCTCAAGGAAAATGTCGGCCGCCTGCTGATCGAAGGCCTGGTCCAGGATCGGCCAAGCACCGAAAGTCTCACCGTAGCGGGAATGCGGGTCGATACCACGCAATTGACGCACGGCAGCACGCGCTCGCTCCTGACCAATCAGCGGGTATTCGTCGACGCCACGGTAGACCGCTCCGGTGCATTGGTGGCGCGTCGCATCGAGTCCGAAACGATCACGCACGGCATCAATCCCGAGCGCCAAGGCAACGAGCGGAAAAGCTCGATCAAAGCAGGAAGCAGCATCCAGTCTCTGGCGGTGGAAAGCAGCGAAAGCGTGTCCAGCGAAAAAATCGAAATTCCGGAAATCGAAGAGATCGAGGAAATCGCCGAGAAGGCCGAGAAGGCCGAGAAGGCTGAGAAGGCTGAGAAGGCTGAGAAGGTCGAGAAGGTCGAGAAGGTCGAGAAGGTCGAGAAGGTCGAGAAGGTCGAGAAGGTCG
>CAZFXO010000034.1:0-1019 GCA_964523045.1 uncultured Dechloromonas sp. | reverse complement strand
AGAAGGCTGAGAAGGTCGAGAAGGCTGAGAAGGTCGAGAAGGCGGAGAAGGTCGAGAAGGCTGAGAAGGTCGAGAAGGTCGAGAAGGTCGAGAAACCCGAGAAGGTCGAGAGAGTCGAGAAGCCCGAGAGAGTCGAGAAGGTCGAGAGGGTCGAGCGCCACTGAGGAGCGGCGCCAGCCTTCTATTTCGACTCAAAAGGCATGGGAAATGAAGGCGCCGCCACCGAGTTCCGGACTGGCCCGGGAAAAGCCCTTGACCAGATAAGTTTGCAACTTCCAGTGGCGGTCCAGTTTGTAAATCAGGAAACCGTTGATTTCACGGACTGAAGCCCCGCTGTCCTGGAGTTTCTGGCGGTAATCGACACTGCTGCCTATCGTCGTCGTCGCAGAAAGCTTGCTCATCCACCCCAGCGAGGAAAATAGCGGGTCGTTCAGCGCGGTCCCGGCCGGATCGCCGGTGTGCTTCTGCCCCAGCGTGGCGAGCAGGGTATGTTGGCCAAACGCTCGATACAGGTCGACCTGCAGGGAAACATCGCGTTGGCCGGTTCCCAGTCCTTTGCTGCTGTCGGCGGTCGGCAGTTTGACCTTGGCCATCAGTTCCACCAGCCAGGGACCATTCTGCAAGGCATTCCAGCCGACGCTCAGCACCACGTCACCGAGCCCGGCTACGCTTCGCGTCCCGGTCTTTCCGGAATCGATCGTCACCTGATCCAGACCGTTGCCGATCACCGAGGCCGGCCCGTGCGTGTGGACATACGGGATCATCGCGCGAAAGGTCCAGTCATCGACCTCGTACTTCAGGCTAACCGGCACGACGACGGTGTCGGTCCGGGAATCCTGGCCGTACTTGCCGCTGGAAATATCGAGCCCGGTAGTGGCGGTGAATTGGCTCTCGGCAAGCGCCAACGGCGCGTTCAGCAAGGCCAGGACGGCAAGCGCAAAGGATTTCATTTTATTCAACTGAGTTAGGGCGTGTTCACATTAGCCAGATGTAAGCGCAGGCAAGTTGCAAGAATGCGT
>CAZFXO010000033.1:0-37025 GCA_964523045.1 uncultured Dechloromonas sp. | reverse complement strand
GGGGGAGGGCAGAGGCTCCCGCTTTTCCCCAATTCTTTTGACTTTGACTTTAAGAAAAGATAGGTCCAAAAGACCATATCTTTTCTTTGCTGGTTCCGTGGTTTTATGGTTCCATCCACAATGCAAAAAGCCCCGATTTTTCGGGGCTTTTTGGGTATTGCCGTTTCTGCCTCTTCCTAAAAAACAGAAACAAACAACATTCCAAATGTAATCATTTTTCAGAGAAAGTCAATATCTTGCTCGGACACTAAATCATCCAATGCGCAGGATGATTCGGCGGCGGCTTGAATGGCGGCTTGTGCTGCTTTCTCTGCTTTTTGTTCTGCTTGTTGTTTTGCTTGTTTCCAGAGAATTTTTGCTCTGTGCTTGCTATTGCCAATACTAACAATATCCGGGTGTAGAGCATAACCCGCAAGCCCGCCGTCTCTCCACTGGCGGATTAACTCCGGCAATTCAGTAGGAATGAAACCGGCGGGGCGGGTGGATACTGAAATTTCAGGCGGAAGCGGTGTAGAGAGACGCTTTAATGCTTTCGATACTTCGCTTTTTGATAAACCTGTTGCTTCGACGATGTCTTTTTGCTTTGCATGACAAACGCCAGTCCGAATATCAAGCATGGAACACATTACTGTAAAAATGTAAGCATCAGACGGATGTCTTTCACGCTTAACCCGATTTGTCAAAAGACTTATATTTTTAGACATGAATGCATACTCCGCAAAAGGGACTCCGTCGGCTTTTTCACGAATTACAATTTTTTCGCCTTCAACTTCGCCGGTGCCAAGTTTGGCCTGTGTTTTTTCATCTTTAGACATAATGGTAATCTCCATGTTGGCATGTTGGTTATTGCTTGAAAAGTTCTGGAGATGTGATAGTATGTCTTCGCTCGTTTTACATTCTCCAAAATCGGGGCCGGTTTCTCACGCCGGCCTTTTCTTTTCTAGCACGGAATTACCATGGATGGAATATCCGGGCGCAAAAAAGTTTCTATTCAGCAACTAATGGGTTTCCAGCCGGAAACTTTTTTTCGCCCTTTTGGGGTTTATATACTACGTATATAAACCCTATGCGTGCGTGCGCACGCGGTTTTTGACTTTCTTTCTTTGTCTTTAGTAAATACAAAATCAATTCTAAATCAAATCCAAAAACCCACACCCCAACTATTCAACTCAATACCCCCAAAATCCAACTAAAACCAATCAAATTTCAAACAAAACCAAAAAACCGAGTCAATACCCCAACCAGCTATAAAAACCCTTAAAAATCGAAATATGGGGCATTTGTGGTGGTCGTGCTGTCCTGGTCGCCAGACCAAGAAGAGCACGGCAACCGGCAACACGGAAGGAACCATGAAATACCAAAAAGCTATCAACATTACGAGAATGATAGCGAAATGGACTAAGCCACGGAAACGGCCCAAATTTCGATTTTTTTGGGCGGGTGAGGGGTGGATGCCATCCAAGCCCCGAAAATCGAATGTAGAGGCCCTGTTACGCTTTCTTGTGGGTATTGCGTGCGCCTGCGCACTTCGCCTGCGCTGCGCTGCGCTCCGCTCATGTGCTTGTCTGACGTTCCGCGCTGGCCCGACTCAGCGCATAACCCCGGCACCCGCCGGGGTCGGTACTACGGTCGGGCGCAGTGCTCACTTTTCACGCTCTGACTTCCCAGACCGTACAGCAAACACAACAAGGGAATATTCGGAAGGGTGGCTACTCGCCACCACTGGCTGCCAGCGATGGGTGACGGCAAGCACTGGAAACCAGAAAATGACAAATGCAAAACACGAAATGCAAAAAGCATAATCGCTGGGGCCAAAATTGGGCCCGGAGACACGTACAGACTACGTTTTTATAAATAAAAGAACTGTACGTGCGCCCACGCGAAATAAGCCTCAGCCCTTTGTTTTGTCAAGTAAAATTGGCGTTAAGCCCAATATCTACAAGGAATACGCAAATGTCATCATCAAAGTTCGAATCCCTCCGTCTCCGCCAGCAACGAAACAAACAAGCGCCTCCGGGCGCTTTTTTGTTGCCCGCAGTATTCTGGACCGCTGGCGCCGGCTTCCTGCACAATGCTGCGCACGACCCTTGGCCGGTCGGGCGGAAAGGGAGGATGCGATGGATCGGATTTCAGCGCTTTGCAATGTGCTACTTGCCCGGTGCGAGAGTTTGGCGAAGGCGCGTGTGCCCTGCTTGGCGTGGGAGTCCGAGCGGTGAATGGCACTCGTCGCGTTCGCGTGATCGGCGCCGCCAGCGGCATCGGTGCCCAGGACGCGGCCTGTGCCGACGGGCCGGTCGCCTTCCATCATGCGCAGGCCTGGCAGGCACTGGCCCGGCACCCGGCGTTGGACTGGGGGCGCACCTTGTTTGCGCCGGACGGCGAGCGGCTGTCACGCACGGCGCGGATCGCCGCCCTTTGCCGGGCGCTGGCCGACGAGGTCGAAGAGACTCTGCGCCAGGGATGGTTTCCGCTGGTCATCGGCGGTGACCATTCGGTGGCGGTCGGGACCTGGAGCGGCGTCGCCCGCGCTGTCGGCCAGCCCCTCGGCTTGCTCTGGATCGACGCTCACCTCGACAGTCATACGCCGGAGAGCAGCTATTCCGGTGCCGTCCATGGCATGCCGCTGGCTTGCCTGCTCGGCCAGGGCGATCGCCGTCTGGTGAGCATTGGCCTGCCCGGGGGGCAACTCAGCCCCGGGCATTGCGCGGTACTCGGGGCGCGTAGCTACGAGCCGGAGGAAATCGATTTCCTGCGTCGCCAAGGCGTGCGCATCTTCGACGGCGAGGAAATCACCCGCCGCGGTTTCGCCGCCTGTCTTGACGAGGCGGCTGGTATCGTCGGCAGCGCGCCGGCCGGCTTCGGCGTCAGTCTCGACCTCGACGCCATCGATCCGCGCTTTGCGCCCGGCGTCGGCAGCCCGGAGCCGGACGGGTTGCCGCCGATGGATGTGCGCACCGCCTGGCGCTGGTTGGCCGGCTTGCCTGGCCTGCGCGGCCTGGAAATCGTCGAATACAACCCGGACCGCGATCGCCACGGGATGACTGCGCAACTGATCGCCGATCTGATCGGCGAGACGGTCGCCGCTTGAACGCTTAGCTGGAACGGCTGACGTTCAGGCGGAGCTGGCCGCGGAATCCCTTGCTCGAGGCGAGCGGAATCAGGTACTGGTCGCCCTCGGGTTCGACCAGTCGCCCCAGGTTTTCGCTCCAGTTGTCGTCGGAACTCAGGTAGCGCAGCCGGAAGCCTTCCGGCGTCAGGGTCAGCTTCAGGGTCAGGGTGTCGCGGAAGAGGTATTCGCCTTCGATGTGCTGGTTCAGCCAGAAGCTGTCGTCGATGGTGTAGCCGGTGGTTGATACCGCGAGTTCCACCGAGAAAACCAGGGTGTTGCCGACGGTGATCCGCTTGCTGTCGAGAAAGGCCGAGAACAGGGCGGGCGAGCGTGGCGCGTCGCGGCCGGCGCGGTCGATGCGCAGCAGTTCGTCGTAGCGGCGCAGGATGGCGCTGTAGGTGTCGCGGCGGCGCTCGCTGAGCTTGGCGCTGAAACTGCCGCGTGGCGCGACCGTCGCTTCGAAATAGTAGGAGCAGCGAATCTGTTTGCCGGCATCCTTGGCCTTGCGCACGGAAGGCGGCAGGGGCAGGACGTCGACGTCGAGGCTGCCATCGACGCGCAGGTCGCCGAACAGGAAGCGGACCAGGTTCTGGTAACCCTCTTCCGAGTTGACGACGCCGAACGGGCCGCTGTGGCTGCGATAGGCAAAGGCGCGCGGGGCGCCGCTGACGGTGGCGTTCTCGATCTTCACCAGGCCGTCGCTCATTTCGCCCGCCAGCAGTCGGGAAACGCCGAGCGCAGCGGCGTAGTCGCGGTGATTGGTGCCGACGAAGCAGAAGAAGCGTTGCGGATCGAATTTTCCGTCCAGCGAGTCGACCCGCTCGGGTTTGCCGGGCAAGCCGAGGAATTCGGCCATCCGTTGCCGGTTGAAGTTGTTGATGTCCCACAGGCCGAGAACCGCCGGCACGTTGATTCCCGCCATCTCGATCCCGTTGTGCGGCGTGCCGTAGGTGAACACCTTGGCGACCAGTGCGCGGTCGGCCGGTGTGCTGATCGCGTCGTTCTGCAGGAAGGCGCGGACGACCAGGCCGCCCATCGAATGGGCGACCAGGTGCACTTTGAAATCGGCGAGCAGTTCGCCGTCGTCGCCGCAGATCTGGTGCCGCACGCGCTGGATCAAGGCCTGCAGGCCGCGCGCCGCTTCGGGAATCGACAGCACCTTGCCGTCGCCGAGGTCGTTGTCCGCCGTCTCGTAATAGCGGTAGATGATGACGCTGCGTGCCGGCAGGCTGCCGCTGATCTCGGCACCATCGGCGAAACAGTCGCGGTAGCCGTAGTCCTTCATCAGCCGGATCAGCGGCGATTCGAAGATGTGCTTGGTGACGCGCCCATCCCAGGCCTGGCGCAACTTGGTCGCGCCCTGGTTGAAGCCCATGTAGGGCATCGACGCGGCGTCGGCGATTTCGCCGGGGGTCATCGCGTAGCCGCGGATGTAGATGATCGGGTAGTACGGTGCCATTGTCTTTGCCATGATCGTCTCCTCGGGATGGTTGGGGTTACAGCAGGGCGAAGCCGAGCGCGCCGTTGACCGTTTCGCGGACGACGTCCAGCGCCGCGTCGAGCGCGGCTTCGACGGCGAGCAGGTTGAGCCCTTCGAGCGTCAGCAGCACGCTGCGGCAGGCGTTCTTCTGGATTTCCAGGTGCAGCGCCGCCTGTGCCGGCGTGATCTTGCCCGTCTGGCGCAGGGTTTCGATCATGACCAGCGTCTGCGCCAGCTTCAGCGCTTCGCTTTCGCCGTAGGCGTGGATTTCCGGCCAGCGTTCTTGCAGGCTGCCGCGGAAGGCGGCCAGGATGTCCTGGCTCAGTTTTCCGGTGTCGAGACTCATCGTTGGCTCCGTGCTCATGGACTGCGCCGTTTTGCCAGCTCCAGCCTGAGGATGGCGGTGAAGCTGCTGTTGAACTGGGTGCGCAGGATGGCGATCTGTTCCGGCGACAGGCAGTCGAGCCGGTGCAGCAGGCGCAGGTTTTCGAGGCTGGAGAGGAGCAGCGCCGTCTGCTCGCTGGTCCGCTCGTTGCCGGGAACGGCGGCGGTGCGCACGGCGAGGGCGCTGACTTCGATGCGGGCGTCGGTATAGAAGCGCTGGTGGCGCTCGAAAACACAATCGGGCGTACCGGCCGCCGCTTCGAGGGCGATCAGGTGGGCTTCGGTCTGCCGTTGCAGCGCGCTGACACTGCGGTCGGTGATTTCGTCGTAAGGCGCGATCAGGCGCGGTGCGCAGGCGGCCAGCGCCAGCAACAATGCGCCGGCGCCCAGCGAGCGGGAAAGGGCGGCGAGCTGCGGTCTCTTGAGCATGAAGACTCCCGTCTGGCGTGCGTGGGCAAGGAACTTGCGGACATCATATACCTCGTCCACCGCCCGGGCGCGCTCAAAGACATCGTCCTAGACCGCCGCCGGACGGTCGTCGTTGCCGTGGCCAAGGATGCCGGCTTCGCGCAGGCGGGCCTTGAAGGCCTTCATCACCGGCCGCGAGAGCATGGTTTCGGCCAGCAGGCGCTGTTCGTAGATGCGCATTTTCAGACCTTCGTCGCCATGGCTTTGCGCTTCCTCGATCAGCGCGTGACAGCTGGTCGCATCGAGGCGGCTGACCGGCCGCTGGCCGACGGCGGCGTAGAGCAGGACGCCGACCTGCTGGTCGGCATCGCTCATCTTGCACTTGCCGTCGAGGATCTTGAGCATCAGGGTGATGACGCAGTCGATATCGAGCGGATCGACGATGTTTTTGCTTGCCCAGGTGGCGATTTCAGGAGGGGTCATGGCGGGGTATGGCAGTGATTGGCGCCAAAGGTGCAGCAAGAACAGGGCCTGCTGTCTGGAGAACGCTGCCGTTCGGGCCGCTCGGGGCTTGTTCGCCCGCAGTGACCGCGCCATACTCGCAACGTTTGTAAAAAAGGTGACAGACGCATGACACACGACGACATCCGCGCCGCGATCCGTTCCGGCCTGCCTTTCTTTGGTGTCACCCGGCAGGGCCAGGTGATGGCGCGTTACCTGCCGTTCGGCCCCGTCTATCGCTGGAAGCGCAACCAGATGATCCCGACGCCCTTGCAGGGCGAGGATCTGCTGTGGTGGCTGCAGGCCAGCGACGATGATCCAGGCGAGTCCTGAGCGCGCTTACGGCCGTGGTTGCCTGAGGTAACCGTAGCGCTGCGCCAGTTGGTCAGCGGCGACGTGTTGCAGTTGATGGCCTTGCCAGCGGATTACGCCGCCGTTACCGGCCATCAGGCGCAGCAGGCTGGCTTCGTCGTTCGGCTGGCATTCCTCGAGAACTGCCGCCAGGTCGCGGTCGTCGAGCAGACCGATGCCGGTTTCCGTATCGAGGTAGAGGTTGCCGTCGTCGTCGATCAGCACGGCCGCAATGGCGCCAGCCGGGGCGCCGGTGTGGGCGACGAAGCTTGTGCCCTCCCGGCGGAAGACCCACGGCGTCGCCGCGAGATCGACATAGACCCGCTGCGGGCCGTTCTGGACGAACCAGCGGCCCGCTTCGTCACCGGCATATTGCCGGTTCATGAAATCGATCAGGCCGCGGTGCGTCACCCGCTCCCCCTGCAATCGCCAGTCCCCGCGCCGGTCGAGCGAAAGCCACTCGTAACAGGCGGGGACGTTCGGCCAGCGGGCGATTGCCGAGAGATCGACCATCAGTCGGTGTAAGCCGAGAGCGGCGGGCAGGCGCAGTTCAGGTTGCGGTCGCCGTACACATCGTCGATGCGATTGACGCTCGGCCAGAACTTGTTGGCGGCAACCCAGGAGAGCGGGAAGACGGCCTGCTGCCGGCTGTAGGGATGGCGCCACTCGGCATCGACGAGGTCGGCCTGGGTGTGCGGCGCATTCTTCAGCGGGTTGTCGGTGGCGCTCCAGGTGCCGTTCTCGATCTGGCGGATTTCCGCGCGGATGGCGATCATCGCGGCGATGAAGCGATCCAGCTCGGCCTTCGATTCCGATTCGGTCGGCTCGACCATGATCGTACCGGCCACCGGGAAGGACACCGTCGGCGCATGGAAGCCGTAGTCCATCAGGCGCTTGGCGATGTCGATTTCGGCGATTCCAGTGGCGGCCTTGAGCGGGCGGATGTCGAGGATGCATTCGTGCGCCACGCGCCCATTTTTCCCGACGTAGAGCACCGGGTAGTGGTCTTTGAGCTGGCGGGCGACGTAGTTGGCGTTGAGGATGGCGAGCTGGGTCGCCTTCTTGACGCCTGCGCCGCCGAGCATGGCCAGGTACATCCAGGAAATCGGCAGGATCGAGGCGGAGCCGAAGGGCGCCGCGGAAACCGCGCCCTGGCCGCCGTGCGGGCCGTCGATCGGGGCCACCACGTGGTTGGCCATGAACGGGGCCAGATGGGCCTTCAGGCCGATCGGGCCCATGCCCGGTCCGCCACCGCCGTGCGGGATGGCGAAGGTCTTGTGCAGGTTCATGTGGCTGACGTCGGCGCCGATGAAGCCGGGCGAGGTCAGGCCGACCTGGGCGTTGAGGTTGGCGCCGTCCATGTATACCTGGCCGCCGTTGGCGTGCACGATGGCGCAGATGTCGCGGATGGCTTCCTCGAAGACGCCGTGCGTCGATGGGTAGGTGATCATCAGGCAGGCGAGGTCGTCCTTGTGCGCCTCGGCCTTGGCCTTCAGGTCGGCGACATCGACGTTGCCGTTTTCGTCGCAATCGACGACGACAACCTGCATGCCGGCCATCTGGGCGGTGGCCGGGTTGGTGCCGTGCGCCGATTTCGGGATCAGGCAGACCTTGCGGTGACTGTCGCCGCGGCTGGCGTGGTAACGGGCAATCGCCACCAGGCCGGCGTATTCGCCCTGGGCGCCGGAGTTCGGCTGCATGCAGATAGCGTCGAAACCGGTGACGGTCTTCAGCCAGTCGGTCAGGCTATCGATCATTTCCAGGTAACCCGGCACCTGGTCGCGCGGGGCGAACGGGTGGATGCCGCCGAATTCCGGCCAGGTCACCGGGATCATCTCGCTGGTGGCGTTCAGCTTCATGGTGCAGGAGCCGAGCGAGATCATCGAGTGGTCGAGGGCCAGGTCCTTGTTCTGCAGCGACTTCAGGTAGCGCAGCATCTCGTGCTCGGTGTGGTGCGTGTTGAACACCGGGTGGGCGAGGATGGCGTCGCTACGCAGCAGCGTAGCCGGCAGGGCGGGCGTGGTGGCAGCGACCTGAGCGTCGAGGGCGGCGACGTCGAGCGTGACCTGGGTGATCAGTTTGAACAGTTCGGCGACGTCGTCGCGCGTCGTCGTCTCGTCGAAGGAGACGCCGAGGACGCCGACCGTGACGCGGCGCAGGTTGTAGCCGGCGCTGATGGCGGCGTGGTAGATGCTTTCGGCACGAGCGCCGAGATCGACATGCACGGTGTCGAAGAAGTGTCCGGTAAGCAGCTTGACGCCGGCCCGCTTCAGCCCTTCGGCGAAGATCGCGGTCAGGCGGTGGATGCGCGAGGCGATCGTCTTCAGACCCTGCGGGCCGTGATAGACGGCGTACATGCCGGCCATGTTGGCGAGCAGCACCTGCGAAGTGCAGATGTTGGAGTTGGCTTTCTCGCGGCGGATGTGCTGTTCGCGCGTCTGCAAGGTCATGCGGTAGGCGGTGTTGCCGCGGGCATCCTTGGAGACGCCGATGATGCGGCCGGGCATCGAGCGGACAAAGGCTTCGCGGGTGGCGAAGAAGGCGGCGTGCGGGCCGCCGAAGCCCATCGGGATGCCGAAGCGCTGGCTCGAACCGAGGGCGATGTCGGCGCCCATGGCACCCGGCGACTTGAGCAGGACGAGCGCCATCAGGTCGCAGGCGACGGCAACGGTGGCGCCGCGTGTCTTGAGGCTGGCGATCAGGTCGCTGAGATCGCGCACTTCGCCGTTGTCGCCCGGATACTGGAGCAGGGCACCGAAGAACTCGCCGTCCGCCGTATCGGCGGCAGCGACGACAACTTCGAAGCCGAAGTAACCGGCGCGCGTGCGGACGACGTCGATGGTCTGCGGGAAACAGGCAGCGTCGACCAAGAAACGGTTGGACTTCGCCTTGGAGACGCGGCGCGCCATCGTCATCGCTTCGGCGGCGGCGGTCGCTTCGTCGAGCAGCGAGGCGTTGGCGATTTCCAGGCCGGTCAGGTCGACCACCATCTGCTGGAAGTTCATCAGCGCTTCCAGGCGTCCCTGGGCAATCTCCGCCTGGTAGGGCGTGTAGGCGGTGTACCAGCCGGGGTTTTCCATGACGTTGCGCAGGATTACCTTGGGCGTCAGCGTGTCGTAGTAGCCCATGCCGAGGCAGGACTTCTGGATCACGTTCTTGCTGGCGATCGCCTTCAGGTCGGCGAGCGCCTCGTGTTCGCGCCGCGGCGCCGGCAAGGGCAGATCGGCCGGCAGGCGGATGGCCGCCGGCACGGTCTGGTCGATCAGCTGATCGAGGCTGGCGGCGCCGATGGCGGCCAGCATTTCGCCAGTCTCGGCGGCGCAAGGGCCGATGTGGCGGTCGATGAACTCGTCGTGCTGCTCGAGCACGGAGAGCGTTTGATTGAGCGGCATGGGCGGTCCTTCTCAGGCGGCGTCGGCGACGGCCTGGTAGGCGGCGGCGTCGAGCAGCGCGTCGACATCGGCCAGGTTGTCCGGCGTCATCTTGAACAGCCAGGCGGCGTAGGCGTCCTGATTGACCGACTCCGGCGCATCGGCGGCGGCCGTGTTGACTTCGGTGACGGTGCCGGCAATCGGGGCATAAACGTCAGCAGCGGCCTTGACCGATTCGACGACGGCGATTTCCTGCTCCTTGTCGAAATGGGCGCCGACTTCCGGCAGCTCGACGAAGACCAGATCACCCAGCGCTTCCTGGGCGTGGTCGGTGATGCCGATGGTGACGGAGCCGTCTTCGTTCTTGAGGACCCATTCGTGGGAGGCGGCGTACTTGAGGTTGGACGGGACGTTGGACATGGTTTTCTCCTGAATGGGGGATTTATTGAACAGCCTTGCCGTTGCGGGCAAAAACGGGTTTGGTGACTTTCGCCTTGAGCAGCTTGCCGCGGATGTCGACTTCGACTTCGTCGCCGATGGCGACGCCGAGCGGCAGGCGGGCGAGGGCGATGGATTGCTGCAGTGTTGGTGAGAAACTACCTGAAGTAATTTCGCCATCACCTTGTTTGGTAATTACTTTCTGATGGCCACGCAGCACGCCCTTGTCGAGCAGGATCAGACCGAGGAACTGCTTCTGCTGACCGTTGGCGGTTAGCGCGGCGCGCCCGACGAAGTCGCGTTCGTCCTTCATGGCGACAGTCCAGGCCAGGCCGGCGTCGAGCGGCGAGACAGTTTCATCCATGTCCTGGCCGTAGAGGTTCATGCCGGCTTCCAGGCGCAGGGTGTCGCGGGCGCCCAGGCCGCAGGGGGCGACGCCAGCGTCCTTGAGGGCGTTCCACACGGCTTCGGCCTCAGCGGCCGGCAGCATGATTTCGTAACCGTCCTCGCCGGTGTAACCGGTGCTGGCGATAAAGTACTGGTCGACTTCGGCGGCGAAGAAGGGCTTCAGGCTTTCGCTTGCCGCCTTGGCCTGGGGTAGCACCTGCCAGACCTTGGCACGGGCATTCGGGCCTTGCACGGCGATGATGCCGAGCGCGTTGTCGCCGTCGCGGCGCGGCGTGATGCTCACGTCCAGCTTCCATTCGGCCGCCTTGGCCCGCATCCAGGCAATGTCCTTGTCGGCGGTGCCGGCATTGACGACGATGCGAAAGCGCGTGTCGGTGAGGAAGTAGATGATCAGGTCGTCGATGACGCCGCCAGCGTCGTTCAACATGGCGGCGTAAAGCGCCTTGCCGGAAACGGTCAGTTTGGCGACATCGTTGGCGACCAGGCGGGAGAGGAAGGGACGGCAATCGGCGCCGAGCAGATCGACCGGACACATGTGCGAAACGTCGAACATGCCGCAGTCGTTACGGACGGCGTGGTGTTCCTCGATCTGCGAACCGTAGTTGACCGGCATGTCCCAGCCGCCGAAATCGACCATCCGGGCGCCGAGCGCACGATGGGCGGCGTTGAGCACTGTTTTCTTCAGCATATCAGTCCTTTACTGGCTTTTATTAAAGCCGTTTCTGGAAACGAAAAAGGGGTGAAACGGAAAACTTGCGTCTTGCGTTTCACCCCTCTGTCCTTGATACCTGAGAGATTTGCCCCATCGGTGGATGGCAGCCGGGCAGGCTGTCATCGCTCTCCAGAGTTTCAGTGGCCTGCCACTGGTTCCGCGGTCCTTTTGCCTGAGCGTTTTCGGGTGAAATTGCGCCTTCGGCGGCAGCCTCTGCTGCGCTCTCCCATGGAACGGGTGGCACTATAGCCGGTCATTGATGTCCAAGCAACTTGTTGCGCCGCACAAGCGGCGGCGGCCGCCTCCTGCCTTCGTGATAAACTCCCTGTTTGTTTTTTTGCCCATTTCCGTGATCCCAGCCAATTTCGATTTTCATTGCCACTCCTCCGTTTCCGACGGTCTCTTGCCGCCTGCGGAAGTGGCTCGACTGGCGGCGGCCAATGGCGTCGATTGCTGGGCGCTGACCGATCACGACGACATCGGCGGCCTGGCCGAGGCGGCCGAGGTAGCGGCGGCGGCCGGCATGGGCTTCGTCAATGGCGTGGAAATCTCGATCGAGTGGCGGGAAATGCCGATCCACATCGTCGGCCTCGCCTTCGATTCCGCGCATCCGGCGCTGGTCGATGGCCTCGAAGGCCTGCGTGCCGGGCGCGTTGAACGGGCCCGGCGGATGGGCGAGGCGCTCGCCGCCATCGGCATTCATGGCGTCTATGAAGGCGCGCTCGGCTATGTGACCAATCCGAACCTGATCTCGCGCGCCCATTTTGCCCGCTACCTGGTGTCGATCGGCATCGCCCGCGATGTTTCCGGTGTCTTCCAGCACTATCTGACGCCGGGCAAGCCGGGTTACGTCGACCACCGCTGGGCGACGCTGGCCGACGCGGTGAACTGGATCCGCGCCGCCGGCGGCGTTGCCGTGGTGGCGCATCCCGGGCGCTACAAGATGTCGGGCGGCGACATGCGCAAGTTCCTCGATGAGTTCAAGGATGTCGGCGGTCAGGCGATCGAGGTTTCAAGCGGCAGCCATTCGCCCGATCATGTCCTGCATTTTGCCCGCCTGGCGCGGCACTATGCCTTTCATGCGTCGCGCGGCTCGGATTTCCACGGGCCGGAAGAAAGCCACGTCGAACTCGGCCGCGCCGCTCAATTGCCCCCGGACCTCAAGCCGGTGTGGCGTCTTTTCGACTGAACCATGGCCCGCGTCGTCAATATCCATCCCGATTCCCCGCAACCGCGCCTGCTCGTTCAGGCCGCGGAGTTCATCCGCAACGGGGCGATCGTCGCCGTGCCGACCGATTCCTCGTACGCGCTGGCCTGCCATCTCGGCGACAAGGAGGCGATGGACCGCATCCGCCTGATCCGCCAGATGGACGAGCGCCATCACCTGACGCTGATGGTGCGCGACCTCTCGGAGATCGCCACCTACGCCCGCGTCGATAACGCGCAGTACCGCCTGCTCAAGGCGACGACGCCCGGCTGCTACGTCTTCATCCTCGAAGGCAGCAAGGAATTGCCGCGCCGCGTGCTGCACCCGAAGCGCAAGACGATCGGCCTGCGCATACCGGCCCACCCGGTAGCGCTCGCCTTGCTCGAGGAACTGAACGAACCCTTGTTGACGACCACCCTGCAGTTGCCGGGCGATGAAGCGCCGCTGACTGAAGGCTGGGAAATCCAGGATCGCCTCGACGAGCAACTGGAATTGATCCTCGACAGCGGTCCTTGCGGCGTCGAGCCGACCAGCGTCATCGACCTGACCGGTTCCTCGCCCGAATTGGTTCGTGCCGGGCGCGGGCCGCTGGCACCCTTCGGGCTGGATTGAGCATGCTCGATATCAATGCGCTGATCCAGACCATTGCCATTGCCGCGCTGCCGGTGGTGTTCGCGATCACGCTGCACGAGGCGGCGCATGGTTACGCGGCCCGCCATTTCGGCGATCCGACCGCCTGGCAGCTTGGCCGCATCAGCCTCAATCCGCTGCGTCACATCGATCCGGTCGGCACGGTGCTGATTCCGCTGGCGATCCTGCTGTTTTCGGCCGGGAACTTCATGTTCGGTTACGCCAAGCCGGTGCCGGTCGATTTCACCCGCCTGCGCCAGCCGAAAAAGGACATGCTCTGGGTCGCCGCCGCCGGGCCGGCCGCCAACCTGGCGATGGCCTGCTTCTGGGCTCTGGTGTTCAAATTGTCGTGGTACGTGCCGGATTTCTTCGCCGTGCCGCTGGCACGCATGGCCGAGGTCGGCATCATCATCAACTGTGTGCTGATGGTCCTCAACCTGCTGCCGTTGCCGCCGCTCGACGGCGGGCGGATTGCCGTCAGCCTGCTGCCGCACCGCCTGGCCTGGCAGTTCTCGCGCATCGAGCCGTGGGGCTTCCCGATTTTGCTGGTCCTGCTGTTCACCGGTATCCTCGGCGAAATCATGAATCCTCTGGTGCTCTTTTCGGCGCACGCCATCGAATTCCTTTTCGGTCTTTACTAAACGATAAACCGCTATGTACGCAGAACGTGTCCTTTCCGGCATGCGTCCCACCGGGGCGCTGCATCTCGGCCATTACCACGGCGTCCTCAAGAACTGGGTCCGCCTGCAGCACGAATATCCCTGTCTCTTCTTCGTCGCCGACTGGCACGCGCTGACCACCAATTACGACAACCCGCAGAGCATCGAGAAGGCGACCTGGGACATGGTCATCGACTGGCTGGCAGCCGGCGTCGATCCCAATCAGGCGACGCTGTTCATCCAGTCGCGCGTCCCCGAGCACGCCGAACTGCATCTGCTGATGTCGATGATGACGCCGCTCGGCTGGCTCGAGCGCGTGCCGACCTACAAGGACCAGCAGGAAAAGCTGGCCGGCAAGGACCTGACCACCTACGGTTTTCTCGGCTATCCGCTTTTGATGAGCGCCGACATCCTGATCTACCGCGCCGACAAGGTGCCGGTCGGCGAGGACCAGATTCCGCACGTCGAGTTCACCCGCGAACTGGCGCGCCGCTTCAACCACATGTACGGCCGCGAACCCGGTTTCGAGGACAAGGCGCGCGACGCGGTGAAGAAGCTCGGCGGCAAGAAGGCGCGACTTTACGAGGAGCTGCGCACGCGCTTCCAGCAGGAAGGCGACAAGGAAGCGTTGGAGCAAGCCAAGGCGATGCTCAACGAAATCCAGCATCTGTCGGCGATCGACCGCGAGCGCCTGTTCGGCTTCCTGGAAGGCACCGGCAAGATGATCCTGGTCGAACCGGGCTACCTGCTGACCGAGGAGTCGAAGATGCCGGGGCTCGACGGGCAGAAGATGTCGAAGTCGTACAACAACACGATCACCCTGCGCGAATCCGAAGAATCGGTGGCCAAGAAGGTCAAGTCGATGCCGACCGATACCAACCGCGTGCGCCGCACCGATCCCGGCGACCCGGCGCGCTGTCCGGTCTGGCAGTTGCACCAGGTGTATACCGACGAGGCGACGCGCGAGACGCTGGCGCAAGGCTGTCGTACCGCCGGCATCGGCTGCATCGACTGCAAGCAGCCGGTGATCGAGGGCATCCTGCGCGAGCAGGCGCCGATGCGCGAGCGCGCCCAGCAGTATCTCGACGACCCGGTGCTGGTCAAGAACATCATCGCCGACGGTTGCGAGAAGGCACGCGAACTGGCGCGCGAGACGATGCGCGACGTGCGCGAGGCGATGGGGCTGGAATACCACTGATGCCGATTGCGTTGTTCCGCTGCCGCTCGCAGGCGGTCGACGCATGAATCTCGCAGTCGACCTGCCGCAGGTAGAAATGTTCGGAGCGGTTGCCCGTATCTACGGCCAACCGCTCGATACGCTGCCGCAGGATCTCTATATTCCACCGGATGCGCTCGAGATCATGCTCGACGCCTTCGAGGGGCCGCTCGACCTGCTGCTCTATCTGATCCGCAAGGCCAACGTCGATATCCTCGACATCCCGATGGCGCCGCTGACCCGGCAGTATCTCGATTACGTCGAGGCGATGCGCGCCAGTAATCTCGAACTTGCCGCCGAGTATCTGGTGATGGCGGCGATGCTGATCGAGATCAAGTCGCGCATGCTGCTGCCGCGGCCCAAGCTGCCCGGCGACGACGAGACCGAGGATCCGCGCGCCGAGCTGGTGCGCCGGCTGATGGAGTACGAGCAGATGAAGCTCGCCGGCCAGCGGCTGAACGCGATGCCGCAGGCCGAGCGCGAGTTCTTCTGGGTCGAGACGCTGGTCGAGAAATCGCTGATCGTCCGTCTGCCGGAAGTCTCGGCGGCCGACCTGCGCGACGCCTGGATGGCGGTCGTCCGCCAGGCGGCCCTGAAGCGCAACCACAAGATCAGCCGCGAGGAGTTGTCGGTACGCGAGCACATGGGCATCATTCTCCGGGCTTTGCAGGAGAAAGGTGGTTTCGTGCAGTTCGAGACCCTGTTCGATCCGGCGATGGGGCCGCCCGGCCTGGTTGTGCATTTCATTGCGATGCTCGAACTGGGGCGGGAAAAGCTGATCCGCATCACGCAGACCGAGGCCTTCGCGCCGATCTATGTCAATTTGCGCAACGGTGAGGCGGAGGAAACGATGCTGGAGGAGGGCGATGGCGGCGAGCCTGATCAAGAAAGTGCTTGAAGCGGCGCTGCTCGCCACCCGCGAGCCGCTGACGACGCACGAGATGAAAAAGCTGTTCGACGAGGAGCTGTCGTCGGAAACGCTCAGGAAGCTGCTCGATGAAATTCGCGCCGAGTGGGCCGAGCGCCCGGTCGAGCTGGTGCAACTGGCGTCGGGCTGGCGCTTCCGGACGCGTGCGGAATTCCTGCCCTACCTGGAGCGCCTGAATCCGGAGAAGCCACCGAAATACTCGCGCGCCGTGCTGGAAACGTTGGCCATCATCGCCTACCGGCAGCCGGTGACGCGGGGCGACATCGAGGAAATCCGCGGCGTCGCGGTCAATCCGAATGTCGTCAAAACCCTTGAAGAGCGCGGCTGGATCGACGTTGTCGGTCACCGCGACACCCCCGGTCGGCCGGCGCTGTTTGCCACGACCAAACAATTTCTCGATGATCTGGGCCTGCGTAGCGTCAGCGAACTGCCGCCGCTGGAGCAAATCAGCCAGACACTGGAGCTGAATCATGAAAACCAATAAACGTACCCCTTTCCGCGCCCCGGGCGGCATGGCTGAAGCCCCGACGGGCGCGCGGCCGCGTCGTGGTGCCGGGCGCCATCAACCGTTGCCCGCCGAGCGCGAGCCGGAGTTCGGCGATGCTCTGCCGGACGCCGATGCAGCGCCGGTCAAGCCGGCCCCCCGGCGCCAGGGCAAGCCGCAGACCGGGCGCGCCAATCGCGGCAACATCGGGCGTAACGGCAAGCCGCTGATCGAAGCCAAGCCGGAGCGCTTGCAGAAGGTGCTGGCCCAGGCCGGCGTCGGCTCGCGGCGCGAAATGGAAGAATGGATCGCGGCCGGCAAGGTCACCGTCAATGGCGAACCGGCGCATCTTGGACAGTCGGTGGTGCCGACCGACAAGGTCAAGGTCGGCGGGCGCCTGATCAACATCCGCTTCACCGGCGCGGGTGCCCGCGCGCCGCGCGTGCTGATGTACCACAAGCCGGAAGGCGAGATCGTCTCGCGCGACGATCCAGACGGCCGTCCGTCGGTGTTCGCGGCGCTGCCGCGGATGCGCGGCGGGCGCTGGATCGCGGTCGGCCGCCTCGACTTCAATACTTCGGGTCTGCTGCTGTTCACCACCTCCGGCGAACTGGCCAACAAGCTGATGCATCCGAGTTCGGAACTGGTGCGCGAGTACGCGGTGCGCGTCCTGGGTGAGTTGACCGACGAGGCGCAGCAACAACTGCTCAAGGGGGTTGAACTCGAAGATGGTCCGGCCAGCTTTGCCAGCCTGGCCGATGCCGGTGGTGAAGGGGCCAACAAGTGGTATCGGGTGAGCCTGTTCGAGGGGCGTAATCGTGAAGTCCGACGCATGTTCGAGGCGGTTGGTTGCACGGTCAGCCGTCTGATCCGTGTCCGTTACGGCCCGTTTGTGTTGCCGCCGCAGCTAAAGCGCGGTCGCTGTCATGAACTCGAGGAAGGCGAGGTCAAGGCGCTGATGCGCGAACTGGGGGCGCCGAAAGCAATGCCGAAGCCCTGAGCGGGACGCCCCGCCGGACGGCGGAAGGCGGTGAAAGCAATTGTCGGGAGGGAATAAACCCGTTATAATTCACGGGTTTGTTTCTCCTGCAATTTTGCAGGCATCTTATTTTTCTGAGGTGGGCGTTTCGCCCATTTTTTATTTGTGCCTATGGATTTGAATACGCTGCTTGAAACGACGGTGACCGGACTCGGCTATGAGCTTGTCGATGTCGAAATGTCGCCACGTGGCAGGACCATTCGTGTCTTCATCGACGCGCCCGGCAAGGAGGGTGGGGTCGATGTCGAGGATTGCGCCAAGGTTTCGAACCAGTTGTCGCGCGTCTTCGAGGTCGAGAATGTCGATTATGACCGGCTCGAGATTTCCTCGCCGGGCATGGATCGCGTGGTCAAGAAGGAGGCGGATTTCGCCCGCTTCGCCGGACAGTCGATCCAGATCAAGCTGCGCATCCCGCACAACAACCGCCGTAACTTCCAGGGGCTACTGCTCGGCTGCGAGAACGGCAAGGTCGGTCTTCGCCTCGAGAAGGAAGACGTGGAACTCGAATTCAACAATATCGAAAAGGCACGTCTCGTGCCCAAATTCGACTGAAGTCCCTGGAGGTCTTAGCCCATGAGCCGTGAACTGTTGCTGCTGGTCGATGCCCTGGCCCGCGAAAAAAACGTCAACAAGGAAATCGTCTTCGGTGCCCTTGAACTGGCGCTTGCTTCGGCGACCAAGAAGCGTATCCACGACGAAGCTGAAGTCCGTGTCGCGATCGATCGCGTCACCGGTAATTACGACTCCTTCCGTCGCTGGCAGGTGGTGGCGGACGACGAATACGTCAATGAATACCTCCAGATTCCGCTTTCCGATGCGCGCAAGGACGACGCCGACGTCGAGCCGGGGGACTATCTGGAAGAGCCGCTGGAGCCGATCGATTTCGGTCGTATCGGCGCCCAGGCTGCCAAGCAGGTGATCCTGCAAAAGATTCGCGACGCCGAGCGTGAGCAGATCCTGCAGGACTTCCTCGAGCGCAAAGAACATGTCGTCTCCGGCACGATCAAGCGCATGGAGCGCGGTAACGCCATCGTCGAAGCCGGCAAGATCGAAGCGCTGCTGCCGCGCGACCAGATGATCCCGAAGGAAAATCTGCGTGTTGGCGACCGTGTCCGTGCCTACCTGCTGCGCATCGACCGCGGCGCCCGTGGCCCGCAGATCATCCTGTCGCGCACCGCGCCGGAATTCGTCATCAAGCTGTTCGAACTGGAAGTGCCGGAAATCGAAGATGGTTTGATGGAAATGAAGGCCTGTGCCCGCGATCCCGGCATGCGCGCCAAGATCGCCGTCAAGTCGAACGATCCGCGCATCGATCCGATCGGCACCTGCGTCGGTCTGCGCGGCTCGCGTGTCACCGCCGTGCGCAACGAGATCGGCGGCGAGAACATCGATATCGTGCTGTGGTCGGCCGATCCGGCGCAGTTCGTGATCGGCGCGCTGTCGCCGGCCGAAGTGACCTCGATCGTCGTCGATGAAGAAAAGCACGCCATGGACGTCGTCGTCGATGAAGACAATCTGGCGATCGCCATCGGCCGCAGCGGGCAGAACGTCCGCCTGGCATCGGAGCTGACCGGCTGGACGATCAACCTGATGACCCAGGACGAGTCGGCCAAGCGCGCCGAGGCCGAATACGCTGTGACGCGCGTGGTGTTCATGGAAAAGCTGGACATCGACGAGGAACTGGCCGATCTGCTGATCGAGGAAGGCTTCTCGACGCTGGAAGAAGTGGCCTACGTGCCGCTCGCCGAAATGCTCGAGATCGACGGCCTGGACGAAGATATCGTCAACGAGCTGCGCAATCGGGCGCGCAATGTGCTCCTCACGGAAGCCATTGCCACTGAGGAGAAGCTGGAAAGCGTCGCCGAGGACCTGATCGGTCTCGAAGGCATGACCAAGGAACTGGCGGCCAAGCTGGCCGAACACAACATCAAGACACGTGACGACCTCGCTGAACTGGCGGTCGATGAACTGCTGGAAATCGCCGGCATGGACGAAGCGCGTGCCAAGGAACTCATTCTCAAGGCTCGGGCTCACTGGTTCGAGTGAGCGGGGAGGTAGCAAGTATGTCCGCAACAACCGTTTCACAATTTGCCGTTGAACTCAAGATGCCGGTCGAGGCGCTGCTCGAGCAGCTCAATCGTGCCGGCGTCGGCAAGTCCGGCGGCAGCGATACGCTGACCGATCAGGACAAGGCCGGTCTGCTCGATTATCTGCGCCGGGCGCATGGCGACGCGCAGCCGAAAAACAAGATCACGCTGACCCGCAAGCAGACGTCCGAGATCAAGGCGACCGATGCCCATGGTCGTGCTCGCACGGTGCAGGTCGAGGTGCGCAAGAAGCGCGTGCTTGTCAAGCGCGACGTTCCGGATTCGCTGGCGGAAGGCGCGGCTGACGGCCTTGATGAGCAGGAGCTCGTCGAGTCGGCAGGCGAGTTGGTGCAAGAGCCCGTTATCGAATCGGTGCCGGAAGTCGAGGCGCCGCTGGTTGTCGAGCCGGAACCGGAAATCGTCGCGGAACCAGAGCCGGAGCCGGAACCGGAACCCGAGGTGGTGCCGGAGCCCGAGCCGCCGGTCGTCGCCGAGCCGGTCGCCGAAGCCGTTGTCGAGGAAGCCGCGCCGAGCGAGACGCTTGCCGTCCGCCGCCCGCTCGACCGGGCTGCGATCATCGGTGAGAAGGAACTCAAGGCGCGCGAAGAAGAGGCGCGCCGTTTCAGCCGTCTGCGTGAAATCCAGGAGCGCGAACTGCGCGAAAAACAGGCGCGCGAAGCCCAGTTGGTGCAGATGCGCCAGCAGGCGGAAGCCGCCGCGGCCGCCGCCAAGCTGGCCGAGCAGGCCAAGCAGCAGGCGGCAACCCAGGCCAAGACCGCCGAGGGCGAGAAGGGCACGCTGCACAAGCGCCCCGATGCGCCGAAGAAGGGTGAAAAGGGTGCTCGCGCGGCCGATGACGGCAAGAAGAAGGGCGGCCTGAAAACCCGTGGTTCGGATGTCGGCGGTGGCTGGAAGGACAATCGCCACGGTCACAAGAAATCGCACAAGTCGGATGACGCTCAGGGCAGCTTCCAGGCGCCGACCGAGCCGATCACCCGTGAGGTTCATGTGCCGGAAACCATCTCGGTTTCCGACCTGGCGCACAAGATGGCGGTCAAGGCGACCGAAGTCATCAAGACCATGATGAAGATGGGCTCGATGGTCACTATCAACCAGGTGCTGGACCAGGAAACGGCGATGATCGTCGTCGAGGAAATGGGTCACAAGGCGCTGGCCGCCAAGCTCGACGATCCCGATGCCTTCCTCGAGGAAACCGGCGAGCACAAGGACGTGCCGCTCGAACCGCGCGCCCCGGTGGTTACCGTCATGGGCCACGTCGACCACGGCAAGACCTCGCTGCTCGACTACATCCGCCGCGCCAAGGTGGCGGCCGGCGAAGCCGGCGGCATCACGCAGCACATCGGTGCCTACCACGTGGAAACCGATCGCGGCATGATCACCTTCCTCGATACGCCGGGTCACGAGGCCTTCACGGCAATGCGGGCCCGTGGTGCCAAGGCGACCGACATCGTCATCCTGGTCGTCGCGGCTGACGACGGTGTGATGCCGCAGACCAAGGAAGCGATCCACCATGCCAAGGCGGCCGGTGTGCCGCTGGTTGTAGCGGTCAACAAGATCGACAAGCCGGATGCCAATCCGGACCGTGTCAAGCAGGAACTGGTCGCCGAAGGCGTCATTCCGGAAGAGTACGGCGGCGATTCGCCGTTCTGTCCGGTTTCCGCGAAGAAGGGTACCGGTATCGACGAACTGCTCGAACAAGTCCTGCTGCAGGCCGAAGTGCTCGAACTGACGGCGCAGAAGGATGCGCCGGCCAAGGGCCTGATCATTGAAGCCCGTCTCGACAAGGGGCGCGGCGCGGTGGCGACGATGCTCGTCCAGTCCGGCACTCTGAAGCGCGGCGACGTCGTGCTGGCCGGCCAGGTCTTCGGCAAGGTGCGCGCCATGCTCGACGAGAACGGCAAGCCGATCAACGAAGCCGGTCCGTCGATTCCGGTCGAAATCCTCGGTCTGTCGGATGTGCCGGCGGCTGGCGAGGAAGCCATCGTGCTCACTGACGAAAAGAAGGCGCGCGAAATTGCGCTCTTCCGTCAGGGCAAGTTCCGCGACGTCAAGCTGGCCAAGCAGCAGGCGGCGAAGCTGGAAAACATGTTCCAGCAGATGGAAGATGGCCAGGTCAAGACCCTGCCGCTGATCGTCAAGGCCGACGTGCAAGGTTCCCAGGAAGCCCTGGTGCAGACGCTGTCCAAGCTCTCCAACGAGGAAGTCCGCGTCCAGATCATCCACGGTGCGGTCGGTGCGATCAGCGAATCCGACGTCAACCTGGCACAAGCTTCGGGCGCCGTCATCATCGGCTTCAACATCCGGGCCGATGCTGGTTCGCGCAAGCTGGCCGAGAGCTTCGGCGTCGATATCCGTTACTACAACGTGATCTACGACGCGGTCGATGAAGTCAAGGCAGCCTTGTCGGGCATGCTGTCGCCGGAGAAGCGCGAACAGGTGATCGGCATGGTCGAGATACGCCAGGTCTTCCATGTTTCCAAGGTTGGCGCGATCGCCGGCTGTTACGTCCTGGAAGGTCTCGTCAAGCGCAATTCCCGCGTCCGCCTGATCCGCAACCATACGGTGCAGTGGGATGGCGAACTCGATTCGTTGAAGCGTTTCAAGGACGACGTCAAGGAAGTGCGTTCCAATTTCGAGTGCGGTCTCTCCCTGCGTGGCAATAACGACATCCAGGAAGGCGATCAGCTCGAAGTGTACGAAATCCAGGAAGTGGCGCGCACGCTGTAATGAAAAAGCAGGGACCCCGAGGATTCCAGCGTAGCGATCGGGTCGCGGAGCAGGTGCGCCGCGACCTCGCCGACCTGATCCGTAGCGAACTGAAAGATCCGCGCGTCGGCATGATCAGCCTCACCGCCGTCGAACTGACGCCGGACTATGCCCACGCCAAGGTTTTCTTCACCACACTGAACGCCGAGCATCTGGCCGAGGTCGAGCAGGGGCTGAAGCGCGCCGCCGGTTTCCTGCGCCGCGAACTGGGCCGGCGCATTCATATCCATACGCTACCCGAACTGCATTTCATCTATGACAGCTCGCTGGAGCGCGGGATGAACCTCTCCCAGTTGATCGATCAGGCCAATTCGGTGTCCGCCGAAGCGGACGACAACGAAGACCGCTGAACGCGATGCAGCCGAAGGTGAAACGGACCTGGCGTCAGGTCGACGGCGTGCTGCTGCTCGACAAGGCGCTCGGCCTGACTTCCAACGACGCGCTGCAAAAGGCGCGTCGTCTCTTTTCGGCGGCCAAGGGTGGCCACACCGGCACCCTCGATCCGCTGGCGACCGGTCTGCTGCCGCTGTGCTTTGGCGAGGCGACCAAGTTTTCCGCCGATCTGCTCGATGCCGACAAGACCTACGAAGCGACACTGCGTCTCGGCGTCGTCACTGATTCCGGCGATGCCGAAGGGAAGGTGATCGCGACCCACGCTGTGGCGGTTGAGGAAGCCGACCTGCGGCGGGTGTTGCCGGCCTTCGCCGGCGATATTTTGCAGGTGCCGCCGATGCATTCCGCACTGAAGCGCGATGGAAGGCCCCTCTACGAACTCGCCCGCCAGGGAATCGAGGTCGAACGCGCCGCGCGGCCGGTGACGATCCTCGCGCTCGATGTGCTGTCCTTTGCCGGCGACGAACTGCGCCTCTCGGTCAGTTGCAGCAAGGGCACCTACATCCGTGTCCTGGCCGCCGACATCGGCGCCGCGCTCGGCTGCGGCGCCCATTTGACGGCGCTGCGGCGGACCCGGGTCGGCGATTTGACGCTGGCCGGAGCGACGACGCTGGCCGATCTCGAAACCATGGACGAGGCCGCACGCCCAGCCTGGCTGCGCCCGGTCGATGCCTTGCTGCAAAGCCTGCCGCGGATCGACTTGAGCGGCGAGGCCGAGTCGCGCTTCCGTCATGGCAATCCGGTCGACCTGCCGGATGGGCTGATGGGCAAGATTCGCGTCTATGCCGGCGGCGGCCTGATCGGTGTCGGCGAGCCCGGTCCGGGGGGGCGTCTGTGGCCGAAAAGACTGGTGCAACTGGCAAATTGATCTGTTACAATCCGCAGCTTCCCGTGTCCGGGAAATTCCATCAACAGGCGTTCGCTCTATCAAACCGGGGCTGCGTCGCATCAAGCAAGAGGTTTTGAAATGGCTATCACCACCGAACAAAAAGCCGGCATCGTTGCCGAATTCGCTCGCGCCAAGGGCGATACCGGTTCTCCGGAAGTCCAGGTCGCGCTGCTGACCGCTCGCATCAACGACCTGCAGCCGCACTTCAAGGAACACCAGAAGGATCACCACTCGCGTCGTGGTCTGCTGCATCTGGTTTCGCAGCGTCGCAAGCTGCTCGACTACCTCAAGGGTTCCGACGTCGAGCGCTACCGCAACCTGATCACCAAGCTTGGTCTGCGCAAGTAAGCGCGGCTGAAGCAAAGGAAGGCGGCCCGGAAATTTCCCGGCCGCTTTTTTGTTTTTTGTCGTGGCGTTGTTGATTCAGTGTTATGCAAGTTGTTGTTATTGTTGTCTAATGTGATGAGAGAGAAAGGAAGTCAATGTTTAATGTCGTGAAAAAGAGCTTCGCCTACGGCGAACACCAGGTGACCCTGGAAACCGGCGAAATCGCCCGCCAAGCCGGCGGCGCCGTCGTCGTCTCGATGGAAGAGACGGTCGTTCTGGTGACCGTCGTCGGTGCCAAGAATGCCAAGCCCGGTCAGGATTTCTTCCCGCTGACCGTCGATTATCAGGAAAAGGTTTACGCTGCCGGCCGTATCCCCGGTGGTTTCTTCAAGCGCGAAGGCCGTCCTTCGGAAAAGGAAACGCTGACCTGCCGTCTGATCGACCGCCCGATCCGTCCGCTGTTCCCGGACGGTTTTTACAATGAAGTGCAGGTCGTCGCCACCGTCATCTCGCTGAACCCGGAAATCGATTCCGACATCCCGGCGATGATCGGCGCTTCCGCCGCCCTGGCGATCTCCGGCATCCCGTTCGCCGGCCCGATCGGCGCTGCTCGCGTCGGCTACATCAATGGCCAGTATGTGCTCTGCCCGACGCTGTCGCAGCTCAAGGACAGCCAGCTTGACCTGGTCGTTGCCGGTACCGAAGCCGCCGTGCTGATGGTTGAATCGGAAGCCGACCAGCTGTCGGAAGAAGTCATGCTCGGTGCCGTCGTTTTCGGCCATACCGAAATGCAGAAGGCGATCAACGCCATCAACGAACTCGTTGAAGAAGCCGGCAAGCCGGAATGGGACTGGCAAGCGCCGGCCAAGGACGAAGCCTTGGTCGCCCGCCTGAAGGACCTGGTCGGTGCCAAGCTGGAAGAAGCCTACAGCATCACCTCCAAGCAGGCTCGCAGCCAGCGCGTCAAGGAAATCTCCGCTGAAGCCGTCGCTGCCCTGTGCACCGGCGAAGAAGGTGCGCCGGACGCCAACACCGTCGGCAACCTGTTCTTCGAACTCGAAGCCGGCATCGTCCGTGGTCGCATCCTCTCCGGCGCGCCGCGCATCGATGGTCGCGACACCCGCACCGTGCGCCCGATCACCATGCGTTCCGGCGTCCTGCCGCGCACCCACGGTTCGGCCCTGTTCACCCGTGGTGAAACGCAGGCGCTGGCCGTCGCCACGCTGGGTACCAACCGCGACGAGCAGATCATCGACGCGCTGTCCGGCGAATACCGTGACCGCTTCATGCTGCACTACAACATGCCCCCGTACGCCACCGGCGAATGCGGTCGTGTCGGTACGCCGAAGCGTCGTGAAATCGGTCACGGCCGTCTGGCCAAGCGCGCGCTGCTGGCCGTGCTGCCGAAGCCGGAAGACTTCTCCTACTCGATGCGCGTGGTTTCCGAAATCACCGAGTCGAATGGCTCCTCGTCGATGGCTTCGGTCTGCGGCGGCTGCCTGGCGCTGATGGACGCCGGCGTGCCGCTCAAGGCGCACGTGGCTGGCATCGCCATGGGCCTGATCAAGGAAGGCAACCGCTTTGCCGTTCTCACCGACATCCTGGGTGACGAAGATCACCTCGGCGACATGGACTTCAAGGTGGCTGGCACCACCAGCGGCATCACCGCGCTGCAGATGGATATCAAGATTCAGGGCATCACCAAGGAAATCATGCAGGTTGCTCTGGCGCAAGCCCAGGAAGCCCGTCTGCACATCCTCAACCTGATGCAGGAAGCTGCTGCCGGCCCGCGTGAAGAAATGTCGGCCTACGCGCCGCGTCTGTACACCTTCAAGATCAATCCGGAAAAGATCCGCGACGTGATCGGCAAGGGCGGCGCCGTGATCCGCAGCATCACCGAGGAAACCGGCACCACGATCGACATCCAGGACGACGGCACGATCACCATCGCCGCCACCTCGGGCGAGGCCGCTGCCGCTGCCCGCGCCAAGATCGACGCGATCACCGCGGAAGTCGAGATCGGCAAGATCTACGAAGGCACCGTGCTCAAGATCCTCGATTTCGGCGCGATCGTTTCGGTCCTGCCGGGCAAGGACGGCCTGCTGCATATCTCGCAGATCGCCAAGGAGCGCGTCAACAAGGTTGAAGACTACGTCAAGGAAGGCCAGGTCGTGCGCGTCAAGGTTCTGGAGACCGACGACCGCGGCCGCGTCAAGCTGTCGATGAAGGCGGTGGCTGAAGAAGCCGCCGCCCAGCCGGCGGCCGAAGAGCCGCAGGCGCAGTAATCCGGCGATTCCGGCAAAGCAAAGGGCACCGCGAGGTGCCCTTTTTTTCGTCGCCCCGGGCGCTGGCTCCGGGGTGAAAACGGCTGGCCGATGTTACTTGGCCATCTGCTTTTCCTTCAGCTCGTCGAGCGTCTTGCAGTCGATGCACAGGGTTGCCGTCGGGCGGGCTTCGAGGCGCTTGATGCCGATCTCGACGCCGCATTTGTCGCAGAAGCCGTAATCGCCCTCGTCGATGCGGGTCAGGGTTTCGTCGATCTTCTTGATCAGCTTGCGCTCGCGGTCGCGGTTGCGCAGTTCGATCGCCATGTCGGTTTCCTGGCTGGCCCGGTCGTTGGGGTCGGCAAAGACCGTCGCTTCGTCCTGCATGGTATGCACCGTGCGATCAATGTCTTCGCTCAGTTCCTTTTTCAGGGATTCCAGAATTTTCCGGAAATGACCGAGTTGCTTGTTGCTCATGTAATCCTCACCGGCCTTCGGCTCGTAAGGAGTGAAATGTTTGTGAAGCAGGTCTTCTGCCATTTTGTGAGCGCTTCCAGTGACGAAAAAAGCGATTAAATATCAGAAAGCCTCGGGCGAGGCAAGGAAAAGCCTTGCTGCAGCGCAATGTGCCAATGTCATCGCTGCTGTATTTTGGCCGCATCTCTGGCGTCGCGGCGATCACGCTGATACAATCCGCAGCCTTGTCGGGGCGTAGCGCAGTCTGGTAGCGCATCTGCTTTGGGAGCAGAGGGTCGTGAGTTCGAATCCCACCGCCCCGACCATCCTCTTCCGGCGGCAACCCGCGCGCCCGTAGCTCAACTGGATAGAGCAATTGCCTTCTAAGCAATAGGTCGGGGGTTCGAGTCCCTCCGGGCGCGCCAGGCATCGTTCCAAGACCCGCTCCGGTGTTTTCTGCCGGGTGCTGACGTCAATGCCCGATGGAAATGTGATAATTCCATTTTTCGTCATTCGCGGTTCGCCACTGTTGCTTCGTTGATGTCTTCCCGCAATCTTTCCACCAATGCTCCGGCCATGCCGCATTCCGGCGGTGGTCCGCGTTTTCATCGTTGGCTGGTGTTTGGGGTGTTGCTGCTCAATCTGCTGATGATCGCCATTGCGGCGACCAACTTGCACACCAGCCGGCAACGGGCGCAGGCTCAAGTCCGGGAAGATGCCGCCAATCTGGCGGCCTTGCTCGAACTGGGCGTCGGCGACTCGGTCAGGCGTATCGATTTGAGCCTGCTGGGCATCGTCGATATGCTCGAGTGGCTGGGAAACGCTGGGCAGCTTTCCGATGAAAGAATCGAGCACGTCCTGCAACTGCATCTGGGCCGGCACGGCGCGATCGATGCCTTTCGCGTCAGCGATGCCGAAGGGCGTCTGCGCTGGGGCAAGGGGGTCGATCCCCTGGCTCCGGTGTCGCTGGCCGACCGGCCGTTCTTTGCCGCGCACCAGGCGGCGCCCGGCGAGCAGTTGATCGTTGCCGAGCCCATCATCGGCAAGGTGTCGAAAATTCCTGTGGTTGCCTTTACCCGTTCCTGGCGCCATGCCGGGGCATTTGCAGGGATCGTGACGGCGGCGGTCACGCTGGATCACTTCACCCGCCAACTGGCGCCCTTGCAGTTGGGTGCGCATGGAGAGGCGGCAATCCGTTATCTCGACATGAACTTGCTGACCGCTCATCCGCTGCCGCCGTCAGGTGCTGCCGGGTTGGCCAGTTCATCCTTGACGCAGGGTGTCGCGGACCGCCTGGAAAAGGGGATCATGGAAGGGGTCATGGCAGATACCGGCGCAGATGGGGTAGAGCGCGTTTACGCTTTCCGCCGGATTCAGCACACGCCTTTCGTCTTGACGGTGGCAATGGCGCCGCAGGACTTCCTGGCCGATTGGCAGCGGGAATTGCAGCGTACCCTGGTCCTGCTGCTCGGATTCTTCCTGGCCACCCTGTGTGCGGCCTGGCTGTTGCGGCGTTCCTGGCGACAACTTGGCAACCAGGCGGTTTTTCTCAACACGCTGATCGAATGCCTGCCGATACCTTTCTTCTACAAGGACAACAGCGGCCGCTATCGCGGCTGCAACCGGGCGTTCGAGCAGTTGCTCGGCAAGCGCCGCGACGAGATCGTCGGTCACAGCGTGTTCGACATGGCGCCAGCGGAAATCGCCGAGCGCTATGACGAAATGGATCGCCGCCTGTTTGCCGAGCCGGGAACGCAAAGTTACGAATGGAGCATCATGGGGCCAGAGGGCCGGCGCCAGGTGATTTTCCATAAGGCTACCTTTGCCGACGCCGACGGGCGGATCGCCGGTCTACTCGGCGGCATCACCGATGTCAGCGAACTGAAACGGGTCCAGGACGAACTGCAGGCGCACCGCGACAATCTGGAGGCGCTGGTCATCGAGCGCACTGCCGAGCTGGTTCGGGCAAAAGCGGACGCCGAGTCGGCGAGTCGGGCGAAAAGCGCCTTTCTCGCCAACATGAGTCACGAATTGCGGACGCCGATGAACGGCATCATGGGGATGATCGAACTCGTCTGGCGCAAGACCGGCGATCCCCGGGATCGTGAGCGCCTAGCCAAGGCGCGCCAGTCGTCGGCGCATCTGCTCGACCTGATCAACGGCATTCTGGATATCTCCAAGATCGAAGCGGAGCGGATGGTATTGGAGAAGCGACCATTCCGCCTGGGGGAAATTCTCGACAATGCGTTGGGGGTGACGGCGCACCGGGCCGAGGAAAAGGGCCTGCAACTGCTTGTCGATCCCTTGCCGGCAAGGGTGCGCCAGGCTTTGCTAGGCGATCCTTTGCGGCTGTCGCAGGTGCTGATCAATCTGCTTGGCAACGCGCTCAAGTTTACCGAGGTCGGTAGCGTCGGCCTGCGTTTCGAGGTGCTCGACGAGACCAGCGCCTCACTGCGCCTGCGTTGCGAAGTCAGCGATACCGGTATCGGCATTGCTGCCGACGCCCTGCAGCGCTTGTTTACGCCCTTCGAGCAGGCGGATTCCTCGATGACTCGTCGCTTCGGCGGGAGTGGGCTGGGGCTGGCGATCAGCCGGCGTCTGGTCGAATTGATGGGCGGAGAGATCGGTGTCGATAGCGAACCCGGTCGGGGCAGTCGTTTCTGGTTCATCGTGACGCTGGACAAGCCGCCGGTCGGCGAGGGCGAAGCCAGTGCCTGTCTTGTGCCGGAGTCGCCGGAACTGGTTTTGCGCCGCGACTTTCTCGGTACCCGCGTACTGCTGGCCGAGGACGATCCGATCAACCGCGAGGTCGCCTGCGATCTGCTGGAGGACGTCGGCTTGGTCATCGATCTCGCTGTCGATGGCGACGAGGCGGTACGCATGGCCAACGAATACCGCTACAGCCTGATCCTGCTGGACATGCAGATGCCGAAGCGCAACGGCATCGAGGCCGCTGCCGCGATCCGCGCCGGATCGTTGAACCAACGGACGCCGATTCTCGCCATGACCGCCAATGCCTACGATGAAGATCGCCAGGCCTGTCTTGCTGCCGGCATGAATGATCATCTCGGCAAGCCGGTAGCGCCGGGGCTGTTGTTTGCCGCCTTGCTGCAATGGTTGCGGGCGAATGATCAAGTGATGAAATAATTGACTTAACTTTGTTAAAGGAGAAGAAATGATTTTGGTCACCGGAGGCGCGGGCTACATCGGCTCGCACACTGTCGTTGAACTGCTCAGCCGCGGCGAATCGGTGCTGATCCTCGACAATCTGAGCAACAGCAGCCCGCGGGTGCTTGAGCGGATCGAAACCATCAGTGGCCAGCGACCGGCCTTCGTGCAGGGCGATGTCCGGGATCAGGCGCTGCTGGCACGCCTGTTTGCCGAAAACCCGATCGATTCCGTGGTCCACTTTGCCGGTTTCAAGGCGGTCGGCGAATCGGTGGAGAAGCCGCTCGCCTATTACGACAACAACGTCAGCGGCAGTCTGTGCCTGTTTCGGGCCATGGCCGACGCCGGGGTGCGCAAGCTGGTTTTCAGTTCGTCGGCGACGGTCTATGGTGATCCGCACGCGGTGCCGATTCGCGAGGATTTTCCGCTGCAGGCGACCAATCCTTACGGGCGCAGCAAGTTGATGATCGAGGGAATCCTGCGCGACATGCTGCGCGCCGATCCTTCCTGGCGTGTCGCCATCCTGCGCTATTTCAACCCGGTCGGCGCCCATGCCAGCGGTCTGATCGGCGAGAGTCCGAACGGCATTCCCAACAACCTGATGCCCTTCATCTCTCAGGTTGCCGTCGGCCAGCGTTCGGAACTCGCCGTCTTCGGCAACGACTATCCGACGCCTGACGGTACCGGCGTGCGAGACTACATCCATGTTGTCGACCTGGCCCTCGGTCATCTCGCGGCCCTTGACGCCCTGGCGCGTGCGCCAGGCGAGTTGACGGTCAACCTGGGGACCGGCAAGGGGTACAGCGTGCTGGAAATGGTTCGGGCCTTCGAGAAAGCAAGCGGGAAGCCGGTGCCGTACCGGATTGCTCCCCGTCGTCCGGGCGATATCGCCAGTTGCTATGCCGATCCCGCCAATGCCGAAGCGAAATTGGGTTGGCGGGCGACGCGCGACCTGGCGGCAATGTGCGAGGATGTCTGGCGTTGGCAAGCGAACAACCCGCAGGGCCTGCTGTAAGCTTGGCATGCCCGCCGCAAGGCGGGTATGACCTAGGTTGTATAGGTTTTTTGGCCGGTAACGGGTAAATTCCGCGATTCATTTATGCGATCCGGAAGCCCCCTTGTCCTGTCTGGCGACTGATTCCTTTCCCCATTTTTGCAGCGGTGCCACCGCTGTTTTTGCCGGCGCGCGCTGACTTCGGTGATGCCGGAATCGTCTGTTGATCTCGCGTCCCTGCGTGTCCTGATCGTCGATGGTGATGTCGCCAGGCGCCAGGCGCTGAGCGATCGCGTTGCCTCGCATGTGCGCGAAATCTCGTTTGCCGACACCATGGGCGCAGGTCTTGCCGCTTGTGCCACAGTTGAGCCCGATATCATCTTCGTCGCCGAGACTCTTCCGGATGGGGACGGGCTGGCGTTGTGCGACAAAGCGCGGCAACAGGACGCAGAAGTCGCGGTGATCGTCACCACGCAGGCGGCCAATCTCGACTTGCTCGACCGCGTTATCCGCGAGGGAATCGACGCCTATCTGACGCTGCCGCCTGATCCGGCACAACTGCTGGAAGCCTTGCAGCGTTGTGCCCGCCACCGGGAACGGACGATCGAACGCAAGCTGGCGCAGATGGTGTTCGAGGCAGCCAACGAAGGCATTCTGGTGACCGACGAGGAAACCCGGGTACTCGCCGTCAATCCGGCATTCACCGTGCTCACCGGTTACCGACCGCGCGATATCATCGGGCGGCGGACGCGCATTCTGTCTTCCGGCCGGCATGGCCCAGAATTTTTTCGCTCGATGTGGGAGAGCCTTCTCCATCATGGCCGCTGGTCCGGCGAACTGACCAATCGTCGGCGCGACGGCAGCTTGTACGAGGAGTGGCTGTCGATCGTCGCTGTCAATGGCGATGGGCGGCGAACCCGGCGCTATGTCGGGTTGATTTCGGACATCACGGAACGCAAGCGGGAAGAGGAGCGGATTCGCCGTCTGGCGCATTTTGACAGCCTGACCGGATTGCCCAACCGGGTCCTGTTCGAGGATCGTCTGCAGCGAGCGATCGCCCGGGCGCAGCGCTATCGGCACAAGCTGGCGGTGCTTTACCTCGATCTCGACCTGTTCAAGGAGGTCAACGACACCTGGGGGCATGCCATTGGCGACCAGGTGCTGCAGGTGACCGCCCGCCGCATGTTGCAGTGCCTGCGCCAGACCGATACCGTCAGCCGCCGTGGCGGCGACGAGTTCGTGCTACTGGTCGAGGAGTACGAAGGTGGCGATGGCTTGCGCAGTGTCTGCGCCAAGCTCCTAGAGGAGGTTGCGTCGCCGATCGGTGTTGCCGGACACAGCCTGCAGATTGGCGCCAGCATCGGCATCGCCATCTATCCCGACGATGCCGAGCAGCCGGACGAGTTGCTGGCCGCCGCCGACACCGCCTTGTACGAAGCCAAGGCGGATGGCCGGGGTAATTGCCACTTTTTTCGTCCGACTACGCTGCCCGGAGGCAGCCGCTTCGACATGGAGCGCGAGTTGCGCGAAGGGCTGGAAAACTGGCGTTACAGCCTGCTCTATCTGCCGGAAATTTCACTGACGACAGGGCGGGTGGAGTACGTCGAAGCCCTGCTGCGCTTCCAGCATCCCGAATTCGGCCTGCTCGATGCCGGGCGTTTCCTGGAAGTTGCCGAATCGATCGGCATCATGCCCGAACTCGGTCGGCGCGCGCTGGCCGAGGCCGCTGCCGCATTGAAGGGCGGAGATGGGGAATTCGGACTGGTCATCGACCTGTCCCCCCGGCAATTGGCCGATCCAGATGCCGTCAAACGACTGCTCGACACCCTGACCGAAGTCGGCGTGCTGCCGCACAGCATCACCTTCGAATCGACCGAACTGGCGCTGGGCGGTAATCCGCAGGCGATGGTAACCCTTTCGCGACTGGCCGATGCCGGCTGTCGCTTCTCGCTCGACGATTTCGGCGCCGGCTACTGCTCGTTTGCCTTGTTGGCCCAGTTGCCGCTGGATACGATCAAGATCGACCGTTCCTTCGTCAGCGAAATCGTCGGCAATCGGGCGATCCACGAACTGGTCGCGGCGCTGGTTGCCTTTGGTCGGCGGCTTGGGGCTCGGGTCGTCGCCGAAGGTGTCGAGACGGCAACGCAGCTTGCCCTGCTGCGCGACATGGGCTGCGATGCCGCACAGGGTTTCCTGTTTGGTCCGCCGGCCGATTTCGAAGCCGCCCGCGATGCCGCCGCGGTCATGGAAGTGCTGCTGGCGACGCTGGGCAGGGGCGATAGCTAGGCGAACAGTCGAAGAGCAGGGCGGCCGCCACCTTGCGGCCTTCGCCGGCGAGGATGTTGTAGGTCCGGCAGGCCGCCTGCAGATCCATCACTTCGAGGCCGATGCCGGCCGGTGCGAACGGCCGCATCAAGGCCGGTGTCGGGAAGCGCAGTCGCTTGCCGGTGCCGAGCAGGACGACCTCGACACCCAGGCCGAGCAGCGTCTGCATGTCGGACTCCTGCAGGCTGGCTGCGTTGGCGCTGGTCCACCCGGGGAGCAGGCGATTCGGCAGCACGATCAGGCTGGTTTCGTGTTTTTCGTGGTTGACCGCAACGTAGTCGTCGCCATAGGCGGTGAACAGGTTGAGTCCGGCATTCGGTGTGATATGGAGTTTCACTTTGCGGTGCAGCAAACGTAATAGTAGGATTATACCTTTGGCCAAACGCCGCCAATCCGGACATTCTCCCATGAAGCACGTCAAGAAATCCGCCAAACTCGCCAACGTCTGCTATGACATCCGCGGCCCCGTGCTGCAGATGGCCAAGCAGATGGAGGAAGAGGGCCACAAGATCATCAAGCTGAACATCGGCAACCTCGCCGCCTTCGGCTTCGATTCGCCCGAGGAAATCCAGCAGGACATCATCCGCAACCTGCCCAACGCGGCCGGCTACACGGATTCGAAAGGCATTTTCGCGGCGCGCAAGGCGATCATGCACTACACCCAGCAGAAGGGCATCAAGGGTGTGACGCTGGAAGACATCTACGTCGGCAACGGGGTTTCCGAGCTGATCGTCATGGCGATGAACGCGCTGCTCGACGCCGGCGACGAAGTGCTGGTGCCGGCGCCCGACTACCCGCTATGGACGGCGGCGATCAGCCTGTCCGGCGGCAAGCCGGTGCATTACCTGTGCGACGAGGAAAAGGGCTGGCTGCCCGATCTGAACGATATCCGCAGCAAGATCAACAAGAACACCCGCGCCATCGTCATCATCAACCCGAACAACCCGACCGGCGCGCTCTATCCGGACGACCTGCTGCACGAGATCATCGCCATCGCCCGCGAGCACCACCTGATCGTCTACGCCGACGAGGTGTACGACAAGGTGCTCTACGATGGCGTCAAGCACACCTCGATTGCCGCATTGTCGGATGACGTGCTGACCATCACCTTCAACGGCCTGTCGAAGAACTACCGTTCCTGCGGTTATCGCGCAGGCTGGATGGTGGTTTCCGGCGACAAGCGGCACGCCAAGGACTACATCGAAGGCCTCGACATCCTGGCCTCGATGCGCCTGTGCGCCAACGCGCCCGGCCAGCACGGCATCCAGACCGCGCTCGGCGGTTACCAGAGCATCGACGACCTGGTCGGCGAAGGCGGGCGCATGCGCCGCCAGCGCGACATCGCGCACGAACTGATCAACGCCATTCCCGGTGTGTCGTGCGTCAAGCCGAAGGCGACGCTGTACATGTTCCCGCGGCTCGATCCCAAGATCTACCCGATCAAGAACGACCAGCAGTTCATCGCCGAACTGCTGCAGGAGGAGAAAGTGTTGCTGGTCCAGGGGACCGGCTTCAACTGGCCGCACCCGGACCACTTTCGCCTCGTCTTCCTGCCGCACGAGGATGACCTCAAGGAAGCGATCGGCCGCCTGGCGCGCTTCCTCGAAAACTATCGCAAACGTCACAACACCAATCATCTCATCAACAAAGACTGACCTATGAAACCCATCAATGTTGGCCTTATCGGCATCGGCACCGTCGGCGGTGGCACCTGGACCGTTCTCAAGCGCAACGCGGAAGAAATTACCCGCCGCGCCGGCCGGCCGATTCGAATTACCGCCGTGGCCGACAAGAACGTCGAACTGGCCCGCCAGGTGACCGGCGGCGAAGCCCGCATCACCGACGATGCGTTCGCCCTGGTCAATGATCCGGAAATCGACATCATCGTCGAGTTGATCGGTGGCTATGGTGTCGCCAAAGAACTCGTGATGCAGGCGATCGCCGCCGGCAAGCACGTCGTCACCGCCAACAAGGCGCTGCTCGCCGTGCATGGTACCGAGATTTTCACCGCCGCCCAGGAGAAGGGCGTCATGGTCGCCTTCGAAGCTGCCGTCGCTGGCGGCATCCCGATCATCAAGGCGCTGCGCGAAGGCCTCACCGCCAATCGCATCGAATGGGCCGCCGGCATCATCAACGGCACCACCAACTTCATCCTCTCGGAAATGCGCGACAAGGGCCTGTCCTTCGCCGACGTGCTCGCCGAAGCGCAACGCCTGGGCTATGCCGAGGCCGATCCGACCTTCGACATCGAAGGTGTCGATGCCGCGCACAAGGCGACGCTGATCGCCTCGATCGCCTACGGCATCCCGGTGCAGTTCGACAAGGCCCACGTCGAGGGCATCACCAAGCTCGAAGCTTCCGACATCAAGTACGCCGAACAGCTTGGCTACCGCATCAAGCTGCTCGGTATCGCCAAGCGGCGCGAGCAGGGCGTCGAACTGCGCGTGCATCCGACGCTGATCCCGGCCAAGCGCCTGATCGCCAACGTCGAGGGCGCGATGAACGCCGTCGTCGTCAAGGGCGACGCCGTCGGCACCACGCTCTACTACGGCAAGGGCGCCGGCGCCGAGCCGACCGCTTCGGCGGTGATCGCCGACCTGGTCGACGTCACCCGCCTGGCCACCGCCGACCCGGAACACCGCGTGCCGCACCTGGCTTTCCAGCCGAATGCGATGTCCAATTTGCCGATCCTGCCGATGAGCGAGATCGAAACCGGCAACTACCTGCGCCTGCGCGTCGAGGACAAGGCCGGCGTGCTCGCCGACGTCACCCGCATCCTCGCCGACCACGGCATCTCGATCGACGCCATGCTGCAGCGCGAGCCGGAAGAAGGCGAGGGCGAGACCGACATCATCATCCTCACCCACGTCTGCAGCGAAAGCGCCGCGCTCGCCGCGGTCGCCAAGGTCGAGGCGCTGGCCGCGGTCAAGGGCCAGGTCAAGCGCATCCGTCTGGAAGAACTGCAGTAAGCCGGCAGGCTAGCGGAGTACAAAAGGGGGCTGCGGCCCCCTTTGTCTTTCTGGCGATGGCGATATGGATCAAGGAAATTGCGCGTTGTGGCCGGCAGACTGCGGATTCCCGCCCTGAAGGGCCAATTGACCAAGGAATCACGATGACCCAGACCCTGCATGCCTGCGACCACCCCACGCCGGAAGCCCTTTACCCCTTCGATGCGCGCGGTGTCGCCAAGCGTTTCCGCCACGCCGCCATCTTCGGCGCGCTCGAATCGCTGATGCCCGGCGAGACGATGCGTTTCTGCAACGACCACGACCCGCTGCCGCTGCTCGCCCAGATGCAGCAGCGTTACGGCGAACAGGTGGCGATTGCCTACGTCCAGCGTGAGCCGGGCGCCATCGTCATCGATTTCAAGGTGGTTGGAAGTTGACGCGGATCGCCGTTGCTGCGCTGTGCTGCCTCTTGCTCGCCGGCCTGGCCGGCGCGGCCGGGGTCGGCACGTCGGCGGCGGTGGCTCATCTGGCCTTCGCCGGCGGCATCGTGCCGCTGATCTTCGCGGCGATGATCCATTTCGTGCCGGTGCTGACGCGCACCGGCGATGCGCCGGCCGCCGTCCGGCGGCTGCCGTGGCTGGCACAGGCCAGCGGCGGGCTCGCCGTGGCCGGTTTTTTCGGCATCCTGCCTTACCCGGCCGTGTTTCTCGCGGCTTTCCTCGACCTCGGACTGGCCGCTGCGCTCCTCGCCTGGATCGTGCGCCGGGCGCGCGCCGCGCTCGGCACGCCGCATCCCGGCTGGCGCTGGTACGCGGCGGCCTTGCTGCTGCTGATGACGGCGCTGCTCGCCGTGCTGGCGATGGGAATCTGGCCGGAACACTGGCTGAGTTGGCGGCGCCTGCATCTGCACCTCAATACCCTGGGCCTGGTCGGGCTGGCTGCTTTCGGTACCTTGCCGCTGCTGCTGCCGACCGCGCTCGGCCAGCCCGATCCGCAGGCTGCCGGCTGGCTGCGGCGCCGGCTATGGCCGCAAGTCGCCGCCGTTCTCCTGCTGGATGTCGG
>CAZFXO010000032.1:0-37408 GCA_964523045.1 uncultured Dechloromonas sp. | reverse complement strand
CGCTCGCGAAAGTAGGTCACCGCCAGGCTCCCCATACTAAAAGGCCCCCCCCTAGATCACTAGGCGGGGCCTTTTGGCGTCTACCTATTATCCGATCTCAGCTCCGATGCTTAAATTACGAACCCGCTGAGGGTGCATCGACTCTGCTGTGTTAGAATTCGAAGCGGCGGGTCTCCCCGCATTGCAGGGTGGTGAACCTGGTCAGGTCCGGAAGGAAGCAGCCACAGCCATTTACTGCAAGTGCCGGGGGTTAGGCTCGCCACTTTCATTTTTGCTTTGGTGTGGGGGCGCATGAGTTACCAGGTTCTCGCGCGAAAGTGGCGGCCGCGCAATTTTTCGACGCTTGTTGGCCAAGAGCATGTTGTTCGAGCTCTGACTCATGCGCTGTCGCAGCAAAGACTTCATCACGCATATCTATTTACTGGAACCCGTGGTGTCGGCAAGACGACCCTGGCCAGGATCCTGGCTAAGTCGCTCAACTGCGAAGCTGGTATTACTGCGACTCCATGTGGCAAGTGCTCCGCTTGTCTGGAAATCGATGCTGGGCGCTTTGTAGATTTGCTCGAGGTCGATGCAGCGACCAATACCCGCGTCGACGAGATGCGCCAGCTTCTCGAAAACGCGGTTTACGCACCGACCCGTGGCCGCTTCAAGGTTTACGTCATCGACGAAGTTCATATGTTATCGACATCGGCATTCAATGCTATGTTGAAAACCTTGGAGGAGCCTCCTGAGCATGTGAAGTTCATCCTGGCGACGACCGATCCGCAGAAAATTCCAGTCACCGTACTTTCGCGCTGTCTGCAATTCAATTTGAAGCAGATGCCGGCGTTGGCGATTTCCTCTCATCTGGCCCACATTCTGCAGGCAGAGGGGATTCCCTTTGATACGTCGGCGCTATCGCTGCTTGCTCGATCAGCCGCTGGTAGCATGCGGGATGCGCTGTCCCTGCTAGATCAGGCGATCGCTCACGGTGCGGGCAACGTCGATGAGCCCCAGGTCCGCGCGATGCTGGGTAATGTCGATCAGGACTATCTCTTTTCCATTCTCGAGGCACTGCGCGAGGGGGATGCTTCCTGCCTCATGCAGCAGGCTTCATTGCTGGCGGTGAGAAGCCTGTCGTTTGCCGGCGCCTTGCAGGAACTGGGCGCTTTGCTGACCAGGATTCAGATCGCTCAGTGTGCGCCGGCGACCGCGGATGAGGATGACCCCGATCGCTCAAGATTGTTGGCGCTTGCTGAACAACTGTCGCCCGAATATGTGCAGTTGGCCTACCAGATCGTCAACGTCGGGCGCGCGGAGCTGGCGCTGGCGCCGGATGAGTATGCTGGTTTTGTAATGACGCTGTTGCGTCTACATGTTTTTCGTCCGCGCAGCGTTTCCGATGTGGTTGCCGCGGTTCGTGGGGTTACGGCCGCGCCGCCAAAGCCGCCGGTTAGCGCCCCGCCTCCTGCGAGAGAGCTGGCAGAGTCTGTCGTCCCGCGCTCACCCACGCCGTCTGCGGCTGCTCCGGCTGCCTCGACGGATTGGCATGCGCTCGTCGCAGAACTGCCGCTCTCCGGGCTGGCCAGGGAGCTTGCACTGAACTGCGAGTTGCGGGAACTCGGTGACGGGCATTGCCTTCTGCGCCTGAGTAGTTCGGCTGCGCATTTGCAGATGAAGCCGTCGCCGGAGAAGCTGCAGCAGGCACTGATTAATCATTTTGGCCGGACGCTCGTGCTGAAGATCGAACTGGGTGCGCCGAGTGCCGAAACACCGGCCGCTACCGCGGGGCGTCAGCGTCAGGAGCGTCAGGAAAGTGCCGAGCTGGCGATCGAGAAAGATTTCTTTGTCCGGGACGCGATCGCTACGCTGGATGCGACGATCGTCGATTCCTCCATTAAACCCATTGATTGACGGAGTTTGCCAATGATGAAGGGCGGTTTGGGCGGTCTGATGAAACAGGCCCAGATGATGCAGGAAAATATGAAGAAGGCGCAGGAGCAGCTTGCCCAGATGGAGGTCGAGGGGCAGGCCGGCGCCGGCGTGGTCAAGATCACGATGACCTGCGCGCACGATGTGCGGCGGGTCAGCATCGATCCTTCGGTGATGGATGATCGTGAGATGCTCGAGGACCTTGTAGCAGCCGCGATCAATGATGCGGTGCGTAAGGGCGAGGCGCTTTCCCAGGAAAAGATGGCAGGTTTTACCGCAGGCCTCAATCTGCCGCCAGGACTCAAGCTGCCGTTCTAAGGTGAGCACCAGCGGACTTGACGCGCTGATCGAGGCCCTACGCTGCCTTCCTGGCATTGGGCCTAAATCTGCGCAGCGTCTTGCCTATCACTTGATGCAGCATGATCGACCCGGGGCGGCTCGTCTTGGGGATGCGATCCAGCACGCCTTGAGTGCGATCCGCCACTGCCGGCGGTGCAATACGTTGACTGAGCTTGAGGTTTGCGAGCGTTGTTCTTCCGCGAAACGCGACCAGGGGCTGCTGTGCGTTGTTGAAACGCCGGTCGACATGAATATGATGGAGCAGACCCTCGCATATCCGGGCCTGTATTACGTTTTGATGGGCAGAATTTCGCCGCTTGACGGCCAGGGCGCTCGTCAGTTGCAGTTGGATCGTCTGCTCGCCAGGGCCTGTGATGGACTGGTGAAGGAGGTGATTCTGGCAACGAATTACACCAATGAAGGTGAGGCAACGGCTCACTACATTACTGCGATGCTGCGCTCCCGGGGGCTCAGCGTTACGCGGATCGCACGTGGCATACCGGTTGGCGGTGAATTGGAGTTCGTGGACAGCGGTACGTTGGCTCAGGCATTGCGCGAGCGTCGCGCGGTGGAAGGATAAGCGAAGTCTGACAGACGCTTTTATCGGGGGTTCCATTGGCGTATAATTTAGCGTTTGTTTTTAAACCCATTCAATTCCTTTAGGGGTCAGCGTTATGAGCAATCAAGGAAAAGTGGACTGCGGACGGCGGCGGCTGATCGTCGCCACCGCAGCCGTCGGCGGGGTGGGCGCGGTCGGTGCGCTCGTTCCGTTCGTCTCCAGTTTGCTTCCGTCCGAACGCGCCAAGGCAGCAGGCGCTCCGGTCGAAGTCGATATCGGTAAATTGGCAGAGGGTCAGATGATGACCGTCGAATGGCGCGGCAAGCCGGTCTGGATCATCAACCGGACCAAGGACATGCTGGCGACCCTGCCCAAGCTCGACGACAAGGTGGCTGACCCGAAGTCTGAAAAGACCTCCCAGCAACCTGCCTACGCGGCCAATCCTACTCGGTCGATCAAGGAAAACCTGCTGGTCGTCATCGGTATCTGTACCCATCTGGGGTGCTCGCCGAGTGCCAAGTTCAAGGCCGGGGCGGAAGAAGGCATGGGGGCCGACTGGCTCGGTGGATTCCTGTGCCCGTGTCACGGCTCGACGTTCGATTTCGCCGGTCGCGTCTTCAAGGCCAAGCCTGCACCGACCAATCTCGAAGTTCCGCCGCACGTGTATCTGACCGATACCCGTATCCTGATCGGCGAAGACAAGAAGGGGGCATGACATGGCTGGGGGCATTTACGAGAAGTACAAGTCCGATGGTTCGCTGGCTGGCAACGTGCTGGAATGGGTTGATGCACGCTTCCCGGCAACCTCGATGTGGAAGGGACACCTTTCCGAATACTACGCGCCGAAGAATTTCAACTTCTGGTATTTCTTCGGTTCTCTGGCGTTGCTGGTCCTGGTCATCCAGGTCGTCACCGGCATCTTCCTGGTCATGCACTACAAGCCGGATGCCGCACTGAACGCTTCCGGCGTGCCGGTCGCCTTCGCCTCGGTCGAATACATCATGCGCGACGTGCCGGGTGGCTGGATTATCCGCTACATGCACTCGACAGGGGCTTCCGCCTTCTTCATCGTCGTTTATCTGCACATGTTCCGCGGTCTGATCTACGGTTCCTACCGCAAGCCGCGCGAGCTGACCTGGCTGTTCGGCGTGGGCATCTTCCTGGTGCTGATGGGGGAAGCCTTCTTCGGCTATCTGCTGCCTTGGGGGCAGATGTCGTACTGGGGCGCACAGGTCATCGTCAACCTGTTTGGTGCGATTCCGGTGATCGGTAACGATCTGTCGATCATCATCCGCGGCGACTTCATCGTCGGCGATGCGACCCTGAACCGTTTCTTCTCCTTCCACGTGATCGCCTTCCCGCTCGTCCTGATCGGTCTGGTAGCCGCCCACATCCTGGCGCTGCACGAAACCGGCTCGAACAACCCGGATGGTATCGACATCAAGGAAAAGAAGGACGAACACGGCATTCCGCTCGACGGCATTCCTTTCCATCCCTACTACACGGTCAAGGACATCGTCGGCGTTGTCGTCTTCCTGATGGTTTTCTCCGCCGTGATGTTCTTTGCCCCGGAAGGTGGTGGCTACTTCCTGGAAACGCCGAACTTCTACCCGGCCGATCCGCTGAAGACGCCGCCCCATATTGCGCCGGTCTGGTACTTCACGCCGTACTACTCGATCCTGCGCGCCATGGTCTGGAATTTCTTTGGCCTCGATGCCAAGTTCTGGGGGGTGGTTGCGATGGGCGCTTCGGTTGTCGTCTTCGCTTTCTTGCCCTGGCTGGATCGCAGCCCGGTACGTTCGATCCGCTATCGCGGTCCGATCACCAAGGCGATGATTACCCTGTTCGTGATCTGCTTCTTCATCCTCGGCTACCTGGGTACCCTGTCGCCGTCGCCGATGGGCGAGCTGGTGTCGCAGATTTGTATGGTCTTCTATTTCGCCTTCTTCCTCGGCATGCCGTGGTGGTCCCGGATGGACAAGTTCAAGCCGGTTCCCGAACGCGTCACGATGAAGTGAGAGGATGCATAACATGAAAAAATTTCTCATCGCATTGCTCTTCGCGCCGGTCATGGCTTTTGCTGCCGGTGCGGCGCTTCACCTCGACAAGTGGCCGGGCTCGGTCAGCGACAAGGCCGCGTTGCAGAACGGCGCCAAGCTGTTCGTCAATTACTGCCAGAGCTGTCACAGTGCTTCCTACATGCGCTACAAGAACCTGATGGCCCTGGGCCTGACGGAAGCGCAAGTCAAGGAAAACCTGATGTTCGCCGGCGACAAGATCGGTGACCTGATGACGGTTGCTGCGCGCTACGACGAACAGAAGAAGTGGTTCGGTGCCACGCCGCCCGACCTGACCATCGTCGCCCGGGCCCGTGGTGATGCCGGCGCGCCGAAGGCCGGTGCCGACTGGTTGTACACCTACCTGCGCACCTTCTACAAGGATGAAACACGCCCGACCGGCTGGAACAACGTCGCTTTTGCAGCCGTCGGCATGCCGCACGTCCTTTGGGAATTGCAAGGTACCCAGGTGATGAACCATGAAACGCACGCGCTCGAACTCGCCGTTCCCGGCAAGATGAGCCCGGCGGAATACGACAAGGCGGTTTCCGACCTGGTCGGCTTCATGGTCTGGATGGGCGAGCCGCAACAGGAATTCCGCCAGACACTCGGCATCTTCGTGCTGCTTTTCCTGGCTGTTCTCTTCGTCGTTGCCTACGCACTGAAGAAGGAATACTGGAAAGACATTCACTGATCCGTCCCGGATCTGCTGACGGCATCGTGGGTTTGACTTCGGTCGGCCCCCGGTGCCGAATCTCATTTGAGGGTTAATAAACATGATGAACCTCTACTCGGGCACCACCTGCCCCTTCAGTCACCGTTGTCGCATCGTCCTTTACGAAAAGGGCATGGACTTCCAGGTCATCGACGTCGACCTGTTCTCCAAGGCCGACGAGATGGCCGCCGTCAATCCGCACGGCCGGGTGCCGGTGCTCGCCGAGCGCGACCTTGTGCTGTTCGAACCGAACATCATCAACGAGTACATCGACGAGCGCTTCCCGCATCCGCAACTGATGCCGGCCGACCCGATCATGCGCGCGCGCGCCCGTCAGCTACTGATCGGCATGGAGCGCGAAATCTTCTCGCACATGGAAATCATCGAGAAGAACGCCAAGGCCGCCGACAAGGCGCGCCAGGAAATCAAGGCGCGGCTGACCGAAATCGTCCCGATCTTCAACAAGCAGAAGTTCATGCTGGGTGACGAATTCTCGATGCTCGACGTCGCCATCGCTCCGTTGCTGTGGCGTCTCGACCATTACGGCATCGATCTCGGCAAGGCCGCCGCACCGCTGATGAAGTACGCCGAGCGGATCTTCAGCCGCCAGGGCTTCATTGACGCGCTGACGCCGTCCGAAAAGGCGATGCGCAAGTAAACGATGGAACTGCCGTCCACCAAGCCCTACCTGCTGCGCGCCATCTGGGAATGGTGCTGCGATAACGGTTTTACGCCCTACATCGCGGTTCAGGTCGATGCCCGCACGCAGGTTCCTCGCGAGTTCGTCAAGGACGGTCAGATCGTGCTCAATCTGGGGCCGGGGGCTACCAACAAGCTGCAGATGGGGAACGAGTTGATCGACTTCCAGGCCCGCTTCGGCGGCGTCGCGCGCGAGCTTTCGGTGCCGGTGGCGCAGGTTGCCGCCATCTATGCGCGCGAGAATGGCGCCGGCATGGCTTTCGATGTTACCGACGGCGAATCTTCGTCCGACGACAGCTTGCCGCTGCCTCCCGCACTCGAAGAACCGCCGGAGCCGCCGCCGGAAGGCGGGCGGCCGAGGCTGCAGCGCGTCAAATAGGCACGTCGCTAGCGGCAAATGCACCAAAAGAGGGAAATTCATCGCTTGAATTTCCCTCTTTTTCATCTATCTCATTGATTATCCGGCTTGGCATGCGTGTTGCGTATAGCCTGGCGAGTTCAATGTCATGCCTGAAAACGGGGCAAGCTGCGCTGCGGCCACCAAGGCCAGACGGCGTGGCGCCGGCATCACGCCGATCACAGCGCCCAGTCATGACGAACAAAGACCGCAACGGAGGAGACCGTGAGTTACGCACAATACATCAAGGAAATCGGACGCGGCGCGGAAGGCGCGCGGGACCTGACGCGGGAGGAAGCCTGCCGGGTCTATGCCGCGATGCTCGACGGCGGTGTTCCCGATCTGGAATTGGGCGCCATTTTGATCGCGCTACGGGTCAAGGGGGAATCGATCGAGGAAATGCTTGGCTTCCTCGATGCCAGCGATCAGCGCATGCACCGCCTGGTGATGCCGCACGGCAGGGTCAGGCCGGTGGTCCTGCCGAGCTACAACGGCGCCCGCAAGGAGGCCAACCTGACGCCGCTGCTGGCGCTGCTGCTGCAACGGTTTGGCGTGCCGGTGCTGGTCCACGGCCTGCTCGAAGGCTTCGGTCGGGTCAGCACGGCGCAGATCTTTCGCGAACTCGGTCACATGCCGGTCGGCTCGGTGCAGCAGGCGCAGCAGACGCTGAGTGCCGACGGCCTGGTCTTCCTGCCGCTCAACGCGTTCTCGCCCGGTTTGCACAACCTGCTCGCGCTGCGGGGCCGGATGGGCGTGCGCAACAGCGCACACAGCCTGGTCAAGCTGCTCAATCCTTTCCTCGGCGAAGCGGTGCTGGTTGCTCCCGCGACGCATCCCGACTACATCGACCTGATGCGTGCCCTGCTCCTGGAGCGCGGCCAGCGTGCCTTGCTATTGCGTGGCACCGAAGGCGAACCCTTTGCCAACCCGAAACGCCGACCGCGCCTCGAACTGGTCAGCCAGGGCCAGGTCGATATCCTGTTCGAAGCCGAGCACGACAGCTTGCGTGGCCTGCCCAACCTGCCTGAAGCGATCGATGCGCCGAGCACCGCGCGCTGGATGCGGCGCGTTCTCGACAAGCAGTTGCCGCTGCCCAAGCCCTTGGCCAACCAGTTGGCTTGCCTGCTCTACGCCAGCGGTTACGCTGACGACCTCAACCAGGCCAAGGCCATCGTCGCCGTCGAGGCTACTGGCATGGCGATGGGCGGCAACTGAGTTTCCGGGGCGGGCGCGCGTCGATCGGCGGCGCCCGCGGTTTCTAGGGCGTATTCACAGTAAGCAACGTCCCGCAGACTACTGTGAACACGCCCTAGCATCTGACCTATGGGCGCTCGCCGGCGCTCAGGCGACGTTCGATGTCGTCAATCACTGCCAGCAGGTCGGCGATCGTGTCGATCACGTAATGCGCGCCGGCAGCGGTGAATTGCGGAGCGACGCTGGCGCGCAAGGCCGCCAGCGTTTCCTCGTAGGCCGCCTCGAATTCGGGCAGCGAGAGCCCAGCCGGGCTGCCGGAAAGCATCAGCCCGACTGTCCACATGCCAGCGTTGCGACCTTCGGCGATGCCCGGCAGGGTGTCGTCGACCTTCACGCAATGAGCGACCTTGCCGATCTTCAGGTCGAGCACGCACTGCAGCGCCATCCACGGGCCGGGGCGGGCGCCGGCGGTGAGGTCGTCGGCGCAGACGGTGCAGTCTGGCGAGTAGCCGTTGGCGGCGGCGGCAAGCATCAGCTTTTCCATGACCGGGCGCGGGTAGCCAGTGGTCGAACCGATCTTCAGGCCGCGCTCGCGCAGCGTGGCGACCGTTTCAAGTGTGCCGGGAATGAGCGCCGCGTGTTCGCCGACGCGCTCGATCTGCAGCGGCAGGAAGGTCCGGTAGATGTGGTCGATGTCGTCGCTGTTCATCGGCCGCCCGAATTTGGCCTGCCAGCGCGCGTCGACCGCCGGATCGCGGCCGAGCGCCTCGATGTGCTGCCACTTGCCCAGGCCCATCGGGCCGCGCGCTTCGGCCAGCGTCAGGTCGAAATCGTAGGCGGCACGGAAGGCGTCGACGAAAATCTGGGTCGGCGCGAAGGAACCGAAATCGACCGTGGTCCCGGCCCAGTCGAAAATGACCGCTTCAAGTTGCTGTTGCATGGGGTGTCTCCGTAAGGTGGCGGCGGTTCAGCCGGATGTTTTTCCGGCCCGCGCGGCGGCGCAGGCGGCGAGGAATTCGGGGGCATAGGGGTCGAAATCGCCGCGCCGGCCCGGGGCGCTGGGCTGCGGATCGACGAAGGGCGCAACGCCGCGGATCAGTTCGCCGACCAGGCGACCGACGCCGCCGGCGAAGCTGATCCCCGAGCCGTTGCAGCCGCTGGCGACGAACAGCCCGGCGATCTTCGGTGCGGCGCCGACCACCAGTTGCCGGTCGGGCGTGTAGTTGCTCGGCCCGGTCAGGTAATGGGCGATGCCCAGCGTGTTCAGCGCCGGGAAACAGGGCGCCAGTTCGTCGGCGCCTTCGGCCAGGTTGGCCCAGCCGTCGGCGTCGTCGGGATCAAAGACGAAACCGGCGAGGTCGGCCGGCAGCGTGCGCGCGTCGGCGACCGCCGGCTGGCGCTCGCGGATGCCAAAGAGTAGCGCCCCGACTTCGGGCCGCGCGTAGGAGCGGATCGCCGGCAGCAGGACGATGGCGCCGTCGCGCGGGAAGATCGGCGCCGGCTCGCTGATCCAGTACTGGCTGCGCACCGGCGCCATCGGCAGTGGCAGGCCGAGATCGACGCTGAGCCGGTTAGCCCAGGCGCCGGCTGCGTTAACCACGACGCTGGCTGGGCGCTGCGTAGCGTCGGCCAGTTCGACCCCGCGTACCGCGCCGGCGTCGACGACGATTCTCGCGACCTCGGCCATTTCGCTACGCACTCCCAATGAAATGGCGGCACGCAGCAGCGCGGTGGCGAACAGGTAGGGCTCGACGTAGCACTCGTCGGGGAAGAAGAGCGCGTGGTCGAAACTGTCCGGCGCCAGCCAGGGGGCGCGGGCGAGCGCCGCGGTTTTTTCCGGCCAGGTGCAGGCGATGCCGTGGGCGGCGGCGCCTGCGGCACGTGCCTGTAGTGCCGCCAGGTGGCTGGCCGGCGCCACGTGCAGGGCGCCGACCGTGCGCCGGCCGATGTCCTCGCCGTATTCTTGTTCGAGTTCGCTGATCGTGTGGAAAGTCTGGCGGGCTAGCGCGATCTGGCCGGGATCGTCGCGTACCATCGTCACCAGCGCTGCCGCCCGGCTGGTCGCGCCAGCCGCCGGCTGCAGCCGTTCGAGGACGAGGACGCGCTCGCCCAGCCCGTGCCGGGCCAGTTCGTAGGCTACGGCGGCGCCGAAGATGCCGCCGCCGACGATCACGATGTCGCGCTCGTTCATATCCGCATGTCGCGCAACGTTGCCCGCACGGCATCGACGACCTGGGCCATGTCCTGCGTTGTCAGCGCGCCGATGCAGCCGACACGGAAGGTGTCGACTTCGGTCAGCTTGCCCGGATAGAGGATGAAACCGCGTTCGCGCACCGCCGCGTAGAAGGCCTTGAAGTCGTAGTTCGGGCTGGCCGGCGCGTGGAAGGTGACGATGATCGGCGCCTGGTGCTCGGGCGCCAGGAAAGGCTTGAGGCCGAGGCCGGCCATCCCATCAACCAGCGCCGCGCAATTGGCGGCGTAGCGGGCGTGACGGGCGGCTAGCCCGCCTTCCTCGGCGTATTGGGCAAGCGCTTCGTGCAGCGCGACGACGACGTGGGTCGGCGGCGTAAAGCGCCATTGCGTGGTCTTCTGCATGTAGCTCCACTGGTCGTGCAGGTCCATCGCCAGCGAATGGCAGTTGCCGGCGGCGGCTTCCAGCGCGCTGCGGCGGACGATGACGAAGCCCATCCCGGGCACGCCTTCCAGGCACTTGCCGGAAGCGGCGACCAGCGCCGCGATCGGCGTCGTGCGCAGGTCGATGTCGAGGGCGGCGAAGGAACTCATCGCGTCGACGATCAGCTCGCGCCCCTGGCGGGCGACGGCGGCGGCGATCTCGGCCAGCGGGTTGAGGATGCCGGTACCGGTCTCGCAATGGACCTGGGCGACGTGGGTGATCGCCGGGTCGGCGGCGAGCGCCGCCTCGATGGCCGCCGGGTCGGCCGGCTGGTCCTCGGCGAAGCGCAGCTCGACGGCTTCGCGCCCGAGGTAGCCGAGGATCTTCAGAATGCGCGCGCAGTAGGCGCCGTTGTTCGGCACCAGCACCTTGCCGTGGCGCGACACCAGCGTGCCCAGCGCGGCTTCCACCGAGAAAGTGCCGGAGCCTTGCAGCGGCACGCAGACGTGGCTGTCCTCGCCGTGGGCGATGGCGACCAGTTGCCGGCAGACGTCGGCGGTGATGCGGTTGAAGGCGGCGTCCCAGGAACCCCAGTCGTGCAGCATCGCCTGCTTGGTGCGCAGCGAGGTGGTCAGGGGGCCGGGGGTGAGGAGTAGAGGGTCGCGGTCGACGGCGTACATGGCGGGTTTTCTCCGGGAAATCAGCGTTGGCCCTGGCGCCAGGCCTGGTGGCGGCGGAAGAGCAGGTGGGTGACGAGCGAATAGAGCAGGCTGATCGCCGCCGAGGTGAGCACGATCAGCGTCGCCATCGCTGCCGCCGGCCCGAGTTCGCCGGCCTCGTCGAGGTTGAGGATGGCGACCGAGGCCGGCAGCGTATCCGGCGAATAGAGGAAGACCAGCGCCGACACCGTGGTCATCGCGTTGATGAACAGGTAGCGGGCGATTTCCAGCACCGCCGGCAGGCAGACCGGCAGCGTCACCCGCCACAGGGTGACGAAGGGCGAGACCTTGAGCGAGGCGGAGACCGCCTCGAATTCGCGGTCGATCCCCTTGAGCGCGGTCAGTGCGGTCAGGTGGCAGGCCGTGTAGTAATGCACGATGTTGGCGACGACCATGATCGCCAGCGTCTGGTAAAGGCCGTTCAACGGGTTGTCCGGGGCATTGAAGAAGAGGATGTAGCCGATGCCGAGCACCAGCCCGGGCACCCCCATCGGCAGCGCGGCCAGCGCGCGAACCAGTGGTCGCAGCCCGGCCGGGCCGCCCTGGCATTTCTCCAGCAACCAGGCGGTGAAGAAGACGAAGGGCGTGCCGCACAGCGCGGTCAGCCCGGCAATGCGCAGGCTGTTCAGCCAGGCGTCGAGGACGCCGGCCTCGGCCAGGCCGTAGATGTAATGCTCGAGGCTCAGTTCGAGGTTGTACGGCCAGAAACGGACCAGCGAGGTATAGGCGGCCATGCCCAGCACGCCAAGCATCGCCGTCGCCAGCAGCAGGCAGTAGAACAGTAGCGGCAGGTCGCGCCGCCAGTCCGGGCGCGGCCGGTAAGGCACGGCGCGGGCGCTCAGTCCGGCCTGCTGGCGGCGCTGCACCCACCAGTCGATGGCGAAGGCGAGCAGCACCGGCAGCAGCAGGAGCAGGGCGACGACGGCGCCACGCCCGAAATTGTGCTGGCCGACGACCTGGACGTAGATCTCGACGGCGAGCACCGGGAAGTTGCCGCCGATCACCTTGGGAATGCCGAACTCGCTGACCGAATAGGCGAAGACGACGAGTGCCGCGCTGATCAGCCCGTAGCGGGCACCGGGTAGCGTCACCGTGACGAACTTGCGCCAGCGCGACGCCGACAGCGCGTCGGCCGCTTCGTAGAGGCGACCGTCGGCGGTGGCCAGCGCGACGACGAGGATCATCAGGGCGTGCGGAAAACTGGCGTAGACGGTGGCCATGACGATGCCCACCGGCCCGTAAACTGAAGTCTCGCCGAGCCAGGCCTTGAGCACGCCCTGGGTGCCGAACCACTGGATGAAGGCGATGGCGCCGACCAGCGACGGACCGAGCAGCGCCGACAGGCCGACGATCCGCCACAGCCCGCGTAGCGGCAGGCAGGCGCGTTCGATCGCGTAGGCGTAGACGAAGGCGAGCGGTACGGTGATCGCAGTTACGGTGGCGGCAACCCACAGCGTGTTCCAGATCGACGTCGCCATGCCCGGTGTCGCCGCGAATTCGGCAAAACGGGCGAGGCTGAAGGCGCCGGCGTCGTCGCGCACGGCGCCGAGAAGCAGGGCGCCCAGCGGCAGCAGCAGGAAGATCGCCAGCGCCAGGGCGGCGAGCGCCAGCAAGGGGCCGGTGAGCCGTTCGCTGAGCGTGGACCGACGGCCGGGCGGCAGCGTACTCAGACCGGCGACTCTCATGCCGCCTCCGGCAGCGGGCGCAGGTGTTCGGCCGGGATGCCGATCCGCAGCGTCGCCCCCGGGCGGATTTCGCGGCCGCCCAGGTAGTTGCTGGAAAACTGGGCGACCAGCGGAATGCCGTTGCCGGTTGCCGCGTGCAGGGTGACCAGCGAATAGGCGCCGAGAAACTCGCACTTCAGGACATGGGCGTAGAAGCTGTTCTCACCCTGGTCGAGCGTGTCGTGCAGGCGGATGTCCTCGGGGCGGACGTAGAAGCGCTGACGGCTGCCTTCGCTGCTGTGGCCGGCGCAGCGCAGCAGGAGGTCGCCGATGCGGACGTGCTGCGGGCCGGCGCCGGTGGCGTCGAGCAGGTTGCCGCGGCCGATGAAGTCGGCGACGAAGTCGTTGCCCGGCGCCCGGTAGATTTCCTGCGGCCCGCCGATCTGCTGGATGCGCCCGCCGCGCATGACGACGATGCGGTCGGCCATGGCCAGCGCCTCTTCCTGGTCGTGGGTGACCATGATCGTGGTGACGCCAAGCCGGTTCTGCAGGCTGCGGATTTCCGAACGCAGGCGGACGCGCTCGATGGCGTCGAGCGCCGACAGCGGCTCGTCGAGCAGCAGCAGGTCGGGCGAGGTGGCGAGCGCGCGGGCCAGCGCGACGCGCTGCTGCTGGCCACCGGAAAGTTGCGCCGGGAATTTCGGCTGGCTACCGGGCAGGCCGACCAGCTCAAGCATTTCCTCGACCCGGTTGTGGATCAGCCGGCGGTCGGCGCGGCGGCTGTTCAGGCCGTAGGCGACGTTGTCGGCGACGCTGAGGTTGGGAAACAACGCGTAGGACTGGAAGACGATGCCGTAGTCGCGCAGCGCCGGCGACAGTTGCGAGATGTCGCGCCCGGCGTGCACGATGCGCCCTTCGTCCTGCCGTTCGAGACCGGCGATCGCCCGCAGCAGCGTGGTCTTGCCGCAGCCGGACGGGCCGAGCAGGACGAGGAACTCGCCGCGTTCGACGGCCAGCTCGATGCGCTCGAGCGCGACGAAAGCGCCGTAGCGCTTGGTCAGTTGGGTGATTTCCAGGTGGGCCATGGGCGCCTCGCGATCAACGGTAAACGGCAAAGCTGCCCACCCCGTTTCGGGGACGGGCAGCGGCGGGCGGTCTTATTTCTTCTTCGGCTCGGACTTGGTCGAGTAACGCTGCTGCCACTCGGCGAGGATCGCGTCGCGGTTCTTGGCCATCCACTGGAAGTCGTTCTTGACCAGGCGCTGTTCGTAGTCGTTCGGCACGTACTTCAGGCGGGTGGCGATGCCGGGCATGGCGACGACGGCGAAGTTCTTCGCGTAGAGTTCGTTGGCTTCGCGGGTGGTCGCCCAGTCGGCCAGCTTCTTCGCCGCTTCAAGCTGCGGCGTGCCGTGCACGATGGCGATCGATTCCATGTCCCAGCCGAGGCCTTCCTTGGGGAAGATGATGTCGATCGGCGCGCCCTTGCTGCGCACGACGTTGGCCCGGTATTCGAAGGCGATGCCGACCGGGAATTCGCCGGCGCCGGCCATCACGCAGGGCTTGGAACCAGAATGGGTATATACCGCGATGTTCTCGTGCAGCTTGTCCATGTAGTCCCAGCCGCCTTTCTCGCCAAACATTTGCAGCCAGGCGGTGACGTCGAGGAAGCCGGTGCCCGAGGAATTCGGGTTGGGCATGACGATCTTGCCCTTGAACTCCGGCTTCAGCAGGTCCTTCCAGCTTTCGATGCGGGGCAGGCCCTGCTTCTGCATTTCGGCGACGTTGTAGCAGATTGCCGCGCCCCAGACGTCCATGCCGACCCAGGTCGGCGTCGCACCGGCCGAGCGGAAGCGCGGGTTGAGCGCCTTCAGGTTGGCCGGGGCGTAGGCTTGCAGCATCTTCTCGCGGTCGAAAACGACCATGCTGGACGCGGCAACGCCCATGATCACGTCGGCCACCGGCTTCGCCTTCTCGGCCAGCAGCTTGGCAGTGATGATGCCGGTCGAATCGCGCGTCCACTTGATCTCGATGTCCGGGTAGGACTTGTTGAAGGACTGCTGGTAGGCCTTCAACTGGTCGGTTTCCAGCGCCGTGTACACGTTGAGGACGGTCTTCTCGGCGTGCGCCGGGACGATGGCGGCGAGCGCCAGGCCGGCGACGGCGAAGCTGCGAATGAGGTGCTTGAATTGCATGCGGATTTCCTCCGGGGGAAGGGGTGACGGGGTTTCCGGGATGCCGGGCTGTCATCGAACTGACATCGCGGCGCACTAGACTGGCTTTCATCTTAGTGACGGTTTATTGCAGATTGTTGACAATCTACAAAGCAACGATGAATTACAATGCCGCTTTCGATTACCGCCCGACGGCCATGTCCGATACCGCCTCCGCCCCTGTCGACAGCGTGCTCGCGCTGGTCCAGCGCACTTCTCTGACCCGCCTGGTCGGCGAGGCGCTGGAGAAGATGATCCTCGCCGGCGAACTGCCGCCGGGCAGCAAGCTCAACGAAGTGGCGCTGGCCGAACGCCTCGGCGTGTCGCGCGGGCCGCTGCGCGAAGCCTTCCGCACCCTCGAGGAAAGCGGCCTGATCCGCCAGGAGAAGAACCGCGGCGCCTTCGTCCGCGAGATCGAGCTGGCCGAGGCCGCCGACATCTACGAGGTGCGCGCCGGCCTCGACGCCACCGCCGGCCGCCTGCTCGCCGAACGCGTGACGCCCGAGCAACTGGCGGTGCTGCGCGAGTTCACCGCCGGCATGCAGCGGGCGGCCGGCGCCAACGACGTCGATGCCTTCCACGCGCTCAACCTCGCCTTTCACGACCGCATCGTCGAGATGACCGGCAACGCCGCGCTGGTCGACGTCTATCGCCGGCTGGTCAAGCAACTGGCGCTGTTCCGTCGGCGCAACCTGCTGGCGCCGCGGGCGATTCCGCATTTCGCCGACGAGCACAGCGCGATCGTCGACCGCATCGCCGCCGGCGACGCCGCCGGCGCCGCCGAGGCGCTGCATGCGCACGCCCGCGGCGGCCGGGCGCGCATGCTGCGCGACGGCGAACTGGGGGGCGTTTCCGATGCCGCCTGAAGCCGACCGCAGCGAAGGCGACGTCAACCTCGGCGCCCGCCGCGTCGCCTGGCAGGACGAGCATCTCGACGCGGCGACACGCGAGCTGCTGGCCGAGGACGCGCGCTGGTTCCTGCACCAGTCGATGTCCACGCCCTGCCTCAACGCGCTGGCCGGTGCCCAGGGCAGCTGGCTGACCGACCTCGGCGGCCGGCGCATCCTCGATTTCCACGGCAACAGCCTGCACCAGATCGGCTACGGCCACCCGAAGGTGGTCGCGGCGATCCAGGAAACGCTGGCGACCTTGCCCTTTTCGCCGCGTCGCTACGCCAACCGGCCGGCGGTCGAACTGGCCCGCCGCCTGTGCGAAGCGGCGCCGATGCCGGGCGCGCGGCTGCTGTTCGCGCCCGGCGGCACGGCCGCCATCGGCATGGCGCTCAAGCTGGCCCGGCTGGCCACCGGCCGGTTCAAGACGCTGTCGATGTGGGACGCCTTCCACGGCGCCTCGCTCGACGCCATCTCGCTTGGCGGCGAAGCCGTTTTCCGCCGCGGCATCGGCCCGCTGCTGCCCGGCGCCGAGCACGTGCCGCCGCACGACCCGGGCAACTGCGTGTTCGGTTGCGGCGGCACGTGCGCGCTGCGCTGCGTCGATTACATCGACTACTGCCTGGGCAAGGAGGGCGACGTTGCCGCCGTCGTCGTCGAAACCGTGCGCTGCACCGACGTCCAGGTGCCGCCCGCCGATTACTACCAGCGCCTGCGCCGCATCTGCGACCGCCACGGCGCGCTGCTGATCCTTGACGAAATCCCCATCGCCCTCGGCCGCACCGGCCACCTCTACGCCGTCGAGCGCTACGGCATCGAACCGGACATGATCGTCATCGGCAAGGGCCTGGGCGGCGGCGCCCTGCCGCTGGCCGCAGTGATCGCCCGCGATGGGCTCAACGTCGGCCAGGACATCTCGCTCGGCCACTACACGCACGAGAAGAATCCGCTCGCCTGCGCCGCCGGGTTGGCGACGCTCGACGTGATCGCCGAGGAAAATCTGCTCGAACGCAGCCGCACGCTGGGCGCCGCCGCGCTGGCGCAATTGCGCGCGGCGACCGCCGACCTGCCGGCGGTGGTCGAAGTGCGCGGCGCCGGTCTCTTGCTCGGCATCGAGCTGGACGACGCCGACCTAGCGGAGGCGGTGCTCTACCGCTGCCTGAGCCAAGGCCTGTCGTTCAAGGTCGGCCAGGGCAAGGTGCTGGTGCTGGCGCCGCCGCTCAACGTCGCCGCCGCCGATCTCGACTGGGCGCTGGCCTGCGTGGTCGCCGCGCTGCGGGAGGAAAGCGATGACTGAGGCCGGTTTGCCGCTCAATGTCCTGCTCGCCGTGCTGGCCGCGGCACTGCTCCATGCCGGCTGGAACGCGCTGATCCGCGGCGCTGGCGACAAGGGGCTGTACACCGTGCTGCTGCACGCCAGCAGCGGCTTCCTGGCGATCTTCGCGTTGTTTTTCCTGGGCCTGCCGGCGCCAGCCAGTTGGCCCTATGTCGGCGCCTCGGCGCTGCTCCACACGCTCTACATCGCCTGGCTGATGCGTGCCTACGACGGCGGCCAACTGGCGGTCAGCTACACGCTGATGCGCGGCCTGCCGCCCTTGCTGGTGGCGCTGGTTTCGCTGCCGCTGCTCGGCGAACCGCTCGGCGCCGCCGGCTGGCTGGGGATTGCGGCGATCTGCGGTGGCGTCCTCGGCATCGGTTTTGCCGGTGGCTTGACGCCGGGCCGGGCGCTCGCCCACCCGGCCAGCCGCGCCGCCCTGCTCAACGCGCTGGCGATCGCCGCCTATACCGTGGTCGACGGCATCGGCGCGCGCCAGTCCGGCAATCCGCTGGCCTACGCGTGCGCGCTTTTCGTCTGTGAGCCCTTGCTCATCCTGCTTTGGCAGTACCGGCTGCGCGCGCCGGCCTTGCGCAGCTATTTCCGCAGCCACTGGCGTCTCGGCTTGCTCGGGGCGGTCTGCTCGACCAGTGCCTACGCGACCATCCTGTGGGCGATGACGCAGGCGCCGGTGGCGATGGTCGCCGCGCTGCGTGAAAGTTCGGTGGTGTTTGCGGTGTTGATCGGCAGCCTGTGGTTCAAGGAAGGGCGGTTGCGCCCCGGCCTGCTGGCCGGCGCCGGTGTGGTGCTCGGCATTTTCCTGCTGCGCACCTGAACCTCGGGCGGCGCTGGCGGTCTGTGACGGGTAAGATGCCCTTCAGCCAGCCTCAGGAAAGTCCATGTCCCAAGCCATCATCCTCTTCGCCCACGGCGCCCGCGATCCGGAGTGGGCGGCGCCGATGCGCCGCGTGCGTGCCGCCATCCTCTCCAGCGCGCCGCAACTGGCGGTCGAACTCGCCTTCCTCGAATTCATGGCCCCCGACCTGCCGGCCTGCGTCGCCGAGCTGGCCGGGCGCGGGGCGCGGCGCATCCTGATCCTGCCGATGTTCATCGCCCAGGGCGGCCACCTGAAGCGCGAAGTCCCGGAAATCGTCGACCGCCTGCGCGCCGCCTGGCCGGCGATCGAGTTTTCGCTGGGCCGGGCGATCGGTGAGGAGGAAAGCGTCGTCCAGGCGATGGCCGCCGCGGCGCTCAATGCATCGACGGCAGCGGGTGTGTCCGCTTGAGGTGTTCGTAGGTTTTCATCAACTCGACCACCCGCTGGTTGTCACTGGCGGCCAGTGCCTGCTGCATGTTCTCGAGAATCATCGAATGCAACTGACAGACGCCTTCCGGCGTACCGAGCAGGACTTCGCTTAACTCCGCGGCAATCGCCAGCGGCAGGTGCTCGTGTTCGGCGATGGCTTCGATTTCGCCGCGATCGAGGTCGCAATAATCGAGAACGTCTTGCATGGACAACATGGAATCTCCTCCTGGCAGAATCGGCGAACGCCTTTGGTTTCTGTCTGTCCGCCTTGTCATCGTTGTCGGTGGAGGACCGCTTCCTCCATTTATAGCAGCTTATCGCAGCCGGGCAAAGCCGTTCAGAAGGCCAGCGTTTCCGCGCCGTCCGCTGCCGCCTGGCGCAGGCGGCGCAGCAACGGGCGCAGGTCGAGCCGGGTCTGCTGGCGCAGCGTCTGGGCCCGGGTTTCCAGGTCGGCGAAGGAAACTTCCACCGCTTGCGCGGCGCGCCCGAACACGATGGTGTTGCCGCTGGCGCATTCCGGCAGCAGCAGGATCTGCCCGGAAAACGCCTCGGCGATGCGCTCGACGCTACGCGCGAAGCCCTTCTCGCGCAGCAGGTTGACGCAGAACAGCCCGTCGTCGTTGAGGTGACTGCGGCAGGCCTGGTAGAAGGCCGGGGTGTCGAGCATGCCGGGGCGACCGTCGGCGCCGAAGCCGTCGGAGAGGATGAGGTCGAAGCGGCGTTTCGCGTTTTCCAGATAGTCGGCGCCGCAGGCGATCTCGACATGCAGGCGCAACGGATCGTCGGGCAGGCGGAAGTACTGGCGGGCGACGAACTCCACCTGCGGATTGATCTCGACGACGGTGATCCGGCACTCGGGAAAATTGCGGTACAGGAACTTCGCCAGCGATCCGGCGCCGAGGCCGATCAGCAGGACATTGCGCGGCCAGCGCGGAGCCTCGCGCAGGAGCAGCCCGGCCATCATGTCGCGGGTGTATTCGAGCAGCAGCGACCACGGCCGGGCGACGCGCATGGCGCCCTGGATCCAGTCGGAGCCGAAATGCAGACAGCGCACCCCATCCTCCTCGCTGATGTCGATGGCGTGGCGGGGCGGTGTCGGGCGGGATTTCATCGGGATGGCGGCGGTGGGGTGGCGCCCCCAGGTGGAATCGAACCACCAATTCGCCCTTAGGAGGGGCGTGTTATATCCATTTAACTATGGAGGCATGCCGGTTTGGCGGGCAGGGGCGCATTGTACCGGCTGGCCGACCCTTGTGATAGGCTGGGCGGACGACAAATCACAAAAATGGAGACAAAAATGAGGGGGACTTTTTCCAGTCGGCCTATCGCCCAGCAATTGATCGTCGCGCTGGTCGGCGCCTTGCTGCTGGTATTCACGGCAATGACCGCGATCGTCCAGTGGCGCGCCGACGGCGCCGCGTTGAATGTCGCCGAGAATAACCTGACGCATGAAGCGAAACTGATGGCGGGAACGCTCGATGCACTGTTCGAGGCCGTCCGCGACCGGGGGAGCCGGCAGGTGGATTTCTTCATGCGCAACCTCAACGGCACGCTGCAGCCGGGTAGCGAGCTGGTGCGTACCGGCGACGTCGATCTGCCGGTGGTTCGCCTCGGCAACGAGGTGCTCAACGCCAACGATCGGATTCTCAAGGCCTTCAAGGCGCTGACCGGCGACGAAGCGGCCTTATTGTTCCTGCGCGACGGCAAGGTCTATCGCCTCTCGACGTTGCTGCACGACAAGGAAGGCAAGCCGATGCACGGCGTGCCGGTCAAGGCCGACGATCCGGTGACGCTGTCGCTGCTCGCCGACAAGGATTACCAGGGGCTGGCGGTGCGCGGCGGCAAGTACTACTTCAGCACCGTGCGCCTGCTGCGCGACGCCGCCGGCAAGGCCTGGGGGGCGGTTTCCGTGCGCATCGCGCTGGAGGAGGAACTCAAGCGCATCCGCGCCCAGTTCGGCAGCATCGTCGCCGGTAACACCGGTTACGTCTATATCGTGCGGCCGGTCGGCGACAAGGGTGACGGCGAGTTCGTGCTGCATCCGAAATTCCAGGAAAAGCTGCTCTCCGAGGTCGATGTGCCGGCGACCGCGAAAAATGCCGTCAGCGAGATCCTTGCCCGCAAGAACGGCGCCTATCGCTACCTGATGCCGGACGGCAACGGTGGCGAACGCGAAAAGATCGTCGTTGCCGCCACCTCGGCATCCTGGGGGTGGACGGTCGCCACTGGTAGCTGGCTCGACGAGTATCTGGGGGAAAGCCGCGCCTTGCGCAACCTGGTCGTCGTGATCAGCGTCGTCGCTGCACTGGTACTCGCGCTGATCACTTTCTGGCTGGTCAACTCCCGGCTGCACGGTTTGTCGCAACTGGTCGGCGAAGTTTCCCGGATCAGCTCGGGCGATCTCCGGGTTTCCGTGCGCGACGCCGATCCGGCCAGTCGCAACGAAGTGCACGTGATTGCCAGCGCCTTCAACGAGATGGCGGCGAGCATGCGCCGGCTGGTCAGCGGCGCGGCGCAGACCTCCGGGCAGGTCGGCGATGCCGCGCATGCCTTGCAGGAGGCGGCACAACGGGCGCTGGAGAGTGCCGGCCAGGCGTCGCAGTCGGCGTCCGGCATCGCCGCTTCGGTCGAGCAGTTGTCGGTCAGCATCTCGCAGGTCGCCGACAATGCCAACCATGCCGCGGAGATTTCCGAAAACTCGAAGGCGGTCACCGCCAACGGCCGCCAGGTCGTCACCCGGACCATGCAGGAACTGGAACGGGTGGCCGGTGACATCGGCGAATCGGCGGTACTGATCGAATCGCTGGGCGAGCGCTCGAAGCAGATTTCCAGCGTCGTCGGCGTCATCCGCGAGATCGCCGAGCAGACCAACCTGCTTGCCCTCAACGCGGCGATCGAGGCGGCCCGTGCCGGCGAGCAGGGCCGCGGCTTCGCCGTCGTCGCCGACGAGGTGCGCAAGCTGGCCGAACGCACAGCGCTGTCGACCCAGGAAATCTCGACCACGGTGACGGCGATCCTGCAGGAGACGGGCAACGCCGTCGAACGCATGCAGGCGGTCAGCGGCAACATGAGCAGCAGCGTCGGCCTGGCGCGCGAAGCCGGCGAGGCGCTCAACAGCATCGACGCCCGCGTCCAGGAAACGGTCGGCGTGGTCATGCACATCGCCGAAGGCACCCGCGAGCAGAGCGCCGCCAGCCAGGAGATCGCCCGTCTCGTCGAACGCATCGCCCAGGCTGCCGAGGGCACCAACGAGCGCGCCTTGGGCAACCAGCAGCGGGCACAGGAGCTGGAACACCTGGCCGACGAACTGCAGGCACAACTTTCCCGTTTCACGACCTGAACGATTAGAATCCCGCCATTCCCATTACATCGGCGCCTCGCGGGGCGCCGTTTTCATTGCCGCCCATGCCCTACCTGAAACTTTCCGCTGCCTGCCTCGCCTACGGTCACGTGCCGCTGCTCGATCACGCCGAATTCCAGCTCGATCCCGGCGAGCGCGTCGCCCTGATCGGCCGCAACGGCACCGGCAAGTCGTCGCTGCTGGCGGCGCTCGCCGCCGGTTCCGGCAAGGGCCGGCTCGATGACGGCGAGGTCTGGGTGCAGCCCGGCATCCGCGTCGGCTACGTGCCGCAGGAACCGCCTTTCGACCCGACGCATTCGGTGTTCGAGGCGGTGATTTCCGGCATGGGCGAGACCTCGGCACTGCTCGCCGAGTACCACGCGGTGTCGCACCGCCTGGGCGAAGGCGGCGATCATGAGGCGCTGCTGGCGCGCATGGCGCAACTGCAACAGGAACTGGAAGCGCGCGGCGCCTGGGCCTACGAGGCGCAGGCGGAAAAGGTCATCGCCCGCTTCGGGCTCGATCCTGAGGCGCAGGTCGGCAGCCTCTCCGGCGGCCAGAAGAAGCGCCTGGCGCTGGCCCAGGCGCTGGCCGTGGCGCCGGAGGTGCTGCTGCTCGACGAGCCGACCAACCACCTCGACATCGCCGCCATCGAATGGCTGGAAACGCTGTTGATCGAATCCGGCGTGACGCTCCTCTTCATCACCCACGATCGCTCCTTCCTCGACCGCGTCAGCACCCGCATCGTCGAACTCGATCGCGGGCAGTTGGCGAGTTTTCCCGGCAATTTCACGCAGTACCAGCAGCGCAAGGAAGCGATGCTGCACGAGGAGGCGCTGGCCAACGCGCGTGCTGACAAGCTGCTCAAGGAAGAGGAAGTGTGGATCCGCAAGGGCGTCGAGGCGCGGCGCACGCGCGCGGTGTTCCGCGTCCAGCGCCTCGACCGCCTGCGCGCCGAACGCCAGGCGCGGCGCGAGCGCATGGGGCGCGTCAACCTGCAGCTGGAAAGCGGCGACAAGAGCGGCAAGCTGGTCGCCGAACTCGATCACGTCAGCAAGTCCTGGGGCGCGCGCCGCATCGTCAGCGATTTCTCGACGCGCATCCAGCGCGGCGACAAGATCGGCCTGATCGGCCCCAACGGCGCCGGCAAGACGACGCTGCTGCGCCTCATCCTCGGCGAACTGCAAGCGGACGCGGGGACGGTACGGCAGGGCACGAAGCTGGAAATCGCCTACTTCGACCAGTTCCGCACCCAGCTCAATCCGGATTCGACGCTGGCCGACGTCATCTCGCCGGGCTCCGACTGGGTCGAGATCGGCGGCGCCCGCAAACACGTCATCGGCTACCTGGAAGATTTCCTGTTCGCGCCCGAGCGCGCCCGCTCGCCGGTCAGTTCGCTCTCCGGCGGCGAACGCAACCGCCTGCTGCTTGCCCGCCTGTTCGCCAAGCCAGCCAACGTGCTGGTCCTCGACGAACCGACCAACGACCTCGACATCGACACCCTCGAACTGCTCGAACAACTGCTCCAGGACTACGACGGCACGCTGTTCCTGGTCAGCCACGACCGCACCTTCCTCGACAACGTCGTCACCCAGACCATCGCCGCCGAAGGCAATGGCGTCTGGAAGGAATACGCCGGTGGCTACAGCGACTGGGCGAACTACCAGGCGAGCCTGGCCAAGGCGCCGGCCGACAAGCCGAAAGCCGAGACCAAGGCGGCGAAACCGGTCGAAGCGGTGAAGACGAAGGCCGACAAGCTGAGCTGGAAGGAGCAGCGCGAACTGGAGGCGCTGCCGGAGAAGATCGCCGCGCTGGAAGCCGAACAGGCGAAGCTGACCGCATTGCTCGAAGACCCCGGCCTCTACCAGCGCGACGCGCAGGGAGCGCAGAACGCTTCGGCGCGCCTGGCAACGATCGACGACGAACTGACGGCCTTGCTCGAACGCTGGGAAGCGCTCGAGGCGCGCGCCGGGAACCCGAACTGACCGCGGCAATCGAAGCGTCATGACTCTGTCCCGAACTTCCTGGCGCACGCCGCTGCTGATCCTGGTCATCGGCGGCCTGATCCTCACCCTGTCGATGGGCGTGCGCCACACCGCCGGCCTTTTCCTGCAGCCGATGACGATGGCGCACGGCTGGAGCCGCGAGACCTTCTCCTTCGCCATCGCCATCCAGAACCTGGTCTGGGGGCTGGCCTCGCCGTTTGCCGGGGCTTTTGCCGATCGCCATGGCGCCGGGCGTACCGTCTTCGGCGCGGCGATCCTCTACGCGCTCGGCCTGGTGCTGATGGCGCAGGCCAGTTCGCCGCTTGCCTTCGATCTGTCGGCCGGCGTGCTGATCGGGCTCGGCCTGTCGGGGACGACCTTCGCCGTGATCATGGGCGTCATCGGCCGCCACACGACGCCGGAGCGGCGCAGCCTGGCGCTCGGCATTGCCGGCGCCGGCGGCTCCTTCGGCCAGTTCGCGGTGCTGCCAATCGGCCAGGCGCTGATCAACGCCTGGGGCTGGCAGAGCGCGCTGGTCCTGCTCGCCTGCGGCGTCGGCCTGATCGCTCCGCTGGCGTATGCCATGGCCGACGGCCACAAGCCGGCCGCCGGCGGCGGCCAGTCGATCGGCGAGGCGCTGCGCGAGGCCACAACGCAGAAGAGCTTCCACTACCTGTTCTGGGGCTATTTCGTGTGCGGCTTCCAGACCGCCTTCATCATGCTCCACCTGCCGTCCTTCCTGGTCGATGGCGGGCTGAGCGCCAACGTCGGCATGACGGCGGTGGCGCTGATCGGGCTGTTCAACATCTTCGGCTCCTTCTTCTTCGGCTGGGCCGGCGGGCGCGGCAGCAAGAAGAACCTGCTGGTGGCGATCTACGCGATACGCGGCGTGGCCATCCTGATCTTCATGCTGCTGCCGCTGACGACGGCGAGCGCTTGGGGCTTCGCGGCGGTGATGGGCATCCTCTGGCTGGGCACGGTGCCGCTGACCAATGGCCTGGTGGCGCAGATCTTTGGCCTGCGCTACCTGTCGATGCTGGCCGGGATCGTCTTCCTCGGCCACCAGTTGGGCAGCTTCCTCGGTGCCTGGCTGGGCGGGCGGATCTTCGACGAGACCGGCTCTTACAGTCTGGCATGGACGATTTCCATCGTCCTTTCGGTGCTGGCCGCGCTCTGTTCCTGGCCGGTCAACGAAAAGCCGCTGCTGCGGCCGGCCGGCGCGTGAAGCCGCACTGGAAATCCGTGCTCGCCGGGGCTGGCATCGCCGCCCTGCTGATCCTGCTGGCGTTGATCTTCATGGCCTACCAGATGCCCGAGCTGCTGCTCGACTGGGCCAACCTCAATTACTGCGGCTGATCGCCGGTAGCAGTTTCGGGAACGCCGAGGTGCTGTCGCACCGCCTGCGAGTTCAGGTTGAGTAGGGCGCCAATGTCGCGGTAGTCATCCGGCAGCGCCGGATTGTCCCAGCCCTGCGCCGAGTGGCGGGCCAGGCGGACGGCCAGCGAGACGTTGCGGACGCGCGGATTGTCGCCCTGGCTGTCGTCGATCAACTGGGTCAGCAGATCGGGCAGATGCCAGACCTTGCACAGGGCGAGCTGGATTTCCTGGAAAGTCAGCCCCAGCACCTGCTGCTGGGCGTCGGCGCTGCGCAGGCCGGGGTTGGCCTGGAGCAGCGCCAGGATGCGCAGGCCCAGCGCCGGCGCGAAGCACCAGACGAGGATTTCGGCGAGGTCATGGAGGAGTGCGGCAATGCGCACTTCCTCCAGGTTGATGTCGTGGCGCCAGACCGCCCAGTCCTGCGCGTAGTCGGCGGCGCGCTGGGCGCGGCGGATGATGTGGAGGACGCCGAGCAGGGCGTGCGGATCGCCGCCGTGCAGCGTGTTCTCGATCGTCGGCAGGGCGTCGAAACGGCGGAAGAAGGGAAACAGGCCCGACATCATCACGGCGCCGGCGATGGTGGCGATGTCGTGCTGCAGCGAGCGGCCACGGAAGGGCTGAATGTAGGCGAGCACGCGCACGGTCATGATCGGGTCGTGCAGGATCAGTTGGGCCAGTTCGCGGGCGTCCAGGGTATCGAGATTGGCGCGCATTTCGTCGAGCCGGCGCCGGGTGGCGCGCAGGACCGGCAGGCTGCTGTTGCTGAACAGCAGCACCCAGGCATCGCGGTCGGGCAGGGGGGCGTCGATCATGCGCATCTCGCTCGCAGAACGGGCGGCGGGCCCGGATGGCAGGCAGTGTAAGGGCCGGGCCGACGGCGGGCAAGTCTGCCGCCATGCGATAATCGCCACCCTCATCCATTCTTCCGTTTCGCCATGCGCTACCAAATTGTTCCCGTCACGCCCTTCGAGCAGAACTGCACGCTGTTCTGGTGCGAACAGACCCGTCAGGCGGCGGTGATCGATCCCGGCGGCGATGTCGATCGCATTCTTGCCGCGCTGGCGGCCGAGGGGCTGACGCTGGCCAAGGTGCTGGTGACGCACGGCCACATCGACCACGCTGGCGGTGTCGCCGCGCTGGTCGCCAAAACCGGCGTGCCGGTCGAGGGACCGCAGGCCGAGGACGCTTTCTGGATCGATGCCATGGGCCAGCAGAGCCGGATGTTCGGTTTTCCGGACACGGCGCCCTTCACGCCGGACCGCTGGCTGGCCGACGGCGACAAGGTGCGTTTCGGCGAGGTCGAACTCGACGTCCTGCACTGCCCCGGCCACACGCCGGGGCATGTCGTCTTCTTCCATGCGCCGAGCCGGCTGGCGCAGGTCGGCGACGTGCTGTTCCAGGGTTCGATCGGGCGCACCGACTTCCCGCGTGGTGACCACGCGACCTTGATCGCCTCGATCAAGGACAAGCTGTTTCCGCTCGGCGACGACGTCGCCTTCATCCCCGGCCACGGGCCGATGTCCACGCTGGGCGAGGAGCGCCGCTACAACCCCTTCCTCAGCGGTCGTTTCGGCTGATCAAGCGGCGACGTGGATGCGCCCAGCCCACTGCAGGGCCTGCATCTGGGCGTCGCGGAAGGCTGCCGGAGCAATCGCCAGTTCGTCGAGCAGGCCGGCGGCGATTGCGTAGTTGCGCCGGTCGGCGGCATCCAGCGCCCGCAACAGCTTGCCGGCCGGGCCGGCGTGATGCGCCAGGGCATCGTTGATGGCCGGCGCCAGCGGCAGTTGCTGCAGGATTTCCGGCATCGACATGTTGAGCAGGACGTCGAGTAGCGAAAAGCTGCCGATCATGAAGGCGCCGTCGCCGGTCGTCGTGGCCTGTTCGGCCAGGGGGGCGAGGGCCTGCATCAACAACTCCATCTGCCGGCCGCGCACGGCAGCTTTGTAGAGCAGCGGGTTGGGGTGCAGCTCGTTGTCCGGGTCGGCATAGACCAGCAGTTGCAGCCAGCGTTGCAGTTGGCGGCGGCCGAGCATGTTGATTGCCTGGGAAAAACAGGTGATCGGCGTGCGCGGCGCCATCGCCGCCGAATTGACCAGGCGCAGCAGGCTGTAGGAAAGCTTGCTTTCCTGGCGGAAGACTTCGTCAAGCTCGGCGGTGTCGGCATCCTGGGCAATCAGGGCAAGCAGCTTGAGCATCTTCTGGCGCGTCGTGTCGGCCTTCCTGCCATTGGCGCTGCGCGTCAGCAGGTATTCGCCGGTGCAGAAGGTGCAGGCGTTGGCCAGTGCCCAGTCGCGGTCGCTGTGCGTCTGTACCTCGGTGGCGACGATCACTGTGCGCGTTGCCAGGCCGAGCAGCGTGTACGGCGGTTGAACGCGAGCTTGGCTGACCGGCAGCAGCAGGTAGTCCCAGGCGCCGCTGGCCGGCAGTTTGCGTTCCGGCGCGGCGATCAGGGCCAGCTTGCGTTTCATCTGGCGCAAGGCGGCTTCCAGTTCGCCGGCATCGTCGCGGCAGGCGCGGAAGCACGGGATGATGCGTTCGGCACTGTCGGCAGCCAGCGGGGCGGCGGCGAGGAACCAGGGTTGGCGGTGGTCGAAGCCGTCGAACAACGGGTGGGCCGGAATGTCTTGGTCGCTCGGGCTGGCGGTCGGCGCATTGCTCTCGACGAAATAGGCGGCGTGACGGTCGCCGTGGTCGAGCAGGGGGTGAATGAAATCGTAGCCGGGCAGTGGCATGGTGTGTGTCTTGGTGGTCTTTTGCCGATTTTAGCAAATCTTTAGTTATAACAAGATGGGGCGCCGCGACGATTTTTCGATTTTGGCCGGGGCGGCCTTGTGGGATCATGCTGGCCATGATTCCCGACTACTGGGCCGAGGCAACGCGCGCGCTGGCCGCGCTCGATGCGCCGCTGGCCGCCCTCATCGAAACGCACGCGGGTGCCGCGCTGGCCTCGCGCGGTGACCCGTTCGCCACGCTGGCGCGCTCGGTGGTCGGCCAGCAGATATCGGTGAAGGCCGCCGATGCGGTCTGGGGGCGGTTCGTCGAGCGCGTCGGCACGCTGTCGCCGGCGGCGGTGGCGACCCTGGGGCGCGAGGGGCTGGTCGGTTGCGGGCTGTCGCAGCGCAAGATCGAATACCTGGCCGACCTCGCCGCGCATTTCCTCGACGGTCGCCTCGACCCCGATGGCTGGCATCGTCTCGACGACGAGACGCTGATCGTCGAGCTGTGCCGGGTGCGCGGCATCGGCCGGTGGACGGCGGAGATGTTCCTGATCTTCAACCTGATGCGCCCGGATGTCTTCCCGCTCGACGATATCGGCCTGCAACGGGCGATCGCCCAGCATTACTTCGCCGGCACCCGACCCAGCCGCCGCGAACTGGCGGGCGTCGGCGAACGCTGGCGGCCGTGGCGCTCGGTGGCAACCTGGTATCTGTGGCGCAGCCTCGATCCGGTAGCGGTCGAGTACTGACGCATTGCCCTTCTGACCTTTGGGGTAAAATGCGCGCCAACTTCAGAATCGAGTAGTCCATGAAAATCAGTTTCCTCGATTTCGAGCAGTCGATTGCCGAGCTCGAAGCCAAGATCGAACAGTTGCGTTTCGTCCAGGATGATTCCGCGGTCGATATCTCGGACGAGATCGGCCGCCTGGAAAAGAAAAGCGCCCAGTTGACCAAGGACGTCTATGCCAAGCTGACGCCGTGGCAGATTTCGCAGGTCGCCCGGCACCCGCAACGTCCGTATACGCTCGATTACATCCAACACATCTTCACCGATTTCGAAGAACTCCACGGCGATCGCGCCTTTGCCGACGACCATGCGATCGTCGGCGGCCTGGCCCGCTTCAACGGCCAGCCGGTGGTCGTCATCGGCCACCAGAAGGGCCGCGATACCAAGGAAAAGATTTACCGCAACTTCGGTATGCCGCGCCCGGAAGGCTACCGCAAGGCGCTGCGCCTGATGAAGCTGGCCGAGAAGTTCGGCCTGCCGGTGCTGACCTTCGTCGACACGCCTGGCGCCTATCCCGGCATCGGTGCCGAGGAACGCGGCCAATCCGAGGCGATCGGCCGCAATCTCTATGTGATGGCTGAATTGAAGGTGCCGGTGATCGTCACCATCATCGGCGAGGGCGGTTCCGGCGGCGCGCTGGCGATCGCCGTCGGCGACACCGTGCAGATGTTGCAGTATTCGACCTATTCCGTGATCTCGCCGGAAGGCTGCGCTTCCATCCTCTGGAAGAGCGCCGATAAGGCGCCGGAAGCCGCCGAAACCATGGGTATCACGGCGCAGCGCCTGAAGACGTTGGGCCTGATCGACCGCATCGTCAACGAACCGCTTGGCGGTGCCCACCGCGATCACGTCGCGATGGCGGCCAACCTGAAGAAGGCCTTGCAGGATGCGCTCAAGCAGCTTTCCGGGCTGCCGGTCGACGCCCTACTGGCGCAGCGTTACGAGCGCCTGATGAGCTATGGCCGGTTCAAGGAACAGCCTGCCGACTGACCTTCTCCAGCGGGTCGGCGCTTTCGCCGCGGCCCGCATCGCTCCCGGCGCGACCGTCCATCTCGGCCTCTCCGGCGGGCGCGATTCCATCGTCCTGCTCGACCTGCTGAGCCATCTGCCGCTGGCCGACCGGCTCGCGGCGATCCATGTGCACCATGGCCTGTCGCCGCAGGCCGACGCTTGGGCCGATTTCTGCCGTGGCGTCTGCGCGCGGCTTGGCGTGCCGCTGACCGTCGTCCCGGTGGTCGTCGATCTGGCCGCCGGCCAAGGGCTGGAAGCCGCCGCCCGCGCCGCCCGTTACGCGGCCTTCGCTGATTGCGCCGGGCCCGGTGGCACGCTGCTGCTGGCGCAGCATCGTGGCGACCAGGCCGAGACCGTCCTTTTCAACCTGCTGCGTGGCAGCGGTGTCGACGGCGCCGCCGGCATGCGCGGCGAACGCGACGGCCACGGCTTGCGCCTGCTGCGTCCGCTGCTCGGTACGGCGCGCGCGGAAATCGATGCGCACGCGCAAACCCACGGCCTCGCCTGGATCGACGACGAAAGCAACGACGACACGCGGTTGTCGCGCAATTTCCTGCGTCACCGCATCCTGCCCGAGCTGAGTGCCCGCTTTCCCGGCGCCGAGGCGGCGCTCGCCCGCGCCGCCGGGCATTTCGCCGAAGCCGCCGAACTGCTCGACGCGCTGGCCGAGCTTGACTGGCAGCGCGTCGCCGACGGCGACGCGGCGCGCCTGCCGCAATTGCGCGAACTGGCCCCGGCCCGGCTCAAGAACCTGCTGCGCTGGCGCCTGCAGCAACTGGGCTGGCAGCCGCCGGCGGCCAGCCGTCTCGACGAGTTCGTCCGCCAGTTGCAGGACGCCGCACCCGACCGTCATCCCGAACTGCAACTGCCGGCTGGCCGGATGCGCTTGAGCCGCGCCCGGCTGCGCTGGTTGCCAGGCGGATAACAATTGCTTACCGCCTGCCTTTCCCCTGCCGGAAGCCTTCAGTTACAATCACCGGATTATTTATTTGTAAACAGGCCATGATTACCGGATCCATTGTCGCCATCGTCACGCCCATGCACGAGGATGGCAGCCTCGATTTCAACGCCCTGCGCAACCTGGTCGACTTCCACGTCCAGGAAGGTAGCGACGGCATCGTCATTGTCGGAACCACCGGCGAATCCCCTACCGTCGACGTCGACGAGCACTGCGAACTGATCCGCGTGACGGTCGAACACGCCGCCGGCCGCATCCCGGTGATCGCCGGCACCGGCGCCAATTCGACGGCGGAAGCCATCGAGCTGACGCGTTTCGCCAAGAAGGCGGGCGCCGACATGGCGCTGTCGGTCGTGCCGTATTACAACAAGCCGACGCAGGAAGGCCTCTACCGCCACTTCAAGGCGATCGCCGAAGCCGTCGATCTGCCGGTGCTGCTCTACAACGTGCCCGGCCGCACCGTCGCCGACATGAGCAACGACACTATCCTGCGCCTCGCCGAAGTGCCCGGCATCGTCGGCGTCAAGGATGCGACCGGCAACATGGATCGCGCCTGCGACCTGATCCAGCGCGCGCCGCAAGGTTTCGCCCTGTACAGCGGTGACGACCTGAGCTGTGTGCTGTCGATCATGCTCGGTTTCCACGGCAACATTTCGGTGACCGCCAACGTCGCGCCGCGCCTGATGCACGAAATGTGCGTCGCCGCCGCCGCCGGCGAGGTCGCGCGTGCCAAGGAAATCCATTTCCGCCTGCTCGGCCTGCATCGTGACCTGTTCTGCGAGGCCAACCCGATCCCCGTCAAGTGGGCGGTCAGCCGCATGGGCCTGATGCCCGAAGGCATTCGCCTGCCGCTGACGCCGCTGGCGGAAGCTGGTCAGGCACGTGTCCTGGCGGCAATGCGCCAGGCCGGTATCGAGGTATGAAAGAAAGCATGAAGACAATGAATCATCGGATTTCCGGTCTCACCCTCTGTCTGGTCGCGGTTGCCGTGGCTGGATGCAGCGGCAACATCATGCCGGAATCGCGCAAGATCGAATACAAGTCGGCGGGCAAGGTGCCCACCCTCGAAGTGCCGCCGGACCTCACCCAGTTGAGCCGTGACGATCGCTACTTGGTGCCGGACGACGCCGGCAAGGGCTCGGCCACGTTCTCCGCCTATGCCGCCGAACGGGCACCGGAAGCGCAGGCCGGGCAATCGGCGGTGCTGCCCAAGGTGGACAAGGTGCGCGTCGAGCGCTCTGGCAACCAACGCTGGCTGGTCGTCAACTCGGCGCCCGAGGCCCTGTGGGACCCGATCAAGGAGTTCTGGCAGGAAACCGGTTTCATCGTCAATATCGAACGCCCGGAAGCTGGCGTGATGGAAACCGACTGGGCGGAAAACCGCGCCAAGATTCCGTCCGACATCATCCGCAACACCCTGGGCCGCATCATCGATTCCCTCTATTCCAGCGGCGAGCGCGACAAGTTCCGCACCCGCCTGGAGCCGGGGGCGCAGCCGGGGACCACCGAGATCTACATCAGTCACCGGGCAATGGAAGAGGTCTATACCTCTTCGGCCAAGGAAGACACCCGTTGGCAGCCGCGTGCCGCCGATCCGGAACTGGAAGCGGAAATGCTGCGCCGCCTTATGGTGCGCCTCGGTGCCGAGGAAAGACGCGCCGAAGCTGCGCTGGCGACGCCCAAGAGCGAGCCGCGGGCGCGTCTGACGCGGGCTGACGACGGTAGCGGCAAGCTTGAAGTCTTCGACCGTTTCGACCGCGCCTGGCGTCGTGTCGGCCTGGCGCTGGATCGCGTCGGTTTCACCGTCGAGGATCGCGATCGCTCGCGCGGCATCTACTTCGTCCGTTACGTCGATCCCGAGCAGGACAATGCCAGCAAGAAGAGCGACGGTCTGCTGTCGCGCCTGGCCTTCTGGAAGAGCGACGACAAGTCGGCGGCTTCGCGCGAACAGTTCCGCATCCATGTCGAGGATGGTGGCGGCAGTTCCACGGTCCAGATCCTGAGCAGCGAAGGCGGTACCGACAAGTCGGAAACGGCGAAGAAGATTCTGGGCTTGTTGCAGCAGCAGCTGGAATAGCCTGTACTTGTTGCGCAGCGGCATCGTCCGCTGCGCGCAGGGCAATAAAAAACGGGGCCGAAGCCCCGTTTTTCGTTACCTGGTCAGGAATATTACTTCTTGACTTCTTCGGTAACGGCAGCCTTGGCGGCGTCAACAACGGCAGCGGCCGGAGCGGCAGCAGCGTCAGCCGGGGCAGCGGCGGCCGGAGCGGCAGCAGCTTCAGCCGGGGCAGCAGCCGGAGCGGCAGCAGCCGGGGCAGCAGCTTGTTCTTGGGCCGGAGCCGGAGCGGCAGCAACCGGTTCTTCCTTTTTGCCGCAAGCGGTCAGGGCAAGGGCGAGCAGGGCAGCGGCGAGAATGGACTTGTTCATGAGATTTCCTTATCGACAAGAAGCAAATAAATCCGAATAGATTTGTTCGGTCGGTTTACACCGAACCGCCGAAAATTATAGCGCAAAAAAAATGTTGCAGCGCGGCGCAATACGCAAATGTCACAGTCCGTCACAGTCCGAGCGGAGTTTGCAGCAAATTTTTGCGCGTCGCTTGCCAGATTTCCTCAAAACGTTCCAAATATGGCATTACGCCGACGCTGTCGTCGATCAGCAGGACGCTGCGCGGCAGGGCCTTTTCGAAGCGGACCAGGGCATGGCGGGCATCGACGATGATCATGCTGTCGCGCAGACCTGCCAGGTCGGGTGGTGTTTGCCGGACTTCGGCCCGGTGCATCCATGGGGTCAGCAGTCGCTGCAGGCGCGGGCTTCGGTTCTGGAAGTGCGCACCGTCGCGCAGGGCGATGCGTAGGGGCTGTTCCTTGGCATTCGCCAGAAATTGCCCGAGATGTTCCTGGCGGCTGCCGTTCTCGAGGCCCAGTTGTGCCAGATCGTCGTCGTAGATGCAGAGCTGTCGCTTGGCGAGCGGCAGCAAGCGGTCGACGGCGGCCAGATAGTCGGTCCAGGATTCGATCAGTTCGCGAGCCATGGCGTCAAATATACCCGATTGATAGAATTCGCGCTTTTATCGGAGGCGACCGTGCCGATCGGGAAAGTCGAATCGCTGGACCACGAAGCCCGCGGCATCGTTCGCGAGGACGGCAAGGCCATCTTCGTCGATGGGGCGCTGCCCGGGGAAACGGTCGAATACGCAAGTTTCCGGCGCAAGCCGAAGTACGAGCTGGCGCACCTGGTACAGGTCCAGAAGCCATCGGTTGCCCGTGTTGCGCCGGCCTGTCCGCATTTCGGCATTTGCGGCGGCTGCGCGATGCAGCACATGGAACCCTCAGCGCAGATTGCCGCCAAGCAGCGCGTGCTTGAAGACAGCTTGTGGCACATCGGCCGTGTCCGCGCCGAGACCATCCTGCCGCCGATTCACGGCGCCCCCTGGGGCTATCGTCACCGGGCGCGGCTGGGCGTGCGCAAGGTCGAGTCGCGTGGCGGCATGCTGATCGGCTTCCACGAATGGCGTAGCAGCTACATTGCCGACATCCACAGTTGCCTGGTCCTGCCGCCGCATGTTTCCGACCTGCTCATGCCCTTGCGCGAGCTGATCGGCGGGCTGAGCATCGCCGACCGCCTGCCGCAGATCGAGGTCGCCGTCGGCGAACACTGCACGACGCTGGTGTTTCGTATCCTGCAACCGCTGACGGCTGCGGACGAGAAAGCGGTGCGCGCTTTCGCCGACCATCACGATGTGGTGATCTACCTGCAGCCGAAAGGACCGGACAGCGCGCAGCGCTTTTATCCGCTGCCCGGGCCGCGACTCTCCTACACTTTGCCTGAATTTGGCCTCGAACTCGATTTCCGGCCGACCGACTTCACCCAGGTCAACCACGCGGTGAATCGCGTCATGGTCCGCCGTGCCCTGCGTCTGCTCGATCCGCAGCCGGGCGAGCGGATCGCCGACATGTTCTGCGGTCTCGGCAACTTCACGCTGCCGATCGCCCGCAGCGGCGCCTCGGTGGTCGGCATCGAAGGCAGTCCGGCGCTGGTCGCCCGCGGCCGCGAGGCGGCAATCGCCAACGGCCTCGGCGAACGGGTCGAATTCGGTGTCGCCAACCTGTTCGAGTGTACCGAGCAATCGCTGGCCAAGCTCGGCCGCTTCGACAAGATGCTGATCGATCCGCCGCGCGAAGGCGCGGTCGAAGTGTGCAAGGCGCTCGGCGCCGATGCGCCGCGGCGCATCGTATACGTTTCCTGCAACCCGGCGACGCTGGCCCGTGACGCCGGCGTGCTAACCGCCGTGCAAGGTTACCGGTTGGCGGCGGCGGGCATCGTCAACATGTTCCCGCACACTGCCCACGTCGAGTCGATCGCCCTTTTCGAGCGCCCATGAAAAAGGGCGGCCGTAGCCGCCCCCCGCCCCGCAGTGGGCTGTTTCAGTCGCGCTCGCCGGTCAGCGCCATGATCAGTTGCAGCAGGCTGACGAAGATGTTGTACACATCCAGATAGACGGCCAGCGTGGCGGTGACGTAGTTGGTTTCGCCGCCATGGACGATACGGCTGATGTCGTACAGGATGTAGGCCGAGAAGATGCCGATGACCGCCGCCGAGATCGCCAGCGACAGCGCCGGAATCTGGAAGAAGATGTTGGCGACGATGGCCAGCAGAACCAGGATGAGGCCGGCGAACAGGAACTTGCCCATGCCGGTGAAATCGCGCTTGCTGGTGGCGGCGATCGACGACAGGACAAGGAAGATGGCACCGGTGCCGCCGGCCGCCAGGGCGATCATCGAGCCGCCGTTGGAGAAGCCGAGCGCGAACTGCAGGATGCGCGACAGCATCAGGCCCATGAAGAAGGTGAAGCCGAGCAGCAGCGCGACGCCGAGGCCGGAATCCTTGTTCCGTTCGATACCCCACATGAAGCCGAAGGCGATGGCCATGAACAGGATGAAGGAAATCAGCGGGCTGCCGGCGAAGAACGAGAAGCCGATCTGGATCCCGGCCAGCGCGCCGAGCACGGTAGGCACCATCGACAGGCCGAGCAGCATGTAGGTATTGCGCAGCACGCGGTTCTGCTGCGGCGCGTAAGTACCGGCACCCTGGCGGGCGACTTCGAAGTTGGTGGTCATGGTCGGAAAACTCCGTTTCAGGTTGTGACGAAGGCTAAGACTAGCCGAGACCGCCGGAAGTTTCAAATGCGATGATCATTACCCTCCGCCCCCGGAGGGGCTGTGCTATCATGCCGGCCGCTAACGGGTCTGTGGCAGAGCGGTTGAATGCACCGGTCTTGAAAACCGGCGTGGGGAAACCCATCGTGAGTTCGAATCTCACCGGACCCGCCAACCACCGACCGGAGCCGCCTTGCGCTTACTGCTCTATATCCTCCTCGTCGGGGCCAGCGTCGCGCTCGCCTGGCACTTCCCCTTCCTGTTCGAAATTCCCCTGCTTGTCGCGCTCGCTGGCGCCTGGCTGATCTTTTCGCCGCCCCGGGATTGATCGCCGTGGCTGGCCGGAGATCGCCGCCGGGCCTATAATCGAAGCAAATAGTGACCGGGCGGTCATTAATTCTTCGGGGTGTCTCATGAAACCGAACCGCTTCATCAAGCCGCTGATTTTCGGGCTTCTGGCCGCGGCAGCCGTTGCCGTCTCCATCCATTTCTACCTGCAGCCCCGGGCTGGCCTGCCCGCCGGGATTGTCGACGGCAACGGGCGGCTGGAAGCGACCGAGGTCGACGTCGCCAGCAAACTCGCCGGCCGTCTGAGCGAACTGCTGCCGCATGAGGGCGACCTCGTCGCGGCCGGTGCCGTGGTCGGCCGGCTTGACGCCGATGATCTGCAGGCGCAGTTGCGCGCCGCCCAGGCCCAGGTTGAACAGGCGCGCCAGGCGCTGGCGCAGTCGCAGGCCGGCGTGCGCAAATCGCGCTCCGACGTCAGCCTGGCCGGCAAGACCCTGCAGCGTTCCGAAGAACTGGTCGGCCGCGGCTTCATCAGCCGCAACAAGCTCGACAGCGACGTCACCGGCATGGAAGGCGCGCGCGCCGGCATGGCGCAGGCCCAGGGCAAGGTCGGCGAGGCCGAGGCGGCGGTGCTGGCGGCGCAGGCGCGGGTCGAGGCATTGCAGGCGACATTGGCCGACAGCGAGCTGAAGGCGCCGGTCAGCGGCCGCGTCCTCTACCGCCTGGCCGAGCCGGGAGAGGTGCTGGCGGCGGGCGGCAAGGCGCTGACCCTGGTCGATCTCGACGACATGTTCATGAGCATCTACCTGTCCACCGAGATCGCCGGCCGCGTCGCGCTTGGCGCCGAGGCGCGCATCGTCCTCGACGCGCTGCCCGGGCAGCCGATCCCGGCCAGTGTTACCTTCGTCGCGCCGCAGGCGCAATTCACGCCGCGCGAGGTGGAAACGCGCAGCGAGCGGGAAAAGCTGATGTTCCGCGTCAAGCTGCGCGCCGATCCGGCCTGGCTGGCGGCGCACCGCGACCTGGCCAAGGGCGGCATGCCCGGCGTCGGCTACGTCCGGCTCGACCCTGGCGTCGCCTGGCCGGCTGCCCTGCAACCCGCTGCGGAGTAAGGCGCCATGGACGCCGCGCCGGTCGCCCGCCTGCAGGGCGTCAGCCTGCGCTACGCCGCCGTCGCCGCGCTCGACGCCGTCG